>CAYGBV010000028.1:0-71961 GCA_964348295.1 uncultured Gemmatimonadaceae bacterium
ATAGTGCCTTGAGGCCGGCGGCCTTCTCGACCGCGACGGTGTGGCCCCGTCGCGTGAACTGGTTGACCCCATACGGCGTGAGCGCCACGCGATGCTCGTGGCGGTGGATCTCGCGGGGAACACCGATGATCATCGTGTCGCTCTCCTGGGTGATTCATATCCCTGCGTCGGGCACTTGACCGGCGCGGGTGTCGAGTCCGAAGTTGGGGCCCCTGCGGTGGTGGCCGTGGGGAGCATGGTGTGAGTTTCGCGCAACCGACGACGCCGATGCGAGCCGTCACATTCAGCTTCTCGATTCCCCGCTACGTCACGGGCTTGGCGCTCGGCCGGATCACGGACGCAGCCGTGTTCGGCGGGCCCAGTGGGCTGCGCCTGTGCGACACGGCGCCGCCCGAGCTTCCGGGAGACCAGTGGATCGGTGCCGCGGTGATCGCCGGAGGCATCTGCGGCACCGACGTGGGGACGCTCACGTTCAAGACGAGCCCCCTGATGGAGCCGTTCGCGTCGTTCCCCTGCGTGCTGGGGCACGAGATTCTCGCGCGTGTCACGGAGGTCGGTCGGGCGGTCACGCATGTGCGGCCCGGACAGCGGATCGCGATTGACCCCATCGTCTCCTGCGCGGTGCGCGGCTACGGCCCCGGGGAGCTGTGTGCCTCGTGCATGGCCGGGCGGCCCGGCACGTGCACCCGCGGCGGCGAGGCCGGCCCGCTGCGGATTGGGGGACGGCTCCTGGCGCGCGGGATCGCTCTGGGGTACCACCGCGATCTGCCCGGCGGATGGGGGGAGCGAGTAGTCGCCCACGAGTCGCAGGTCCACCCGGTGGCCGACGGGCTCGACGATCGCGCGGCCGTTCTCCTCGAGCCGCTGTCGATCGCCGTGCACGCCGTCCTCCGTTCCCCGCCCGACACGGTCGAGCGCGTGCTGGTGATCGGGAGCGGGCCGATCGCGTTCTCGACCACCTGGGCGCTGCGCGCACTGGGGTACGACGGGGAGGTGACGGTGCAGGCCAAGCGCCCCGCAGAGCGCGAGCTCGCCCGGCGACTCGGAGCCACGCAGGCGGTGGCGCCCGGCGCCGATGCGCGGCGTGCCATGCTCGAGACCGGCGCCGCCTCTTACCGCCCGCCCGTAGGTCCCGAGGTGTACGCGGCGGGGGGATTCCCGCTCGTCTACGACTGTGTGGGGAGCCGTCAGACCATCAATCAGGCGCTGCGGTTCGCCGCGCCGCGGGGGCGCGTTGTGTTGCTCGGCTGCGCCGGCGTGCTGCGGCGCCTTGACCTGACCATGGTGTGGGCGCGCGAGTTGGCGATCCAGGGAGTCCAGGGGTACGGCCGTGAGCGGTGGGGAGGCGACACCCTCCACACCTTCGAGCTGGCACAGCGCCTGCTGCTGGCCACCGACGCGCCGGTGGCCCAGATGGTCACCCACACCTACCCCCTGCACCGGTACCGCACCGCCCTCGCCGCCACGCGCCACCGCCGTAGGAGCGGCGCGGTCAAGGTGCTCCTCACGCCTTAGCTGCCGGTCGAGCCTCCCGGAACGCTGCGATCCCGCGCGCGAACGCAGCCTCGTTCAGTTGGAGTAAGGCGCAGTCCTCTTGCAGCGCCGCCCGCATCGTGGCAACGAAGCTCTCCTCGGGGAACAGCTCCGTGGCCGCCTGGACGGCGCCCAGGGCCACGACGTTCTTCACCATGGTCTTGCCCAGGTCAACCGCGATCTCCGTGCAGGGGATGCCGGTCATCTGGACGCTCGAGTCCAGCTCGGGTGGTTGCGGTATGATGGAGCTGTCGTAGATCACGATGCCGCCGGGCTCCACCGCCGGTCCGAACTTCTCGAGGCTAGGTGGGTTGAACGCCAGGAGCACATGCGGGGACGGTGACGCGGGGGACAGCACCTCTTGCGTAGCGATGTGCACGTCCGCGTACGAGGTTCCGCCGCGGGACTCGGGGCCGTAGCACGGTATGTGGGTCGCGTCGAACCCCTCGTTGATCGCAGTCCGCACGGTGAGCACCGCGATCGTCTGTGCGCCATCGCCGCCCGCCCCTGCGAACTTGATGGCGATGTCCTCCGCGTGAATGTGTGACGGGAAGCCGCGGCCGAAGCGTTGCGCCGCCTCGGGGGCGCTCCCAATCACCCGCGCGACCTCGTCGGGCTCGAAGGTCGGCGTGCCGGGGTCGAACCACGGCTCGATCTCGACGTCCTTCTTCACGCCGAGCGGGAAGACCGGGACCATCCGCTCCTTCACCCACTGCTCCGCTTCGGAGGGCGTCATGTGCAGATGGATGGGGCACTCGGAGAGTACCTCCACGAACGCGAGCCCCCGGTTCTCGACCTGCAATTGCAGTGCCTTCTTGATGGCTTTCTTCGCCCGGGTCCGCTGCTTGTTGTCGTACAGCGCGACGCGCTCCACGTAGACCGGTGCGTCCATTTGGGCGACCGTTTCGGCCATCTTCATCGGTTCGCCCGTGATGCGGGCGCGGCCGGTCGGGGTCGTCGTCGTGCGCTGATCAGGCAGAGTGGTGGGTGCCATCTGCCCGCCGGTCATGCCGTAGATGGCGTTGTTGACGAAGATGATGGTCAGGGGCAGGCCCATCGACGTGGCCTGCATGATCTCTGCCAGCCCGATGGAAGCCAGATCGCCGTCGCCCTGGTAGCTCACCACGATTGAGTCGGGGTTGGCCACCTTGTGGCCGATGGCCACCGCGGGTGCCCTGCCGTGGGCTGCCTGGACATTCCCCACGTCCAGGTAGTAGTACATGAAGACCGCGCATCCCACGGGCGAGATGGCCACCGTGCGGTCCTGCACGCCCAGCTCGTCGAGCGACTCGGCGAGGTACTTGTGGATCAGGCCGTGGCCGCACCCGGGGCAATAATGCGTGGTCAGGTTCTTGAGGCCCTCACCGCGCGCGTGGCGTTCGAACTGGCCGTAGAACACGCTATCCATGGTTCCCCTCCGCGAGGGCGGTGATGTGTTCCACGATCTCCTCCTGCTGGGGGAGCATGCCGCCGTAGCGCTGCACCCGGTGGATCTCTGGCGGGGACGTCTCGCCGGCATGGCTCAGGGCCAGCCGCACCTCGTCCTCGAGCTGACCGGACCCGGCTTCGACCACGATCAGGCCGCGCTTGCCGTCGAGCAGCGGCAGCAGCGCGTCGATCGGGAAGGGCCACAGCGTGACCGGTCGGAACAATCCGACCTTCACCCCTCGCGTGCGCAGCACCTGGATCGCGCCCTTCGCCATGCGCGCCGGCGTGTTGCACGCCACGACGAGCCACTCCGCGTCGTCGCAGTGAAAGCTCTCCGAGCGTTGCTCGCGCTCCGTCATGCGTCGGTACTTGTCGTTGAGGCGCAGGTTGTGCGCCTCGAGGTCCGGCTCGTTGAGCAAGATCGAGGTGTGCAGGTTTCCGCGGTGCGCCGCGTCGCCGTATACCGCCCATTCCGGAAGGCCGGGTTGCACGAGGAACTCGGGGAGCGTGACACGGCCGGTCACCTGTCCGAGGAAGCCGTCTCCTACCACTACGACCGGATTGCGGTACTCGAACGCAAGGTCAAACGCCTGCATCGTGAGATCCAGCATCTCCTGCGGATTGGACGGTGCCAGTACCAGCGCGTGGGTGTTGCCGTGCCCCAGCCCGCGGCACGCCAGCTTGATGTCGCCCTGCTCCGGCCCGATGTTGCCCAGGCCGGGACCTCCGCGCATGACGTTGATGAACACGCCGGGGATCTGGGCGCCGATCATGTAGGAGATCCCCTCCAACATCAGGCTGAATCCCGGTGAGGACGTGAAGGTCATGCAGCGCAGCCCCGCGCCGCCGCACCCATACATCATGTTGGCCGTCGCCACCTCGCTCACCGCCTGCACGAAGATCCCCTTGAGCTGCGGCAGCAGCCGGGCCATCAGCTCCGCCCCCTCGGTGGAGGGAGTGATCGGATAGCCGAAGAAGTGGCGACAGCCTCCCAGCAGGGCCCCGATCGCCGCGGCGTGATTCCCCTTGAGCACGAGTGGCTCGAGATCGGGAAGGGGCACCTGCCGGTCGGGAATCGGCTCCGCCGCCGGCGCGGCCCTGGCCCGCGGGCCGAAGTATGAGAACGGGTCGCTCACCACCATGTCGATTCCCTCGATGTCCGAGGGCGTCGGCATGAGTCCGTAGGGTTCCGGACAGGCGTTGTAGCACAGGCCACAGCCGTTACAGACGTCCAGGTTCACGACGACGGGCGTGAAGCCGGTCATCGGCTCGATCTCCGTTCCCATCTCGATGCAGTGCTTGGGGCAGGCGTCGATGCATCGCCCACACGCCTTGCAGAGCTGCGGGAAGAGGAACGGTTTTGGCCTGAGCTTGGTCTTGGTCGTTACCATGTGCGGTTCCGGTCTCAGTGATGGGACTACCTGTCCATCAAACTTAATCGGCTGCTGCAGTATGTCTCGAACACCCGTAGTGCCCGGTCCACGGTGCGAAAGCTAGGCACCCCGTGCGCCTCGAGGTGGGCGACCATGGCGTCGTACTGCGGACCGCCGTCCACGACGGCGACCCACGCCTTGGTGCAGTCGTTCCTGAGCTCAGCCAGATGCCGCGCGATCGAGTCGGCCCCCGTGACGTCCTCTGCGTGGCCCTCTCCCGCTGGCAATGTGTTGAGGGCGCAGGTGAGCGGCACGCATCCCAGGACTCCCACGTCCACGTTCTCGTCGTCCAGCGCCGCACGCATCGCCTTCGCCGACGTCGCGTCGTCCATGATAGGCGTGAGATCCACCGGGTTGCGCGCCTCGATGACCCGCTCGAGCCGGGGTCCCTGCAGGACGGCCTCGATGCGGCTCACCGTGGCGGGGCTGAACTGTTCCAGTCGGAACCGGCCCAGGTTGTCGGCGATGGCCACGCATTCGAACCCGGCATTGGAGACGGCCCCGAGCCGCCACCCACCCACCGTCTTGTCACGCAGGTAGATGAAGAGCCGGATGAGGTCCTCGAAGTCGGCGAGGGTGTCGGCCAGCACTACGCCGGCCCCTTGCGCCAGCTCCTGCAAAACGGCGTAGTCGCCGGCGATTGCCGCGGTATGCGACGCGGTGGCCTGGACGCCCGCCGGCGTGCGGCCGCCACGGTAGAGCAACACCGTCCGCCCGCTGGCGGTGATCTCGGCAGCCGCCTCGAGCCAGCGACGCCCGTCCAGCGTCCGGAATCCCTCGACGTAGCAGGCGAACACCTCGACCTCGGTATCGTCCTTGAGGTAGGTGAGGTAGTCACCGACGGTGAGGTCGGTCTGGTTGCCGATCGAGATCACGTAGCGCGGATTGAGTTGGGCGAGCTTGCTCGACTTCGCGACGGCGAAGGCCCCGCTCTGCGAGATCACGGCCACCGGGCTCACTGGCCCCTCGGGCCAGGGGAGCTTGTACTCGGGGATGAACAGCGTGTTGTAGCGGCCGGCCACGGAGCGTACCCCCAGGCAGTTGCCTCCGTTGACCACCGGTCCTTGCCACGGAGTCTCGCGCGCCGCGGCGAGCGCCTGCCGCATCCGCTGCTCGAGTCCCTGTGTTCCCGAGCGTTCTCCCAAGCCTCCCGGGATGACGATCACGCTCTCTGCCTTGTGGTGTGCGATGACCTGCTCGATTGCCGGCGGCGTCTGTGACGCGGCAATGCTCAGGATCAACAGGTCGACGGTGCCGGGGAGCGAGGCGATGTCCGGGTAGCAGCTTACGCCATCGATCGCATCGGAGCCGGGCTTCACCACTGACAGGCGCTCCGGGGGGAACCCCCCGCGCAGCAGGTTCTGCAGGATGACGCGGCCCGGGTTGGCGGCCTCGGACACGCCGATGAGCGCCACGGTCCTGGGCTCGAGCAGCTGCTCGATCTTGTGGATCGGACGCTCGGGCGCCGCTTCCGACGAGGGCTCGCGCAGCCGCACGAGCACGTCCAGGGCCACGGGCCCGCTCCCCGTCAGCACGAGGGGGTTGATCTCGAACTCGGCGATCTCGGCGGCATCTGGGCTGGCCGCGAAGGCGAGGCAGCCTTGGACCAGCGCGGCGAGGTCGGTCAGCGAGATGCGGGTCTCGGCGCCACGCGCGTCGCCGGTGGCCAGGCGGGTGATGGCCTTCGCGTGGAGCAGTTCGGGAAGCTCGTCGCGGCGCGTGAGACCAGGCGCGAGCACCGCGACCTCCCTTCCCGGAACCAGGTTCTCGGCAAGGAACTCGGTGAGCACGCCGCCGGGGCCGAAGGTGACCACGGGCCCGAAGTCTTCGGTCCAGCGCATCCCCAGCAGGAGCTGGGTGCCCAGGGTGTGGTCGTGGGGAACGAACTCGTTGACCGTGTAGCCGGTCACCGGGGTGTCACCGACCCGGGCCGAGATATGCTCGATGGCGGCTGCCACGGCGGCGTGCTCGTTGGGCACCACCACGACCCCGCCCACGTCGGTTCTGTGAGGTATACGGGGCGAAACCAGCTTCACCACCACGCGGTCGCCCGTCACCGCCGCGAGGTCCGCGCGCTGTAACTCGGCGAGATTTCGAACGAAGAGCTGGGCGGGCGCGGCGATACCGAGGGCCCGGACCAGGGTGAAGCCCTCTGGGTCCAGCAGGACCGTCCGTCCATCGACTCGGGCGCTCGCGATGACCTCGGCGGCGCCATCTATGACCGCACGCACCAGGCGACCTCCCGTCCGGCCTGAGCGGCCGGAGGCTAAACCGGGCGATCAGAACGATCGACTCACCCGCCATCGAAACTTGCCGGCGAGGCGGTGATCCCGCCATGAAAGTTGATTAAAGCGTTCTTAGAAGGGTACTTGCGGGCAGGCAAAGGCCCTCCGGCCGGGGGCTTCCTGGGTCGGTGGGCTCGGGGGAGGGGCGGACCGGCTGGCGGGTAGTCCGCGGGGCGGCGCCCGGGCACCGACGAGCGCCAGCCCACCCCTCCTGGGCGGCGGTTGAATGGGACAGCGAGCCCGTGCACCGCGCCGGATGCTGCGGCGGGGTGACGGACGAGTGCCCGGCCGCACCCGGACGGGTGCGCGGGCTCGCGGCCGCCTGATGACCCGAGTACTGAGTTGAGCTGCCGCCAGGTCCAGGGCGCGGTCGAGCACCTGGAGGAACGCGGTTACGCACTGCGGGTCGAATTGCGAGCCCACCCCTCGCTTGAGCTCGTCGACCACGGCTCGCAGGTCTAGGGGCGAGCGGTAGGGCCGCTCGCTGGTCATGGCATCGAAGGCATCGGCCACCGCGACGATGCGGGCGACCAGCGGTATCTGCCGGCCGCTGAGGCCGTCGGGGAGACCTGTGCCATCGAACCGCTCATGGTGCCAGCGGATCGCTGCGAGCACCGTTGTGTTGTCGTGCAGCAGCGGCCGCAGGATCTGCTCGCCGATCAGGGTGTGCTGCATGAGGTCGGCGTACTCCTCGTCGGTCAACGGGCCGGTCTTGCTCAGGAGCCGATCCGGCACCCCGATCTTCCCCACGTCGTGGAGCTGCCCTGCGAGCCGTACGTCGCGCAGCTCAGCGGTCCCCAGGCCCAGCTCCCGGCCGATGGCCGCGGCGTACTCCCTCACCCTCCTGGAGTGGCTTCTGGTGTAGGCGTCCTTGGCCCCCAGCGCCTCCCCGACCGACAGCAACGCGTCGAGGAAGAGCTGCCCGGCTGGGTCGGAGTGAGCCAGCCCCCTGGCCGCCTCGCCCGTGATGTTGGCACGGGGGGACCCAGTAGTGATGGTCACCACAGCGCTAGAGGGGACGGGGCTTACACTCATCTGGTGAGGTTCCTCCGTTGGGTGGCACGAATCGGCCGGGTAGTCGGCGGCCGGTAGCCAACACTGCAATCGAGGGGCCACACGGCTGCGGCTTCGCAAGTTCCTGTTTGACAATCACTTACAGGAATATGCTGGGGCGTGTGGTGTGGTACGGTTCGCGCGGGGTGGGTCAAAACGGACCAGTCTTGGGGGCCAAGTGGCAACTCCCGCCGATACGAGGGTCTGGAGAAAGCGCGCTTCCGGCAAGTGGCCAGCCCAGGAGGGGCCGGCGGCTGAGGCTGCCATCCTGATCATCCAGCTCTCCGACTCGTTCGCCGAGCTATGGGATCATCTGGCGGAGGACCTCCGTGTACCCGTGCGCCAGGTCGGGGTAGGGGACGTGACGGCCGTCGGTCCGGAGATCGCAGCCGTCGTCTTGGCCGCCGGTGGAGCCGAGCGCGAGGCGCTCGACTGGCTGGACGGGCACGAGCCACCCGCCGCGGTCCCGGTGCTGGCGGTGGGTTCGGACCCGGGGCGGCGCATCGCGGCCCTCCTGGTGGGCCACGGGGCGAGTGACTACTTCGCGCTCCCCGAGGACCTCGAGATCCTGCGAAACGCGGTGGCCGCGGCCGCCGAACGCCACCGGGAGGCACTGCGCCGCGCGGTGGGCGGAGTCGAGGAGATACGTGCCCAGGCCTTTAGCGGGATCGTGGGTGAGAGCGGCGCGATCAAGGCTGTGCTCGCCCGAGCGGCCCGGGTCCTGCCGCACCCCGAGGCGACGGCGCTGATCGTGGGGGAGACCGGAACGGGCAAGGAGCTCCTCGCACGCGGCATACACAGGGGCGGTCCGCGGCGCGGCGCGCCCTTCGTGGCCGTGAACTGCTCGGCGATCCCCGAGCACCTCGTCGAATCGGAGCTATTCGGGCACGAGCGCGGCGCGTTCACCGACGCCCACGCGGCAAAGCCCGGACTGTTCGAGATAGCCGAAGGCGGCACCCTGTTCCTCGACGAGATCGCCACCCTCCCCCTCGACCTGCAGGCCAAGCTCCTGCGGGTGCTGGAAGACAAGCAGGTTCGCAGGGTCGGAGGCACGAAGTCGCGGCACATCAACGTGCGCATCATCGCGGCCACCAACGACAACCTCGACCATGCGGTGCAGGAAGGGAGCTTCCGGCGCGACCTCTACTTCCGGGTCAGCGTGATCACGCTCTCCCTGCCACCCTTGAGGAAGCGCGGCGACGATGTGGTGCTCATCGCCCGTGAGCTACTGGAGCGGACGGCCCAGGAGCACGGAGTCCCGGCCCCGGCCCTCGACCCCGAGCTGTGTGAGGCGCTCATGGGGTACCACTGGCCGGGAAACGTGCGAGAGCTGAAGAACGCGGTTGAGCGGGCCCTGCTGCTGTCCCCGCCCGGCGAGCTGGCGGTTGCGGAGCTGGTGCCGCAGGACAGCACGATTGCGGAGACCGGCGGCCCGCTGCCGTTCCCCGCGAGGCTGGACGACATCACGGCCGCGGCGGCCCAGGCCACCCTCGACGGCTGCGGCGGCAACCGCAGCGAGGCGGCGCGACGGCTGGGGATCTCGCGGCGGCGCCTGCGGAGGCTGCTGGACCTCCACTCCGGGCGCGCCTGACCCCACTGGTACGGATCGCCCCGGTGTGGGTCATCACGGCTCAGGTGGGGCATTGAGGTCCAGTCTCAGAACTACCTGCCACGATTGAGCTTACGAGGCCTGCTCCGGAGGGGCATGCTCCATGCATCCCCAGGACTCCTGAGGGTACCCGTGTCGCGCCCGGCGCCCAGGTGCGGCATTGCGGCGCCCGGTGGCTCGAGGCCCACTGACGGAGGACGCCATGAAACGACGGACACTTCTGATCGCGCTGGGCGCGGGCGTGATCGCGGCCTGTAGTGACGCTACTGGGCCATCGATGAACGCGCCGCCCGCCCAAGACTTGGCCGTGCCCGACGGAGAGCTGCACGGCCTGATGTGGCAGGCGGGAGAGACCGCGCAGTTCACGGCGGTCCTGGGGTCGTGGGACAACGACCAGGTCGAGGAGCTTCCCATCGACCAAGCGCTGGCTCCGAGCGCCGACCAAGTGCCGCTCGACACGTACCGTGTCAGTTTCTGGGCCACAGTGGGCAAGCACAGCTACGTGCAGATCAACTACGCGAACGGCGATGGCGTCCTGCCGTTCTTGCGCCTCGATATTCCGCGCTACGCGCTGCGCCGCCGCCCCAACGGAAGCCGGCTCGCCTGGGGCGAGCGCGTTCGGATCACGGTGACCCTGGATGGGCTGCGGATCGCGGCGTACCTCGAGCCGTCCGGCCTGCGATTCAGTCGCTGGAATCCGGCGCGCCTGTGGATCTGGTACGGTGGAGCCGACTGGGACTTCAATGGCGATGGGAGGGTAGACGAGGCTGACCGTCAGATCGAGCACCGCAGGCTGAGACTCTGGTATCAGAAGAAGCCCGGCGGGCCGTGGCGGCCCATGCGGGCATGGCATTCGGTTCGCGGCAAGTGGTTCGCAGCTCGGTTGTATCACTTCTCCGGATACGGGGTGTCTTGGTGACGAAGGACGTTCGGGAGTCACTGCTCATGCTCAACAAGGCGCAAGATCTGGCCGACACGGGGCAGGACGCGAGTCTGCTCGACTACCTGAGCACGTCGTCGTCGCAGGACCTGGAACGCTCCCCGACGTTGGCATTGCTGTACGGCATCGCGCACGGGCGCCTCGGGAGGGGTGCGGAGGCGCAGCGGTGGGTGCGGGTCGCCCTGGAGCGGTCGCGCGAGCGCGGTGACCGTGCCATCGAAGCCCGAGCGCTCAACGTTTCGGGCGCCATTGCTCTGGTGGAAGGGCGGATCGAGGAGGCGGCGGACTACTTCGGCCGGGCGCTGGCGGGGGCGAAGCGGGAGGGGGACCACGGCACGGTCGGTCGCTGCTCCAACAACCTGGGGATCATCTCCCACCTGCGGGGCGACTTCGGCCGAGCCGTCGGCTCGTTCACCATGGCGCTGGCGGCGTTTCAGCAGGCCAACCTGCACTCAGGCATCGCCGAGGCGCTGCTCAACATGGCCATCACCTACCGCGACCAGGGCGACCTCCCGAAGGCCCTGGAGACCATCAATGCTGCGGTGGAGGAGGCGGAGTCGGCCGGCGACCTGCGGCTGGGTGCCCTGACGCGAGGTGGCCGCGCCGAGATTCGCCTCCTCTCCGGGGACGGCGAGCTCGCCCGCAAGGAGATCGAGCGAGCGCTCGAGACCGAGCGGGCATTGGGCAACGTGGTGGGTGAGGCCCAGGCTCTCCGGGTACTGGCGTGCACCCATGCCGCGGCCCAGCAGCACGAGGATGCCGAGCGGCTTCTGCGGGACGTGATCGTTCGTGCGGAGGAGCACGGGCGGCCGCTATTGGCTGCGCAGGCGGAACGGGACCTGGCACGGGTGCTGCTGGAGTTGGAGCGCGCTCAGGAGGCCACCGAGCTGGCCCGCAAGGCCCGTGTGCGGTTTCTCGAGCTGGGGGCCGAGGCCGAGGTGCAGAAGCTGGACGACTTCCTGGCGGGCGCCGAGGGCTAGCAGGGCGTCCGCCCGCCCCTTTGGAAGCCTGAGCGCGCGGTTCACTCACTCCCCACCCATCGCCGAAGCACCTCCGTCTGCAGCGCTCCTACTAAGTATCAGCGCATCCGGGTGACATCTCGCCTCGTCTAGAGACGGCGGCCTCCAGCGCGAGTCCGCCCGAGAGTGGCCATTCCGGTTCGGGCGTACCTCCTGCAATATTTCCACGGCGACCATATTGGTCTGCGCATCTGATTGCATCGACCGGTTCCATGCGAACGAATAGGGAGCGCCATCCATGACGCAGCGCGTGGTGATTCTGGGGGCGGCGGGGCGAGACTTTCACAACTTCAACGTCTTCTTCCGGGACAACCCGGACTACGAGGTCGTTGCGTTCACGGCTACCCAGATTCCGGACATCGAAGGGCGCCGCTACCCGCCCGAGCTGGCCGGATCGCGCTATCCCAGGGGCATACCGGTCGAGCCAGAGGAGGAGATGGAACAACTGGTCCGTGAGCAGAACATCGATCTCGTAGTGTTCTGCTACAGCGACGTGACGCACGAGCACGTCATGCACGTGGGCTCCCGAGCAATGGCGGCCGGAGCCAACTACCTGCTGTTGGGACCCCGCGATACCATGCTCGAGTCGAAGGTGCCGGTCGTGGCGGTGTGTGCTGCCCGTACCGGGGCCGGCAAGAGCCAAACGAGCCGCCGGGTGGCGGGAATCCTGCGGGACCGGGGCAAGCGGGTGGTGGTGGTACGGCATCCCATGCCGTACGGCAAGCTACTGGCCCAGGCGGTGCAGCGCTTCGCCTCGTTCGAGGATCTGGACGAGCACGACGTTACGATCGAGGAGCGCGAGGAGTACGAGCCCCACCTGAGCACGGGGAGCGTGGTATACGCGGGGGTGGACTACGAGCAGATCCTGCGCCAGGCCGAGCGGGAAGCCGACGTCGTGATCTGGGACGGCGGCAACAATGACCTGCCGTTCTACGAGCCCGATCTCTTCATAGTGGTCGTGGATCCCCACCGGCCGGATCACGCGCGGCGCTATCATCCTGGGGAGACCAACGTTCGGATGGCGGACGTGATCGTGGTGAACAAAGTCGGCACGGCGTCGCTGGAGGACACCGAAACGACCAGGAGGGTCGCGGCAGAGCTGAATCCCAACGCGATCATGATCGAGGCGGCGAGCCCGATCTACGTGGAGGACGGTGAGTCCATCCGCGGCAAGACGGTGCTGGTCGTGGAGGATGGGCCGACGCTCACGCACGGCGAGATGGCGTACGGAGCGGGTTGGGTCGCAGCCCGCCGTCACGGCGCGGCGGCGATCGTGGATCCGCGGCCGTTCGCCGTGGGCTCGATCAAGGAGACGTTCGAGAAGTATCCCACGACGGGAAACGTGCTCCCGGCCATGGGCTACGGAGAGGCCCAGGTGGCCGAACTGGCTGAGACGATCCGCAGCGCCGCAGTGGACCTGGTGCTCGTGGCGACCCCCATCGACCTGCGTCGCCTGATCCAGCTCGACAAGCCCGCGCTACGGGTGCGCTACGAGCTGCAGGAGATCGGAGAGCCGACGCTGGGCGACGTGATCGACCGGTTCCTCGCCACCTGGCCGGCGTCGGGCGCCGAGGCGTCGGCGGCGTCATAGGGGGGAGTGTGCGGCTCACCGGCTTGCACCTGTTGCTGACTTACCAGTGCACGCTCGAGTGTGACCACTGCTTCGCCTGGGGCAGCCCGTGGCAGTCGGGTACTATGACACTCGAGATGATCGAGGCGGCGCTCGCCCAGGCTCAGGATCTGGGCACGGTCGAGTGGGTCTACTTCGAGGGCGGAGAACCGTTTCTCTACTACGCGGCGCTGCTGCAGGCGGCGCGCCGCGCATCCGAACGGGGCTTCAAGGTCGGCGTCGTGTCAAACGGGTATTGGGCGACTTCTCTGGAAGATGCCCTCTGTTGCCTGCGCCCGTTCACGGGGCTGGTCCAGGACTTGACGATCAGCTGTGACCGGTACCATCTGAGTGACCGGTTTCCAGAGCGAGCTCAGGCGATCACCGCCGCTGCGCTACAGCTTGGGATGCCGCTTGGTATCATCGAGATCGCGCAGCCCGAGGCGCCGGCGAGGCTGGCGATGGGCCAGCTTCCGGAGGGCACCTCGAGCGTCATGTTTCGCGGCCGGGCGGTCGAAACGCTCGCCGCCAAGGCTAGGCACAGGCCGTGGACGACGCTGGCCGAGTGCCCCTACGAAGACCTGCGGGAGCCAGGAAGGGTGCATCTCGATCCGTTCGGCAACCTACACCTGTGCCAGGGGATCGTGGTGGGTAACATCACGCAGCGGTCGCTCCGTGAGATCTGTGAGACGTACGATCCCGAAGTGGATCCGGTGGTTGGCCCGCTGCTCCAGGGAGGTCCGGCGCAGCTGGTGCGCGAGTACGCGGTGGCGCACCGGGACGACTACGCCGATGCGTGCCACCTGTGCTACGAGGCCCGGGTGGCCTTGCGGCACATGTTTCCCGGCGTGCTGACGCCGGATCAAATGTTCGGTGTGAGCGAAGGAGGATAGCCGTGACTTCGAAGGGTACGATCGGCATCCTGACCGGCGGTGGTGACGTGCCGGGGCTCAACCCGGCCATCCGGGCCGTGACGATCCGCGCTCTGCGGGAGGGCTACCGGGTACTCGGCATCCGGCGGGGGTGGGCCGGGCTGGTTGACCTGGTGCCCGATCCCGATGCCGACAACGGCGATCACGTGCAGCTCCTCACCGAGGACATCGTGAACCGGGCCGGACGCACGGGGGGCACTTTCCTGCACACGTCGCGTACGCGTCCCAGCCGACTCCCCAAGCCGCTGGTGCCCGATCGCCTGCAGGACCGCTATACGGACGACGTGAACGACGTCACTGCCGACGTGCTCAAGAACCTGGAGTTCCTCGGGGTGGACTGCCTCATCCCCATCGGCGGCGACGATACCTTGAGCTACGCCCAGCGGCTGCACGAGGAGGGAGTGCAGGTCGTCGCGGTTCCCAAGACGATGGACAACGACGTCCCGGGCACGGACTACTGCATCGGCTTCAGCACCTGCGTGACGCGTACCATCGAGGCGACACACCGGCTGCGTACCACGGCGGGCTCCCACGAGCGGTTCCTGGTCATCGAGGTGTTCGGGCGCTACGCCGGCTACACGGCGCTCTTGCCGACCATGGCGGGCGCCGCCGACCGCTGCGTAATCCCGGAGCATCCCTTCGAGATGGAGCTGCTGTGCGACCTGCTCAGCTATGACCGGAACCGCCACCCGAGCAAGTATGCGGTCGTGCTGGTCTCGGAGGGCGCGCGTATAACGGGTGCCGGGGCCATGACATTCGAGAGCGACGAGCAGGATCAGTACGGCCACAAGAAGCTCGGCGGCATAGGCGATCGCGTGGCGAGCCTGCTGAAGGCCTGCTCGCCCAAGCACAATCAGGGCCGGCGCGTGAACGTCGTGAGCCAGCGTCTGGGTTACCTGGTGCGCTGCGGCGATCCCGACGCACTCGATTCCATAGTGCCGATGGCCTTCGGGAACCTGGCGCTCGACCTCGTGCTTTCGGGGACGTTCGGGAGACTCGTGAGCATTCGCAACGGCGTCTACGATAGCGTGCCCATCGACGTCGTCACCGGGCGCAAGAAGCTGATTGACGTGCAGAAGTATTACAGACCCGAGCGGCTGCGGCCGCGGTACAAGACGCTGCTGCGGCAGCCACTCTTCATCATGACGAGCGATGTCTGATTCTCTGAGAAGCCAAGTCGAGGAGCTGTGGCCGGAGCTCGGGTGGATCGAGAGCCCCGCGCTGCGCGAGCAGGTCACCCAGACCTGGGTCGAGGCGTTCGAGCGCAGCCCGCTCGCGCCGGAGGACCTGCATCAGATTCCGTTTACGCTGCTGGTTCCCAACTGCCCGGCTACCTTCATGGAGCACAAGCGCTGTGTGGTCCACATCGCGCGGGACGGGGCGCGGGCGATGCAGGAGTTCCTGGGCAGGGCCCTCACCATCGACCTGGACACGGTGATTGCCGGGGCGATCCTGGCGGATGTGGGTAAGCTGCTGGAGTACGAGAAAGAGGGTGGAGTGACGCGGCAGAGCGCCCGCGGGAAGGCGCTGCGCCATCCATTCACCGGTGTTGCTTTGGCGCTGGAGTGCGGCGTGCCGGATGAGGTGTGCCACTGCATCGCGGCGCACGCGGCCGAGGGCGACCTGGTGAAGCGCAGCACGGAGGCGACCATCGTCCATCACGCGGACTTCATGAGCTACCTGCCGTTCAAGAACCTGGCCTGAGCGCGTACTAGGAGCCGCGCGTGACCCGCGATCGCGGGAAGGAGTGGCAAGGGATGTCGGACACGATCACGGCGAGGATGGCCCGGTGGGCCAGCGACCTCTCCTTCGGAGATTTGGGTGAGCGGGCGGTCCACGAGGCGAAGCGCTATCTGCTGGACTCTCTCGGCTGCGCCTTCGGTGGATACCGCCAGGAGGATGCCGAGATCGCCCTCGGGGTCCTGGAAGAGATCGGCGGGGAGGGACCCGCCACCGTCATCGGCTCGGGCAAGAAGACCGACCCAGTGTCTGCTTCCTTGGCGAATGCGCTTATGGTCCGGGTGATGGACTACAACGACATCTACTGGCAGCAGGATCCGTCCCACCCCTCCGACATCATTCCCGCTGCCATGGCCTGCGGCGAGCGGACGGAGCGGGATGGCAGAGAGCTCATTGTGGGCATCGTGTTGGGCCACGAGTTCGAGATGCGGCTGTGCGAGGCTGCCTTCCCTGGCATCCGGGAGCGCGGCTGGCACCACGCCACGCTCACGGCCTTCGTCTCTCCCATCGTGGCGTCCCGCATGTTGGGGCTCTCCTGGGAGCAGTGCCAGCACGCCATCGGGATCTCGGCCTCACGGCATGCCACGCTGGGAGCCGTGACCGCCGGCAAGCTCACCATGATGAAGAACACTGTGGACCCGATGGCTACCCAGAGCGGCGTGCTGGCCGCCCTGCTCGCCGAGCGAGGCTATAGTGGGCCAGAGCACGTGATCGACGGCAAGGAAGGGCTGGTGCACTGCTTCGGCCCCGAGTGGAAGCTCGAGGTTCTGGTGGACGGGCTCGGCGAGTCGTGGCGCATCGAGCGCTGCGGCATGAAGGCGTTCCCCACCGAGGCGCTCACGCACGCCCCGATCTCGGCCGTGCTCGACATAGTGCACGAGCACGATCTGACGCCGGAGGACGTGAAGCGGGTCCACATCCGCTCCCTCGCGCGGGCGGCGGACATCCTGGCGGATCCGTCCAAGTACGATCCCCGCAGCAAGGAGACCGCGGACCACAGCCTGCCGTACGTGATCGCGGCGGCGCTGGTGGACCGGCAGGTGACACCGGCGCAGTTCGAGCCCGACAAGATCATGGACGAGCGGATCCGAGCGCAGCTTGAGAAGGTCGAGGTCGTGGCCGATCCGGAGATCGAGAAGGTGTTCCCCAAGCTGCAGCGGGTGAGGGTGACGATCGAGACGGCCGACGGCGCGAGCCACACGAAGGAGCTCGACTACCCGAAGGGCGATCCCCGCAACCCGCTCACGGATGAGGAGGTGGAGGCGAAGTTCGATGCCCTCGCGACTCCGGTGCTGAGCGATGCGGGGCGGCAGCAGTTGAAGGACACGGTGTGGGGGTTGGAGCAGGTCGGGTCGATCAGCCAGCTGATGGAGCTCTGTACGGCTGACAGGTAACCGCGCGGGAGCGCCCGTGCTCGGGGCATGCTCGGAGGCATCAATGGGTCAGACGGTCGTCGAGAAGATCGCGCAACATCACCTCGCGGAAGGTCCCGACCGGCCGCTCCGAACCGGCGACGTCGTGTCGCTCCGGCCGCGTCACGTCATGACGCACGACAATACCGCGGCGGTGATGACGAAGTTCGAGGCGATCGGCGCCGCGGGTTTCCGCGATCCACGGCAGCCCGTGTTCACCCTGGATCACGACATCCAGAACACCTCCGAGGGCAACCTGGCCAAGTATCGGAACATCGAGGCGTTCGCCGCCCGGCACGGGGTGGACTTCTACCCGGCGGGCGTGGGGATCGGCCACCAGATCATGGTGGCGCACGGGTACGTCGTGCCCGGCTCGCTGGTGGTAGCGTCGGACTCCCACTCGAACATGTACGGAGCCCTCGGTGCGCTGGGCACGCCCGTGGTGCGCACCGACGCGGCGGCGATCTGGGCCACCGGGGAGTTCTGGTGGCAGATCCCGCGCACCGTGCAGGTGGTGCTGCACCGGCGGCTCCGCGAAGGGGTCACCGGCAAGGATGTCATCGTCACCCTCTGCGGGCTCTACAACCAGGGGGAGGTGCTCAACGCGGTCGTGGAGTTCACCGGGTCCGGCGTGGCGAGTCTCAGCATGGACGCGCGCATGAGCGTCGCCAACATGACGACCGAGTGGGGCGCGCTGGCGGGATGGTTCCCGGTGGACGACGTGACCATCCAGTACCTCCGAGGACGCAAGGAGCTGTTGGGCGATGCGCTGGCCGAGCGCTACACCGATGCAGACCTCGAACGGTGGGCGAGCGAGCCGCCCGGCCCGGACGAGGGCGCGGCTTATGCCGCGCGCATCGAACTCGACCTGTCCGAGGTGAGCCCGCACGTCTCGGGGCCGGACACCGTCCAGGTGATGCGCTCGGTGGCCGACATCGAGCCGGAGCGGGTCGCGATCCATAAGGCGTATCTGGTTTCGTGCGTGAACAGCCGGCTGGAGGATCTCGCAGCAGCCGCTCGCGTGCTGCGGGGCAAGCAGGTTGCTGCGGGCGTCGAGCTCTACGTGGCGGCGGCAAGCCGGGAAGTGCAGGAGCAGGCCGAGCAGTCCGAAGCGTGGAACCAGATACTGAACGCCGGCGCGCACCCGCTGCCGCCCGGGTGCGGGCCGTGTATCGGGCTGGGGGCGGGGCTGCTGCAGCCGGGCGAGGTGGGCATCTCCGCCACCAACCGCAACTTCAAGGGACGGATGGGTTCGCGCGAGGCCCAGTGCTATCTGGGGAGCCCGGAGGTGGTGGCGGCCTCCGCGGTGGCAGGATACATCACGGGACCGCACCCCTCCGAGGGCAGCTGCCCCGAGCGGCACTTCATCGAGTCGGAGGCGCCGCTTCACGCCGACGAAGTGGTGGAGATCCGAGAAGGCTTCCCCGCGCGCCTCAGCGGACGCCTGGTCCTGGTGCCGCAGCACAACCTCAACACCGACGGCATCTACGGCAAGGACTACACCTATCGGGAGCTCAGCCGCGACGAGATGGCGCGGGTCGTGATGGAAAACTACGATCCCACGTTCGCCGCGAGGACGGCACCGGGTGACATTCTGGTGGGCGCGTGGAACTTCGGCACGGGGTCGAGCCGGGAGCAAGCCGCCACGGCCCTCCAGGCCAAGGGTATCGCGCTGGTGATCGCGGGGAGCTTCTCCCAGACGTATCTGCGAAACGCGTACAACAACGGCTTCTCGTGCATCGAGTGCCCGGCGCTGGTGCGCCGGCTCGAGGAGCAGCTGGCCGACGCCATCGCGTCTGGCGAGGCGACGATCATCCCCGGCGATGCGCTGGAGATAGACTTCGGTCGCAGCACGGCGACGTATCGCGGTGAGACGTTCCGCTTCCCGCCGCTGGGATCGGTGCCGCAGTCGCTGGTGATCGCCGGCGGGATCGAGAATCAGGTCCGGGCGCGGCTGGGATTGAGCTGACCGACGGGCTCGCCACTGGCGGCGAGCCGTACACGAGGGGAGGAAGAGGTCGACATGGCAGAGTACACGGTGGTCTCGATGCCGGGCGACGGCATCGGCGGGATCGTGCTTCCGGAGGCAGTTCGGGTGCTCGAGGCGGTGGGGTTCGGCGCCGAGTACGTGCATGCCGACATTGGGTGGCACTTTTGGGTGACGCAGGGCAACCCGCTCCCCAACGAGACGATTGAGCTACTGCGGCAGCACAAGCTCGGGCTGTTCGGCGCCATAACTTCGAAGCCCAAGGGGCAGGCCAGAAAGGAGCTCGCGGCCGAGCTCCAGGACCAGGGCTACGAGTACTTCAGCCCCATCGTCGGCATGCGCCAGCTATTCAACCTGGACGTGTGCATCCGGCCGTGTCGCTCGTTTTCCGGGAACCCGCTGAACTTCGTGCGCCAGCAGGCCGGTGGTGGATTCGAGGAGCCGAAGGTGGATGCGGTGATCTTCCGGCAGAATACCGAGGGCCTGTACTGCGGAATCGAGTGGACCGATCCCCCGCAGGTGGTGCGCAACGCGCTGGGGATGCACCCGAAATACAGGCCGTTCGCCGAGACACCGAGCCCGGATCTCGCCATCTCGATGCGGCTGTTCACGCGCAATGCGTGTCGCCGCATCGTGCGCGCCGCCTTCGAGTACGCCAAGAGGCACGGTTACCGGTCGGTCACCATCTGCGAGAAACCCAACGTGCTGCGCGAGACGTCGGGGATGATGGAGGATGTGGCGCGAGAGGTGCAGGCGGATTACCCGGACGTCGAGCACTGGTCCACCAACATTGATGCACAGATGATGTGGCTCACCAAGAATCCGGAAGACTACGGCGTGCTGGTCGCAGGCAACATGTTCGGCGACATCATCTCGGACGCGTTCGCCGGCCTGGTGGGGGGGTTGGGCTTTGCATGCTCCGGGAACATCGGTGACGAGGTGGCGGTGTTCGAGCCCACGCACGGGTCGGCCCCGAAGTACGCGGAGCTCGATCCGCCCATCGTCAATCCCATCGCCATGATTCTCAGCGCAACCATGCTGCTGGACCATGTGGGTGAGACCGACAAGGCCACGCGGGTGCGGAGCGCGGTGGCGGCGGTAGTGCAGGAGGGCGAGGTCCGCACCTATGACATGGCCCGACTCCCGGGTGGAGCCGCGGCGATTGAGCGCGGCGCTGCGACGACCACGCAGATGACCGACGCGATAATCAGTAGGCTGGGCTGAGGGGAGGCCGCATGTCGCAACGGGGTGAGGCCGGCCGCCAGGGCGACGACGTCCGCTCCGACCTACACGTCGCCCTCGAGGTCAAGCAGTCGGGCGGCCTCGAGATCGATGCGGTGTCCAAGGTCGACGCATTCTTCGGGAAGTCGATTCGCGACACGGCAGGGCAGGTGCTCACGACCCTCGGTGTGGCGCATGCCAGGATCGATATCGACGACAAGGGCGCCCTCCCGTTCGTGCTCGAGGCACGGATCGAGGCGGCGGCCCGCCGCGCGGGCGTCGTGGTGCAGGGTGATGCCCGCCCAGAACGCGCGGTCACACCGCCGCACAGCCCCAGAGATCGGCTACGCCGCTCCCGCCTCTACCTACCGGGGAACGAGCCCAAGTTCATGGTCAACGCCGGGCTGCACCACCCCGACGCGGTCATCCTCGACCTGGAAGACTCGGTGCACCCGGCTGAGAAGGATGCCGCTCGCCTCCTGGTGCGGAACGCGCTGCGGTGTGTCGACTTCCAGGGTGCCGAGCGGATGGTACGCATCAACCAACTTCCGCTCGGTCTCGACGATCTGGAGGTGATTGTTCCTGAGGGTCCCGATCTCATCCTGATTCCCAAGACGGATGAGCCCGAGCAGGTGAGACAGGTCGTTTCCTGGATCCAGCAGATCCAGCACGAGGGGGGAGGTGGAGATCCGATCTGGCTCATGCCGATCCTCGAGTCGGCGCGGGGGGTGGAGCACGCCTTCGACATTGCGGGTGCGGCGGACACAGTGGTGGCCCTCACCATCGGCCTGGAGGACTACACGGCGGATCTCGGGGTGGTGAAGACCAAGGAAGGCCACGAATCCCTTTATGCGCGGCAGCGACTGGTGAACGCGGCACGGGCCGCCGGGGTCCAGGCCATCGACTCGGTGTACGGCGACGTGGGCGACGTCGAGGGTCTCAGGACTTGGGGGGCACGCTCCCGCGCCATGGGCTTCGACGGAATGGGGTGCATCCACCCGCGGCAGATCGAGCCGATCCACGAGGCCTTTGCGCCCACCCCAGAGGAGATCGACAGGGCGCTCAAGATCGTTGCGGCGTTCGAGGAGGCCGAGGCCAAGGGGCTCGGGGTCGTGAGCCTGGGCACCCGCATGGTGGATCCGCCGGTCGTGCTTCGGGCGCAACGGCTGGTCGCGCGCGCCCGGCGGACCGGGCTGTTGCCGGAGGACGAGCGATGAGCGCGCGCGCGTCGAAGCGGGGTGGTAAGCGGGGCGCGGGTAAGAGGGCCGCGGACCGAAGCGGTACGGATCTCGTGGTCAACGCCGCGGGACGCAAGGTCCCCACGATGGTGAACGGGCGGGAGCAAGTGGCCTTCCAAGGCGTCGGTGCCTTCAGGCCCGGGGGTGCCAAGCACGGACCTGCGATCCGCTCGTGCAAGGACTATCCGGACAGCGGTGACAAGCGCCTGCCAGATCTCCGAACGGCCCTGGAGCGGTGCGGTCTGAGCGACGGAATGGTGATCTCCACGCACCACCACTTCCGCAACGGTGACAAGGTGGCGCTGGTGGCGCTGAACGCGGCGGCAGAGCTGGGGGCCAAGGACCTCATGTGGTTCCCGAGCGCCTCGTTCCCGTGTCATGCGCCCGTCATCGACCTGATGGACCGCGGCGTGGTGCACCACATCGAGGGGAGCATGAACGGGCCGCTCGGCGAGTACTGCTCGCGCGGAAAGATGCGGGGGCTCGGGGTGCTCCGCTCCCACGGCGGGCGGTGGCAGGCCATTCAGGACGGCGAGGTGAAGATCGACATCGCCGTGATCGCAGCGCCCACGGCCGACGCGTTCGGGAACTGCGACGGCTCGCACGGGCCATCGGCCTGCGGCTCGCTGGGCTTCGCACTGGCCGACTCGATCCATGCCGAGCGCGTGATCGTCGTGACCGACAACCTGGTCCCGTTTCCCTGCATCCCCTGGCAGATCCAGGGTAACAACGTGGACTACGTGGTGGAGGTGGACTCCGTCGGCGACCCGTCGCAGATCGTCTCCGGCACGACCCAGATCACCAAGAGTCCCGATCGGCTCCTCATTGCCGAGTACGTGGCGCGGTTCCTGCACGACGCGGGGATCATGCGGGACGGGTTCTCCTTCCAGGCGGGTGCCGGTGGGATCGCGCTGGCGTTCGTGCAGTTCCTCAAAGAGATGATGCAGGACGCCGGTGTTAAGGCGCGCTTCGTCCGCGGTGGCTCGACCCAGTACCTGGTGGACTTGCTGCGAGATGGACTCACCGACTACATCCTGGACGGCCAGACGTTCGACCTCGCAGGGGTGGAGTCGATCGCCTCCGACCCGCGGCACGTAGCGACTTCGCCGTTCACGTCGTACAACTTCCACGGCAAGGGCAACTTCGCCTCCATGGTGGACGCCACCGTACTGGGCGCCACTGAAGTAGACGTGAGCTTCAACGCCAACGTGGTCACGCACTCCGACGGCCTCCTGCTCCATGGCATCGGTGGCTGGCAGAACTGTCTGTTCGCCGGGTGCACGATTCTCGCGGTCCCGTCGTTCCGCGACCGGATCCCCGTCATTGTCGACGAGGTAACCACCCTGACGGGACCCGAAGAGCTGATCGACGTCGTAGTGACCGAACGCGGCATTGCCATCAACCCACGCCGAACCGACCTGCTCGATCGCGTGCGCGGCTCGCAGCTCCCCATTCGGCCCATCCAGGAGATCAAGGATGAGGTGGAGCGGCTGATCGGGGGCCAGCCGGAACCGCCGCGCGTCACTGACCGGCCGGTGGCCGTGGTGAAGTGGGTGGACGGGACGGTGCTGGATACGGTGTGGCAGGTGGAATAGCCCACCACCCCACCTCCCCGGGTGAGAGTGGGGCAGGGTGAGGAGATCGATCATGATCGGACTGACGAGACGTGACGACATCGTGCCGCTGTGCCCCCACTGCGCGGCGGACCTCCACGAGGTCTGGTTCCAGGAACTGGCTGGGATGCTGGGTAGGCGGTTCCTCTACCTCTGCCCGGCATGCCGCAAGGTGCTGGGCGTATCCCACCGTAAGGGGTTCTGGATGGGCTAGCCGCCTTAAATCGCCTTTCATCCCTTCTTAAAGCACCATCCCCCCTATTGGCCGGAGAGTCTGCACTTCGCGCTCCGCTCCGGCGGTGGAGGTGGCTATGGCAGGGATTGTGGGTTACGGGGCGTTCATCCCCCGAAATCGGATAAAGACGGAGGAGATTGCCCGACAGTGGGGCAAGGAGCCCGAGACCATCCGCAAGGGGCTTCTCTTGGAGGAGAAGTCCGTCCCCGGGATCGATGAAGACACCATCACCATCTCAGTTGCGGCCGCGCGGGGGGCAATCGACCGGGCCGGGATCGATCCGGCGCGGATCGGGGCGGTATACGTCGGTTCGGAGTCGCATCCCTATGCCGTGAAGCCCAGCGGTACTGTGCTAGTCGACGCGCTGGGTATCGGTCCAGAGGTTCATGTGGCGGACTTCGAGTTCGCCTGCAAGGCGGGCACTGAGGCGATGTTCGTCGCCTACGGCCTGGTGGAGGCGGGTCAGGTCGAGTTCGCGCTCGGTATCGGGGCAGACACGTCGCAGGGCGCACCCAACGACGCGCTGGAGTTCTCCGCCTCGGCCGGCGGCGCGGCGTTCCTCTTCGGCAGCAAGAACCTGCTCGCCGACGTGGTCGACACCTACAGTTACACCAGCGATACGCCCGACTTCTGGCGGCGGGAAGGGGAGTTCTACCCGCGGCACGGGGGGCGCTGCACCGGCGAGCCGGCCTACTTCAAGCACGTCCTGGCGGCGAGCCAGGCCATCCTCGACAAGACGGGGCTGAAGGCGAAGGACTTCCGCTTCGCCGTGTTCCACATGCCAAACGGCAAGTTCCCGCTCTCGGCTGGGAAGACCCTGGGGTTCACCAAGGAGCAGCTCGAGACTGGCTGGGTGGTGCCCACCATGGGTAACACCTACTCCGGGTCTTCGCCTACGGGGCTCGCAGCCATCCTTGACGTGGCCGATCCGGACGACCTGATACTCATCACCTCGTTCGGATCGGGTGCGGGGAGCGACTCCTTCGTACTGCGGGCAACGGCGGAGCTGCCCAAGCGACGGCCGCGAGCCCCCACGGTGCGGTCGCTGCTCGAGGGACGGCGTCGCTACCTGTCGTACGGGGAGTACGCGAAGTACCGAGAGAAGATCATCGTCAATCAATAGGCGGCGGATCGGCGGACCGAACGCGCAGAGAGGAGGAGGAGATGCGGGAGGTGGCGATCGTCGGAGCGGGAATGACCCGATTCGGCGAACTCTGGCAGTCGAGCCTTCGCGATCTCTTTGTCGAGGCGGCCACGGAGGCGATGCGCAGCGCATCGGCGGACCACCTCGACGCCATCTACGTGGGCAACATGTCGGGTGGGCAGTTTGTGGGACAGGAGCACCTCGGGCCATTGATGGCCGATTATCTCGGAATGGCGGGGATTCCGGCTGCGCGCGTCGAGTCCGCCTGCGCCTCGGGAGGAGTAGCGCTGCGCCAGGCGTACATCGAGGTCGCTTCGGGGATGAGCGATGTGGTACTGGCCGCCGGAGTCGAGAAGATGAACGACGGTGGCGACGTGGCCTCGGTGCTCGCCTCGGCAGCGGATCAGGAGACAGAGGCCTATCACGGGATCACCTTCCCGGGTCTCTATGCGATGATTGCCCGAGCGCACATGGAGGCTTACGGCACCACCGAAGAGGATCTGGCCGCAGTTTCGGTGAAGAACCACCGGCACGGCGCTCTCAATCCCAAGGCGCAGTTCCGACGTGAGGTGACCTTGCAAGAGGTGATGAACTCCTCGCTCGTAGCAGAGCCGCTGCGCCTGTTGCACTGCTCCCCGGTGAGTGACGGCGCCGCCGCAGTGCTGCTCTGCCCGCTGGAGCGGGTGGGGGAGTTCACCGATCGCCCGGTCAAGATCGTGGGGAGCGGATTCGCCACCGGCTCCATGGCGCTGGCCGACCGCAACGAGCCGGCCTTCCTCGACTCGGTAAGTCTCTCGGCGGGCCGGGCTTATAAGATGGCCGACATCAAGCCGTCCGACGTAGACGTCGTGGAGGTGCACGACTGCTTCTCGATCGCCGAGATCTGCTGTCTCGAGGCTCTCTGTCTCGTGGAGCGGGGCAAGGGTGGGGAAGCGGCCCGGAGCGGCTTCTCGGCGCTGGGCGGTAGAGTACCGGTGAACACGAGCGGGGGGCTCAAGTCCAAGGGGCACCCAGTGGGCGCCACCGGTGTGGCGCAGGCCATCGAGATCTTCGAGCAGCTACGTGGCGAGGCGGGCGAGCGCCAGGTGCAGGACGCCGACGTCGGGCTCGCCCAGAACATGGGTGGCTCCGGAGCCAGCTCGGTGGTCCACGTCTTCCGGAGGGTTTGAGCGATGCCGAGTCCCAGGTATTGGAGGGAGATCCCCAGCCGCTACCGTCTCGAGGCATCGCGGTGCTGTGGCTGCGGCAAGGTGGCGTTTCCCTCTCGCAAGGTGTGTCCGGCGTGCGGCGCGCAGGACTGGAAGCAGATCCAGCTATCCCGACACGGTCGCATCGTCACGTGCACCGTGATCCACGTACCGCCCGACGATTTCCTGATGGAGGCGCCGTACGCCATGGCGGTGGTGGAAACGCCGGAGGGCGCACGGCTCATGGTCCAGATCGTGGACTGCGATCCGGCGGAGGTCGCTCCCGGGATGGAGGTGGCGCTGGAGTTCCGCCTCGTCAGGCGGGAGGGCCACGGCGGCATTCTGTGCTACGGGTACAAGGGGGTGCCGGCGGGCTAGGACGGTCGGGCGCCGTCCGAAGGAGGATTCGCATGCGCAAGGTGCGGGTGTGGGCGGAGCTGAGTGAGGAGGCGTTCCACGCGTACGAGGGAGAAGCGCGCCGGCGCGGCGTGGAGCTGGAGACCCTAGTAGAGCAGACCGTGAACTGCCTGCTGCGGGAGCTGGAACGCGAAGAGAACGAGGGTACCGACTACCCCATCGTTCCCTCTTGACCATATGATCCAACTCGATCTGAAGCCCAACGAGATCCGGATCTTGTTGGAGGTGCTCGACAGCTACCTCTCTGATCTGCGGATGGAGATCGCCGACACCGACCGTCTGGACTTCAGGGAGATGCTGAAACAGCGGAAGGAAGTGCTCCTCAAGGTGCAGGAGGTGCTGCGCCAGGAGGATGCGGCCGAACCGCACGAGTAGACCGACTCGCCCGCGGCGCAGAACCGGTGGCGTACGGCGATGTGAGCGGTCGCAGTGCTGGTGCTCCTCGTGCTCGGCACCATTGGACAGACGGTAGTGACCCAGGAACCGGTCGTCGCCCTCCCCGATCCACGGCTCGACGGAGCCACGTCACTCGAGACTGCACTCTCCGAGCGGCGTTCGATCCGCGATTTCAAGAGCACTCCGCTCACCCTCGCCGATGTGTCGCAGCTGCTGTGGGCAGCTCAGGGTGTCACCCGTCCCGACGGCGGGCGCACTGCGCCGTCCGCAGGGGCCCTCTACCCCCTGGAGACCTATCTCGTGGCCGGTGCGGTATCCGGGCTCCCGGTCGGCGTTTATCGCTATCGGCCCGAGCGACACGATCTGGCGCAGACGTCCGAGGGTGACTGCCGTTCCGCCCTCGCCCGGGCGGCCCTGCGCCAGGACTGGATGAAGGCGGCTCCCGTCGTCGTGGTCATCGCGGCCGTATACGCCCGCACTACGGGGAAGTACGGCGACCGTGGCCGGAAGTACGTGCACATGGACGTGGGACACGCGGCGCAGAACGTCTACCTCCAGGCCGCCGCGCTGCGTCTCGGGACCACGTTCGTCGGGGCGTACCACGACAGCCAGGTAAAGCAGACGCTGGGACTGCCGGCGGATGAGCATCCCCTGGCGCTGATGCCGGTGGGGCATCCGGAGTAGGGGAAAGGGGAACGGTCTATCCTCCGGGAAGTGGGAAGCGGGACAGGTATGACCGGAGAGGGTGGCAGAACGAGAAGCGTGTAACACACGAGGGAGTAGTAACATGCGTAGGTCTCTGATCAGATGGTTCGTTGGTGCGGCAGGTGCCGCGGCGCTGGTGGCGTGTGAGGCAGGGCCCCCCGCGGAGCAGGCCGAGGAGTTCGGTGGCCTGCGGCTCACTCCCGCCGCGCTCGAAGCGTTCGAGCCGATCCCGGAGGGTCCGCCCGAGCTCCCGGGCAATCCGATCACGCCCGAGAAGGTCGAGCTGGGGAAGATGCTGTACCTGGATCCCCGGCTGTCGCAGAGCTGGCTCATCAGCTGCAACACGTGCCACAACCTCGGGCTGGGTGGGGTCGACCTGTTGGAGACATCCGTGGGGCACGGCTGGCAGCGGGGGCCGCGCAACGCACCGACGGTGCTGAACGCGGTGTACAACGTGGCCCAGTTCTGGGATGGTCGCGCGCCCGATCTCAAGGAGCAGGCCAAGGGGCCGGTACAGGCCGCCGTGGAGATGAACAACACCCCCGAGCGTGTGGTGCAGACGCTCCAGAGTATCCCGCAGTACGTCGAGCGGTTCCGTGCCGCCTTCCCGGACGACCCCGACCCCGTGACGTTCGAGAACATGGCACGGGCCATCGAGGCGTTTGAGGCGACACTCGTAACGCCCGGCGCGCCGTTCGACGACTACTTGCGTGGCGACGAAGACGCCCTCTCCCTCGTGGAGAAGGAAGGGATCGCCGTGTTTGTCGCGCGGGGATGTGCCGGGTGCCACGCCGGCATGAACGTCGGCGGTGGAGGCTACTACCCATTTGGCGTCGTGGAGAGACCGGGTGCGGCCATTCTACCGCGCGGCGACAAGGGTCGCTTCGCCGTGACGCAGAGTGCGTCGGATGAGTACGTCTTCAAGGCGCCCTCGCTGCGCAACATCACGCTCACCGCTCCCTACTTCCACTCCGGGATGGTGTGGGGGCTCGGGGAGGCGGTGGAAGTGATGGGGACGGCCCAGCTAGGCGCCGCGCTCACCGACGAGGAGAAAGCCGCCGTAGTGGCCTTCCTGGGAACGCTGACGGGTGAACAACCGCAGGTGCGGTACCCGGCCCTGCCGCCGCACACAGCGGAGACGCCGCTACCGGTGGTGGGAGCGGCACCCGGGGGCGTCGCCCACTGAGCAGGGCGGTCGTCGC
This sequence comes from uncultured Gemmatimonadaceae bacterium, assembly GCA_964348295.1. Classification (GTDB taxonomy): domain Bacteria; phylum Gemmatimonadota; class Gemmatimonadetes; order Gemmatimonadales; family GWC2-71-9; genus WVYX01. The sequence continues at coordinate 28,339 of CAYGBV010000028.1, forward strand.
CCGTCCTCGACGAAACGAGCGCCCCCAGCTCAGCGCGAGGGGCGCTCGTGTGCGTGTGCGGCAAGCGGGAACGGGCTGGCTACGTCTCCTCCTCGGGATGCAGGAACCCGTGCTCGTCGCTGCTCCGCAGCTTCTCGGTGAGCTCCGCCGAGCGCTGCTTGCGCCGTTCTGTCTCGGGGTTGTCGATGGCAGCGGTGGTCCAGTCGGGCGTTCCGTCTTCGGCGACCACTACCTTGAGGACCGTTCGTTCGGCGAGGCCAGCCGGTAGCTCGGCCAGGGACACGGTAAAGGCCCTTCCGTGATCGTCGAGGATCACGGCATCCGCCTCGTGCACCTTGTCGACGGCCAGGTAGTGCTCGGACGCCATCAGGTCTTCCGGCTCAAGTTCCCTAAAGCTAAGCGGGCTGGGCTAGCTGTAAACATGCCGGCCGTGGCTCCTGCGCGGCGGCGCAAACTCAGACGCCCCGGCGGGTGCGCCGGGGCGGCGTCCTGTCGCTGCGTGGCGCGCGGCTACGGCCCGGCCGCGCTCACCGACATCTGCACCCTCGTGTGCTCCCATTCGAGCAGCAGCGTCACCGCGCCTTGCTCCGCGGGCTCGGTGCGGAAGGTCATGGTCTCGACGTGGTCGGCGAGGCGCTCACCCCGGACCTTGGCGCGGCCCACCTCCTGGGCCTTCACCTTGTAGTTGTACTGCGCGATGTGGCCCCACTGCGTGATGGAGCGGTTCACAATGACGACCCACTCGTCCTCGCCCGGGACCGTGTAGAGGGAGTAGCTCCCCCGCTCGACCTCGATACCGGCCACACTGATGGAGCCGGTGGTGTGGATCATGGTGGGCTCGTTTGCGCCGGTGCGCCACAGCTTGCCGTAGGGCACGTCCTGCCCGCCGATCATGGTGCGTCCCCGGGCCGACGGCCGGCCATAGCAGATCTTCACGCTGCGGTCTCCCACCGTGAAGGTCAGGGAGTCCAGCGGGCTCAGCCTCCCCTCAGTCGGCATGTCCATCACGATGCAGGATGTGTCCGGTCCAACCGGCACCATCACAAGATGCCCCGACAGGTCGCCGAGCGCCGGGATGAGGGCGAGTACGAAGCCCACGCTGGCAGCGATCATCGAACCTCCTTAACTAACTAGCCCGAGGGCTTCGGGCGCTCCGGCCAATCTAAAGTCAGCCGGCGGTGTCACACCACCCATGGCCGCCGCCCCTCTATACCCCAGAGGTTCCCCGGGGGACCTCCCAGACCTATAACGGGGAACTTTTGCGTCGGGTTGCCGTACGGTAGGCACAACACCGGTTGTCGCCCTGCACCGGCGTTCCGCGAGCGCGTGCCATGACCGAACCATGACAGCTGGTCGAGGACCCCTCCCGTCTCGTCCCCGGGGACCCATGCTCGCGCCCCACCCGCCATTAGCTCATCTTTCTGCGCGATGCAGAACCTGCATAGCAGCCTGAGTGGGGCCCTGGCGGGGCGGTACCGCCTGCTCCGGGAGTTGGGCCGGGGTGGGGCGGCCGTGATCTATCAGGCAGAGGACCTGAAACACGACCGCAAGGTCGCGCTCAAGGTGCTGCGGCCCGACCTCGCGGCCACGTTGGGTCCGGATCGGTTCCTGCGCGAGATCAAGATCGCGGCAAAGCTGTCCCACCCCCACATCCTCCCGGTCCACGACTCCGGCGAGGCCGAGGGATTCCTCTACTACGTGATGCCGGAGGTGGAGGGCGAGTCGTTGCGCGAGCGTCTCGCCGGGGGGCCGATGCCCCTACCCGAGGCCGTGGCACTGTTGCATGACGTGTTCGATGCCCTGCACTACGCGCACCAGCGGGGCGTGGTGCACAGGGATATCAAACCGGGCAACGTGATGCTGTCCGGGCGCCATGCCTTGGTGACGGATTTCGGTGTGGCTAAGGCGCTGGCGCTGGCCGTGGAGGGGCACGAGGTCGACACGGCGGGGCTCGTGCTGGGCACCCCGGCCTACATGGCGCCGGAGCAAGCAACTGCCGATCCCAACATTGATCACCGGGCCGACATCTACGCGGTTGGGGTGCTGGCGTACGAGATGCTCACGGGGAGAACCCCGTTCCGGGGTGCATCGCCGCAGGCCGTGCTCACCGCCCACGTCACTCAGGACCCGGACCACGTGCTGGTGCACCGCCCAGACCTGCCACCCGAACTCGCCGGGTTGGTGATGAAGTGTCTCGCGAAGGACCCTGCCGCGCGGTGGCAGACGGCTGACGAAGTGGTGCGGGAGCTCGACCGCCGCGTCATCACGCCCAGCGGCGGGCTCGAGCGGGTGCCCGGGGGGCCCTTTGCGGCGCCGTTGCTGGCAGGCCGCCGCGGGCTCGTCGCCGCCATCGCGGTTCTCGGGTTGATCCTGGCGCTCGTCGCGGTCCTGCTGCTGCGAGCGCCCGGGCCGGCGGGCACACCCGATCGCCCCGTGGTGGTGGTCCTCCCATTCGACAACCTCGGCCCGGCCGAGGACGACTTCTTCGCCAACGGGATCACGGATGCGATCACCGCGCGCCTGGCGACGCTCGGCACCTTGGGGGTGATATCCCGCACCAGCGCGATGCAGTACCGGGAAAGCGATCTCTCGCCGCGGGACATCGGAGCCCAATTGGGGGCCGATTACGTGCTCGAGGGCACGATCCAGCGCGAGCGACCGCAGGATCCCACGAGCAGGGTACGCATCATTCCGCAGCTCATTCGCGCGTCGGACGACACGCACGTGTGGGCCAGCGTGTACGACGAGGACATGACGGAGGTGTTCCGGGTCCAGTCCGAGATAGCAGAGCGTGTGGCTCGGGCGATGGATGTCGCCCTGCTGGAGGGTGAGGAGGAGGCGCCCGCTCCCCCGCCCACCGAGGACCTACTTGCCTACGAGCTGTACCTGCGGGGCCACGACTACCTAGCTGGCGCGCTGGGAGCCGGCGACGCCAACGCGCGGCGCATCGCGATCGACTTCTTCGAGCAGGCGCTCGATCTGGATCCCGGCTTCGCGTTGGCGTGGGCCGAGCTCTCCACCGCCCACATCTGGCTGTACCGCTACTTCGTGGACCCCAGCGACGCGCGTCTGCAACAAGCCAAGGCCGCGGTGGACACGGCCCTGGCCCTGGATCCGGAGCTTCCCGGCGCGCACTTGGCATTGGGGCTGTACTACTACTGGGGCGGAGAGGCCGATGCCGAGATGGCGGCGCGGGAATTCGAACACGTCGTCGAGCGCGAGCCCAACAACGCCTATGCCCGCACCCTGCTCGCAGTGCTACAGGCTGCAAGGGGTGAGTGGGATGAGGCGGTGGAGAACGCGGCGCTGGCAGCGGAGCTAGATCCCCGGGAGCCCGATTGGGCGATCGCCGCCGGAGGGTTCAATTTCCTGGTGCGGCGCTACGCCGACGCCGAGCGCTACGTGGGCATGGCGCTCGGTATCGCGCCTGACTTGGCAGAGGCGCACAGGATCCGGATCGCGCTCTACCTCCGCTGGCGCGGCGACACGGCCCGTGCCCATGCTGCGGTGCGAGAGATGCAGCAGCGCACGACGCCGGGTGAGGTGGCGCTGGGGCTGATCGAGGGCGCCCCCAGCCTGGTAGTCGGGGGAGCGTACGATTCGATCTTCGAGCCCCTCACGCCGGCGTCGGTGAGCGGCCCGCTCCCGTTCGACTATTACTACCTCAAGGCCGAGTTCTACCGGTTGCGTGACCAGCTGCCTCGTGCTCGTGCCTATTACGACTCGCTCCGGACCGCGGTCCAAGGAGCGGCGCGTGCCCGGGTCGGCGATCCAACGCTGATGACGCTGCTCGCCCGCGCCTATGCTGGATTGGGGCGCCGCGAGGACGCCATGGGACAGGTGGCACTGCTGGAGCGGGCGGTCGGCGAGTCGGCTGACGCACTGCGTGACATGGCGGTGCGGGAGGCGCTGGTGTGGACGTATGCGATGCTGGGCGAAGAGGATGCCGCCCTCGATCACCTGGAGGCGTTGCTCGCCACCCCGTCCATGATGTCGATGCCGTACCTGCAGGTGGCCCCGTTCCCGGACACGCTGAGGCAGCACCCGCGGTTTCGGCAGCTGCTGGGAGATCAGGGATCCGAGGTAGCTAGGTTGATACGGGAGGGAGTGAGGCTCGCCGGGTCTGTGCCGTAGTCCTTTGGCTCGGGAAGTCGGGGCCCAAGCGACCGACCGGACGGTCGCTTTTCGTCTTACAGCTCGATGTCGCCCTCGGGGTCTCTCTTGCGCAGCTCCTCGAGGCGCTGCTCCGCCCGCGCCTTTCGGCGCTGGGTCTCTGGTTCGTCGATCCGTGCCCGGCCCCAATCGCGTGTGCCGGCCTCGTCCACGGGCACGCGCAGCACCTGTCCCTCGGCGAGATCGTGGGGGAGTCGGAGGGTTGGGACAAGGATCTGATGGCCCTCGTCGTCGACCAGCAGGGCGGTCCGGTGCCGGATGCGATCCACCGCGTAGTGCTGCTCAGTACTCATAGCGCGCCACCACCTGTCCCCGGCTATCCCATAGGATGGCCCAATCGCCGCGGTTGTTCCATACCGCCTGGGGGGAGCCCATGTAGAAGCGACGGCCGTCGCTCGTCCCGGAGCCGGTGAACACGATTGCGCTGTCGCTCCCCGAGATCGTCGCCGACTCGGGGAAGCGGAAGCAGTGTCTCACGGCGTCGCACAGGACCCAACCTCCCACCGGGAGGGGCTCGGCGGTGTGGTTGCGCACCACCGCGTACTCACCGTTGCGGTTCTGATGGTCGTCGCCTGGGGCGTCGGGAAAGACCCACACCGAGACGGCGGCCGGAGCCAACCGAGTCGTGCGGTCGCCGCCGCTCGCGACGGGCCGTCCAGTGACGATCTCGTAGCTGCCATCGCGCGCCCCACGGATCGTCACGTCGCCGTGCAGGTCGGTGCGGTAGATCGCCTGCGCCGCGGCCTCGTACAGGCCTAGCGCCCCCGCGTCGGGATGACCGTGCTGGTTGTCGCGTCCGCACGAGATGACCACTATCTCGGGCCGTGTGGCGCCGAGCCACGCCGGGCTCACTCCGTCCTCCGCGCCGTGGTGTGATGCCTTGAGCACGGTGACGTCGGGCACGCCAAGCCGGAGGAAGTGCTCGAGCTCCGGGACCTGGGCGTCACCGGTGAGCAGCGCCGTGAACTCCCCGTACTCTACGATGAGCCCGACGGATTGATCGTTCAGGCTCGCGCCCTGTGCGGGCGGCGGTAACACACGTAGTGTGACACTGCCCAGCTCGAGGCGTCGGTCGACTGGCTCCAGATACGTGATATCCGACCGCTCGATGTACGCCATGAGGTGGGTGTAGGTCGACGTTACGTGCGGTACGCCGTTGTCCAGATAGAAGCGGGCGGGAAAGTAGCGCAGCACGCCGACCATCCCGCCGATGTGGTCCGCGTGGGGGTGCGTGGCAACGGCCAGGTCGAGAGAGTCAACGCCGTGGCGGCGCAGCGCCGGTCCGGGGAAGGTCCTGCCTGCATCCACCAGAGCCAGCTTGCCCTCGGGCGAGCGGATCAGGATGGCGTCGCCCTGCCCGACGTCTAGGAAAGTGAGCTCGAGCTGCCCTCCTGGCTGCTGCGCCGAGGTCGAGCAGGACCAGAGCGTGAGCGCGAGGCACAGCGCCGAACGCCAAGCACGCCTCATGTAGGGATCTCCGTACCGGTTGTCACGTCTCGCCCGTAGCGCAACGCCGTCACTCCACGAGCTTGAGCGATGCGGCGGGTGCGGTCTTTTCCTTGAGCCACTGCATCACAGCCCACATCGCCTCCAGGTCCTCCTGGTTGTAGGCGATGATCATGTTCATCAGCGCCTGACGCTCCAGTTCATCCTCGGTCTCGACCGCCTCTACGTACCGTGCCATCGCCCAGTCACCGCCGGTGTCGGGCAGTCTACGCCCGTAGCCGATGTGCCTCTCCACCACCTTGAGGCTGTAGCTGGGAAGCGGCAGCGCGATCGACTCCTGGGTGATGGGCAGCAGGTCGAGCAGGTTGTCGAGCACGCGAGCGGCGGTGCCGTCGGGGTCCCCGTGCCGCTCCACGTACATCTCGATGTTCGTCTTCTCGTACGAGTACCAGTGTACGAAGGGCAGGTCACCGTAGCGGTCGAACACCTCCCGTGCCCGCTCCAAGAACCCCAGCCATCCGTTGCGGTCACCTTCCGGTCCGAAGTCGGCCAGCGCGTACCGGAACTCGTCCGGCCGCTCGCCGTATACTTGGAGCCCCCAGAGGTAGATCTTCGCTGGCTCCTGCAGCTGCGGCGGCATCCCCTCCAGGTCGAACATCACGTAGTTGGCGTGCTCCGGTATGTCGGGTGGCTGGATCAGGATCTCCTCGCCGGAGCTGAGCGCCCGCGCCATGCGGAGAATGGACGGGGCTCGCTTGCCGACCTTCCACGTTTGGGTCGCTGCTGGCTTTGTGAGCCGCGCCAGGCGCTCCTCCGTGTAGTTCTCCACGAGGGCCGCGTAGGTCTCGACCCCTTCCTTGCGCAGCTCGTGTGTCATCCACTGATCCACTCCGTACACCAGCGATACGTCCTTGCGCTCCTCGGCCTCCGGCCAACACCGGTAGCGGAAGGGACACGGCTGGCACTTGGTCCAGCCCACGGGGCTGTAAGGTGCCCGCTTCGCCCGCTTCACTTGGGCTATGAGCTCCAGCTCTTGTAGGGCGCTCGTGCCCCCCTTGTATGCCAGCTGGGTGATCTCACCCGCCCCGTTGTACACCTCCAGCGCCATGGGCGGCTGCCCGAAAGTCCGCTCGAATAGCCACCCATATAGCTCGAGCTGGTAGTGGATCTCGGGGTGATCGCGATGGGTGATGCGCTGGGAGATCTTGCAGTCGCGGATGATGTACCCGTCACCCCACTTGATCAGGAGATCGGGGTCGCCGACCACCTCCCACCGCTGGCCGTCGATCTCTACTGCAGAGCGAAAGGCCGGCTGATAGATGATCTCCTGCTCGTCGGCCACGGCCTGACGCGTGAGGCGCTCGCGCTCCTCCCGCGTCCCGCTGTCGAGCATCACCACGGGCCCGAGGGAGGCCAGGTGGGCCTTCTCGTGGCGCTTCCCCAGCCGCTGCAACACCAGATCGTACTCCCCCGGCTCCGACTCGAGCTCCCCCCGGTGCCGTAGGTACACCCGCAGCTCGCAGCGGGAGGGGCGGTGAAAGGTGTAGATGTCGGAGGCGGAGAGCTGCATGCTCCAATCTACCATGCCGAGGGCCACTTGACCCGCATGAGAGCCCCGCACCGCTGCCGATCGGTGCGTCTCTAGCGGCGTGTGGCGACGACCAACAGGTGATCGTTGCGTGCCGTGATGGATCCGTGTTCGCGGTAGTGCGCGCGGACGCGCCGCTCGAACGCGCTGAGAGCAGCCTCGAATTCACGCTGGGTGTAGAACTCGAATGTTGAGTAACTCTTGCTCCGTGCCTGCTCGATGAGACGAGCGAGGCTGGTGCGTATTACCCAGGGCAGGGGGAGGAGCCGCGCTCCGCGAAACGCATCAGTCCCCATCAAGGCCAGATGGAGGGCGCGCTCTCGGTGCAGCCGGGTCTCGCGGTCTGCGAACTCGGGGAAGTGCTGCCCCCAGATGGTGCGCCGGTTCTGCTCGGGCGTCCGCGTGTAGAGGAGTAGCTTGCCACCTGGGTGGAGCACGCGCCCCGCCTCCGTGACGAAGGGGTGGAGGTCGAACAGATGCACTGCATTGAACGAGAGCAGCGCGTCGAAGCACCGGCTCGCGCACGGCAGGGCCTCCGCCAGCCCGATCACGAGCCTGATGTGGCAGCCGTACTCCACGCGCCGTGCGCTCCACGAGCCGAGCATTTCCGAGGTGGCATCGACGGCCGTGACCCGCGGGGACGGGACCCCGTCGGTCTTGAGCTCCTCGAGCACGGCCTCGATGTACCGGCCGGTTCCGGTCCCGACATCGATGAGCCTGAGGTGTGGAGCAGGTGCAGCGAAGTCCCTGAGGATGCCGGCGACGCGACGCACCGCCCCCATGTCCAGGTCGCGAAGCTGGCGATACTGCGGCGCAACGGCCGCGAAGTGGCTCTTCATCGATGGTCGCCCGATGGGCACCGGATTCCTCCCCAACCACCGACTCGACAACCCGCAACTCGTGCGGCATCCCGGCTGCAGGAGGCGCCGACCGTCTTCTTAATTCTTACCAAGCGGTGAGGAGACCGGTCAAGTTCAGCGTGGGTGATGCCCGGAGGAGGCGGCCAGACGCGGGCTCCAATCCAGCACCGTTGGGGCCGCCACGCCGCTTGACGGCTGCTTGACGGGAGGCGGCAAGTCTGGGGTCGTCAACCCAGGCATCCAGCATGTAGGAGACCGCGATGCCCCGCCGCCGTGAACCGCCGCGACAGGCGCGAGCTTGGGGGGCGGAATGCCGCGGACGATGGGTAGCCGTCGCCCGCGTCCTCTGGCCGTTGGCCCTATGCTGCTTCGCGTGCGAGCCGCTGACCGAGCCTTGGGACTGGGACGTTCCGGCCGACGACGACTGGCGCAACCCCGGCGAGCCCCACGTCGACTACGTCACGCTCACCCCCGCCCGCTACAACCTGCTAGTCGGCGACACCGTGCGCTTCAAGGCCACGGCCTGGGTGGCGGAAAGTTGCTTCATCGGTTGTACGTATCGCCGCGTACCTGTGGTGATCGTGTGGTCGTCGTCCGACTCTGCGGTGGCGACGGTAGAGGACGGGCTCGTGAGCGCCGTGGCTCCCGGAGTGGCCACCATCACCGCCGCCACCACCCACCGCGCCGACAGCGCGCAGGTCACCGTGGCCGAGAGCTTTCTGGCCCTCGAGACGGTTGCTGCAGGGGGCTGGACCACGGTGTCGTTCCTCGCCAGCCAGCCCTACATGCTGGGCGGCACGTGCGCGCTCGACGCGCAGGGCGCCGCGTACTGCTGGGGCGGCTACCTCCGTGACCGCCTCCCGGTACCGGTGGCCACCGCGCTCACGTTCACGTCACTGAGCGTGGGTGTGGCGAGCGTGTGCGGACTCACCGCCGCCGGCGCCGCTTTCTGCTGGGGGAGTGGGATGGAGGTGGGCTCTAGTGAGACACCCGTGCGCGTGGGCGACGGCGAGTTCCAATCGATCAGCGCGAGCATCGGCCGGGATCGCGAGGATTGGGATTGGTCCACCCTGGGAGGGACCCCGCTCGCGTTTGCCTGCGCGGTGACGCGCGCGGGCGAGGCCTACTGCTGGGGCGGCAACGATTGCGGCCAGCTCGGCAGCGATGCGGCGCCCGACGTGTGCGCGCGGTTAGGCCATGAGTTCCCCTGCAGCCGCGTGCCCATCCCGGTGGCCGGCAGTCTGCGGTTCGCCAGCGTGGACGCCGGGGGCGGCTTTGCCTGCGGGCTGACCGCCGAGGGCCGGGGCTATTGCTGGGGAGACAACGCGTGGGGCCAGCTGGGCAGCGGCGACACGCTCTCGGTGAGCGCTCCCGTCCCGGTCGCGGGCGATCTGGTCTTCCAGTCGATCTCCGCGGGCGCGGTGCACACGTGCGGGCTCACCGCCGCCGGCGGGGCCTACTGCTGGGGCCGCAACGAGCTCGGCCAGCTCGGGCTGGGATCCGCCGATAGCACGGCCCACCCGACGCCGGAGCCTGTGGTGGGCGCCCCCGTGCTCGATGCCTTGGACGCCGGGGGGTTCACGTGCGGGCTCGCGCCCAGCGGCGAGGCGTACTGCTGGGGCGTCCCGTGGGAGGAGTGGTGGGCCCCGCAACCCGTGCCGGGCGGATTCACCTTCGGCTCGCTGGCCGTAGGGCTGGTTCACGCCTGCGGGGTGCCGCCCGACGGACGGCCCCGCTGCTGGGGCAGCGGCATGGGGCTGGGGGTGTGGAACCCGGGCGGCGACCCCTGGGCACTGCTCCCCATCGCAGGTCCCCTCGTGCCCTAGAGACAGGTCGCTTGCGCCGCACGTTGGGCGCGGCGATGGCATGAGCTTGCCCGGGGGTCGCCGCGGCTGGCACATTTGGCGCACCATGGGTCTCCCGCCGAGCGACTCCCGGCTGACCGACCGACAGCGAGCCGTCCTCGCCGCCGTGTGCGAGACGCTGTTGCCCAAAATCCGCCACGATGACGACCCGGAGGGGTTCTTCGCCACCGGTGCGGCGGCGGCCGGCACCGCCGAGCGGGTGGAGGGTCTGATCGCCTCGCTCCCCGATCCGGGCGATCAGAAAAAGCTGCGCACCCTGCTCGACGCGTTGGGCTCCCCGCTCGCCAACCTGGTGCTGAGTGGTCGGCCCGCGTCGCTCGTGCGCCTGGATCCGGCAGCGCGCGAGGCGACGCTCCGGAGCTGGGCGCACTCGCGGCTGCCGCTCAGACGCGCGGGCTTCCAGGCTCTGAAGCGGCTGGCGCACGTTGCGTTCTACGGCTGGCCCCTGGCCGACGGCTCACATCCGGCGTGGCGCCACGTGGGCCATCCGGGACCGCTGCCGCAACCGGAAAAGGTGATCGACCCCCTTCCCACGCTCGCCGTTGAGCGTGACACCACGCTGGAGTGCGACGTGGTGGTCGCCGGCTCAGGGGCGGGAGGCGGTGTGGTGGCGGGGGTACTCGCCGCGGCGGGACGCAGCGTGGTGGTGCTGGAGAAGGGGCCCAATCCGGGGTCGCGGGACATGACCCAGGTCGAAGGGGAGATGCTGGGATCGCTCTACCTCGACGGCGGCCTCCTCATGACCCAGAGCGGGTCCATGCCGATCCTCGCCGGGAGCTGCCTCGGCGGCGGTACCGTGATCAACTACACCACGAGCTTCCCGCTGCCCGACGCGGTGCGGGATGAGTGGGACCGCATCTCGGGGCTGTCCCTGTTCTCGAGCGATCGGCTGGCGGAGTCGTTCGAGCGGGTGAGCACGCGCGTCAACGTGAGCACGCGGTGGACCACGCCTGGCAGGCGCGACGAGCTGCTGGAGCGCGGACTGCGCGCGCTCGGGTGGCACGTGGACGTGATGCCGCGCAACGTCACGGACTGCCTGGAGGGACTGGAATGCGGCTTCTGCGCCTACGGGTGCCGCCACGGTGCCAAGAACTCTACCGCGCGCACCTACCTCAGCGACGCGGCGGCGGCCGGCGCCCGTCTGGTGGTGGGCTGCGAGGTGGAGCGGGTGCTGAGCGAGGGGGGACGGGCCAGCGGCGTGGCGGCGAGCGTCACGGCGCCCGACGGCTCCCGCCACCGACTAACGGTGCGGGCGCGAGTGGTCGTCGTGGCCGCCGGCGGGATCCATACGCCGGCCATTCTGCTGCGCTCCGGACTGACGAACCGCAACATCGGACGGCACCTGCGGCTGCATCCGGCCAGCGCGGTGATGGGCGTGTTCCCGGAGCGGGTCGATCCGTGGACCGGCTCGCTGCAGACCCGCTACTCGGACCAGTTCGCCGATCAGCACGACGGCTATGGGGCGAAGTTCGAGACGGCGCCGGCGCACTTCGCCCTGGCGGCCAGCGCCTTCGGGTGGGAGAGCGCGCGCCAGTTCAAGGAAGACGTGGCGCGCCTCGGGTACTCGGGACTGTGCGGGGTGCTGTTGCGCGACCGGGACCCCGGCCGCGTGGCCGTGGGACGCGACGGCCGAGCCCGGGTGCACTACGAGCTGTCGCGCTTCGACGAGCGGCACGTGCGTGAGGCAGTGCGCGGCGCCGCTCAGGTGCTCGCCGCGGCCGGCGCACATGAGATATTCACACTGCAGACTCCGCCGGCGCGGGCGCGCCCCGGCGAGCCGGCCTGGCTCGATCGCCTCATGACGGCTGCCGACGCAAGGGGCTACCGCTACTGCCGCATGTCGTACATCACGTTCCATCAGTTGGCGAGCGCGCGGCTAGGGCGATCTCCCACAGACTCGGTCGCCGGTGAGACCGGTGAGGCGCATGAACTGAAAGGGTTGTACGTTGCCGACGGAAGCGCGTTTCCCACCTCGAGCGGCGTGAATCCGATGCTCACGATCATGGCGATCGCAGACCATGTGGCGCGGGCGATCGAGGAGATGTGGTGACGCGTGGCAATGCCACGGTAGCAACAGAGGCGGAGCTTTAGACACAGAAGGAGCCCTAACCATGATCAGCTTTGGCCGTCGATCGTCGCTCGCTGCACTGGTATCGGTGGTGCTCGTTTCCAGCGCGACCGCCCAGCAGCCCTTCACCATTGAGCAGATCCTCAGCGCGCCGTTTCCTTCACAGCCGGTCGTCGCCCCCGCGGGTGGCGCGGTCGCCTGGGTGCAGAATGCCGAGGGCGTGCGCAACGTGTGGATCGCGGAGGCTCCCGACTACCGAGGCCGACAGCTCACCTCGTATGCCGAGGACGATGGGCAGGAGCTCTCCGGCCTGACGTTCACTCCCGATGGCGCTTACCTCGTGTTCGTCCGGGGCGGGGCCCCCAACAGACAGGGTGAGATCCCCAATCCGCTGAGTGCACCCGACGGAGCAGAGCGGGCGATCTGGGTGATCCCGGTCGCCGGCGGCGAGCCGCGCAAGCTCGCCGAAGGGAGCTCACCTGAGGTCTCGCCGCAGGGCGACATGCTGGCGTTCTTGCAGCGGGGCCAGGTCTGGTCCGTGCCACTGGATTCGGGAGAGGCCGAGCAGCTCTTCCAGATCCGCGGCAGCGCCGGCTCGCTCGGTTGGTCACCCGACGGCTCCAGGCTCGCCTTCGCGAGCGGTCGCGGCGATCACAGCTTCGTCGGGGTCTATCACCTAGCGCAGCGCCGGGTGCAGTACCTCGATCCCTCGGTCGATCGGGACGGGAGTGCGGTCTGGTCGCCCGACGGCCAGCGCGTGGCGTTCATCCGCCGGCCCAACGTGCGGCGGCGGCTCCCGTTTGGGCCGCGCCGCGAGGCGGAGCCGTGGTCGATCCGGGTGGTGCAGCTGGCGACTGGTGAGGCCCGCGAGGTGTGGCGGGCCGAAGAGGGTACGGGGAGCGCATTTCGCGGCGTCGTGGCGGAGAATCAGCTCCTCTGGGGCGCCGACGACCGCATCGTCTTCCCGTGGGAGCGGGAGGGATGGACGCATCTCTACGCGGTGCCCGCCGGCGGCGGCAGCGCGGCGCTCCTCACGCCCGGTGAGTTCGAGGTGCAGCACGTCGCGCTGAGCGTCGACCGGCGCCACGTGCTCTACTCCTCCAACCAGGACGACATCGACCGGCGGCACCTGTGGCGGGTGGCGGTCACCGGCGGCCGGCCGCAGTCGGTCACCAGCGGCACGGGGATCGAGTGGGCCCCGGCGGCCATGGCGGGCGGCGCCGTGGCATTCCTGGCGTCCGATGCCACCACCCCGGCCCACGCGGAGCTGCTGGTGGGGCGGGAGCGGCGCTGGATCGCGCGGGAGACGCTCCCCGGGGACTTCCCCGACGAGCATCTGGTGGAGCCGCAGCAGGTGATCTTCCCGGCTGCCGACGGCATGCTGATCCACGGCCAGCTGTTCCTGCCGCGCCGCTCCGGTCGCGGCGAGCGGCACCCGGCGGTGCTCTTCTTCCACGGGGGCTCCCGCCGGCAGATGCTGCTGGGCTTCCACTACCGCGGCTACTACCACAACGCCTACGCGCTCAACCAGTACCTGGCGAGCCGGGGGTACGTGGTGCTCTCGGTGAACTACCGCAGCGGGATCGGCTACGGCATGGAGTTCCGCGAGGCGATCAACTATGGAGCCCGGGGGGCGAGTGAGTTCAACGACGTCATGGGGGCCGGGCTCTACCTGGCGAGCCGGCCCGACGTGGACCGCGAGCGCATCGGGCTGTGGGGCGGCTCGTACGGCGGCTACCTCACGGCGCTGGGCCTCGCCCGCGCCTCCGACCTGTTCGCCGCGGGAGTTGACCTGCACGGCGTGCATGACTGGAACGAGGTGATTCGGAACTTCGTGCCGAGCTACGAGGCGGCCGAGCGTGCGGCGGTGGCCCGACTGGCGTTCGAGTCGTCACCGATGGCGTCGCTCGATACTTGGCGCTCTCCCGTGCTGGTCATCCACGGGGACGACGACCGCAACGTGCCGTTCAGCGAGACGGTGGACCTCGTGGAGCAGTTGCGGGCCAGAGGGGTGGAGGTGGAGCAGCTCATCTTTCCCGATGAGGTCCATGGCTTCCTGCTGCACCGCAACTGGCTCGCGGCCTACAGAGCGACAGCCGACTTCTTCGACCGCAAGCTGAAGCAGTAGCTGGGCCCCGGGCCGCCGGGTCCCCAGCTGGGCTGGAGGTGCCGGGGCGGAGCTGTGCAAGGCACCGGCCCTGGGACGTCATTGGGGGGTAGAGAGCGATCTAAGGAGCGAAGCATGTTTGCCAAGCGTCGCAATCACTGGTGGTTGAGACTCCTGCTCGGCCTGTGGCCGGCCGTCGCCGCGGGGCAGGGAGTTCCTACGTTGCAGTCCGGCGCCGACCAGCGGCGGGACGTCAGCATCACGGTCTACAACCAGAACTTCGGCCTGGTGCGGGAGGTGCGGGACGTCACGCTGGTACGGGGCGCCGTGAACCTGGAGTTCCGTGACGTGGCGGCCCAGATACAGCCCGAGACGGTGCACATCAAGGCGCTGGGGAGCCGCGACGGCCTGCGCGTGCTGGAGCAGAACTACCAATACGACCTGCTCAACCCCCAGAAGCTGCTGGAGAAGTACGTGGGACGCACCGTCAGGGTCTACCGTTACAACTCCAAGACGGGGCGCGACGAGGAGTATGAGGCGGAGGTGCTCTCGGTGAACGGCGGCCCGATCCTCAAGATCGGCGACGAGATAACCTTCAACTTCCCCGGGCGGTTCGCGTTCCCGGAGATCCCCGACAACCTGATTGCCAAGCCGACCCTGGTGTGGCTGCTCGACAGCCGGGAGGCACAGCAGCGCCTCGAGGTCTCCTACCTCACGAACAGCCTCAACTGGAAGGCCGACTACGTCTTCGTGATTAACGAGGACGATACCCAGGGCGACCTCACGGGATGGGTCACCCTCACCAACCAGAGCGGTGCGACCTATGAGAACGCCCGCCTCAAGCTCGTCGCCGGCGACGTACAGCGGGTGACGGAGGGGATGCGCCGCCGCATGGAGATGGACGCCCTCAGGGCGGCGCAGGTCTCGGAGGCGCAGTTCGTGGAAGAGAGCTTCTTCGAGTACCACCTCTACACGCTGCAGCGGCCCACCACGCTGAGGCAGAACGAGCAGAAGCAGGTCACGCTGCTGGAGGGTGAGGGGGTGGGCATCCAGAAGCGGCTGATCTTCTACGGCCAGCCGTACTGGTACCGCGGCTCCTACGGCCAGATCCAGTCGAACCAGAAGGTCGGAGTGTATCTCGACTTCCAGAACAGCGAGGACAACCAGCTCGGCGTCCCGCTCCCCAGGGGCGTCGTGCGGGTGTACAAGGCCGACAGCGAGGGCGCGCAGCAGTTCATCGGGGAAGACCGCATCGATCACACGCCGCGCGACGAGCGGGTGCGCATCAAGATGGGCGAGGCCTTCGACGTGGTCGGCGACCGGCGCCAGATGGAATACCGCGTGATCAGCGGGTGCGTCTCGGAGTCGAGCTGGGAGATCACGCTGCGCAACCACAAGGACGAGGCGGCCGAGGTGCAGATCGTTGAGCCCGTGGGCGGGGACTGGCAGATCCTCTCCTCGAGCCACGAGTGGTCCAAGATGGACGCCTTCACGTTCAGCTACACGGTCACCGTTCCCGCTCGGGGCGAGACGCAGGTCGAGTACCGGGTCAGGGTAAAGTGGTGCTGAGCGGCGGGTAACCGGGAAGCAGAGACTGGGAGATGCGAGGCGGGGGGCGTGAGGACAAGCCTCCCGCCTCTCGCGCATTCGGCGCGGGCTTCTCCGGACCTCACGGCGGTACCCGCGAGTCGCCGCTGGGGGCCTGAAACCGGGGCCGCGGCGGGGCCGTAGGTGGGTGTGACCCCCTCCGAGTCGACCGAGCCATGAAGCGAGCGCGTCTCGCTGTACTGCTTGTCTTGCTCGCCGTGCCTGCGGCCGCCCCGGCCCAGGAACAGGACACGCTACCCGAGCGCCCCGCCCCCAAGGCCGGCTGCGGCCCGGCCCTCAACCTCGGGGCAGGCTGCGCCGGCCTCAGCATCGGAAACTCGCACCGCTGGAGCGGGGTGCGCATCAACTTCATCGACCGTAGGGTCGAGCGGATAAACGGCCTCAACGTCACGTTCTGGCGCTCCAAGCACAACAAGTGGGCGGAAGTGAACGGGCTCTCGGTGGGAATCCTCCCGGAGGGCGGGTGGTACCGCGGCGTTCAGGTCGGTGTGCTGGGCGTGATCGCACGGCAGGCGAGCACGGGACTCACGGCAAGTGGCCTCGGAACGGTCGCCGGCACGACTGCGGAGGGCCTCAACGTAGGGGGGCTGGCGACGGTGGCGGGCACCCGCATGACGGGGGTGAACGTGGCAGGGCTCGCGACGGTGGCCGGAACGGAGCTGGAAGGGGTCAGCGTGGCCGGCCTGGCCTCCGTGGCGGGAACCAGGATGGCGGGGATCAGCGTGGCAGGGCTCGCCGTGGTGGCGGGGACCGAGGCGCGAGGCATTGTCGCGGCCGGGCTGTCGGTCGTGGCGGGAACCACGCTGCGGGGAATCGGCGTGGCGGGCCTCAGCACCGTCGGGGGTACCGGCATCGAGGGTCTCGGCGCGGCCATCGCCCACGTGCGGGGTGGGGAGTACATCGAGGGCGTCGCGGTCTCGCTGTGGAACCGCACCGACGACCTCACCGGTGTGGCGGTCGGCTTCGCCAACACCGTGGAGTATGAGCAGCGCGGCCTCACGATCGGGCTGTTCAATTACGCAGAGGAGCTGCACGGTGTGCAGCTCGGAGTGATCAACATCGCGGCGAACAACCGCGGGATCTTCAAGATGCTGCCGCTCGTCAACCTGCACTTCGATTGAGTGATGGCGGCGTGGTGGCCGCCACCCGCCCCACCGTTATCTTTGTGCCCGATCCGCTCCCCTGACCACCGGGCCCGTGAACGACGCTGCCGCCTCCGCTCTCATCACCGATCCGACCGCGGTCGTCTGCTACATCGCCGCGCTGGCCGGCCTGACGTTCTGGCTCAGCGCGTTGCCGCGCTTCAAGAAGCTGTTCGAGATCACGCCGCCCGTGATCTACGCGTACTTCCTCCCGACGATCTCGACCACGCTGGGGATCATCCCGCAGGCGTCGCCCGCCTACGAGTGGATGACCCGATATCTGCTGCCTGCGGCGCTGCTGCTCCTGATGATCACGGTTGATCTCAAGAGCATCGTGCGTCTGGGCCCGATGGCGCTGTTCATGGTGGTGGCGGGTTCGGTGGGGATCATCCTCGGTGCGCCGATCGCCCTGGTGCTGTTCGGCGGCTTCCTGCCGGAGGAGGCATGGAAGGCGTTCGCCGCGCTGTCGGGCAGCTGGATCGGCGGGTCGGCCAACATGGTGGCGATCGCCGAGAGCGTTGGCACGCCCGATTCGCTGATGGGGCCGATCATCGTGGTCGACACGGCGGTGGGCTACGGATGGATGGGTGTGCTGCTGTTTCTCAGTACGTGGCAGCACCTGTTCGACGCCCGGATCCGAGCGCACACGGAGGTGGTGGAGGAGACCAATCGGCGCCTGGCAGACATCGCCACACACCGCCACCCCCTGGACGTGCGGACCGCGGTGATCATCGTGGGGATCGGGTTCGGGGGGGCGGCGGTGGCCGCGGTCCTGGGCGACCGGCTGCCGGTGCTGGGCGATCCGACCATCATCAGCCACACCACCTGGGCGGTGCTGATCGTAGTGACGGGGGGGCTCGTCCTCTCGTTCACACCCGTGAGTCGCCTGGAGGAGTACGGCGCGTCCAAGCTGGGGTACACGGCCCTGTATCTGTTGCTCGGCGCGATCGGAGCACAGGCCGACCTCAAGGCACTCCTCGAGGCGCCGGCCTTCTTCGGCGCTGGCATCGTGTGGATCGCGGTGCATGCCTCGGTCCTGCTGCTCGCCGCCAGGCTCATCCGCGCGCCCATGTTCTTCTTCGCCACGGCGAGCATGGCGAACATCGGAGGCCCGGTCTCGGCCCCCGTGGTCGCCAGCGTCTATCACCGTGCCATGGCGCCGGTGGGGCTGCTGATGGCGGTGCTGGGCTACGTGCTGGGGATCTACGGGGCGCTGCTGTGCGCCTGGATCCTGGGGCAGGTTGGGGGGTAGGCGGGCTCCACTGTCGCGCTCTCACGTAGAGACACGAAGAACCCCGGGCGTCCACCCGGGGTTCTTTGGCCGTATCCGACCCGTGGCGTCGCCGCGTCTACGTCACGGCCTGCGACTGCGCCGCATCCAGCTGCCGTGGATCCGCGCCTGGATCAGGTCGTCCGTCGAGAGTCCCGTGAAGTTGTGCTCCTCCAGCCGCTTCACGAAGTCGGCGTTCACCCCGTGGATGCGGAACCGGATGAGGGTCTCCGCGGGCACGCTCTCATAGCCCACTGCCGCCATCTCCCTCACGAAGTTCGGGCTGACCCCGTGGATGCGCATGCGGCGCAGGGTGCCGGCGCTGAGATCCTCGTACCCCAGCTCCGTGAATCCGCCGACCCAGTCCGCGCTCACCCCGTGAATGCGCATCTCCACCAGCTCGTCCATCGAGAGCTCGAATCCGAGCTCGGCCATCTCGTGGATGAAGTCGGCGCTCACCCCATGGATGCGGGCACGCCGCAGATCGTCAGCCGAGAGACCGGTGTAGCCCAACTCACCCAACCGGTCGATGAACTCGGGGCTCACTCCATGAATCCGCATGCGGACGATGTCGTCGGCCGACAGGTGGTCGAACCCGGCCGCCACCATCGCCTCGACGTAATTCGGGCTCACGCCGTGAATGCGAAACCGCACCAGGTCCTCGCCCGCCAGGTCGGTGTAGCCGTACCCTGCCATGGCCGCGATGTAGTCGACCGACACGCCGTGGATCCGGAACCGCAGGAGGTCCCTGATGGACAGGTCGTCGTAGCCGGCCTCGGCCAGCCCGTCCACGAACTCGGGGCTCACACCGTGAATGCGCATGCGGATCAGGTCGCGGGCCGTCGCGTCGCTATAGCCTCGCTCCTGCATGGCCGTGACGAACCCGGTCGTCACGTCCTGCAGCGTCATTGAGAACAGCCGTCTGGTGGTGAGGTCCGGGTAGCCGAGGCGCGCCATGTCCTGCACGAATGCGTCGCTCCCGGTCCACACGAACGTGCCCCAGGCATCGTCCCCGTCCTGTTCGCCCTCGAACAGGATGGTCCCCGCCTCGCGCTCGAGCTGGAACTGGACCGGCCCCTCACGGCCGCTCCATAGGTCCAGCCCGGGAAGCTCCTCGGGCCGGTAGGTGTGGCCGTAGTGGGACCGATCGCCGTCGAACTCTGCCCTCAGCTCGAGATGAATCCGGCGTTGGTCGTCCCACCGACTGCGTTCGGCTTCCCACCGCCCCTGGATCGTCG
This sequence comes from uncultured Gemmatimonadaceae bacterium, assembly GCA_964348295.1. Lineage (GTDB taxonomy): Bacteria > Gemmatimonadota > Gemmatimonadetes > Gemmatimonadales > GWC2-71-9 > WVYX01. The sequence goes on from CAYGBV010000028.1 coordinate 47,704, forward strand.
CTCCCTGCTGCACGGGAGCATTGAGCGCCAGGGCGGCAAGCATGATCGTCGGAGTGCCGATGGCGAGCAGTGTTCTCATGATGCTCTCCGGACAAGGTCTTGGAGGATCCTCACCGGGTTAGATGCGCGGCGGGCGGGAATGGTTGAATCGCGACCGCTGCCGCCATTAGCACTACGGCCACCGTGCCCGACCTGTTTCCCCAGTGGCGTGCTAACCGCGGATCTGTCCTCTACAGAGGTCACCGCGGGGCAGCCTGCACCACCATCTCGCAGCGTAATAGACTGATGGGTAATGACTTACGCGTACGCTATTGGGTGGGCACGTGGTTTGCCCCTTTGTGCCTCGGGGACGGCTGACGCACGGGAACTGGGAGGCTATCATGCGGCGCGCACTCATTGCCATCGCGACACTCGCTGTGATGACGGGTCTCGCGGCGCCTGGAGGGGCGCAGGAGCAGCCCAAGTACCGAGGGTTCTGGATCGCCTTCGGCGCGGGTGGCGGTTGGGAGACGTGGGAGTGGGACTTCGGCACCGTTGGGCGGGGCTACTCGGTGTACCTCCGAATGGGCGGCACCGTGAGCCAGCACGTGCTGTTCGGCGGTGAGGTGCTGGGATGGTTCGAGGACTCTGGCTCCAATCAAGAGCGTATCAACGTCACGGCGGCGGCCCTGCTGTATCCGTTCGCCAGTGGTCCCTGGTTCCTCAAGGGTGGCTGGGGGCTCGCCCAACAGGAGCATGGGGACCACCAGGGAGTGGGGGTCACGCTCGGATCCGGCTTCGATTTCCGGTTGGGGGGTAACTTCTACGTCACGCCCAACGTGGATCTGCTGGTGCAGTTCCTGCAGCACGACACCAACGTCTCACTCCTGTTCACCATGGGCGCCACCTGGCACTGATCGGTGGGGTAGGGGACGCAATGGCGAGACGCGAGACGGGGCACCGTCTCGCGCCTCTTGCTCAGTGCCGCTCACTCGGTGGCCGTGGGGGACCGCGCTACAGATACGGTGCCGCGAGCCGTGCGATGCCGTCGCGTAGCTTGACGGGCAGGCTGCGTCCGTTCACCTCTGCGGCGGTGACTTCCCGCGCGCCCTCCAGCTTGCGGTCGATCAGCGCATTCAGCTCGGCCGCGAGGGCCGCGTCGTAGCACTCCACTCCGAACTCGAAGTTCAGCCTGAGGCTGCGGGCATCCCAGTTGGAGGAGCCGAACAGCGCCCAGCCGTCGTCCACCACCATGAGCTTTGAGTGGTCAAACGGGGGTCTCGTGTAGTAGACGTGGCAGCCGCGAGCCAGTACCTGCCACAGCTGCGCGGTCGATGCCCACTGCACCAGCGCGAGGTTGCTCACCTCGGGCAGCATGATATCGACTGTGACCCCTCGCAGCGCGGTGACGTCCAGGGCGGAGATGAGCCCCTGTTCCGGAATGAAGTACGGCGTCACGATGCGCACCGACTTCCGGGCGCAGGCGAGGGCGCCCAGGAATACGAAGCGCGCCTTCTCGAAGTCCTCGTCCGGGCCGTCGTTGATGCCCCGGGCCACCACGCTCCCCGGCTCGTCCAGTGGTGGGAACCACGTGACGTCGTCCAGCAGCTCCCCGGTCGTGAACAGCCAGTCGTCGGCGAAGGTCCGCATGAGTTGCGCGACCACCGGACCCTCGAGCCGGAAGTGCAGGTCCTGGACGGGGTGGCGCGGCTGCGAGTGGAGCACGTGGCCCTGGCGGATGTTGATGCCGCCCGTGAAGCCGACCCTGCCGTCGGCGACCAGGAGCTTGCGGTGGTTCCGCAGGTTCAGGTACGGCATGCGCCACGGGAGTAGGGTCCGGCCGAACAGGGCTAGTGGGATTCCGCGCTGCTTCAGCGAGCGCGATATCGGTGGCCACGAGTAGCGGGCGCCCACCGTGTCGATGAGGACCCGGACCTCCACGCCGCGTTGGACGGCTCGCTCGAGGGCATCCTGGAACGCGCGGCCCGCCTGGTCGTTGTCGAAGATGTAGGTGCTCAGCGCCAGCGTCAGGTTGGCACCCTCGATGGCGGCGAGCATCTCGGGGTAGGCCTCGTCGCCGTTGGCCAGGGGCTTCACTGCGTTGCCCTGCTTGATGCGGCGGGCCGAGATCCGGTCCACCAGCTCCGCGAGCGTGTGGAGGTGGCGAACCTCTGCCGGAAGTCTCTCCGGCTTCGAGTCCCTGGGGGGGAGGGGAAGCTCCCCTGAGACTCCGAGTCGCGCGGTGCGCTGCATGATTGCCTGGCGGCGGATACGGTTGATCCCCAACAGGCCGTACAGCACTGCTCCGGCGATGGGCGCCAGCCAGATCAGGCCGACCCAACCCACCGCCGCCCGCGAGTCCCGCTTGTACAGCACCACGTGCGCCGAGGCGATGACCGAGAGCAGGACGGTCAGCACTGCGGCCACGGGGCCCATGGCCTGGACGAGGTTTACCAGCGGTTCCACAGTGAGACAAAGATAGGGGATTTTGGGCGCCGTAACCCCTTGACCTGGTTACACGACGGAGCTAGCGGAGGGCCTGGTCGGAAGGGGCGCGAAGCCGTATTTTTCCCTGTCCATCCCGATCAAAGGATTCGCCTTTTTGAGCGCCCTCCCGGACCGCTTACAAGCCGCCGTTGGTGACACCTACAGCATCGAGCGGGAGCTCGGTGGTGGGGGGATGAGCCGTGTGTTCCTGGCCGAGGAGACGCGGCTCGGTCGCAGGGTGGTCATCAAGGTGCTCCCGCCCGAGATGGGTGCGGGCGTGAACGTGGAGCGGTTCGAGCGCGAGATCCAGCTCGCCGCCAAGCTGCAGCACCCGCACGTGGTACCGCTGCTCACCGCGGGCTCGCACGACGATCTCCTCTTCTACGTGATGCCCTACATCGAGGGCGAGTCCTTGAGGGCCAAGCTGGCTCGTGAAGGGGAGCTCCCAGTTCGCGAGGCCGTAGCGATCCTCAAAGAGGTGCTGGACGCGCTGGCCTACGCGCACCAGCAGGGGGTGGTTCACCGCGACATCAAGCCCGACAACGTGCTGCTCTCCGGCAAGCACGCGGTCGTCACCGACTTCGGTGTGGCCAAGGCGGTGAGCGCGTCCACCGGCGAGTCGTCGCTAACCTCGCTCGGCGTTGCGCTGGGCACGCCGGCCTACATGTCGCCGGAGCAGGCTGCCGCCAACCCCCACGTTGACCACCGCGCCGACATCTACGCCGTGGGCGCGCTGGCGTACGAGATGCTGTGCGGCCAGCCGCCGTTCACGGGGCCAAACCCGCAGGCCGTGCTGGCGGCACACGTGACGGAGGCGCCGGAGCCCACCACGGGCCGGCGCGCCACGGTCCCCGCCGCGCTGAATGAGCTGGTGATGCGCTGCCTGGAGAAGCTGCCGGCCGATCGGTGGCAGCGAGCCGACGAGATGATCCCCCACCTAGACGCGATGGTGACGCCCAGCGGTGGGATGACGCCGGCGGGAATTCAGCCGGTGCCGGCGGTGGCTCTTGAGGCCATCCAGCGACAAACCAACCCGTGGCGCGTGGCCGGACTGTTCGCCCTCGCCTCGATCGGCGCCCTGGCGATCGTGTACCTCCTCGTGCTGCAGCTCGGCCTCCCCTACTGGGTGGTGTACGGGGCGCTCGCGCTGCTCGCGATCGGCCTGCCCATCATGCTGCTCACGGGGCATCACGAGCGACAGCGAGCGGTGGCCCGCACAACCGGTGTAATGACCGCGACACCCCTTGCAGGGGTGCAACGGCTTTTCACGTGGCGCCGCGCCTTACTCGGTGGGGGTCTGGCCTTCCTTGGGCTGACGGCCGTTGCGGGAACCTACATGACCATGCGCGTGATGGGCATCGGTCCGGTGGGCACCCTCATGGCCACCGGCGCCATTGGTGAGCGGGAAAAGCTGATTCTGGCGGAGTTCGAGAACCGCACCGCGGACTCGAGTCTCGGACCTACCGTCACGGAGCTCTTCCGGGTCGGCATGGCTCAATCGCCGGTGCTGAACGTGATGGAGCCGAATCGCCTGGGGCCGATACTCCAACGCATGGAGCTCGAACGAGATGCCCGCATCGACGAGCCGCTGGCCTTGGAGATAGCGATACGGGAGGGGCTCAAGGCGATCATCGGCGGCGACATCGTCGCTGTGGGGAGCGGCTACGCGATCTCTGCACAGGTCGTGTCGGTCGACGGCGAGCTGCTCACCGCGCAGCAGGCGAGTGCCGGGAGTACCGACGAGATCATCGCGGCGGTGGACGAGCTGTCGGCCAAACTGCGGGAGCGCATCGGGGAGTCGCTGCGTACCATCCGGCGCAAGCACCCGTTGGAGCAGGTGACCACCGCATCATTGGATGCGTTGACGCTCTACACGCAGGGGCTGAACGCCGAGAACGCGGGCGACGACGATCGCGCTGTGGAGTTGTTTGCCGCGGCCATCGGAGATGACTCTACGTTCGCGATGGCGTGGCGCAAGCTGGGGACCGTGCTGGGGAACAACTTCGAGCAGCAGGACCGGGCGGTGGATGCCATCGTCAAGGCTTACGAATACCGCGACCGGCTCACCGATCGGGAACGTGCCTATGCGACGGGCATGTATCACACGCGGGTAACCGGCGAGCGCGAGAAGGCCATCGCCGGCTACCGCACGCTGCTCGAGACCTACCCCAACGACGTGGTGGCCCTGAACAACACAGGGGTCATGTACTTCCAGCTCAGGGATCACCGCAGGGCGCTGGAGTTCTACAATCGCGCGCTCGCCGAAGACTCCAGCCGGGTGATCTACTACACCAACGTGGCCGGCACGTACGGCATGGTTGGTGAGTTCGACTCTGCCACGGCGGTTCTCCACCTGGCTGCTGAGCGGTTCCCGGGGACTCCGCAGGTGGAGGAGTACCGCTACTACGTGGCCTTTGGCCGCAGGGACTACGACGCGGCCGCGCGGCACGTGGCGAACCTCGCCCGGGAGCGGGGCGGGAGTCTGTTCTGGCGTACCTGGGTGGGGCAGCAGAGGGCCCGCCTGGCCACGGTACGGGGACGGTTGACGGAGGCCGACCGGCACTGGAGTGACGTCCTAACGGCTACTGAGCGGCGGGGGCTCCCGGGGCAGTACGTCGCCAACAGCCTCGATGCAGCGTTCCATCGCCTGCTCGCGACGGGTGACGCGGATGGAGCTGGGCGCCTCGTACGGGGTGCCCTGGAGCGCTATCCCCTGGATTCCCTACCTGTGCTTGACCGACCCTACGAGTTCCTCACGCTGTACTACGTGCTTGCCGGCGATGCAGCACGTGCCCGCGCCACTGCGCAGGCGTTCGAGGCATCGGGGCTGGCGCAGCTGGGTCGCGGCTTCGAGCGTCAGTATCACCGCTCGCTGGGCTTCGCGAGCGCGGCTGGCGGGGACTTCGAGGCGGGGATTGCCGAGTTGCGCAGGGGCTATCAGGGGAGCGCGTGCATCCCATGCGAGCTGTCTGCCATGGCCCGCGCCTTCGAACTGGCCGGTGAGCCCGATTCCGCGCTTGCCTACTGGGAGCGCTATGGCACCGTCGCCGTCCGCTGGTCGTTCATCGATGCGACCGAGCTGCCCACCTCCTACCGCCGCGTCGGCGAGTTGAGCGAGGCGAAGGGTGACACGGTAAAGGCGCTCGAGTACTACAACCGGTTCGTGGAGCTGTGGCAGGATGCGGACCCGGAGCTGCAGCCCATCGTGCGCGACGTGCGTGAGCGCATGGCGCGGCTGGTGGGAGAAGGCTGACCGTGCCCGAAGCCGATCTGCTGCAGCGCCTACAAAGCGCCATTGGCGATACCTACCGCGTCGAGCGAGAACTGGGCGGCGGCGGGATGAGCCGCGTCTTCGTGGCCGAGGAGGTCGAGCTCGGCCGCAGGGTGGTCATCAAGGTGCTGCCGCCCGACATGGCCGCGGGTGTGAACCAGGAGCGGTTCCGCCGCGAGATCCAGTTGGCAGCGAAGCTGCAGCATCCGCACATCGTCCCGCTGCTCACGGCGGGCTCGCACGATGATCTCCTCTACTACGTGATGCCCTACATCGAGGGCGAGTCTCTGCGGGCGAAGCTGGCCCGCGAGGGCGAGCTCCCGGTGTCCGAGACACTGCACATCCTGCGGGAAGTGCTGGACGCCCTGGCGCATGCACATGCGCAGGGGGTCGTACATCGGGACATCAAGCCCGATAACGTAATGCTCTCCGGGAAGCACGCCCTGGTGACCGACTTCGGGGTGGCCAAGGCGGTTAGTGAGTCCACCGGCGGTTCCTCGCTCACCTCGCTCGGGGTTGCGCTCGGAACCCCGGCCTACATGTCTCCGGAGCAGGCGGCCGCCAATCCCACGGTGGATCACCGGGCCGACATCTACTCGGTCGGTGCCCTGGCATACGAGATGCTGTGTGCTCGGCCGCCGTTTGGGGGCGGGAATGCCCAGGCGGTGCTCGCGGCGCACGTGACACAGGCGCCCGAACCGGCCAGCACCTACCGATCCACGATCTCGCCGGCGCTCAACGTGCTGGTGATGCGCTGCCTCGAGAAGCTCCCCGCTGACCGCTGGCAGCGGGCAGATGACATGCTGCCGCAGCTCGAGGCGATGACCACACCGTCGGGTGGGGTCACCCCCACCGGTACGCAACCGGTGGCGGGCATGGACCTGCAGGCTGCCGCGCGGCGAGGACACCCGCTGCGGGTGGCCGCGCTGTTCGGTGCGGCATCGCTCGCGGTGCTGGCGGTCGTCTACCTCCTGGTGATGCAGCTCGGGCTGCCGGACTGGGTGATGGTTGGCGCAGTAGCTCTGCTCGCGGTGGGGCTCCCGATCATGCTGACAACGGGCCTCGTGGAGCGGCGGCGAGCGATAGCCCACACCACAGGGATCATCGTTCCAACACCGCAGCAGGGTATTCAGCGCTGGTTCACCTGGCGCCGGGCGATCATGGGTGGCGGGCTTGCCTTTGTCGGGTTGACTCTGGTGGCGGGCGTCTACATGGCAATGCGCCTCATGGGCATCGGGCCGGTCGGGACGCTGGTGGCGTCGGGGGTGCTCGAGGCTCGCGACCCGATCATCGTCGCGGACTTCGAGAACCGCACGGCGGACTCCACGCTGGCAGCTTCGATTACCGAGGCGCTGCGCATTGATCTGGGACAATCGCCCGTACTCAGGCTGGTGGAGAGGTCGGAGATCGCGGGCGTCCTCAACCGCATGGAGCGTGACGCGGGCACGGCCGTGGACGTGGAGCTCGCCCGGGAGATTGCCCAGCGCGAGGGCTACAAAGCAGTGGTCACGGGGGAGATCGCGCCGCTCGGCGCCGGATACGTGCTCTCGGCGCGGCTGGTCTCCGCAGCCGATGGAGAAACGCTGGTACCGCTGCGGGAAACCGCCGAGGACGACGGCGAGATCATTGGCGCCGTGGATCGGCTGTCGAAGAAGCTGCGGGAGCGCGTGGGCGAGTCGTTGAGATCAATCCGGGCAAGCGAGCCGCTGTCGCAGGTGACAACCACGTCATTGGAAGCGCTCCAGAAGTACTCCCAGGCCAACTGGGAGTCGTCGCTCGAAGGCGGGTCCGAGCGGGCCATCGCCTTGCTCCAAGAAGCCATCGCGCTCGACAGCACTTTCGCGATGGCGTATCGGCGGCTGGCTGCGACGCTCGGCAACGTTGGTGCGCCCTTCTCCCAGCAGATCGAGGCCACCAGCAAGGCGTACGACTACCGCGAGCGCCTCCCGCCGCTCGAGCGGCATCTGACCACCGCCTACTACTTCACGAACGTGGAGTTCGACCGGCCGAAGACGATCGACGCCTACCGCTCGGCGCTGGAGGTGAAGCCCGATGAGATCATCGCGCTGAACAACCTCTCCATCGAGCTGGAAGTCCTGGGCCAATGGGCGGAGGCCGAAGAACTGGCGCTCCGGGCCATAGAGGTAGCCGACGAGTGGCAGTTCTACGCCAACGCGGCTCTTAGCCAGGTAGCGCAGGGGAAGTTCGCCGATGCCAATGCGCTGCTGGATCAGTTTGCCGAAAGGGTGCCGGGCCACCCGCGCGTTGCCTGGCTCCGCGCGCGGCTGGCGGCGGCCCAGGATGGCTACGCCGCGGCCGAGGCGCAGCTCGATACGCTAGCGGGTCAGCAGCGTGAGAGTCTCGTGTGGCAGTGGATCGTCGCGTCCGACCGCGCCTGGGTGGCGCAGGCGCAGGGCAGACTGCGGGACGCGGAGAGATACCTGCGGGAGTTCATGGCCCTCAGTGAGCGGCGGGGGCAACCCAACTCGTACCTCTCTGCGGCGGCGCGAAGCGCGTACCTCGACGTGCTGTTTCGCGAGACCCCGGACTCTGGCCTGGCAAAGCTCGAAGCGGCCCTGCGCCGCCACCCGCTGTCGAGCGTCGATGCCGTCGACCGGCCGTACGGGCAGTACGCATCGGTGTACGCCGATGCGGGCCAGGTTGAACGGGCGCGAGCGCTGGTGACGGAGTACGAGCGTGAGGTAGCTGAGAGCACGCGGAGGGGCAATCCCTTCCGGCACCTGACGCAGGTTTCTCTTGCACTGGCGGAGGGGCGGGGGGAGGATGCCGCGCGTGCGGCCCGAGCGTTCCACGATGAGGCGAACGGCCCCCGCAATGGCTGGTTTCAGCTAGGCCAGGCTCACGAGCTCATGGGGAATCCGGACTCGGCCCTGGTCATGTACGAGCGGGCGGCCAATGAGCCAGACCTGTTCCACCTTCCGGGCAACGCATACAACCTGGCCCTCGCCTACAAGCGCCTCGGAGAGCTGTACGAGGAGCGTGGGGCGGGCGAACAGGCCGTGGAGTACTACAATCGCTTCGTCGATCTCTGGAGCGGAGCCGACGATGACCTCCAGCCCGTGGTGCAGGACGTGCGCCAGCGCATCGCGCGGCTGGTGGGGGAGAGGTAGGCCGCCGCCCTATACCGCCCCCCGCCCGGGGAACGGGGAACAGAGAACGGTACTACGAGACGTCGTACCGTTCCCCGTTCCTGGTTCCCTGTTCCCCTTCTGTCCAGAGACGAAAAGCGGGAAGCAGCTCCCGCCGCTTCCCGCTTCCCGTTTCGGGCTTCTCGGCAGCTAGTTCGTCGCCAGCTCCCGCATCACGTTGCCGTCCCCATCGATCTCATAGATCGGCCCGAAACCGAGCTCGCGAATGCCGGGCTCGATCTGCTCGCGATCGCCGACCACCACCCACACGAGCCGGTCGGGGTGGAGCACCCCATTGGCGGCTGCATTGATGTCGCTCAACGAGAGCGCCCGCACTTCGGTCGGATAGGATTCGAAGTAGTCATCCGGCAACCCGAACCGCACGATCTCGGTGATCGAGCCGGCCACCTCGACGTTGGTCTCCCAGGAGCCGGGGAGCGTGAGCGTGCGCGTGTTCTTGGCGAACGCTAGCTCGTCGGCCGACGCGGGCCGCGGGCCCATGATGTCGCTCAGCTCCTTGTGGATCTCGTACATGGCATCCTTCGTCTTGTCGCTCTGCACCGGAGCGTAGACGAAGAACGGCCGCTGGCCCTCGGCGTCCCAGAAGATGCTCCCGGCGCCGTAGGACCAGTGCTTCCCCTCACGCAGGTTCATGTTGATGCGGGCGCTGAACTCACCGCCCAGCACTGTGTTCATGATCTCGATGGCAATCTCGTACGGATTGGCCTTGGGCGGCGCCACGTGCCCGGCGAAGATCACCGATTGGATCGCGCCCGGCCGGTCCATGATGTAGACGGCCGAGGAGGCTTTCTGATCGACGGCGGCCAGGTTCTTCTGCGGCACGTCGCCGCGGCGCCAGTTGCGGAATAGCCGCTCCAGCTTGGGCCGGATCTCGTCCATCGTGGTTGCACCCACGACGATTAGTGTGGCGTTATTGGGCTTGAACCACGTCTCATGGAACCGCACCAGGTCGTCGCGGCTCATGCTCTGCACCGAGGCCTCGGTACCCGACCCGGTCATCGGGTTCCCGTAGGCGTGCCCCTCGCCGTACAGCAGCTTGGGGAAGGTGCGCAGCGCCATGCCGAAGGGCTGCACCTTCTCCTGCTGAATCTGCGCCAGGCGCATCTGCCGCAGCCGCTGGAACTCGTTATCGGGGAATGACGGGTTCAGGATCACGTCGGCGTAGATGTCCAGCGAGGCGTCCAGGTTCTCCCTCAGCGCCGACAGGGACACGACGGACATGTCGAGGTTCGCGCCGGTGCCGAGCGTGGCGCCCAGCATAGCCAACTCCTCGCTGATCTCGAGCGCCGAGCGCCGGTCGGTTCCCTCGTCCAGCATCGCCATCGCGAGGCTCGCCGAGCCCGGCGCGCCGAACTGGTCGGCGGCGTAGCCGGCATCCACCAGCAGGCGCATGTACACCACCGGGATGGCGTGCCGCTCGGCCAGGACGATGTTCAGGCCGTTCGACAGTGTGGCCCGCTGCATCGCCGGGAACTCGGCCACGGGCGGGTCGCCGGCGGCCGGCACGCCGGTCCCGCGGTCCACGTCCGAGGCGACGGTCGCGTACTCGGGGAAGGGGTGCACCTCGAGCTTGTAGGTGCCGTCGATGAGCCACCGCTGGGCAGCGTTGCGGATGTCGTCTTGCGTGGCGTTCTGGATGTCCGCCAGCCACTGCTTGTAGGCGTCGGGGCTGCCGCCGTACACCTCGCTCATGGCGAGGACGTCCGACGTGCCGCCGAAGCCGCCGATCCGCTCGATGCCGCGGATGAGCCCTGCCCGGTACTGCGTCTTCACGCGTCGCAGCTCGTCGGACGTCGGGCCCTCGGTGATGAGCCGCGCCAGCTCCTCGTCCATCGCCTGCTCCACCTGGGCGAGGTCAACGCCGGGCTTGGCGGTGCCCCACACGATGAGCTGGCTGCCGATCTCGCGCGCGTCGTGGTACGCCACCACATCGGTCGCGATCTGGTCGTCGTACACTAGCCGCTTGTAGAAGCGCGAGGTCTTGCCGGAGGCCAGCAGGTCGGAGATCAGCTCGATGTGGGCCGCCTCGCGCGAGCTTATCTGCGGGGTGTTCCACACCATGTAGATGCGGGCCTGTGGCACCCGGTCCTGCATGATCTGCCGGTGTGTGCCCGTGCGCTGCGCTACCCAGGCCTGGTGCTTCGCGATCGGGGGGCCCGAGGGGATGTCGCCGAAGTAGCGCTCCACCTTGGCCTTGACCTCCTGCGGGTCCACGTCTCCCGCGACTGCGAGCACCGCGTTGGCGGCGCCGTAGTAGGTCTCGAACCACTCGTGCACGTCCTCGAGGCTCGCAGCCCCGAGGTCCTCCATGGAGCCGATCACGCTCCAGGAGTAGGGGTGGCCCTTGGGGTAGGTGTTCTCGGCAATGGTGAAGAACACCTTGCCGTAGGGCTGGTTCTCACCCTGGCGCTTCTCGTTCTGGACCACGCCGCGCTGCTCGTCGAGCTTGGCCTGGTCGATGGCGCCCAATAGGTGCCCCATGCGGTCCGACTCCATCCAGAGTGCCACGTCCAGCGCCGACGTCGGGACGTTCTGGAAGTAGTTCGTGCGATCCTCGTTGGTGGTGCCGTTGAGGTCGGTGGCCCCGAGGGGTTCGAGCACCTTGAAGTAGTCGTCGTTGTAGTGCTCGCTGCCGTTGAACATGAGGTGCTCGAAGAGGTGGGCGAAGCCGGTGCGGCCCGGCTTCTCGTTCTTCGAGCCCACGTGGTACCACACGTTCACCGCCACAATGGGGGCCTTGTGGTCCTCGTGGATGATCAGCGTGAGTCCGTTGTCGAGCACATGCTTCTCGTACGGGATGTCGATCTCGGTTTGGGACTGTGCCGCAGCCGGCGCCGTGCCCACCGCCAACGCCGCCCCGGCGAGCAGTGTCCATGCCGAGAGGATGGTTGAGCCACGTCGTTGCATCGGAGGTCTCCTGCCAGGTGATTGGGCGCCTGTGAACTAGCCAGGTGGACGGGCCGGGTCAAGGAGGGTACCTAGCCGCGGCCGGCTGCCCACTCGTGCGCTTTCTACCCATGACGCGCGAGTACGGTCCGAGGTTTCCGGCGGCGCGGCGCGACGTTCCCCGCCCGGTATGCAACGGCGCCGGGCAACGATCCGCGAGCTCTGCGTGTCTAACAGACGACAACCCCACGGAGTACTCCAATGTTGCAGAAGGCAACGTCGCTCTTCGGCGCCACTGTGCTCGCGCTTGGCCTGACTGCCGTCTCGGCGCAGGCCATCTTCGCCCAGCAGCCGCTCGCGGAGGACCAGGAGTGGTGTCGCGACCGGGATCATGGTCGCTATCACGATGAGGACCGCTACTGCGAGGTCCGTGAGTTCACCCTTGGAGCCATGGACCGCATCGCCGTGGACGCGGAGCCCAACGGCGGTATCAAGGTCGAGGGTTGGGACCGCAGCGAGATTCGCGTACTTGCCCGCGTCACGGCTCGTGCCGACGACATGGGCGATGCCCGAGCCATCGTGCAGGAGGTGGAGGTGCTCACGGACGGGACGATCTCGTCCAAGGGCCCGCGCACGGGGCGGCACGAATCATGGTCGGTGAGCTTCCGGGTCTTTGCGCCGCGCAGCTCCGATCTCTCGCTGGAGACCACCAACGGTGGGATTCGCATCGTGGACGTCGACGGGGACATCGACTTCAACACGACCAACGGAGGCGTGTACCTCACCGGCGTCGCCGGTGACGTGCGGGGACGCACCACCAACGGCGCGCTGCACATCGAGCTCACAGGCAGTGAGTGGCAAGGCGCGGGTCTGGACGTCCACACCACCAACGGCGCGGTGAACCTCATGATCCCCGACGGCTACAACGCTCGGCTGGAGACCGGAACCACCAACGGCGGCATGCGCTTCGATTTCCCCGTGACGGTGCAGGGGCGCATCGACCGGCGGCTCTCGGTGGACCTCGGGAGCGGTGGCAAGCTGATCCGCGCCTTCACTACCAACGGCGGCGTAAGGGTCAGACGGGGCTAGAGGGACCGGCTTGCGGCCCAAGGCCGCGAGGCCGGCGATGTTCGACCCTAGTGTGGGCGGGACAGCACCACCGACCGGACGGGTATGAGGTCCCGCGCCTCGTACGCGATCTCCTCGTCCGCGGTTTGTAGCTCGTAGTCGATGGCGATGCTGGTCGGATAGAACAGCTCGGGGTCGAACACCACCGTGATCGAGTCGGCGCCTCCGTCAATGGCGTCCTGTATCCTGTCGAACAAGCCGTCGACGGTGAGAAAGACGCCACGGTGCTGCGCCGGCACCGGGTCGTCCGTTACTACGTACGTCAGGGACGCGATGACGTCGTCCCGTACCGCGACGCGCACCGGCTGGGTGATCTCGGGGGGGCAGAAACAGGAGATCTGGAGCCTGAAGTCGTAGTCGGCGTACGCCAGGGACTCCCAGGCGCTGCGGTTCGCGTCCAGCTCGCTCTGGAGGTCACCGTCGTCGGGGTCGAAGATCGAGCAGGCGGCGATCGCCGCCACCAGTCCCAGCGCGAGGACTCTCACGAGCACCTCCGGCCCTCAAGTCCCGCGGCGCGCGCGGCGTCTACCGGCCCTCCTCACGCCACCGTGCCATGTCCGCCTCCGCCGCGATGTACCCGAACGCGGCCCACTGCTCTCCTTCTAGGACTCGCCGAAACATCGCCGCGGCATCCTCCCGGTGTCCATTGTACAGCCGCCAGTTACCGACGCCGTATCCGGCCGTGGCGTTGGCGAGGGCATCACCCGACTCTGCCTCCGCAAGCACCTCCTCGACAGGGAGCTCTCCCTTGTACATCAGGAGCATCCGGTGGTAGGTGTGGTCCTCGATGATGTCCATGGAGGCGTGGATCGGCTGTAGAACGGCCTCCGCCTCCTCAACGCGGCCCAGCCGCCGCAGCGTCATGTAGAGCCAGTGGCTCGTGGCCACCTGCATGTCTTCGGTCGCGGCCACGCCGAGACACATGCGGTACGAGGTCGCCGCCCGCTCGAAGTCGCCCTTGAGATAGTGGGCGAGCCCCAGGTGGTACCAGATGTTCGACTGCAGTGTGCTGGTCGGTATGCCGCGCTCGTTGGGGAGACCGTCCGGCTCCACCTGGTCGGGCACGCCGGCCACTAGCTGGGCTGCCAGCGCCAGGTCCTCGATTGCGGCATCGAGTTCGCGAACCGTGATGTAGCGGTGTCCTCGGTGGCGGTACAGCCGGGCATCGCCGGGGTGCAGCTCGATGCCCGTCGTGTACACCTCGATCGCGTCGCGATAATGGCCGAGGTATGCCAGCCGCCGTCCCAGCCAGATGATCGAGTCGGGGTCCTGGGGAGTCGCCTCGTGGGCGGCCCGCGCTTGGGCGAGTCGCGCCTCGCGCTCCTGCCGCACATCGGGCGCCAGCGGGGGCGGGGACACGGTGTCGCCCAGCAGGGTCACGGCCTCCGCTCCCGCGGGCAGGACCGGCAGCTCGGTAAGACGCTCCTCGCGCTCGCCGCAACTCCAGGCGAGTGTCGCGAGGCTCAGGGACAGCAAGACGCGATGAGTCATGGTTCCTCCACCAGGATCTGTTTCGTGGCGGTCGCCCGCTCCCCGGAGGCGAGCACCGCCTCCAGCCGAATGGTGTAGCTGCCCTCCTGCTCCTCGGGAAGCTGGAGCGAGACCGATCGCCCCACTCCGCCGCGGGCGGCTGCCGGCGCCTCGACCCACTCGAGGCGGACGGTCGGCTTGTCGCCCCCTGCCAGACCGAGGAACTCGACGGCCTTACGAAAGAAGCTCTTGCCCTCCTTGACCACAGTTAGCGAGACCGCCCCGGACGCGCCGGCGGGGATGCCGTACACCTCCCAGTACACGTGGATGATCTCGCCGGGCTCGAATGTCGCCGTGGGGCGCGCCAAGGGGGCCGCTTCGTCCAGCGTGTCGGGCAGGGAGTCGGCGTCCACGAGGAGCAAGTCTGACAAGGCGAGACCCTCATCGTCCGGCTCCCTGGCCAGCCAATATCTCTCCCGGGCGGCTACGCTGTCGGCGCGGTACAGCGCCTCGATGCTGAGCACGGAGGGAATGTTGGCGGCGCGCCCGATCAGTCGGGCGGTGGCGCCCCGTGTAGGCGCGCGCGCAACGGCAGGCACGGCGTGCTCGTCGCTCGCCAGCGCTACCGCGACCTCGATGACGCTGTCGGGTGAGGGCGCGGAGCGGGCTGCTGCCCGGAGAGTGCGCATCTCCTGCACGTTGAACGCGGTGACCACCAGCATGGAGTCGCCCCGGCGGAACACGGCCACCTCGGGCTCCAGGCGGCCGAACTCGACGAGGTAGCGCGGCGCGTAGCGGGTGCGCGGTCGCTCGGGCTCCAGGTCCCACGTGCCCGGCGCTATGCGCGACGCGTCGGAGACGTACTCCCGCCGCGGCACGAAGTGCTTACTCCCCGGAGCATGGTGCCCGATGACCTGGGGGCGCGTGTTCAGGGAGCTCGATCCGAAGCGCGCCCGCTCCCAGCCCACGGTCCATCCGTACCGCATCGTGAGCTCGCGGTTGTCGCGTCCCCAGCGCAACCCATACGGGTTGGCTGCATCATGCATTAGGCGGTCCACCACGACGCGGGCGAAGTGCTCGGTGCGGCGCTCGTTGCCGGGCACGAGGTACAGGGGATCGGCGAGCCACCAGATGCGGCGGTTCACTGCGTGACGGTCGCCGCAGGAGGCGTCCCTGTAGGACGGCTCCAGGTCGCCGTCCAGCAGCTGCGAGAGGTCGGTCCAGGCGCAGCGCAGCTCGGTGGGACTGGCGGCCAGCGCCAAGCCGAACGCCGAGTCGGCGGCGGCGAAGTCCCCGCTGGAGTGACGCACGAACCCGGCCAGCAGGCCGCACCACCACGTGGCTGCGCGGCAGGCCTGCGCTGCCTCCAGGGCATCGTCCCAGCGCTCGGCCTCGACCAGGTAGCGAACCCGCTGCCCGACGATCCACTCGTCGCCCGGGAGGAGCGTAGCCACCGAGTCCAGCTCGTGCAGGAGCCGATTGCGGGCCGCCGTCACGCGAGCGTGCTCCGGCTGGGGCTCCCAGGGCGGGTCGTCGTCGTGCCAGAAGCAGAACCGTCCCACACGCTCGTCACACGAGCTGCCCAGTCCTCCGGTCGTCGAAGGCAGGTATTGCCGCCGCACCTGCTCGAACCGGCGCTGCGCCGAGCGCGCAGCGTCGCGCACCTCCTGTGAATCGGGCCGCTGCTGGAGCAGAGCGGCTCCCGGCTGAGTGGTCAGCTGTACCACCACCGAGGCGAGCAGTGCGAGTTGCAGCGCCATGCGCGAAGTCTATCGCCGGCCCAGGGTGGCAGCTAGCTTTGCACTCCATGCGCTCGCTCATCGAGGAGTGGTCGGGCGAATCGGTCGTGGCGCACTACGACAGGGCGGCCCAGACCTGGATGTTCATCGCGATTCACGACAGCACCCTCGGTCCGGCGATCGGTGGCTGCCGCATGAAGGTCTATGGCAGTCCCGACGAGGCGCTGCGCGACGCCATGCGCCTCGCCGAGGGGATGACGTACAAGTGGGCCACCCTCGGGTTCGATGTTGGCGGCGGCAAGAGCGTGCTGGCAGTGCCGCGCCGGCTCGAGGGGGCCGAGCGCGACGCGCTGCTCCGCCGCTTCGGCCGGCTGGTGGACTCGCTCAGGGGCGCGTACGCCTGCGGGCCCGATCTCGGCACGACGCCCGATGACATGGCGGTGGTCGCGCGGGAGACGCCGTACGTGCACGGGGGGACGAGGGGCGGCGAAACGGTGGATCCAGGACCGTATACCGCGCTTGGGGTGTGGGCGGGATTGCGCGCGGCCGTCGAGCAGGTGTTCGGCAGTGAGGAGCTGGCGGGCCGCGCGGTGCTGATCGAGGGTGTCGGCGACGTGGGCATTCCGTTGGCCTGGCTGCTCACGGAATCGGACGCACGCCTCCTGCTGAGCGACATCGACGCCGCGCGCGCCGACGCCATGGCGGCCGAGGTAGGCGCCGACGTCGTGCCCGCCGAGGAGGTGTACGGGGTGCCGTGCGACGTGTACGCGCCGTGCGCCGTGGGGGCAACGCTGAACGCCGCTACGATTCCCATGCTGGCGTGCCGTGTCGTGGCGGGCTCGGCCAACAACCAACTTGCCGAGCCGGACGACGCCGAGCGGCTGCACGAGCGCGGGATCCTCTACGCGCCCGACTACGTCATCAATGCCGGTGGCGCGACCGCGCTTCCCCTGCTAGGCCGCGGCGATCACACGGAGGAGCAGGTCCGCGACCGCATCCGCGGATTCCAGGCGGTGCTGCGAGAGATCTTCGCCGAGGCGGCCGAGCGGAGCGAGTCGCCGCTCCACGCAGCGACCCGGCGGGTCGAGCGAGTGCTCGAGGCGCGGCGCCGCGAACGCTGGCCAGAGGGCTGAAGCCCGCGGCTGCAGCGTAGTGTCGCACTACAGATCTGATGGCGACAGAAAGCCCCGGGCGGGACCGCCCGGGGCCTCTTAGTTGTACGATACTCTCGTGCTCCTCGAGCGGCCCGCTCAGAAGCCCGGCACGAAGGTGAACTGGAAGTGCCCGCCCTTGACCCGGTTGAACGGGTAGACGTAGTGCACGCCGAGGACCAAGAAGCCGAAGAAGTTCATCCGCAGGCCGCCACCGGCGCTGAACACCGGCCTGCTGCCGCCGCCCTCCCACCAGAACGCCCGGTCGTCGAAGCCCGCCGTGAAGCGCCGGTCTTCGCCGTACCATGCCATGCCCGCGTCTCCGAAGATGTACGCCTCGATGGGGAGGTAGCCGAACAGGCCGTCGCCGATGCCGAGCACTCCGAGCGGCGGGAAACGCAGCTCGAGGTTGCCCAACAGCATGCGCGAGCCGAACAGGTTGTCGTAGTTCCGGCACGTGGCTACGCCGCCGCCCGTTCCGGCCCCGCCCTGGGCGCACTCCACGGCGAAGTCGAAGGAATTGAACTCGTACCCCCGCACGATCCCATCGTAGCCCAGGAAGTACGGTGCCAACGTCGTCGTGTCGGCGTTGGGGCCGTACCGACCGTTGTGCAGCAGGCGGAATGCGATCGTCCACGGCCGCGCCGGCATGAAGTACCTGCGGAAGTCCACCACCACGGATCCGTAGTCCAGCGAGCCGATGGTGCCGCCCACCTCGAGTCGGTACCGCTGACCTATCATGGGGCTGGTGATGCCGAACAGCGAGTTGTCGTACACCAGCGCGGTGCTCACCTGACCGAGGTTCAGGTCGGCGGGAGCGTCCAGCTCGGTCTCGTCCTCGGCGATCTGTATCAGTGTGGCCGGGTCGAAGATGCGATCCCGGGCCTCCAGGCTGTAGCCGATGTTGAGGTAGCGCGCATTGAGCTCGATGCGTTGCGCCCGGTTGAGCGGGTACGCCGTGATCCCGCCGATCTGGCGGAACGTCTGCCGCTGAATGATCGTGCGCTCGATCAGCGCGCCGGTGACCGTGTCCTCCAAGAAGCCCACCTGGCCCGTGATGTAGGGGATCTGCTGCAGGGTGATGCCCCAGTTGAGGCGCCTATTCAAGTTCGAGTAGCCAATCAGCCCCCCGATGTCCCTGAAGCTCCCGCGGATCTCCAGCGCCGTGGCCAAGTTGTGCCCGCCCAACATGTCGCTGAAGAAGAATGACGCGCCGCCAGCGATGTAGGTCCCGAACCGGTCCGCGCCGACCGCGAGGGATGGCTGCCCGATGTAGTCCAGGGCGAACCTCGGCTTGTAGTCGTTCATCACGAAGGCCTCGCGGTCCCGGGGCAGCCCATAGAAGGCGTTGCCGAGCAGACTCGCCACGTCGTCCGTGAGACGCTCCACCGGCGGGAGCGCCGCCGGATCGATGTCGAACGGCGCAAAGACCGGACCGCCCACCAGCACGTCCGGATCGTCAAACAAATAGATCGCGTTGACGTCCTCTTCGTAGGCGGTCACCGCCAGCTCACCGGTCACCGCCGCCACGCTGATGGCGGGGCTGATGCCGGCGATGCCGCTCACCCCGGTGTAGAGGTTGGTGAGCTGGGACAGCTCACTGGAGGCCAGGTCCTTCCGGTAGACGTTCGAGATGCCGTTGCGGTCCGAGATGAAGTAGAGGCTGCTCCCGTCCGGCGTCCACTGCGGGTTGATGTGCTTGCCTTCGGTGAACGCCGCCACCGGCCGGACCGCCAGAGACGAAGGATCGATCAAGGCCAGGCGGTACTCACCGTACATCAGGCTGGAGATGCCGGTTGTGAAACGGTCGGTGACGAACGCGATCTGGCTGCCGTCGGGTGACCACGCCGGCTGCAGGTCCGCGTACACGTCGTTCGTGAGCCGCAGCAGCTGGTCTTCCTCCAAGTCGTACATGAAGAGATCGGAGAGCCCGCCGATCAGGCCCGAGAAGGCGATGTAGCGCCCGTCCGGTGACCAGGTCGGCGTGTAGATCTCCCCCAGCTCCTCGAACTTCACGTCCTTCAGCTTCTTGCCTGACTCCGCCTCGATGATCGTGAGGACGGGGCGGCCCTTGGCGACGGCGCCGAAGGCGAACCGCCTGCCCTCATAGTCCCACGTGCCCGACGAGTAGATGAACTGCAAGCTCTCGAAGTGCGGGTTCACGTCGGTCTTCGTGATCTTCCGGATTATCTCGCCCGTCCAGGCGTCGGCGAGGAACATGTCGATGGAGAACAGGTCGCGCTCCGACATGAAGACGACGCGGCTGGCGTCCGGCGAGAGTGCCGGGCCCACGTTCAACCGGCCGCCTGACGAGATTGGCGTGATCACCGGCCGGCCGTAGTCGCCGGCCCGGCCCGTGACGTCCAGCAGTGGCTCATAGTAGGAGCGCATCGCCCGGTGCCAGCCGGCTACGACCGAGTCGGGAGCCATGCGCAGTACGCGGGCGAAGGCCATCGGCGCGCCGCCGGCAGTGCGGGATGCCTTGAGGACCCGCCCCACCGCGTCGTCGCCCCACCGGCCGGCGATGTACGACCAGAGCGATTGCCCGTAGCGGTACGGGAAGAACCGAGGGTCGCTCAGCTTCTGCATGTCGGGCAGAGGTGCGCGCACGGCATCGCGCATCCACATAGCCGTGTTCGCATCTCGGGCGCCGACCGAGAGGTACTCCGCCATCCCCTCCACGAACCACAGCGGGAAGCGCATCACGGTGGGGATGCCCGCTCGGGCGATGCCGCCCCCCTCGCCCGTGACGTCGAACTGGAAGGCGTGCACCAGCTCGTGGCCGAGCACGTGGTCCGACTCCTTGAGCGGGCCCGCGAACGGGAGCACGATGCGGCGCTTGAGGATCTCGGTGACGCCGCCGGTGGCCTCACTGATGTCGCCCTGCAGCGTGTTGGTCTGGCGGAAATGGGGACCGCTGGCGTAGAGGATCAGGGGCTGCCGGTTCGACAGGTCGTGGTTCAGGAGGCGTGAGAGGCGGGCGTACCAGCGCTCGGCCATGAGCGCCGCGTATTCGATGGCGACTTCCTCTTCCTCATAGTAGTAGATGTCGAAGTGCTCGGTCTCGAGGATCTGGAAGTCCAGGCTCTCGTACTGCACCTTGTTGCGGCCGAAGTACTGCGCCTCCGCGGTGGAAACCGGGCCTAACAGTCCCGCTCCCACGAGCGCAATGCTTGCCAGAGTTAACAGAGTGCGTCTCACGCGCATTTGGTCCCCACAAGTGTTCTACCAGAGATATAGAACATACGAACGCAGCAAAAGTTCCGCCCGACTGTTGGCCGAGGCGACGTCGGCGGGTACAGTTCGATGACGAGCACCGTGATGGAAGGAGCACTCCACCGATGGCGCCCAGGGAATCCCCCACGCCCACGCAGCTCGCCAGGGAAGCCACGGCCCGCTTGCGGTCCCTGGCCGACCCGTGCCGCGCGGAGCAGGGCCGGTCCTTCTTCAAGCAGGATGACGAGATCACCCTGCTTGGCGTTAAGACGCCCCAGGTCCGCGCCCTCGCTCGGGAGCTGTGCCAGCAGGTCGCGCCTGCCTGGCGGGTGGCGGACGCGGTGGCTTTCTCCGACCTGATGGTACGGAACCGCCACCACGAATCCAAGGGGCTGGGGCTGCTCGTGCTGGGACGCTACCGCTCGGCATACACCAAGCCTCTTCTGGAGCGTGCCCGTAAGTGGGTGGTAGGTAGGCACTTATGCAACTGGGCGGCGATCGATACCCTGGCTCCCGAGGTGCTCACGCCGCTGGTGGTGCGCTACCCCGAGCTGGTAGAGCGCGTGCTCCGCTGGAGCCGCGCCCGGAACGCCTGGCTGCGCCGCGCCGCGGTCGTCACGTTCGTGCCGCTGGCGCGCAGAGGGGAGCGGCTCGACGAGGCGTACGCCCTGGTGCGGGGCCTGTTTGCTGACCCCGAGGACCTGATGCACAAGGCGTGCGGATGGCTGCTCCGCGAGGCGGGCAAGACCGACATGCCACGGCTCGAGCGCTTCCTGCTGCGTCACGGTCCCGCGATCCCCCGGACTACCGTGCGCTACGCGATCGAGCGCTTTCCAGAGTGGCGGCGCAAGCAACTGCTGGAGCAAACGAGAGGGTAGGGCCGGCCCGCAGTCCTCGGCCGAGCCGGCCCGAGGTTTGCTACTGCCCGATCCCCTCCAGATCAAGCAGGAACGCGTAGATGAACGCAGTCTCGCGCATCCTCCGGAAGCGGCCCGACGCGCCGCCGTGTCCCGCCTCCATGTTGGTCTTGAGGATGAGGCGGTTGTCGTCGGTCTTCATGACCCGCAGCTTGGCGACCCACTTGGCCGGCTCCCAGTACTGCACCTGGGAGTCGTGTAGCCCGGTGGTCACCAGCAGGTTGGGGTAATCCTTCGCCTCCACCCGGTCGTACGGCGAGTAAGACAGCATGTACTCGTAGTACTCCTCATCGTTGGGATTCCCCCACTCGTCGTACTCCGAGGTCGTCAGAGGGATGCTCGCGTCCAGCATCGTGGTGACCACGTCTACCCAAGGCACACGCGCGATCACGCCGTTGAACAGGTCGGGCCGCATGTTCACGATGGCTCCCATCAACAGCCCGCCGGCGCTGCCGCCCTGGGCGTAGAGGTGCTCGGGCGAGGTGAAGCCCGCGGCCACCAGGTGCTCGCCGCACGCTATGAAGTCCGTGAAAGTGTTCTTCTTGTTGAGCAGCTTCCCGTCCTCGTACCACCAGCGGCCCATTTCCATTCCACCCCGCACGTGAGCGATGGCGTACACGAAACCGCGGTCCAGGAGGCTCAGGCGTGAGGAGCTGAACGTGGCGCTCATGCTGGAGCCGTAGGAGCCGTAGCCGTACAGTAGCAACGGGTTGTCGCCGTTGCGCTCGAGCCCCTTGCGGTACACCAGGGAGATCGGGACGCGCACCCCGTCGGTGGCCGTCGCCCAGAGCCGCTCCGTCACGTAGTCGGCTGGATCGAACCCGCCCAGTACCTCATCGCGCTTGAGCAGCTCGCGCTCGCGGGAATCCATCTGGTAGTCGTACACCGACATGGGCGTCGTCATGGACATGTAGTTATAGCGCAGGACCTTGGTGTCGAAATCGTAGTTGGTGCCGATCCTCGTCCAGTAGGTCGGCTCGCCGAAGTCGAGGTAATGCTCGCCCTCCCCGTCCCAGGGCATGATGCGAATCTGTGGTAACCCGTCACTGCGCTCGGAGACCACGAGGTACTCCGCGAAGATCTCGAAGCCGCCCAGCAGCACGTCGTCCCGGTGCGGAATGACTTCCTCCCATGCTGCGCGGCGCGTGTCGCTGACCGGCGTGCGCACGAGCCGGAAGTTCTCGGCCCCGTCGTTCGTGCGGACGTAGAAGTGATCCTCGTAGTGATCGATACTGTGCTCGTGGTTCCGTTCCCTGGGAAGGAACACCGCGAACTCCCCCATCGGATCGTTGGCATCGAGGTAGCGGTGCTCGTCGCTCAGCGTCTGTGAGGACCGGATGACGATGTAGGCCTTCGATTTGGTACGGTAGACGTAACTGCTGAACTCCTCGTCGACCTCTTCGTAGACCAGCACGTCTTCGGATGCGTCCGTCCCCAGAGTGTGGCGATAGATCTGGTACCAGCGGAGGGTCTCGGGGTGCTGCTTCGTGTAGAACAATGTCTCATTGTCGTTCGCCCAGGCGACGTTGCCCGTGACGTTAGGAATGACGTCGTCGAAGATCTCTCCCGTTGCGAGGTTCTTGAAACGGACCGTGTAGAACCTCCGGCCGACCGTGTCGGCGGCGAACGCCATGATGTTCTGGTCGTAGCTCACTCCTCGCGGGCCACCGGAGAAGAACCCGTGCCCCTCCGCCAGCTCGTTGGCGTCGAGCATGATCTCCTCCGGCGCATCCACGCTCCCGCGGCGGCGGGCGTAGATCGGGTACTCCCGTCCCTCTTCCCACTTGGTGTAGTACCAGTAGTCGTCGAGCTTGTAGGGAACCGACTCGTCGGTCTCCTTGATGCGACCCCTGATCTCCTCGAACAGCGCTTCCTGGAACGCCTCGGTGTGCGCCATTACGGCGTCCGTGTACGCGTTCTCCGCTTCGAGGTAGGCGATCACCTCGGGATTCTCCCGCTCGCGCAGCCAGAAGTAGTCGTCGATCCGCACGTGCCCGTGCGTGACCAGTTCCTGCGGCGCCACCTTGGCGATGGGTGGCGTGGGCTCCTGCGAGGTCTGTGCGGCGAGCGCCGCGGGAATTGCTGCGATGGTCATGCCGGTTGCCAGGGCAATCCTCAGAGTAAGCCGCATCTCCACCTCCTCCTCGCTCGTCGTCCGTGGTGCGGGGGCTTGTGTCGGCCCGCGCCGTTTGGCTATGCATTGGTGCCCTCGCGGTGGGCCGCAGCCGCTCGCGCGAGGGCATATAAAGATGATCAAGGCGAGTTGACAGTTGAAGGGTGGGGACAGTGCAAGCATCGAAGACGGCTCGTTGGACAGGTGTGGTCCTGTGGATTGGAGCGGTGGTCCTGATGCTGGCCTCGGCGGTGTACCAGCGGCTAACCGGGCCGACACACCCGTTGCGCGGGGAGTTCACGGTAGCGGGGCAGAGCTACCGCTACCGCCTAGCACGCAGCGGCGTGACCACCGCGGAGACCCGCGTGGCGGTTCCCAATCCGGGTCCGCGCGCCTCGGGAGCGGCGTTCTATCGGCGCTACCCCACCAGCGAAGAGTTCACCACGCTGCCCCTAGCGGTCGAGGACGGTGAATTGGCTGCGCGGTTGCCCGTGCAGCCGGCCGCTGGCAAGCTCGAGTACTACTTCGTGCTGGATACGTCGACTGGTGGGGTGTGGATTCCGGGCCGCGACGAGACGGTGGTCATGCGCTACCGGGGGCCGGTCCCGGCCCACGTCCTGGCACCCCATGTCCTCCTCATGTTCATCGCCGTATTGGTGGGGATTCGCGCCGGCCTGGCGGCGCTGTTCGACCCGCCGGGCATGCGGCGGCTCGCCTGGGTGACGCTGGGT
>CAYGBV010000029.1:0-48262 GCA_964348295.1 uncultured Gemmatimonadaceae bacterium
CAGTAGGCACGACAGGCGTGGGCCGCGACGCCGCGCCGTAGGCGGGAGGCGTCGCGTGGGTCGCTGGATCGCTGGCCGGATCCAGAGCGAGAGGGGGTCCTCGCTGCGGCGAGGACCCCGTCTTCATGACCGGCACGTCGATCCGGGCAGTGGAGCCGAGGTCTTCGTCCACGTGGACCCTCGGCGAGCTGCTGCACCAGGTGCGCCAGGTGCTGGATCGGAAGGAAGAGAGCCCAGGCTGAGGGCGGCTCACTGAATCAGCCGTCTACCCACACGCAGGAAAGCGCAGGACCGAATCCCGAGTCGAATTCCCCTGTTTCGTCGCCCGATTTGCTACAAGATTAGTTGCATACGTCGTCGGCCGGCGGGGACGGTGGAATGGCGGGGCGGGGCGTTGTCGGCGGATGGGGGCGCAACGCGATCGGAGGCACGGATGAACCGGGTGAGCGGCATTCTTGCGATGCTGATTGCGGTGGCGTGGGCTGACGAGGCGAGGTCCCAGGCAGCTACGTTCACGGTCAACTCTGCCAACGACGCAGATGACGGGGCCTGCGACGCCACGCACTGCAGTCTGCGGGAAGCGATCAATGCCGCCAGCGCGACCCCAGGCGGCGGCCTGATCGCCTTCGCCATCCCAGGCACAGGTCCGCACACCATTCAGCCCAACTCCGCTTTGCCCACCCCGGGCTGGACCGTGGTGGTCGACGGCTATACCCAGCCCGGTGCCAGCCCCAACACCAATCCTCCCAACATGGGCACCAACGCCGTGCTCATGATCGAACTCGACGGGACAAACGCGGGATTCGGTGCGAACGGCCTGAACATCAACGCCAGTAGCAGTGCGGTCCGAGGCCTGGTCATCAACCGATTTGGGGGGGCAGGGATTCGACTCGGCTCGAGCGGCAACGTGGTCGAGGGGAATTTCCTGGGCACCGACGTGGCCGGAGCCATAGCCCTCGGCAACGGCGTGGGGGTAGAGGTCGCTGGGCCCAACAACACGATCGGAGGAAGTACGCCGTCCGCTCGCAACGTGATCTCCGGCCAGTTTCGAGGGATCAGCGGTGGGGCGATGGGTACGGTGGTGCAGGGGAATCTGATCGGCACCGACGCCGCTGGAACCTCAGCTCTCACCCTGGGCAACACCAACGGTATTCGGTTTGACGGCGCATCCAACACGGTCATCGGTGGAACGTCAGCCGCGGAACGCAACGTCATCTCTGGCAATGGGTTTGGTGTGGTCCTTCTCGGCGGTGGCGTGTCAAACAACGTGGTGCAAGGGAATTACATCGGCACTGATGTCACCGGAGCCACGGCCGTCGGGAATTCCTTCGACGGCGTACTTGCCGGAGACGGGGCGATCATAGGGGGGACGGCCGACGGCGCCGGAAACGTCATTTCCGGCAATGGCTGGAACGGTCTGTCCATCAGCGGAACCGGCGCCCTCATATGGGGAAACCTCATCGGGACCGATGCCTCGGGGACGACGGCGCTAGGCAACGGGTCAGACGGGATTGGGATCACCGGAACCAATCACAGTATTGGCGGAACGACCACGGATGCAGGCAACGTCATCTCGGACAACGCCATTGGGATCGTGGTTGGTGGCACTCAGGTCAGAGTACAGGGAAACTTCATCGGGACGGATGTCACCGGAATGGTTGCCCTGGGGAACGGCTCCGGCATAGAGGTACATGGTTCCGATAACACCATCGGAGGAACGACCGGCGCACGTAACGTCATATCTGCCAGCGGCGCAGACGGCATCCAGATCATTGGGACCAGCGGAAACGTCGTGCGGGGCAACTACATCGGCGCCGACGCTGCGGGGCAGCCGACGCTGGGCAACGGGCGAGACGGTGTCCGCCTCGAGAGCTCATCGGGCAATACAGTCGGCGGCTTGGTCGCGGGTGACGGGAATCTGGTGGTCGGCAACACCGGAGCCGGCGTCTCCTTCTCCAGCAGCAGCGCATTCGACAACCTCGTCGAGGGGAACACCATCACCGCCAACGGCGCGGGTGGTGTCATGTCGATCCTCTCCGGCTCACGCAATGCCATTCTCTCCAACTCGATCTTCGACAACGGCGGATTGGGAATCGATCTGGAGTCCGACGGAGTAACGCTCAACGACGCGGGCGATGGAGACGTGGCACCCAACGGGAACGAGCTCCAGAACTTCCCGGTGCTGACTTCGGCGATGCGGGGAAGCACTGTGATAGAAGCCTCACTCAACAGCGCTCCCAACTCTGCGTTCAGAGTACAGTTCTTCTCGAACGCGACGTGCGATCCCACGGATCACGGAGAGGGAGAGTTCTTCCTGGGCGATACCCTGGTCGTCACCGACGACACCGGAGAAAACAGTTTCTTCCTTTACCTACCGACATCCGCCCCCAGCAGTCACCAGTTCGTCACTGCAACGGCCACCGACGCCAACAACAGCACCTCGGAATTCTCAGAGTGCGCGGGCTTCGAGTCGGGATTCGCGCTCGAGGTCTTTACGGACAGCTCCCAAGTCGTGCGGGGACGGAGTCGTGACTACACGGTGCGCGTGAGGGCGGTTGGCGGGTCCCAGGACGATCCCGTGTCCCTCTCCTGCACTGGTCTGCCGGCCGATGCCACTTGCGCGTTCGACCCGGCGGCCGTGACCCCGGGCGCCACCGAGGCCACATCCACTCTTACCGTATCCACGGCCATCCCCGGCACCCCTGCGGGGCCTGCCACGTTCACGGTGGTCGGCACCTCTGCATCCTCCGAGGCGTCCACCACGGCGAGCATCGATGTCATCGTCGACTTTGGTGTGGCCGTGGCGCCCCCAAGCGTTACCGTGGCGCGGGGTCAAACGGCTACATACACGGTCACCGTGGAGGACGCGGGAGGGTTCACAGACCCAATATCGTTGTCGTGCTCCGGGTTGCCGGAGCTGTCGTCGTGTGCGTTCTCACCCGCCAGCATCACACTGGGTGGCACCAGTGCAACGTCCACGCTCACGGTTTCCACCACGGCGGCGGGGGCGCTCCCGATGCCTCCCGTGTTCCGGTCGCCGAGGGCGCCGATGGCCTTCGGAGTCCTTGCTGTGGCCGGACTCCTGATCCTCGGACTCATTGGCCTCGCAAGGTACTGGTCGAGCGCAAAGCGACGCCAGCTCCAGGTGGCTTGGGTGCTCCCGGCCTTGGCAGTGGTGCTAGCGTTGGCGTTCGGCGCATGCGCGGACGGTGGTGGGGTTACTACGGGACCGCCCAGTGGGGAAGGCGGTCAGGGGACGCCCACCGGGACGTTCAGCCTGACTGTGACGGGCACAGCGGGGTCGGTCACCCACTCGGAGACAGTGACGCTAGTGGTGCAGTAGGTTGTTCAATGGGTCTTGGTGGTCTCTAGCCGGCGCGCTTGCTGCCCCGGAGCGGACGGCGTATCTCTTACCCGTGTCCGCACATTCCAGCAAACAGCATACCGTCCCGCTGAGGAGATCACTCATGAAAGCCAGGTACGCGCGCGTCTCGCTTTGCGCCACCCTGTTGGTCGTGGGTCTCGGCGCAGGGTTCGTCACACCTGTCGAGGCACAACGGCGCGATCGTAACATCGTGTACGACACCACCCTGTACAGTGGGCTCCAGTATCGCATGGTGGGCCCGTACAGGGGCGGCAGGTCCACGGCGGTCACCGGTGTTCCGGGCCAACCGTACACCTTCTTCATGGGCACCACCGGTGGCGGTGTGTGGCAGAGCAGCGACGCCGGCCAGTCGTGGCAGAACGTCTCCGACGGGTCCTTCGGCGGCTCCATCGGTGCCGTGGCAGTCGCGCCCTCGGACCCCAACGTGATCTACGTAGGCCAGGGGAGCGCCGACATCCGGGGCAATACCTCGACGGGCCGGGGAGTGTACCGCTCCACCGACTTCGGCAAGACCTGGACATACCTCGGCCTGCGGGAGGCCGGGCAGATCGGTCGCATCGAGGTGCATCCGGAGAACGCGGATCTCGTCTATGTGGCCGCCCTGGGGCACCCATTCGGCAAGAACCCGGAGCGGGGCGTGTTCCGCAGCAAGGATGGGGGCCAGACATGGGAGCACGTGCTGGCCTTGAGCGACAGCACGGGCGCGTCGGACCTGGCCATGAACCCCCGCAACCCCCGCATCATCTACGCCGGGATGTGGCGCGGCGAGCGCAAGCCGTGGACCGTGATCAGCGGCTCGGAAGAAGGGGGCGTCTATCGCACCACCGACGGCGGTGACACCTGGAGCAAGCTGACCGGCGGTCTCCCCGGCGGCACGGTGGGCAAGGTTGGCGTCACCGTTTCCCGAGCCAACCCAGAGCGGGTGTGGGCCATCATTCAAGCCGAGCCCGCCGGCGGCGTGTATCGCTCCGACGACGCCGGCAAGAAGTGGACCCGGGTGAACAGCGAGAACAAGCTGCGCCAGCGCGCGTTCTACTACACGCACGTGCAGGCCGACCCTCAGGACGAGAACACGGTGTACGCGCTCAATGTGCGGTTGTGGCGGTCGGTGGATGGGGGGAAGACCTTCGACTCGATTCCCGTGCCCCACGGCGACGTGCACGACTTGTGGATCAACCCGGACGACAATCGGCTGATCGTCGTAGGTGACGATGGTGGCGCCCAGGTGTCGCTGAACTACGGCAAGACGTGGTCCTCCTACATGAACCAGCCGACGGCCGAGTTCTATGACGTCATCGTGGATAACGATTTCCCGTACCGCCTGTACGGCGGCCAGCAGGATAACTCGGCCATCAGCGTGCCTGCGTGGTTCTCGGGCAACACCCTCCACCCCAAGCAGCACTGGCGCAACGTGGGTGGCTGCGAGACCGGACCGGTCGGGCTCCACCCCGATCATCCCGCAGTGGTCTATGCAGGGTGCTACGCCGGGATCATCGACCGCTACGACCTCGAAAAGGACCAGCGGCGCTACGTGCTGCTCTACCCCCAGGAGCAGTCGGGCGAGGCGGGCAGGAACCTGAAGTACCGGTTCCAGTGGGTGTCGCCCATCGTGGTGTCGCCGCACGATCCCAGCGTCGTGTATCACGCCTCTCAATACGTGCACCGGACCACTGACGGCGGCATGACGTGGGAGACCATCAGTCCCGATCTCACCACCAACACACCGGACCACCAGGATTACGCGGGCGGTCCCATCGACCACGACATCACGGGCGTAGAGATCTTCAATACCATCTTCTCGCTCGTGGTCTCGCCGCATTCCGCCGACGAGATCTGGGTGGGGTCGGACGACGGCCGGGTACATGTGACGCGCGACGGCGGCGGGAGCTGGGCCGACATTACGCCGCGCGACATGCCGCGCTACGGCACGGTGGACGAGATCGAGGTGTCGCCGCACGAGCCGGGACGGGCGTTCCTGGCGGTGCACCGCTACCGGGTAGACGACTTCGCGCCGTACGTCTTCCGCACCGACGACTACGGCGAGTCCTGGCGGCTGTTGACCGGCGGAGAGAACGGTATCCCGGCTGACTACCCGGTGCGCACCGTGCGGGAGGATCCGGCGCGGCAGGGACTGCTGTACGCCGGCACCGAGTTCGGCGTGTTCGTTTCGTTCAACGACGGGCGCAACTGGCAGTCCTTGCAGCTCAACCTGCCCATCACGCCCGTCACGGGGATGCGGGTGGCCCACGATGATCTCGCCGTTGCCACCCAGGGACGCTCCTTCTGGGTTCTCGACGACGTGACGGCCCTGCGGCAGCTGACGACCGAGGTGGCGACGGCACGGGTGCATCTCTACGCGCCGCGGAACGCCTACCGGGTCAACGCAGCGGGGTCGGAGGAAGAGGGTGAGCCGGCGCCCAAGGCCCACCCCGGCAACGCGCTGATCCACTACTATCTGGCCGACGCGCCGGCCGAGCCCATCACGCTCGAGATCCGGGATGCCGCGGGTACGGTGGTGCGCACCTTCTCGAGCGACAGCGCAACGGCGGCCGGCTACGGGCTCAAGCCCATCAAGGCAAAGGCCGGGATGAACCGCGCGGCGTGGGACATCACCTACGCGGGGCCGGATACCCTGACGGATGCCGTGACCGCGGGCTTTGCCGGGGGAGTGAAGGCGCCGCCCGGCCAGTACGAGGTGCGGTTGACCGCCGCCGGTGAGGTACAGACCCGCTCGCTCACGGTGCTCCAGGATCCGAGGCTCGGCGACGTCACCCAGGCCGATTTCGATGAGCAGTTCCGGCTCGCTGTCGCGATCCGCGACTCGGTGAATGAGGTGTACGACGCCGTGCGCGACATCCGGGGCGTGCGCGAGCAGGTCGAGGCGGTGGGCGCACGCGCTGCCGAGGCGGGGTACCCGGAACACCTCAAGGCGCTGGGCGACTCGATCGCTGAGCGCCTCACTGCGGTGGAACAGGAGCTGCTACAGGTGCGGAACCAGAGCGGCCAGGATGCCCTGCGCTACCCGCCGAAGCTCGACACGCAGTACCTCGCGCTGTACGCCCACGTGACAGGGGTCGATAACTACAGCTTCGGGGGGCCTGAAGGGCGTCCGACCGCGGGAGCGTACGCCCGATTCGAGGACTTGAACGCGGTGTGGCGCGGGCTGCGTGATCGGCTGGAAGCGGCGCTCAGCGACGTGGCGCAGTTCAACCGTGGGCTGCAGGACGCTGGCGTCCCGGGAGTGATCGTGCCGAGTGCCCCGCGGGTGGAGACGCGGCCTATACCGTAACCGCGACGACGCGAGCACATATGACGGAGCCCTCCCCCGTCGGGGGGGTCTGGCGACGGGCGCCGCCTAGCGTTTCTCGTAGATGTAGAAGTCGGACCAGCTACCGGTTCTGGGGTTGCCCTTGTACGGGTAGGGATTCGGCACGTGTCGTACGAGCCTCCAACTCGGCGCCTCTTGCTCGATCCATCTCGTGAAGGCCCTATGCCTTATGTGTGTCTCCTCGACGCCAGGGATGTCGTCGGTATTGCTCGAATACACGATGACGTATCGAGTAGCCGCGCGAAACAGTGCTCTCATGTGGCTCTCGAAGGCATCATCCTCCACGAGGTGATAGACCACATCTAGGGAGAGCACGAGCTCGGCCTGCTCCCCCCCATACTCGTGCAGCGTCTTGAACGCCTTGCTGCTGTCGGATGCGAAGGCCTTCCTGCACAGGGACACCGCAGTAGCGCTCGGGTCCAGGCCCAGGTACCTAGGGTACTTGGCGAGGCGCAGCTGGCTTCCGTCCCCGCACCCCAATTCCATGACAGACTCGATGCCGTGTTGCGCCACGAAGTCGTTGATGACGTTGGCCTTGAATCCGGCAAACCGCCGGGAGGAGCCGGGACCGGAGGTGCCACCGGCCGCATAGCGCTCCTCCCAGTACCTCGCCGAGCCGGGGAATCGGGCGGGCCGTGCCAGCGCGGCCTTGATCCTGCGCCAGGCTCGTGCCGACATGCCCCCGAGAACGGGGATCCGGCCGATGACGTCCTTCACGAACTCCTTCATGACGCTCGTCGTGCGAGACATGCTCGGGCACCGTTGGTGAGCCGTCCACTAGTAGAGTCCGACATGAGAACGTTGTCAATGCGACCGCCTGCTCGCTTGACGCTGACGAGAAGTGCGCGTCATACTTCCTCGACGTTGCCGACCTCGATCAGGTGCCGGACCCGACGCCCGGCGCCTGGATCCGTGCGCTATACCCGGAGCGCTGCCTTGGAGAATTGTCCACGCTGCGACACGTCGCTCGTTCCCGACGCGCGCTACTGCCACGAGTGCGGCGTGAGCCTGGTGGCTGCGGTGTCGGGGGAGTACGAGCTGTACGACGTGGAGCGCTTCTTCGCCTACGCCCTGGACATGTTCTGCATCGCCGGCGTGGACGGGTTCTTCAAGCGGGTGAACCCGGCGTTCGAGCGCGTGCTGGGCTACTCGGCCACGGAGCTGCTGGGCAAGCCCTTCGTGGACTTCATCCACCCCGAGGACCGTACGGACACCCTCGCGGAAGTCAGCAAGCTCGCCTCCGGTGCGCTCACCCTATCCTTCCGGAACCGCTACCGCTGCAAGGACGGCAGCTACAAGCGGCTGCACTGGACGTCGTACCCGGAGCCGGGTACCGGTCTGCTCTACGCCGTCGCGCGCGAGGTGCCCGAGACAGACTCCACGGTGGAATCTCCCTAGTTGGCGCCGCTTGCCGCCTCGCGCAGCAGGTTACGCGCGATCACCAGGCGCTGGATCTGGTTGGTACCCTCGTAGATCTGCGTGATCTTCGCGTCGCGCATGTACTTCTCGATCGGGTAGTCCTTGCAGTAGCCATAGCCCCCGAACAACTGCACGCAGTCGGTCGTCACCTTCATGGCGACATCGGTGGCCATCAGCTTGCACATGGCCGAGATCTTGGTGATCTGCTTGTGTCCCGAGTCAATCACGCGGGCCGCGGTGTGCACGAGCTGGCGGGCAGCCTCGATCTGGGTGGCCATGTCGGCCAACATCCACTGGACTCCCTGGAACGAGCTCACCGATTGGCCGAACTGCTGGCGCTCGTGCGTGTACTGCATCGCTAGATCGAGCGCGCCTTGCGCCAGCCCCACGGCTTGGGCGGCGACGCCGGGCCGCGCCCGGTCGAGCGTGATCATGGCGTGCTTGAAGCCCTGGCCTTCGCGGCCACCCAGCAGGTTGGCCTCGGGCACCTTACAGTTCTTCAGGTGGATCTCCACCACGGGCACGCAGCGTATGCCCATCTTGTCCTCGTGCTTGCCCACACTGTAGCCCGGTGTCTTCTCTTCGACCACGAACCCCGAGATCCCGCGCGCCCCACGATCGGGGTTGGTGACGGCGAAGATGGTGTTGTACGAGGCCACGGCGCCGCCGGTGTTCCACTTCTTCTCGCCGTTGAGCAGGTAGTGGTCGCCGTCCTTCTCGGCACGCGTCTTCATCGAGGCGGCGTCCGACCCGGCCTCCGCCTCGGACAGCCCGAAGGCGATGAGCTTCTCACCGGCTGCGATCCCGGGTAGCCAACGCTGCTTCTGATCGTCCGTGCCCCCGACGATTATGGGGAACGATCCCAGCGCGTTGACGGCGAACCCGACTCCCATGCCCCCGCAGGCCCGCGAGAATTCCTCCACCACGATGCACAGGTCGAGCACGCCTCCGCCCATCCCGCCGTACTCCTCCGGGATCCAGACACCGGAGAGTCCCGCCTCCTTGATGGCCTGCTGCACCTCCCAGGGATAGGCCTGTTCGACGTCGTACTTGGCCGCCACAGGACGCATGGCCTTGTCGGCCAGTTCTCGCGCGCGCTCTTGCAGTTCGAACTGCTGGGGAGTGTAGAGCTCTTTGATCATTGTTCCACCCATCTTCCGCCTTACGGTGTCCTCGAGACAGGGATCGTTTCTGCAGCCGGAGAAAGCTACATGGTCGTCCGCTTCGGCGCCGTGTCGGCCTGCGTGCGGTCCCCCACGGGCTCGTTGGGTGGCCGGCGCCGGGATTCCCCGGCAGCCGCAAAACGACCCGGGATTTTTTTGGAATCCCGGGTCCTCACGCGAGGGGAAAGCGCATCGGCTTCGCCCGGCGCGGCCGCTCGTGACCGGTCCCTCCTCTCGGCTAACCCACCGCCACCTTGCGCAGGGCCCCCAAGGCGCGGCGCCTCAACTGCCCGACGGATTCGGGGTCCATCCCCATCTGGTCGGCGATCTGGTCCTCCATGAGGCCGATCACGTAGAACAGCCGCAGCACCGTCTTCTGGGCGTCGGTGACCTGCCCGCTCACCAGCTCGCACAGCAGCGCCGTGTGCAGGCTCTCCATGGCGAGGAGGCGGGCCTCGGTGAGGAACCGCTCCCGCGAGATCGGCTTGAATTCAATGGGGGGGCGGCGCGGCTTGCGGGTCGGTATGGGGGCAGGGTCGGCAAGGGTGAGGACTTCCTCCTGGCACTCGGCGATCCAACTCTTGCGCGCCTCCTTCCAGGCCGCGTCGTCCGTGAGCGTCAGGGGGCAGCGCAGCACGGCGAGCCAGAACGCCTGCTGCTCGAGGATGTCCTTCACCCGGTCACCGCTGAGCTTCCGATCCCGCGCATCGGTGACGGTCGTCTCCTGCAGGTCCTTGAGCCACGCAACGCGCTTCTGGTTGTCCTCGTTGAGCGCGTGCAACGGGAACCATCGGCCGCGCAGCCGCTTGGCCACGTTATAGCCCTCTTCGTCATTGCGGGCGGTGACCACGAGGTACGCCTCACGCAGGAAGGGGTCCACATTGACCCGGGCCCGCAGGCCTTCGGAGGCGTCGATCTTGGCAAGCACGCGCCGACGCCAGCGCTGCGCCGCGTCGTCGGTCAGCGCCTCGAACCTCGCAGTGGGGCCGAACTCAGGTCCGATCATAGTCCTCCCGTTGTTGTCTAACGTTCGCTGACACCCTGCCGGGGCGCAAGCAACCCGGCCAGGTCGCAGGAGCGGGCAATCCTGGTGCCGAGTTCGAGCGGGTGTGCTAGACGGGGAATGTGCTGCCCTGCGTGTGGATGGGGGCCGCCGCGGGCCTCCCAGGCTACGCCGCTAGCGTTCGAGCGCGCGGTCGCAGTCCAGCGCGCGCCGATAGGCTGTTATCAGCTGACCGTATGCCTCGAAGGTGTTGCCGATCTGCTCGGCGAGCTCCGGGAGCTCGCTCTCCATGGCGTCCATGGTGGTGAGTCCCCGGGCCAGGAGCGCCGCCTCCCGGTCGACGAGGTCGCAGGTCTCCCCGGCCCGGACCTCCACGTCGGCGTCCTCGACGAGGAAGAACAGGGCAAGGCCCGACATCGCGCGGGCCCGCCGCTGCAGGGTACTGTCCGGGTCGTAGCGCATCGCCTTCTCGAGCCAATCCAGCGCGAGGGTCGGTGCCACGCGTCGCTGGACCAGGCGGGTGCCCACCTCCAGATAGATCAAGGCAACGCTCTGCCGCACCTGCGGGTCCTGGGAGCGCTCCCCGGCGGCGGTGAGCAGGGAATCGGCCGAGATGAGGACCATGGTGTCGAGCGGCACCGTGGAGTCGAGCACCAGGAAACGGTCCTGGGTGATGAGCTGCGCGGCGGCGATGAAAGCCCGGATGTTCGCGGGGTCGTCGGCGGAGATGTCGCGATAGATGCCGAGGGCCGAGTCCCGCTGACCGAGGTTGGCCAGAACCTCGGCGCGGGCCATGCGCAGCGATCGCAGCACTTCGTCGATCTGCTCCGCGTCGCGCCGCGCCTGTTCCGCCCGCTCCCAGGCCTCGTCCGCCACTCTGCGGACCTGCCTTACGGCCTCTCCAGTCCACCGGTCGACGGCCGTAGTGTCGGATAGGTACTGCGCGACCGAGATGACCCGGAGATAGAAGGTCGTGTCGCCCACCAGGGCCGAGTCGAGCTCGTACAGCTGCGATAGGGCATCCAGCGCACACGGCCACATGCGGTACTCGAAGCACATGCGTGCCAGGAGGTGACGGAACTCCAGGTCGCCGCCGGCCCGTTCCGCGCCCTCGCGCACGATGGTGACCGCCGCGTCGAACTGCCTCATGGTATCGAACAGACGCGCGATCTTCATGCGGCGGGGCGCGTTGTCGGGATCGGCTCGCACCTCTCGGATGCGAGCGTCGACCGCCTGGAGCGTGTCGCCTCGTCGCATGTACTCCAGTCCGAGGTCCTCCCAGGCATCTGCCATTGTAGAGTCGCCCAGCACGGCCCGCTCCAGGGCGATTATGAGGCTATCGGAGTTCTTCAGCGCCAGATAGACGTACGACAGACACCGGGCCGCGGAAGCGTGGTTGGGGTAGTCGCGGAACGCCCGTGCGGCACGCTCCCGGGCCGCTTCGTATTTGAGCTCGCGCACGTTGTCCCAGCACTCTCTCGCGTAGCGCGACGCGCGCATGGCGGTCTGCAGCGTGTCCTTCAGGGCGTCGCGGACCAGCTTGGCGAAGTCCTTTGCGGCTAGTGCTGTATCGGCCCCCACCGTGAACGATGTTGTGAAGTGTGGGATGCCTCCCTGGCGGGCCGTCTCCATGATCCGCAGCGCCACCTGAGGGACGGGCGACGCTCGGCGGAACTCGCCGACGACGTACAGGTCTGCCCGGAGCAGCCGGGCGGAGTAGAAGGCCTCGCGGTCCGTGGGGAGCTCCTCGCAGAAGTCGGCCTCGAAGCAGAACTGAATCATCCGCACCGCATGGCGGCGCCACCGTCTGAGGCTTTGGCGCACCTCGGCCGCCAGCTCCAGCACGTAGGTGGAGTCGGCGGCGCGATCCTCGGGGATCGGCGGGAAGATCAGCACCACCTCCCGCGGTCGTTGCGCGTGCGCGGTGGGTGCTCCTACCCAGGCACCGCATGCGGCGACCGCCAGCCACGCGAGGACCCAGCGGCGCACGCGGCGCCGCGATGTCCTGCGGCTCGCGGGAGCAGAGCTAGCTGGAGGTGCTGTCACGGAATCAGGATGCTCGTCGTTCCATGCATGCTATTGGCTCAACGAGAGTGTAGACGGTCCGGTTTCGGATCACCAGGGGCGAGTGGGACCCGAACACTCGGGAATGTTGCAGTGGTGAACATGCTCGCTCCGTCGCCTGCATCGCCCCCGCACGGCACCCCCGGCCCTTGACGAACGCTTGACGTGCTCGCGTGAGCGTGCCCGTGGGTCCACAGGAGGTTCCCATGAGGCGCACGACGCTCATCTGCCTGATCGCCCTGGTGGCGCCGCAAATCTGCGAGGGGCAGAGCCAGTTAGCCGTGGAGCTCGATGCCGGCGAGTTCTCGGAGCTACAGGATCGGATCAACGATAAGCGGGAGATACGCGTCCGCACCGCCCGAGGGCAGTTCACCCTGAGCGACCCGACGTTGGTCCAGGGGGGCACGCTCTATTACGGGCTGCCGAACCAGGAGGGGCGCGATGCCATGAGCCTAGCGGACGTGACCGAGATCCAGGTGCAGGGCAGCGCCGCGGGCAAGGGTGCCGTCATCGGCGGAGCGGTCTTCGGCGGGCTCAATCTGCTTCTCGGGGTGGTCATTCTAGCCACGGACGACTCGGACTGGTACGACTACGACGCGGGCCAGGTGGTGGTGGGAACGGTCGCGGGCGCCGCCGTAGGCGCGCTGCTGGGCGCCGCCATCGCCTCGCCGTTCAAGAAGTGGAAGACGGTGTACCGTTCCCAGAACCGCGCGCAGCACCCTACCATCACGATGGTGCCACGCCCCGAGGGCGGGCTCGCAGTCGCCGCCTCTGTGCCCTTCTGACGCGGCCCCGCCGAGCCCCTCCCTGGCGCAAACCGTGGCCGGGCCACAGTATTGGCGAATCGTTCGCCGGCCCGGGGGGCCAGGAGGCCTGCGGTGGCCACGTTCATCGATCGCATGGTTGGCGCGGCGAGGCTGGACGTCCGCACATACGAGGAGGTAGAGGCCGACCCCACCGCCATGGGTGAGGCGATGGGCGTGGTGCTGCTCTCCAGCGTCGCGGCGGGCATTGGCGAGGGAGCCGGATTCCTCGGGCTCATCATCGGGTGCGCTCTCGCGCTGATCGGCTGGTTCATCTGGGCCTTCTTGACCTACTTCATCGGAACGAAACTGCTGCCGGAGCCACAGACCCAGGCCGACCTGGGCCAGTTGCTGCGCACCATCGGTTTCTCGAGCTCGCCGGGGGTGCTCCGGGTACTCGGCATCGTGCCCGTGATCAGCTGGGTGGTCGTTCCCATCGCCAACCTCTGGATGCTCGTGGCGATGGTCGTGGCGGTCCGGCAGGCTCTCGACTACAGGAGTACTTGGCGCGCGGTGGGGGTGTGCGTAGTGGGGTGGCTCGTGCCCGTGGCGCTGATGCTGTTTGGTGGCATCATCTCGGCCGCCATCATGGCGCTATAGAAGCATAGAAAGACGCTGCGGACCTCCGACGGGAGCGGCCCATGCACCGAGCGGTCACGCTGTTGGCGCTCGTTGCAGTGACAGGATGCTCGGAGACGTTCGGCCCCGGCGAGGCGCCCGACCTCAACGGGACCTGGCACCTTGTCGCCGAAACCGTTCCCGCGGCCTCTTCCTTCTGCACCATCGAGTTCACGCTCGACATCGTCCAGGTGCCCGCTCAGCCCGGTGACCTCATC
Organism: uncultured Gemmatimonadaceae bacterium; assembly: GCA_964348295.1. Lineage (GTDB taxonomy): Bacteria > Gemmatimonadota > Gemmatimonadetes > Gemmatimonadales > GWC2-71-9 > WVYX01. The sequence goes on from CAYGBV010000029.1 coordinate 14,002, forward strand.
GACTTCGAGCTCACCGGTTCTGTGGAGAGTGGCGCGGTCGTGTGCGGCGATACCCTCGATCTGCCGGCGGCCACGCTGATGGGAGTGATCGTGCGGCAGTCCGACGACGACAACGGGAACATGTGGTTCGGGGGTCCGGCGCTGGTGTTCGGCCAGGAGCTCACGATCGTGGCCGAGGGACCCATCGAGAGCCGGACGAAGATCGAGGGGCGGGGTGCCATGGAGTTCACTCGCGGGCCGCACCATCCCGTTCTGTTCACCCTCAGCCGCAACTAGACGACACGCGCAGCCCGGCACGTCTACCGCGGGACGCAAGCTCGGGCGTCGTGTCGGCGCCCGTCGCTTGGTGGGCGGGTACGCTATCTTCCCGAGGGTGAGGGGGCCATGGGGTCGGGACGGCGTTCCTGGGACAGGGAGTCATGACTGTGGAGAAACGCAACGGGTTCTTCGCGCGCCTCTTGCGCCTGTTCCTCATCTTCGTCGTGGGGGTCGCCGTGGGGTACCTCGCACGGGCCCGCCGCGAGGACGAGCGGGTGCGGGAGGCGATCGATCAGGCGCGCGAGGAGATGGAGGAGCTGGGGATAGAAGCAATCGAGCGCGCCCGGGAAGCGGGTGGCGACATAGCCGACAGCGCCAAGGCGGCGTTCAAGGACTTGATCGACGAAGCGGGGTGGCGGTAGGCGTGATGCGATGACCGGCTCCTCGATGAGGTGGCGCCCGCTGGCAGCCTGTGTGCTCGGGCTCGGCGTCGCGGCGCTCACGGGCTGTGAGTCTGTGGGGCCCGAGCCCACCGAGCCGCTGAGTGAGGCGGCCCTGGTTGGGCATCTCGAGTTCCTGGCGGACGACAGCATCTACGGTCGCTCCGCCGGATCGGTCTACGAGCGGCGGGCCGCCGAGTACATCCGCGACGAGTTCATCGAGTACGGCCTCACGCCCGGCGTGAGCGGCTACCTCCAGGTCTTCACGTTCGACGACTCGCTCGAGTCGCAGAATGTGATCGGCATGCTCCCGGGAGAGGGCGCGCTGGGGCACGAGTGGGTGATCGTCGGCGCGCACTACGATCATCTGGGATGGGCGCAGGTCTCGCCCGACTCGATCGTGGTGTTCAATGGCGCCGACGACAATGCTTCTGGAACGGCGCTGCTACTCGAGCTGGCGCGCTTCATGAGCCACTACTACGTCCAGGGCGTCGGTGCCGGACGGGACCGGCGCTCGTTCATGTTCCACGCGTACGGCGCGGAAGAGGCCGGGTTGCTGGGCTCGATCCACTTCTGCCAGAACCCCGTGGTGTTGCTCGGCCAGGTCGCGGCCATGGTAGACCTGGACATGGTGGGGCGGATGCAGAACGACCAGGTGATCGTCAACGGCGCCGCGTCCGTGCCTGCGTGGCGGACGGTCCTCGATCTCGCCAACACGCCGTCGCTCACGCTGCTGTACGACGATGTGGGGCTCCGCGGCAGCGACCACGTGTGCTTCCACGTGTCGGGGCGCCCCGCAGTCTTCCTCACGACGGGGCTCCATCCCGAGTATCACACCCCCTGGGATGACGTGTGGCTCATCGATCTCGATGGCATGCTGCGTGTCGGGGAGTTGACGCTCGGGGTGTTGGAGCAGGTCGCCACGGCGGAGGACTGGCCGCAGCTCCGCGTCGGCGCCAGCCTACGGTCTGCGTTGCAGTAGCCCCCGAACCGCCAACCGCATCAGCGGCAGCGCCATCACCCACAGCAAGAGCACCAACAGCCGGCCGTCGGCCACCCACGCCATGATCAGCAGCACGGTCGGCGGGAGTCCGACCGCGAGGCGCCTCGCTTGACTTTTCAAGCAGGTGGTGCGATAAGCCGTAACCCGGCACGCAGCCGGGCCTCGTATGCCTCTTCACCGTCAGCGTCAGGAGGTCTGACAGCATGTCCACACGAGTAGTGACCCGGGTGGTTGCAGCGGCTGCCGTCATGTCGTTCCTGGCGGGCGCGGCCCGTGCCCAGGAAGACCCCTACCTAGAGGCGATCCGCGCGGAGGTGGCGGTTCAGAAGACCGAGATCATGCAGCAGGCCATGATGCTCACCGATGAGCAGGCCGATCTCTTCTGGCCGATCTACAACCAGTACATGGCGGCGTTCGACGAGGTCGGGCGGATGCGTCAGGAGCTGGGGATGCGGTACTACGAGAACCAGGAGTCGATGACTCCCGAGCTCGCCAACGAGCTCATCGAGGGCGTCTTCCAGTTCGAGGCGAGGCGCGACGAGCTGCTCAAGACGTATTACCAGCAGGTCGCCGAGACAGTAGACGCCGTGGTGGCCGCGCGCTTCGTGCAGGTCGAGCGGCACCTGCAAATGCTGATCGACGTGCAGATCGCCAACGAGATGCCGCTGATCGGGATCGTGCTGGAGCCCGAGGAGAAGACTCCGAACCAGTAGATCGTGATGTCGGACGGCAGCGGCCTCGGCATCGCCGCGTCGCCGTCCTCCCAGCGGCATCCTTCCGGCAGCCCTGCGCGCGTCTCTCTTGACCAATAGGTGAGTCCACCCCCTATTTCACAGAGGGACGTTTGCAGGAGGCTCTATGCGTCCCGGCACCCGCGCCGTCGTGTCCCTCCCCCCCACGGCGACGGCGCGCCGCTACGTCGTTCCGTCCTTCGGGGGCCGACGAACCCGCGTCGCTCCCCTCCCACCGGGTCGTCCAAGTGAGGGCTACAACTAATGAACATTGCCGTGCGAGAAGTGGCGCTCGGTGCTGTGCTCGCTGTTTCGTGGGCGGGCAGCGGGCTCGCACAGGAGCGCACCGTTGATGAGACGCTGCGTGAACTCAATCAGGTGCTGCGAGACAACGCCTACATCGATCAAGATGGGAAGCACACCGTCTCGCAGGTGAGCCTGCGCCGCGGCGGCACGCTCGTGATCGCGGTGGCCAAGACCGACGCGAAGCGTGAGGTCTCGAACATCTATCAGACCGACGTCGACAACATCGAGTTGGAGGACGTCCAGTCCCACCAGCGGGGCGGCCACACGGTGCTGATGATCGGCTCCCGCGGGAAGGTGCAGACGAAGCTCAAGTGCGTGGAGGGCGGCAGCGTCACAGAGTGGGACCTGCCCGAGCGCTCCGACATGCCCCTGGAGTTCAAATCGGAGAGCGCCGCAGCCACGCAGATCACCGACTGGCTCACGCAACTGGTGCGCCTCGCGCGAGAGGACCCGCGCTACACGGAGGAGTAGCCGCGTCGGCGCCGGGGCGGGCCGTCGAAGCGCCGGGAGCGCCGCCTCCCGGCGCTTTCAGTGTTGTACACGGTCCCGGGGAACGAGCTGTTGCACCTCGGCAGCTTCGGTGTATCTTCGGTTGCATGCGTACATACTTACTTATCCTCCTGCTCGCGATTCCCGTCGTGCTCAGCGCGGCGGGCAACGCGGGGCAACAGGACGGCCTCATGAAGAAGCTCTCCCCCGTCATCTTCGTCGAGCAGATCGAGCCGTGCCTCGATTTCTGGGTCGGCCGCCTCGGCTTCGCCCGGACGATCGAGGTTCCCCACGGTGATCGCCTCGGGTTCGCCGCGGTCGTGCGCGGCAACGTCGAGGTCATGTACCAGAGCCGGGCGAGCGTGGCCGCCGACATCCCGGTGCTCGCAGAAGGGCCGTTCGCGCGCTCGGGAGCGCTGTTCATCGAGGTCGACAGCCTGGACGAGATCCTTCCCAAGCTCGACGGGGTGGAGGTGGTGGTGCCTGAGCGCACCACGTTCTACGGGGCGCGGGAGATCTTCGTGCGCGCTCCGTGCGGCACCGTGGTCGGATTTGCGGAGATGATCGGAGAGCAGTAGCCCGCTAGTCACCGGGCGGGGCCCGTCATTGGATTCTCCTGTGCCGATGTGCGAGACTTGTACCCGACGGTAGGAAGCGACGCAGGGCGGCGACACGACCGTCCTGCGTCACGCAGGGGGTGACGCACAGAGGGAGGAGGAGTGGAACGATGGCAGTGCCCGCCTATCAGGACCCCTATCCGGTCGCGCCCGACGAGACGACGTACCGGCTGATCACCACGGACTACGTCTCCGTCGCCAAGTTCGCAGATCAGGACGTCCTCAAGGTCGATCCGGAGGCTCTTGCGGTTCTCGCGCGTGAGGCAATGCGCGACGCGTCGTTCCTGCTGCGGCCCGCCCACCTGGAGCAGGTCGCAGCGATCCTCGAAGACCCAGAGGCGAGCGAGAACGACCGCGGGGTGGCCCTGGCCATGCTGCGGAATGCTGAGGTGGCATCCGGCTTCGTGCTCCCCTTCTGCCAGGATACGGGCACGGCCATCGTCTATGCCAAGAAGGGGCAGCGGGTCTGGACTGGCGCGCGCGACGAGGAGTTCCTGACCCGCGGCGTATACGAAACGTACGACAAGGAGAACCTGCGGTACTCGCAGACCGTTCCGCTCACGGTCTACGAGGAGAAGAACTCCGGCAACAACCTCCCCGCGCAGATCGACATCCACGCCGTCGATGGCATGGAGTACCGGTTCCTCTTCGTGGCGAAAGGTGGGGGATCGGCGAACAAGACCTACCTGTTCCAGGAGACCAAGGCACTGCTCCATCCCGAGAAACTGGAGGCGTTCCTCACCGAGAAGATGAAGACGCTGGGGACGGCAGCCTGCCCGCCGTACCACCTGGCGTTCGTGATCGGCGGCACCTCGGCCGAGGCGACGCTCAAGACCCTCAAGCTGGCTACCACGGGGTACCTGGACGGGCTCCCGGTGGAGGGGAGCGAGGGGGGACAGGCCTTCCGGGACATCGAGTTGGAGCGGAAGCTCCTGGCGGCCGCGCAGCACACGGGGATCGGCGCGCAGTTCGGCGGCAAGTACTTCGCCCTGGACGTCCGAGTCGTGCGGCTGCCGCGGCACGGGGCCTCGTGCCCGGTCGGCATGGGCGTTTCGTGCTCGGCGCACCGCAATGTCAAGGCGAGGATTGACCGCGACGGGATCTGGCTGGAGGAGCTGGAGCGTGACCCGGGCCGCTTCATCCCCGAGCGCTACCGCAAACCGGACGAGCGCGGCGTCGTGCAGATCGATCTGGACCGGCCGATGCGGGAGATCCTGGCCGAGCTGGCCAAGCACCCGGTCAAGACGCGACTCTCGCTCAGCGGCACCATGATCGTGGCGCGGGACATCGCGCACGCTAAGATCAAGGAGCGGCTCGAGGCTGGCGAGGAGATGCCGCAGTACCTCAAGGATCATCCGGTCTACTACGCAGGGCCGGCGAAGACACCGGAGGGGATGGCGTCCGGATCGTTCGGGCCGACCACGGCGGGTCGCATGGACTCCTACGTGGACCTGTTCCAGTCCCGGGGTGGCTCGATGGTGATGATCGCCAAGGGGAACCGCAGCCGGCAGGTGAAGGAAGCCTGTCAGGAGCACGGCGGGTTCTACCTCGGCTCTATCGGCGGGCCGGCCGCCGTGCTGGCGCAGGAGCACATCAAGAAGGTCGAGCTGTTGGAGTATCCCGAGCTCGGCATGGAGGCGATCTATCGGATCGAGGTGCAGGACTTCCCCGCGTTTATCCTGATCGACGACAAGGGGAACGACTTCTTCGAGCAGCTCGCCTAGGGGCGGGAGCTAGTAGCCGGAGAGTGGCCCGTCGTTCGAGGTCCGCACCGAGCCGCGGTCTTCAAGGCGGATTCACTCTCTCTTCAGGAACGGCGCGTTATCTAGCCCCACTTTAACGTGCAAGGCAGACGACGCAGGCCGCCAGAGGCAACGATGAACGAAGTGCTCAAGCACCGGGAGCTGTATCGACTCCCCTGGAGCCTCCCCGACAACGCCATCGCCTGGCTCGAGCCCACCATGAAGTGCAACCTCGCCTGCGAGGGTTGCTACCGGGCGAACGTGAACGAGCACAAGTCGCTGGACGAAGTGGCGGCGGACCTGGACGTGTTCGCGCGGTTCCGTGAGGCTGACGGGATCTCGATCGCCGGGGGCGACCCACTGACCCATCCGCGGATCGTCGACATCGTGCGCATGGTAGCCGACCGGGGCTGGAAGCCGATTCTCAACACCAACGGCCTGGCGCTCGATGAGTCGCTGGTGCGGGATTTCAAGCGGGCCGGCCTGTGGGGCTTCACCTTCCACATCGACAGCAAGCAGGGCCGACCCAAGTGGAAGGGGAAGACGGAGCAGGAGCACAACGAGCTGCGGCTGTACTACGCCGAGATGGTGGCGCGGGTGGGCGGGCTCTCCTGCGCGTTCAACTCTACCGTATTTGAGGACACTCTGGACGCCGTGCCCGACGTGGTCGACTGGGCCCAAAAGCACATCGACATCGTGCACGTGGTGGTGTTCATCTGCTATCGGGAAGCGGTGCTGGAGGGCCAGTTCGACTACTACGCGGGGGGGCGTAAGCTCGACATGGAGCCGCTGGTGTACGCCGCTCCGATGTCACAGCGTAGGGCTGACATCTCGACGCCCGAGGTCGTGGCCAAGATCCGCGAACGCATCCCCGACTTCGCGCCGTGCGCCTACCTCAACGGGACCGAGAAGCCGGACTCCTTCAAGTGGCTGCTCACGATCCGCCTGGGCACCAAGCAACGGATCTACGGCTACCAGGGCCCCAAGATGGCCGAGCTCACGCAGACCCTGCACCACTGGCGCACGGGACGCTACCTGGCCTACGCCCATCCCAGGGTGCTGCGGCGGGGCAGGTCGATGCTGGCGCTCTCGCCGCTCGACAGGGGGCTGCGCCGGACCCTCGCCAAAGCGGCGACCGATCCCCGGCTGCTGTTCCGCCGGCTGCACCAGCAGTCGATCATGGTCATTCAGCCGATCGACATCCTGGCCGACGGGCGGCAGAACATGTGCGACGGGTGTCCCGACATGACGGTGTGGAACAACGGGCTCGCGTGGTCGTGTCGCCTGGAGGAGTGCCTCCACTTCGGGGGGTTCGTGCGCACGGCCCCGAAGAACAGCGCGCACGTCGGCGCCGGGACGACAGCGGTGGGAGCGGGACCGGGAAGCGGCTAGGGCCTCGGCGACGTGCGAGACCGTGGCAGGCCGGCGGTGCCCACGGGGGCCGCAGGCTTTTTCGTGGCCGCGAACGAGGCAGTATCCCGACCGTTCTGCTGGCAGAAAGGTGGGTTTTTTTCACGGTTTCTTCACTCCAACCTCGCTACATTGCCGCCGCGTGACTGCCCAGGAGTGGCCATGCGGGAGGCGAGATGCGCCGTGCATCGGCGGCGCGTCTATCTGCAGGGAACGCAGCAGGAGTTGGAGGCCATCCACAAGGTGGAGGGTCGCGACTTCGACCCCGAGGAGGGGTTCGAGTGGCCATTCCCCGAGGAGGATGGGGAGGAGGTGGTGGTGAGGTAGCGGGGCTGCCGTATGGCAGCCCCGCAGCGCCCGGCTTCGGCCGGGCGCTTCTTCTTGCTCATGCTTTCGCGACGGCGTCCATCGTGCCACTATTGGCCCGTTAATTGAGACAGGTAGGCGAGTGTCGGGCATCCTGACGCGACAGGGAGGGAAAACATGCTGCTCAACATCAAGGCGCTGACCATCATGGGGGCCATCGTCGTCGGCGGGTCCTTCTTTCTCGTGGGTCTGCTGAACCTGATCTTCCCGGCCTATGGCGTGGCGTTTCTGGAGCTCGGGGCCTCGGTGTACCCAGGGTACAGGGGTCCCGCCGGGTTCGGCGGGCTGATCGTGGTGACGCTGTATGCAGTGGTGGACGGCGCGGTCTGTGGGGCGATCGTCGCCTGGCTCTACAACTTCTTCGCCAAGGGCCGTCCCAAGGGCGAGTCCTTCACCGCGTAGCGCGGCCCACACCGGGAGTTGGCCGACCGGGTGCCGCCCGCACGGTGCCCGGTCGGTGTGGAACTCTGATACCAGCGCTCGGGTTTAATGCGGTAACCCCAATGCGACCCGAGGGGTGTCGGCGTTGGGTCTACCCGTCCGGGTAGGCCCTTTTCTCTGTTCTCTCAGGCCGGCGCGTGCCGCTCCCCGAGCAGGCGGTGTACGGTGCGCCGCACCACACGCTCCTATTATGGTATAGGGGAGAGGCGAGCATGCTCGAATCCATCAAGCGGTTCTTCGGGAACCACCTCGCGCCGGATGCGGGAGCAGCCCCGGGATCGGAGGCGCCCGCCGCGGAGCAGGAGCGGGTGAAGCTCGCGGCGTGCGCGTTGCTCCTCGAGCTGGCCCACGCCGACAAGGAGTTCTCCGAGGACGAGCGACTCCACATCGAGGAGGCGTTGACCCGCCACTTCGCCCTGCCGCCGGAGCAGGCCCGCGAGCTGATCACCCTGGCGGACCAGGAACGCCAGCGGGCGACGGACCTCTACCAATTCACCTCGCTCATTACCGCCAACTACGACGAGGGCCAGCGCCTGGTGCTGGCGGAGGTTATGTGGCGGCTGGTCTACGCAGACGGCGAGTTGGCGAAGCACGAGAGCTACCTGATGCGCAAGCTCTCCAACCTGTTGGAGCTGCGCCCCGGCTACCTCGCGGAGGCGCGCAAGCGCGCCGTGAGGCAGCAAGCGGACTGACCAGCGATGGCCGACCTCGCCGACCGACTGCGCAGGCACCTCCGCGAGACTGGGCTGTTTCCCGAGGCGGGCCGTGCCCTCCTGGCAGTGAGTGGGGGGCCCGACTCAGTGGCCATGCTCGATCTGTTCGCAGTGGTGGCGCCGGCGCTGAAGCTCGAGCTGGCCGTGGCGCACGTGGACCACGGCATTGCCGCGGAGAGCGGGACGGTGGCCCAGCAGGTGGAGCAGCTGGCGCAGCGTTACGGCCTGCCGTGTCGCGTCGCGCGGCTCGAGCTCGGGTCCGGCGCCTCCGAAACGCAGGCGCGCCGGGCACGGTACAGGGCGCTGCGCGAGCTGCAGCGGGAACTCGACTGCCGCTACCTGGTGACCGCGCATCACGCGGACGACCAGGTGGAGACGGTGCTCTACCGGTTGCTGCGCGGCACCGGGATCGCGGGCCTCGCCGGCATCCCCGCCCGCGCTGCCAAAGGACTGGTGCGGCCACTGCTGCCGTTTCGCCGCGGGGAGCTGGAGGCCTGGCTCGGCCAGCGGGAGGCGGAGCTGGCGACCGGCAGGGCGCTGCACAGCGATCCTGCCAACCTCGATGAGCGGCACGATCGGTCTTGGGTGCGGCACCGGCTCCTTCCCCTGGTGCGGGAGCGGTTCGGGCCGGTGGCGGAGCGGCGTCTGGCCGACGTGGCGCGGCACGCGGGCTCGGAGCGACGCGCGTGGGCCGCAGCGCTGCGGAGCCTGCCAGAGCTGGAGTTTCGCGCCGCCCGGGGAGCGGTCGAGGTTGCTCGGCTACCCCTGGCTCGGTATGATAACACGTTGTCGGAGGCCCTCTTGCGCGCACTCGCCCGGGAGGTGGGCTGCGTGCTGGGGCCGCGACGCTCCGTGCGGCTCCTGCGCTTCGTGCGCTCGAGCTCCAGTGGACGGGTAATGCAACTGGGCTCGGGTTGGACGGCGGAGCTCTCCTTCGGGCGGGTCCGCATCGCGCCGCTCGCCCGCGAAGCGGTCGCCGGAGTATCGGTTGCCTGCGGCGGGGAGCCCGAGGGGCTAGTGCAGTGGAACGAGTGGGAAGTGAGGTGGTGCCAGGACACGGCGGGCACGCCGCTGCGCCGCTCCTTCACCACCTGGGTCACGGCCGGCGAGAGCAGTGTGCGGAGCGTGGCGAGCGGGGACCGGATGGTGCCCCTCGGCGGCGTGGGCCGGCGCAAGGTACGCCGCCTGCTCATGGAGGCGCGGGTACCGTTTCGCGAGCGCGACGCGTATCCGGTCCTGGTCCGGCGCGAAGCGGTGCTGTGGATTCCCGGCATCTGCCGCTCGCGGGACGCCGTGCCGCGGCCCGGCGAGCCCGCGGTGAGGATCGAGGCCCGTGCAGCCGCAGGCGAGCAAGCCGACTGAGTGGCGCGAGATCGACGTTATCTACGATCCTGAGACGATCGCGGGACGCGTAAGGGAACTCGGGGCGGAGGTCACGGAGTATTACGATTCGGGTGAGCTGCTGCTCCTCGGCACGCTCAAGGGCAGCTTCATGTTCATGGCGGACTTGGTGCGCAGCATCGCCCGGGCGCACCAGCTGGAGTTCATCGTTGCGGCGTCGTACGGGAAAGGGGTCTCATCCAGCGGGCATGTGCGCTTGTTGTACGATCCTCAGGCCGTGTTCGAGGGCAAGCACGTGCTCCTGATCGAGGACATTGTTGACTCGGGAGCGACACTCAACCGGCTCGTGCGGCTGCTCCGCACGCGGGATCCGCTGAGCCTCGATATCTGCACGCTGCTGCACAAGCACCTGGCGGCGGATCTGCAGCTGGAGCCGAGGTTCGTGGGGTTCGACGCGCCCGCCGACTTCTTGGTCGGCTACGGGCTCGATTACGCAGAGAGGTACCGGCACTTGCCGTTCATCGGAATCATGCAGGAAGTCGATGGCTGATCGCACACCGCCGAACAAACAGTTCACCTGGGGTGGCCTGAGCCGGAACCTCGTGTTCTGGCTGCTCATCATCCTCATCCCGATCGCGTTCTATCACATGATCGACGCGAACCGGGATGCGGTGGAGGAGATCACCTACACCCAGTTCAGGAGCTACCTCGACGAGGACAACGTCGCGAGCGTCGAGATCACCAGCGGCAAGTTCGTCGAAGGGGAGTTCAAGCGTCCCATCACGGTGGGCAACCGCCAGGTGGAGCGGTTCAGCGCGGTGCTCCCGATTCAGGATTCGGAGCTGTTCCTCGAGCGGCTGGAGGAACAGGGCGTCCCCATCTCGGCCAAGGAGCCGAAGCCGTCGTTCGGAGCGGTGTTCTTCCAGCTCCTCCCGTGGGTCATTCTGATCGCCCTCTGGGTCTTCTTCTTCCGTCAGATTCAGCAGGGCGGTAACCGGGCGTTCTCCTTCGGCAAGTCGAAGGCCAAGCTGCTGAGTGGTGACACGCCGAAGGTCACCTTCCAAGACGTGGCCGGATGCGACGAGGCGAAGGTCGAGCTCGAGGAGATCATCGAGTTCCTGCGCGACCCGCAGCGGTTCCAGCGGCTGGGCGGACGCCTTCCGAAGGGTGTGCTCCTGGTCGGGCCGCCGGGAACCGGGAAGACGCTCCTGGCCCGCGCCGTAGCCGGCGAGGCCGCCCGGCCCTTCTTCTCCATGTCGGGCTCCGACTTCGTCGAGATGTTCGTCGGCGTGGGCGCGTCCCGCGTGCGCGACCTGTTCGAGCAGGGCAAGACCCACGCGCCCTGCCTCATCTTCATCGACGAGATCGATGCCGTGGGCCGGCACCGGGGAGCCGGTCTGGGCGGCGGCCACGACGAGCGGGAGCAGACCCTGAACCAGCTCCTGGTCGAGATGGACGGGTTCGAATCCAACGAGGGCGTGATCCTGATTGCAGCGACCAACCGGCCGGACGTGCTCGATCCTGCATTGCTGCGGCCGGGACGGTTCGACCGCCAGATAGTGGTGGACATGCCTGACGTGCGCGGCCGCGAGCAGATCCTCAAGGTGCATGCCCGCAAGATCCCACTGGCAGACGACGTGGATCTGGAGACGACCTCGCGTGCGACGCCGGGTCTTGCCGGTGCCGACCTCGCCAACATCGTGAACGAGGCGGCGCTGTTGGCGGCGCGGCGCAACAAGCAGAGCGTCCAGATGATCGACTTCGAGGACGCCAAGGACAAGGTGATGCTCGGCGTCGAGCGCAAGAGCATGGTCCTGTCCGACGAGGAGCGGAAGCTCACGGCGTACCACGAGGCGGGCCACGCGCTGGTCAGCGTGCGGGTGCCGGGCCTCGACCCGGTGCACAAGGTGACCATTGTGCCGCGGGGGCGGGCTCTGGGGATCACGTTCTCGCTGCCCGAGGAGGACCGCCACAACTACACGAAGGAGTACATCCACGGTCGGCTCGCCATGGCGTACGGCGGTCGGGTCGCCGAGGAGCTCATCTTCGGACCGGACAAGGTGACCACGGGCGCCGCGCAGGACATCGAGCAGGCCACCGAGATGGCACGCCGCATGGTGACCCAGTTCGGCATGAGCGATGCGGTGGGCCCGGTGGCGGTGGGAGACCGGGAGCAGCAGATCTTCCTGGGCCGCGAGATCAGCCAGCACCGCGAGGTCTCCGAGCAGACCGCGCAGTTGGTGGACGCCGAGGTGAGACGCATCCTCGACGAAGCGTACCAGCGGGCGCGCGACATTCTCGAAGGGGACCTCGAGACGCTGCACCGCATGGCCGAGGCGCTGCTCGAGCGGGAGACCCTGGACCGCGAGGAAGTGGATCTGGTCGCGCAGGGGAAGGACCTCCCCCCAGTGGCGCCGGTGGCGGCCACGCCCCCTCCATCAATCGAACAGAAGGGAGCGGTCGAGGACCAGGCCGAGACTCCCGGCAAGGGAATCCTCGGCACGCCCCCGGCCGAGCCAGCCGGAGCGTGACGCTCCAGCCGCTGGTTTCCGAGAGTCCCGTCGGACTGCGCGAGGCACTAGTGCGACGGGGCGTGGACCCGGTGCACGCTGAGGCCGCCGTGCGCGGCCTGCGCCCCGTCGCCCTGGTGTTCGACGGGGTGGACGCTGCGTCCCGCGCGGCGCTCGCCCACGCGGCCCGGCAGGGTGGGGTGGAATGCCTCACGGGTGAGGGCTGGGTGCTCCTTGCCTCGGGAGCGGCGCGGCTGGCGGGGCTGGTGCGGCCCGGCCACTCAGCGCTGCCGCCGGATGTTGCGGAGGCGCTGGGCCGGTACGTGTCCGGCGCCGTGGAACGCCCGGTCGACTGGTCGCTGGGGCGTGGCAGTGTTTCCCTCGAGCAACCTGTGGTGGTCGGGATCCTCAACGTCACGCCCGACTCGTTCAGCGACGGGGGACGGTTCCTCGATCCGGGGGTGGCGTTGGAGCACGCGGCGGCGCTCGTGCGCGAAGGAGCCAGCATGCTCGACGTGGGCGCCGAGTCCACCCGGCCCGGCCGTCCGGAGCCTGTGTCGGCCGAGGAGGAGTGGCGCCGCCTCGAGCCAGTGCTGCGGGAGCTGGTGCGGCGCCATCCGGGCGTGCCGCTCAGCGTGGACACCGTGAAGGCCGAGACCGCGGCCCGTGCCCTCGCCGCCGGGGCGTGGGCCATCAATGACGTGTCGGGGCTGCGGCTCGAGCCCGAGGTGGCCGATGTGTGCGCCGAGCACGGCGCAGGCCTAGTGCTGATGCACTCTCGCGGCACGGTGAGTGAGCTGGCCAGCTACGAGCACGCGACCTACGACAGCGTCGTGGGCGAGGTGGTGCGCGAGCTAGAGCGGGCCGTGGAGGTCGCGGTGGGCCGCGGCGTCGGCCCGCAGCGGATCGTGGTCGATCCCGGGCTCGGCTTCGCCAAGCGGCCGGGGCACAACTATGAAGTGCTGCGGGGCCTTCCCGCACTGGCGGCCCTGGGGCACCCGGTGATGGTGGGGCCGTCGCGCAAACGGTTCCTCGGGGCGGTCACCGGCGGGGAGATCGCCGAGCGGGACGCCGCCACCGCCACTGTGTGCGCCGCGGCCTACCTGGCGGGCGCGTCGCTGTTCCGGGTGCACAGCGTGGGGCGCGCGCGGGAAGCCCTCGCCCTCGCCCATGCCATACGGAGTGCCTGATGTCGTTTGAGCAGCTGCGGTTCCTCGTACCGGGACTGTACGACCTCATCGAGATCCTGATCGTGGCGTACGTGATCTACCGCCTGCTGCTCTTCCTGGCGGGAACGCGCGCGCTGCAGATCCTGGTTGGGATCACGGCGCTCTTCGTCATCTACTTCGTCGCCCTCGTGCTCAAGCTCAACATGATCAGCACGCTGCTGGGCGTGGTGTTCACCTACGGCGCCTTTGCTGCCATCGTGGTGTTCCAGCCGGAGCTGCGGCACGCGCTGGCCCGGTTGGGGCGCTCCCGGTTGGTGGGCTTCCTGGCCAGCTCGAGCAAGCGCGTCGTAGCCGACGAGATCGCCGAGGCGACGGGCCGCCTGGCCCGCAACGGGACGGGCGCCATCATCGCGGTGGAGCGGGACGTGTCCCTGGACGAGTTCGTCGAGTCGGGGACGCCCATGCGGGCGACGGTCTCGGCCGATCTCCTCACCACCATCTTCACGCCGTACTCGCCGCTGCACGACGGAGCCGTGCTGGTGCGCGGCGACCAGATCGTCGGTGCCGGGGCGGTGCTGCCCCTGACGCAGTTCCCGGTCAGCGACAAGTCGTTGGGCACGCGCCATCGCGCCGCCCTCGGCCTGTCCGAGGAGAGCGACGCCGTGGTCATCGTGGTCTCGGAGGAGACCTCCAAGATCTCCATCGCGCTCCGCGGGATGCTGCGCCGCGGGATCACCCCCGATCAGGTCCGCACCGCGCTGGCCGGGCCCGACGAGGCGGGGCTTGCGCTGGCGGGCGCGCGTAGTGACGCTTCACCCGCCTAGACGAGCGTTCCACCTGAGCTGAGCAATACGATGGCATCCGAGCAGGTCGAGACTGCACCGGTCCCGTACCGCGCCGCTCTCGTGGTCTTCGTGGTCGTGTTGGCGACCTACGTCTGGACCCTCGCACCCACCGTCACCTTCTGGGACGCGGGGGAGTTCATCGCCACCGCGAAGATCTTGGGAATCCCGCATCCGCCGGGCACACCGCTCTTCGTGCTCATGGCCAACGTGTGGGCCGCCGTGGTGCCCATCGGCGAGTTCGCCTACCGCACCAACCTGATGACGGCCGTGTTCAGTGCGGCGGCGGCGGCCCTGTTCTTCCTGGTCGTGGCCCAGGCGCTGCGCGGGTGGAAGGTGCGTGACGGCGGCCAGGCGGGGCCGGACACCGACAAGCTGTTCACCGTCGGCGGCGGTGTAGCGGCAGCGCTTCTGTCTGCCTACGCCTTCACCGTGTGGCAGAACTCGAACGAGACCGAGGTCTACATGATCGCCGGCTCGTGGATCGGGGCGATCTGCTGGCTTGCCTGGCTGTGGCGGCGGCACCGCGGCGGGGAGCGGGCGCCACATGTGCTGCTGCTCATCGTGTACCTCGGAGCGTTGTCGGTCGGGAACCACCTGCTCACGCTGCTCGTCGGCCCGGCGCTGATCGGGTTCATGTGGCATGTGCTCAAGACCGAGCCGCTGGCCGAGGAGCGCGACCGCAAGACCGAGTGGGCCCAGTGGTCGGTGGTGGTGGGTGTGTGGGCGCTCCTCATCGGGATCGGGCTGGGAAGCACGGGCTTACTGGTGTTGGGTGGGCTGGCATTCCTGGGAGCGGCGGCGTACGCGGTGTCGGCCGGCGCGTTCCCCTTCGCCGCCACCGTGCTCGCGATCGCCCTGGTCGGGGCCTCGACGTACCTGTTCTTGCTGTTACGCGCCCAGGTGGGACCCTTCATCAACGAGGCCGACCCCTCCACTTGGGAGAGCCTCTGGGCCGTGATCCGGCGCGAGCAGTACCCGCCCCGCTCGCCCATCGACAACCCGATCTACACCGTTCGGGAGGGCACCGGCGTCGTCGAGCGCATCGGCGCGTTCCTGAGTTGTCTCCCGCGGTTGGTGGACGGTCCGGTGCCGCCCGACGAGGCGGTGTTCGGCATCCCACGCTGCTATACCGTGCGGAGCATTCCGCTCATGCTGCGCCAGGCCCAGACGTACCTGCAATACTTCGACTGGCAGTGGTCGATGGGCCTGGCCCCCACCGACTACGTGTTCGCCGCGGTGCGGCTGCCGATCACGCTGGTGTTCATCGGTCTGGGCGTGTACGGCGCGAACGTGCTGCGCCAGCGCGACCGCTCGGTCTTCTGGCTGTTGGTGCTGCTGTTCCTGACCACCGGCCCGGCGCTCGTGGGCTACATGAACTTCAAGCCGGGCTTCTCCCTCGCGTGGGACACCTACCCGCGGGTCGACATGCACGAGGTGCGGGAGCGGGACTACTTCTTCATCGTCTCGTTCGTGGTATGGGGCGTGTTCGTAGGAATCGCGCTGGCGGGTCTCTTCTGGAAGCTGCGGCAGCGGCTCGGGGAAGCGCGGAGCGGCGTGCGCGACCTGCGTACCCTCGCGCCGGCGGCGGTATTCCTCGTTGCGCTGCTCCCGTTCGTCCTGAACTTCCGCGCGGCGAGCCGCGCGCATGGTCCCGAAGCCCGCCTGGCGCGCGACTTCGCCTACGACCTGCTCCAGTCGGTCGAGCCCTTCGGCATCGTCTTCACCAACGGCGACAATGACACCTTCCCCCTCTGGTATCTCCAAGAGGCGGAGGAAATCCGGCAGGACGTCACGGTGGTCAACCTCTCCCTGGCGAATACCGACTGGTACATCAAGCAGCTACGGGACAACCCGGTGCGACCGTTCGACCCGGAGCAGGCACCGTGGTTCGCCGACCTCGCGCCCGCCACGCCGCCGGGCCCGGTGCACTCGCTGGGCGACCCCGACATCGAGCGGCTCAGCGCCACGCTTCTCGACAGGGCCCTCACGTTCCGGGCGGGGGAGCTGTCGCTCACGTTCCCAGAGAATACGCCGCTCTACGTGCACAGCATGGTCGTGCTGCGGCTGATCCAGGAGAACTGGACGCAGCGGCCCATCTACTTCTCACTCACATCGGGGGGGGACAACTGGGGCCTGGTGGCGGAGTACCTGACGCAGGAGGGGCTGGTGTTCAAGCTGCACGCCGTGGGATGGCCCGACACGACGCGCCTCACACCGGGGCTGTTCGGCTTACCGGTCGACGTGCCGCGCACCGACTCTCTGGCTTGGGAGATCTACCGCTACGCGGACGTGTTCCGCGGCGACACCCTGGATCTCGATCCCACGAACCGCAACATCGCGGTCAATCTGAGCTACCCGTTCTACACCCTGGCGCAGTCGTACGAGATACGCGGCGATCGGGAACGGAGCGCCGCGAACCTGCACCGGGCCCTGTGGCTGCAGCCGATTCCCGAGATCGCGCGGCTGCTAGAGGCGGGGGAGGCGATCTTCGACACGACGGCCGTGGCGGACAGCGCCGTGGGTCAGTAGGCGTCTCGTTCCGCGGAAACCGGCGGCTTTTCAGGGCGCGCAAGCCCCACTAATTTCAACGGTTATGAGTTTTGGCGCCCTCCCCGACAACCTCGCCCGCGTCCGGGAGGAAGTCGCTCGCATCCAGGCGCGGGAGGGACTGGCAGGGGAGGTGGCCATCGTCGCGGTGACCAAGGGCCACGCGCCGGCGGCCGCACGGGCCGCTCACGCGGCCGGCCTCACCGACCTCGGTGAGAACCGAGTCCAGGAGGCACTGCGGAAGCTGGAGGAGCTGGCCGAGCTGCCGGTCCGGTGGCACCTCGTCGGTCACCTGCAGACGAACAAGGCGAAGTACGTCGCAGGACGCTTCGCGATGGTGCACTCGGTGGACTCGGTGCGCGTGGCGGAGGCGCTGGCGATGGCCGTCGGGAAGCTCGGTGACGGCAGCGTCCTCGACGTGCTGCTGCAGGTGAACGTGGCGGGGGAGGACCAGAAGAGCGGGTGTGCGCCGGAGGACGCCGAGCGGGTCGCCCGGCGGGTTGCGGCGCTGCCGGCCCTCGCGCTGAAGGGTCTGATGACGATGGCCCCGTTCGTGGACGACGAGCGGGTGCATCACCGGGTTTTCGGCGATCTGCGCGAGCTGCGCGACCGACTCGAGCGCTCGGGAGTCGAGCTCCCGGAGCTCTCGATGGGGATGTCGGGAGATTACCGCGCGGCCGTCGCCGAAGGAGCGACCATACTGCGGTTGGGCACCGTCCTGTTCGGGGAGCGGCCCTGATGAATGATGAAGGATTCCGACTGACACCGGTGGACGTGCGGACTCAAGAGTTCCGCCGCTCCGCCTTCGGCTACGAGGTGTCGGGCGTGGAGGATTTCCGCGCCCGCATAGCCGAGGAACTCGAGCGGCTCCTGCGGGAGCGCGCCACGCTGGAAGAGCGACTCCAGAACCTCCGCGAGCAGCTCAAGTCCTACCGCGAGCGGGAGAAGGCGCTCAACGACGCGATCGTGATGGCGCAGCAGGTGCGCGCCGACACCGAGCAGGCGGCGAAGCGCGACTCGGAGGCCGCGATGCGCGATGCGCAGGTGAAGGCGGAGGAGATCCTGGCCGAAGCCCGCGCGGCCGAGGCGCAGACCCGCCGCGACGTTGAGGAAGCGCAACGGCAGTTCAGCGCCTACCTGACGGCGCTGCGCCAGCTGCTGTGGCGCCAGCTGGCCGAGGTCGACGCGCTGGCCGAGCACGAGCGCGACGGCACGCCGCCCGGGGCGTCATGACCAGCGGCACCCTGCGGGAGGAGATCGACCAGGCCGTTACCATCGTGCGGCAGACGACGTCGTTCACGCCCGACGTCGCGCTGATCCTGGGCACAGGCTTGGGAGGCCTCGCGGCGGAGATCTCGCTGGAGGCCGAGATCGGCTATGAGTCGATTCCCGGCTTTCCGCTCTCGACCCTGGAGTTCCATGCCGGGAAGCTGCTGTTCGGCACCCTCGGTGGGCAGAGCGTCGTGGCCATGCAGGGGCGGTTCCACTGCTATGAGGGCTACACGATGCGGCAGATCACCTTGCCCGTGCGCGTGATGCGGGCGCTCGGGGCGCAGACCATGATGGTGTCGAACGCCTGCGGCGGCATGCACCCCCTGTGGGGCCCGGGCGATCTGGTGCTCATAGCCGATCACATCAACCTGCTGGCCGACAACCCGCTGATCGGCCCGAACGACGACGCGCTGGGCCCGCGGTTCCCCGACATGTCACAGCCGTACGACGGAGGGTTGCGGCAGCTCGCCCGCGATGTGGCCCGCGATCTCAAACTCGTCCTGCGGGAAGGGGTGTACGTGGCCGTACCGGGCCCGAACCTGGAAACGCCGGCCGAATACCGCTTCCTGCGCGCCATCGGCGCCGACGTGGTGGGCATGTCCACGGTGCCCGAGGTGCTCGTGGCCGTCCACGGCGGCATGCGGGTGCTGGGGATCTCGATCATCACCGATCAGTGTCTGCCCGACGCGCTCCAGCCGGCCGACATTCCGACGATCATCGCCACTGCAGCGGCGGCGGAGCCGAACCTGACCAGGCTCGTCACCGGCGTGCTGGAGCGCCTGTCCTGATGCCGTACGAGCCGCTCGGCAACGGCACGGCCGACGCGTTCGAGCGCGCAGTGCTCGAGCAGTGGCGCGAGGAGGATCTCTTCCATCGCACGCTCGAGGCGACCCGCGACGGCGAGCCCTACGTGTTCTACGAGGGGCCGCCGACAGCCAACGGCCGGCCCGGCGTGCACCACATGTTCGCGCGGACGATCAAGGACATGGTCTGCCGCTACCACACGATGCTGGGGCGATCGGTCACACGGATCGCCGGATGGGATACGCACGGTCTCCCGGTGGAGATCGAGGTGGAGAAGGCGCTCAACATCAGTGGCAAGGCCGACATCGAGCGGTTCGGGATCGCCGAGTTCAACAGCCGCTCCAAGGAGAGCGTATTCCGGTACAAGTCCGAATGGGAGTCGCTCTCCGAACGGATCGGCTACTGGCTTGACTACTCGCGGCCGTACATCACCTACACCAACGAGTACATCGAGAGCGTCTGGTGGCTGCTGAAACAGCTGCACGAGCGGGACCTGCTGTACCGCGGCCACAAGGTGTTGCCCTACTGCCCGCGCTGCGGTACGGCGCTGTCCAGCCACGAGCTGGCACAGGGGTACGAGACGCACCGCAGCCCGTCCATCTTCGTGCTGTTCCGGCTCGTCGGAGACGAGGAGCGCTACCTCTTGGTGTGGACCACCACGCCCTGGACGCTTCCCTCGAACGTGGGCGTCGCAGTGCACCCCGACTTCCGCTACGTCGAGCACGAGGTGGACGGCCGCCGCATCATCGCTGAGAAGGTCATAGCGGAGACCGCCGTGGTCCCGGGCACGGCCGGCGGGAAGCCATTGGCGGAGTTCCCGCGCGTCGCTGAGTTCAGGGGACGCGACCTGGTGGGACAGCGCTACGAGCAACTGCTCGATGCGGTGACGGTGGGCGGTGACCAGGGTTTCCGCGTCGTGCCCGGCGACTTCGTGACGAACGAGGAGGGGACGGGGCTCGTGCACCTGGCCCCGGCCTTCGGCGCCGACGACTACGCTGCCGGACAGCGGGAGGGGCTTCCGTTCGTGAATCCGGTGGACTCCGAGGGGCGCTTCATCGGCACCGCATGGGACGAGATCAACGGAAAGACGGTCTTCGAGGCCAATCCGCTCATTGCCGACCGCCTGGTGCGGGAGGGTAAAGTGTTCGGTCGCTACCAGCCGGAGGGCTACGAGCACAGCTATCCCTTCTGCTGGCGCTGTGATTCGCCTCTCATCTACTATGCCCGGGAGTCGTGGTTCGTGCGCACCACGGCGTACCGGGAGCGCATGATCACCATCAACCACGAGGTCGCCTGGCATCCTCCCGAGGTTGGGGAGGGGCGTTTCGGCGAGTGGCTCGAGAACAACGTCGACTGGGCGCTGTCGCGGGACCGCTACTGGGGCACGCCGCTCCCCGTGTGGAGCTGCGAGCGCGATGCGGAGCACCGGGTGGTGGTCGGCTCGTACGACGAGCTGCAACGGTACTGGGGCAAGCCGCTCCCGGAGGGCTTCGATCCGCACAAGCCGTACATCGACGAGTACACGTTTGCCTGTACCAGCCGGGGCTGTGACGGCACCATGCGGCGCGTGCCGGAGGTGATCGACGCGTGGTTCGACTCCGGCGCGATGCCGTACGCCCAGTGGCACTACCCGTTCGAGAGCGAGGACGAGTTCCAGCGGCACTTTCCCGCGGACTTCATCTGCGAAGGCCTCGACCAGACGCGCGGCTGGTTCTATTCGCTGCTGGCCATCGTGGCGGGCGTGTCCGACGGCCCCGCCTACCGCCACTGTGTGGTGAACGGGCTAGTGCTGGATGCGGAGGGGCGCAAGATGTCCAAGCGCCTGGGCAACGTGATCGATCCGTGGGATGCGATACGCCAGTTCGGCGCCGACGCGGTGCGGCTCTACCTGCTGGCGTCGAGCCAGGTGTGGCTACCGAAGCGGTTCGACCTCGAGGCCATTCGCGAGGTCTCGGTGGGCTTCCTCAACCGCCTCCGCAACACCTACGGCTTCTTCGCCCTGTATGCCGAGGACTGGACTCCCAAGCTGGCGCCCCCGGTGGCCGAGCGCCCCCTGGTGGACCGCTGGTTGGTGAGCCGGCTCGACGCGGTGGCGGGGGAGGTGGGCCAGGCGGCGGCGGCGTACGACGTGACGGGCAGCGTGCGCGCGCTCATGGATTTCTGCGACCACGAGCTGTCCAATTGGTATGTGCGGGTGAACCGCTCCCGCTTCTGGGCGCCGGATGCCTCGGCCGACCCCGCGGCGCTCGCGACCCTGTACGAGGCGCTGGTGACGGTGACCCGCCTGCTCGCTCCGGCCGCCCCCTTTGCGAGCGACGCGATCTACCGCAGGCTCACGGGATCATCCGTGCACCTGGCCCGGTTTCCGGGCCCCGGCGGCCGCAACGACCCGAGCCTCGATGCCCAGATGGAGGCGATCCGTCGGCTCGCGTCCCTCGCCCGGGCGGCGCGGGAGCAAGCGGGGCTCCGGGTGCGGCAGCCCTTGGCGCGGCTACGGGTGGCGGTGCCGGAAGGCCTGAGGGGCGAGGCGTTCGCCGCCTTTCTCGAGGTGCTGGCTCGCGAGGTGAACGTGAAGCAGGTCGACGTGGTGGCGTCCGACGCGGAGCTGGTGCGCCTCAAGCCCAAGCCCAACTTCCGGACGCTGGGCAAGGTGTACGGCAAGGACACGCCGCGCGCTGCCCAGGCGGCCCAGCAGCTCACGCGAGAGCAGCTGCAGCGGCTGGAGGCGGGCGATGCGGTCTCCGTCACAGTAGACGGCCGTGCGTTTGAGTACCGTCCGGAGGACGTGGTGGTGGAGCGCGAGGTCGTGACCGACTGGCCCGTGCAGAGCGAAGGCCCCCTCGTGGTGGCCCTCGATCCGGAGCTGAGCGTGGACCTGCGCCAAGAGGGGCTGGCCCGTGAGGTGGTGAATCGGGCGCAGAGACTACGCAAACAGGCCGGATACGATTACAATACCCGGATCGCGTTGAGCGTTTCCGGCGCAGCCGAGGTGCTGGCTGCGGCCGGCGCGTACCGCGGCTTCATTGCTGGTGAGACCCTGGCCCGCCAACTGATGGTGGCCCGGGACCTGGAGAAACCGGACGTAAGCGAAACAGTGGACATTGACGGCCGGCGCGCCGTGCTCTCGTTGAGGAGGGCCGACGCGGAGAGTTGAGCGGCTCGACGCCGGCATGATCGGCAGGGACGACGAAGGATGAACAAGAAGCAATTGCAGCATCTCGAGAAACGACTCCTCGAAGAGCGCAACCGCGTGATGAAGGAGCTCGGTCATTACGACGAGCAATTCAGCGGCACGCTCCAGAGCTCCGACGGCGACCTCTCCTCGTACTCGTTCCACATGGCGGACCAAGGGACGGACGCCATGGAGCGGGAGAAACAGTTCCTCTTTGCCTCCAAGGAGGGACGCTATCTCTGGCACGTGAACGAGGCGCTGCGCCGCTTGTACTTCTCGCCCGAGAAGTTCGGCGTGTGCCACGAGTGCGGTGACCAGATCGGCTTCGAGCGGCTCGACGCCCTGCCGCACGCGCGGCTGTGCATCAAGTGCAAGGCCAAAGAGGAAGATGGAAAACGGGCTTAGGTCCCCGTGGTTCTGGGGGGTCGCGCTGGGGGTCGTGGTTCTCGACATCGTCACGAAGCAACTCGCGGTCGTGATGCTCGCCCACGCGCCGGTCCCGATCCTCGGTGACTGGCTGACCCTGCGACTCGTCTACAACCCCGGCGCGGCGTTCGGCATCAACGTCGGCGAACACTCGCGCTGGGTGTTCATGGCGCTCGCGTTGGTGGCGCTCGTAGTGCTCGGATCGATGGTGCGTCACACGCGCCCCACGCAGTGGTTCCGCCTCACGGCCCTGGCGCTCGTGTGCGGCGGTGCGTTGGGCAACCTCCTCGACCGGGTCCGGAGCCCGCGCGGCGTGGTGGACTTCATCGATGTGTGGATCGGCGCGTTCCACTGGCCCACGTTCAACGTCGCCGACATGGCAGTGACGTGCGGCGCCATTACGCTGGCCGTCGTGCTGTGGCAGGAGGGGCGGCAGAGCGGCAAGCCCGCCGCCGAACACGCCGGCCCCGCCGAGGCGTGAGCCGATTCCAGCGGTCACCTTCCACGTCGCCGCTGCCTCGACGGAACGCCTCGACCGCTTTCTCGCCGACCAACTCTCTCTCTCCCGCACCCAGGCCGCTCGGCTGATCGCCGCCGGCGGCGTCACCGTCAACGGCGAGCCCGCACGAGCCTCGCGCACGCTGGGCCGGGGGGATTCGGTGCGCGTGGAGTTGCCGGAGGAGGCCCCGCCCCGGGCACTGACCCCGTACCACCGCACCCTCACGGTGGTGCACGAAGACGAAGCGCTCCTGGTGCTGGACAAGCCGGCCGGGCTCGTAGTGCACCCCGCGCCAGGCCACTGGGACGACACCCTGCTCAATGCCCTGGTGGCGCGCGGTACCCAGCTGGGCGGCGGGGGGGAGGGTCGGCCGGGCATCGTCCACCGGCTGGATAAGGACACTTCGGGCCTCCTCATAGTGGCCAAGACCGAGACGGCGCACAAAGCCCTGGCTCGCGCCCTGGGCCGCCGCACCGTGGACCGGGCCTATGCCGCGCTCGTGTGGGGTCACATCCCCCAGCCGGTGGATATCGACGCCCCGGTGGCGCGCCACCCCACCGACCGCAAGCGGATGGCGGTGCTGGCCACCGGGCGACCGGCCCGGAGCCGCGTGGAGCCGGTGGCCCGGTTCGAGACCTGCGACTTGGTGCGGGTACGGCTCGCCACGGGTCGCACGCACCAGGTGCGGGTGCACCTGGCCCATGTGGGCCACCCGATCGTGGGGGATCCGGTGTACGCCCGGGGGGGTGCCCGGCGGGTCACGGGGTCACAGCGGCCCCTGGCGCAGGCGGTCCAGCAGGCCACCCCGCGTCAGGCGCTTCACGCCGCGGCCCTCGGGTTCACCCACCCGGTGAGCGGCGAGCGAGTGGCATTCCGTAGCGAATGGCCCGACGATCTACGCCGCGCGCTGGCCGCAGCAGCAGCCGATTCGAGTCTGCTTGCTCGGCCCAACGTGTTGGACTATCTTGGCTTCTTTAAATAAGATGCGCGACTTGGCGGGCGTTCGAATCCTGGTCTTTCGGGTAGCCGATCGGCTGTGCGGGGCCGAGGTGAAGGCCGTCCGCGAGATCCTCCCCAGGCAGGAGGCTACCCGTGTCCCCGGGGCGCAGGAGGCGGTGGCTGGCCTCATCAACGTCCGGGGGCAACTCGTGCCGTTGGTGGACGGGAGTCGTGCGCTAGGCCACAGCACGGGCGACGGGGGCCGATCCATAGTGCTGCTCGACGTGAGCGAGCAGACCGTCGGATTCACCGTCGATGAGGTGATTGACCTGGTGACCGTCGCCGGCGACGACCTCTCTGACCGCGGTGACCTGCCGGGCGTGGACCCCCGACTGGTTCGGGCGGTGGGCCGGCGGGGTGACGATTCGTTCGTTCTTCTCGATCTCGAAGCATTGCTGACCCCAATCCTCAGCGTGTAGGGAGGGTGTGTGAGCCACACGGTACTTGTCTGCGATGACGCGATATTCATGCGGACGATGATCAGCGACATCCTGACACAGGCTGGCTACGAGGTGGTGGGCGAGGCGGAGACCGGCACACAGGCGGTCGAGAAATACAAGCAGCTGAAGCCCGACCTGGTCACCATGGACATCGTGATGCCCGACATGGGCGGGATCGACGCGGTGCGCGAGATCGTTCAGGCCGATCCCGAAGCCCGCATCCTCATGTGCAGCGCCATGGGACAGCAGGCGCTCGTCGTCGAAGCGATCCAGGCGGGTGCCAAGGACTTCGTCGTCAAGCCGTTCCAGCCGTCCCGCGTGCTGGAAGCGGTGCAACGGGTGCTCGGCTAGGCATGGATCTCTCGCAGTATGCGGAGCTCTTCCTCGCCGAAAGTCGCGAACACCTCAGCACCATCAACCAGCTGCTGCTGGAGTGGGAGCGGGACCCGCAGGCGAGTGAGCCCGTTGCCGGGATCTTCCGGGCCATGCACACCATCAAGGGCATGGCCGCGACCATGGGGTACGGCCAGGTCGCCGACCTGGCCCACCGCACCGAGAACCTGCTCGACCTCCTGCGGCGCGGCGAGCGCGCCGCGTCCGAGGAGACCCTCGAGCTCCTCTTCAAGAGCGCCGACTCCCTCGACCAGGCCATAGAGGCGTCCGTAGCCGGGCGCGAGTCCGAGTTGGACCTCGCCGCCATCGTGAAGGCCATCGACGGCGCGGCGGCGGCGTTCGAGAAGGTCGTAGGCCGCCCGAAGCGGGCCCGACCTTCGGCCCCGGCAGTGGCTGCGCCGGCAGGGGCCGGCCAACTGGTCCACGTGGCTCTGGCTCCCGAGTCACCCCTCAAGGGTGCCCGGGCCATGATCATCTTGCAGCGCATGGAGACGCTCGGCCGGGTGCACGCCGTGGAGCCCCCCAGTGCGGCGCTCGAGGCAGACGACTTCGACGGGCGCTTCGCGTTCCGGCTGGAGGCCGAGGCGGCCCCCGACCTGGTCGAGCAGGAGGTTCGCAGCGCGGGCGATGTGGAGCGGGTGGAGTTCGCCTCCGCGGACGCCGAGCAGCCGGGGCTCGAGGCGGTGGGGCGCCGCACACGGCACATCCGGGTGGACCTGCGCCGGCTGGACGCGCTCATGAACCTGATCGGCGAGCTCCTGACGACCCGCGCGGCGCTGGCCGAGCTCAGCGTGCAGCGGGCCGACCCGGACCTGGAGGAGGTCAACGCGAAGCTCTCCCAGCTCGCAGGCGATCTCCAGAGCGAGATCATCCAGGCCCGCATGACCCCGGTGTGGCAGGTGTTCGACCGGTTCCCGCGCCTGGTGCGAGACCTCTCCCGCAGGCTCGGCAAGCAGATCGCGTTTCGGGTGGAGGGCAAGGAGATCGAGCTGGACCGAGCCATACTGGACGAGATCGGCGATCCCCTGGTGCACCTGCTGCGCAACGCGGTGGACCACGGGATCGAGAGCCCCAAGGAGCGCAAGGCCGCGGGGAAGCCGCCCGAGGGTGTCATCGAGCTGAGCGCACTGCGGGAGCGTGCGGCGGTGGCGATCCGGGTGCGGGACGACGGGCGAGGCATCGACCGCGAGAAGATCCTGGCGCGCGCGAGGGAGCTGGGGCTGGTGGAGCCCGAGGTGGACACCCTGAGCGACGAGATGCTGCTCCGTGTGTTGTCGCGGTCCGGCATGAGCACCGCGGAGGAAGTGTCGGACGTGTCCGGGCGCGGTGTGGGAGTCGATGCGGTAGTGCACGCTACACGCGCGCTCGGCGGAGGCGTCGAGGTGCAGACCGCGGCCGGCGAGGGCACCACGTTCACGCTGCGTCTCCCCACCACGTTGGCAATCGTCCGGGCCCTCATCGCACGCGTGGGTGAGGAGCGTTACGCGCTCCCCATCACGCACGTGGCGGAGACCTTGGACCTCGGTACGGTGGACGTCACGCGCGTCGACGAGAGCGACGCCATGACCTTGCGAGAGGGCGTGGTGCCGCTGGTGTACCTGCGGCGCATGCTGGACATCGTGGGCGACGGGCCGGCCCGGAGCCCCGTGATCGTGCTGCAGATTGGAGAGCGGCGCTCCGGGCTCGTCGTAGATCAACTCCTCGGCCAGCAGGAGATCGTCGTCAAGACCTTCACCCCGCCGCGGGGCATGCTGCCCATCTTCAGCGGCGCAACCGTTCTCGGAGAGGGGCGCCCGGTCCTCATTCTGGATGCGGGTGGTTTCGTCTAGGAGCGAGCATGGTAGACCTGCGAGACCTCAAGGAACTGCAGCTGGATGCTCTCAAAGAGGTTGCCAACATCGGCGCGGGGCACGCGGCGACGGCGCTCTCCCAGCTCACCGACCGCCGCATCATGATCAGCGTGCCGCAGATCCACGTGGAGCGCCTCGAACAGGTGCCTGGCCTCCTTGGCGACTCCGATGAGGTGGTCGCTGCGGTACTGATGCACATGCTGGGCGACCTGACGGGGCGCATGCTCCTCGTGGTGCCCGCGTCGAATGCCAAGCTCCTGTGCGACCTCTTGCTGCGCCGTGATCCGGGGACCACCGCGGAGTTCGGTGACCTCGAGCAGTCGAGCCTCAAGGAGGCGGGCAACATTCTAGGCGGGGCGTACATGAACGCCCTCTCGGACTTCATGGGAATGATGCTGCTGCCCTCCGTGCCCAGCCTCGCCGTGGACCTCTCGGGAGCGGTGCTGAGCACAACGCACCTGAGCTTCGGGCGTGAAAAGGACGTGGTATTCTGCGTCGAGACCAACTTCCACTTCGAGGAAGCGGACACAACCTTGCGGGGCCACTTCCTGCTGCTGCCGGACCTCGCCTCGCTGACGTCCATCTTCGACGCCGTCCGCATCACCTGAACTGATGCCGCCTGGGGCTCTTCCGGAGAAGGACCGCGACGTCCTCCGGTCGTTCGCCCGCCGGATCGACCCCTCCGACGCAGGCGCCCACAACAACCTGGGCGTCCTGTACCACCGCAAAGGCCTGGTCGAAGACGCGATCGCCGAGTTCCAGCGGGCGCTGGAGCTCGACCCCAAGATGCACACTGCGCGGCGCAACCTGGAGATCGCGTACACCGAGTCGGGGTTCTACGATCGGCGGATCGCGGAGCTGCGGGAGCGGCTGCGTAGCGACCCCGACGACTACAGCGCGAGCTGGGAGCTGGCCCGGGCCCACGCCTCGCTGGGGCAGTATGACGCCGCGGCGCAGGAGTTCCAGGCGCTGATCCAGCGGGATCCCAACAACGTGGCTGCCATGATCCAGCTCGGGTTGGCCGAGAAGAGCCGCGGCAGGCTCGAGTCGGCGGACGAGTGGCTGGAGCGGGCCTGCGCGCTGGATGCCGAGAGCAGCGTCATTCACCAATACCTCGGAGAGGTGCGGTACAACCGGGGGCGCAACACGGAGGCCCTCGAGGCGCTCGAGATGGCCACGCAGCTCAACCCCGAGAACGCCGACGCTCACTACCAGATGGCCTTCATCCTCGGTGATCTCGGTCGCCACGAGGAGGCGCGGGCCGCGACCAAGCGGGCCATCGAGCTGAACCCTACCCTCGGCCGTGCGCAGGCCAACCTGACCCTGGAGTCTATCGCCGAGCAGCGAGACCGTCCCTCGGCGCCCTACGTCGTGCAGCCGGACGTCGACGAAACGCGGGCGCACTACACCCTGGGACGGGCCTTTCGCCAGCAGGGGTACTACAACGAGGCGCTGAAGGAGTACCGGCTCGCGCTGGAGCGGGGAGAGGATCGCGAGCTCGTGCTCGAGGCCATAGCCGAGGTGCACCTGCTCAGGGGCGACCACGCGGCGGCGTTGGAGCTGTACGACAAGCTGGTGGCCGAGACTGCGGACTCCGCGAAGCTGTGGAACGAGCGAGGCGTGGTGTTGCACCAGCTCGGCCGCTTCGAGGATGCTCTGGGATCGTACCAGCGGGCGGTGCACCACGCGCCGGACTACCCGCTGGCGCGCAACAACCTGGCCATCACGCTCGCGCAGGTGGGGCGGACCGAGGAGGCGGTGGAGATGTTGGGGGAGGCGCTGCAGCACGCCGCGGACCTGGCGATCCCCAGGCTCAACCTGGGTCTCCTCCTCTACAACCTGAAGCGCTACCAGCTTGCGCTGCAGGCCTTTCGCCGGGTGCTCGAGAAGGACCCCGCCTCGGCGGCCGCGTGGAACGGGCTGGGGCTGGTGCTCACCGAGACCGATCGGGCCGAGGATGCCCGCAACGCGTTCTCCCGCGCCGTGGAGGCCGACCAGCAGTCAGCGGAGGCGCACTACAACCTGAGCTTCGCGCTGTCGCGCCTCGGCGACTTCGACGGCGCCCTGCGGGCCGTGACGCGGGCGCAGACCCTCGATCCCTATTACGTCCCCCAGAAGTTCCGGCTCGCGATTGACCTGCAGTACGAGGATGTGGGCATCTCGGTGGTGCCGGAGATCTCGGCCGACGTGGCGGCGGAGCTCGCGAGCCAGAGCCTCGCGCTCGAGCCTGGCACCCTCGACAGCCTGTTCGCCGAGTTGGAGCGCCCGGCGCCCAAGCGCGCCGCGGCGAAGCGAGGTGAGCCGTTTGCGCTCGCGCGGGACTACCTCAACAAGGGACTCTTCGAGCTCGCCACCGCCGAGGTGAACCGGGCAGTGAGCCGCGGGGCGGGGCAGGTGGAAGCGCAGGTGTTGCTGGGAGAGATCTTTGCGAAGCGCGGCTTACACGGCGAGGCACTCGAGCGCTACCGCGCGGCGCGCCACCTCGCACCCGACCGCGCCGACGTGCGGTTGGCCGAGTTGCGGGAGCTGCTGGCCCTGGGTCGCGGCGCGGAAGCGGTCGACGATGCAGCGGCCCTCGCGGCTGCTGACCCCGACGACGTGGACGTGCTGGTGACCCTCGCCGAGGCGCGCCTGGCCGCTGCCGAACCGGCGGGCGCGATGGAGGCGCTGCAGGCGGCGCGAAGGCGTGCTCCCCAGCGGGCCGATCTCCTCAAGCTTGAGGGGGCCATCGCGGCGGGGATGCGCAATTGGACGACGGCCCGTGCCGCCTATGAGGGCGCGCTGGAGCTCGACCCGCGGCTGGTGCAGGTGCGCCTCGAACTCGGCAAGGTGCACGAGGCGCGGGAGGACTGGGCGGCGGCGGAGGCGTCGTACCGAGCGGCACTGGACCAGCTCCCGACGTTCTTCGAGGCCGCCGTGGCGCTGGCGGAGCTGCACCGCAAGACCGGGGCGCCGCGCAAGGCGATTCACCTCCTCGCGGACGTGCTCACGGCCGACCCCGCCGCCCTCGATGCCCTGCTCGTGCTCGGTAAGGCCTTACTCGACGACGGCCGGGCGCAGCAAGCGCTGGAATCCTTCGAGCGCATCCTGATGCACGATCACCACCACGTGCCGGCCCTGTTCTTCTCGGGCGTGACGTTCGCCCGGCAACGGCGCTACCAGCAGGCGATAGAGCGGTGGGACCGTGTGATCGGGCTCGATCCATCCGGTCCCTACGCGCAGCGTGCGCGCAAGCACGCCCGCACGGCGATCGATCTGCGGCACATCTTCCAGTCCGAGGTCGCGTAGACCATGGCGATCGAGGGACCGCTCAAGGAACTCGGGATCCACGACGTCTTCCAGCTGCTGGATCTCAGCCGCAAGACCGGCGTGCTCACGGTCACGTCGAAGCTGCGGCACAACCAGGGGACGGTCTACTTCGATGACGGCGCCGTGGTCTACGCCGAGATCCAGAGCAATCCCCACCCGCTGGGAGGCATGTTGGTGCGGGCCGGGAAGATCACAGAGGCCGATCTGCACCGAGCGCGCGACATGCAGGAGGGGGGCGACGAGCGGCGCCTGGGCGAGGTCCTGGTTGACATCGGGGCGGTGTCGCAGCGAGAGCTGGAGCGCCAGGTCCGCTTCCAGGTCGAGGAAGTGATCTTCGAGGTGATGAACTGGCGCGAGGGCTACTTCTCCTTCGTGGAGGGCCCCCTGCAAGAGGTCCCCGCCGACGCCACGGTGCGGATCACCACCGAGTCGGTGCTCATGGAGGGCGCCCGCCGCATCGATGAGTGGTCCCGCATCGAGTCGAAAATCCCGCACGTGGGGGTGGTGCCCGCGCTCGCGCCAGCGGAGAGCGGCGAGGCGGGCGGGCTCGATCTGTTGCCTTTCGAGTGGGAGGTGCTGGCCGCCATCGACGGCGAGCGAGACCTGCGCACCATCGCCAGTGCGGTGGCCCGCTCCGAGTTCGAGGTGGCGAAGACGATCTTCGGGCTGGAGAGCGCCGGACTCCTCACCATCGCCGATCGGGGCGCGGCGCGCGCGCCTGCCGAAGTCCCGGAGGATCTCAGGGGGCTGGTGGAGCGGGCCGAGGGGGCACTCGAATCTGGCGACCTGGCCGCGGCCCGGGAACTCACCGAGACGATTCGGGACCGCTTCCCGCACGAGGCCGCGGTCGACGTCATCGCGGGACGGGTACGCCTCGCGAGCGGCGAGGCGAGTGAGGCCGAGGAGCACCTGCGCCGCGCCCTGCGGGTGGATCCGCTCTTCGGGGCGGCGCACCGCCTGCTGGGCGACGCCCTGGCGCTGCAGGGGCGCTTCCGGGAGGCGGTGGAGTGGTGGCAACGCTGGCTCAAGATCGGTGAGCAGGGGGAGGGAACCGAAGAGGAGCTGCGGCGCGTGCGCGAGGCCGTCGTGGCGGCGCAGACTCTCGAGACGTTCCTGATGGGGTCCCGTGGCTAGTGACATCAAGGCCATGACCGCGGAGCTCGCGCGCGACCCGTCGAGCCTCGTGTTCCTGGAGCTGGGGGAAGCCCTGCGGCGCGTGGGTCAGCTCGAGGCGGCGACCCGTGTCGTGGTCAACGGGCTGGAGCAGCACCCCGAGCTGGTGGAGGGCCGGGACCTCTACGCGCGGGTGCTGGTGGATGCCGGGGAGTACGGGCGCGCCGCGCAGGTGTGGAGCACCGTGCTGGAGCTGGACCCGCGTCACCTCGGCGCGCAGAAGGGATTGGGGTTCCTGAGCTTCCGCGCCGGCGATCTGGACAGCGCGCTGGAGCACTTGGAGCTCGCCCTGGCCACCGACCCCTCCGATGAGAGCGTGATTCGGGCGCTGCGCACGGTGCGCGACGCCGCCGAGGAGCTGCAGGCGGAGGCCGTGGCGGGAGGGCCGGGAGAGGAGCCGGTGTCGGCGGGGCTCGAAGGCATGGAGCAGGGCCTGCTCCTGGTGGACGACCGGGGACGGGTGCTGGGCGGCCGGTTGCAAGACCGTCAAGGCAACGACGTTTCGGAAGCAGTGGCGGCCTACCTGGCCGGTGCCGCCCAGGAGGCGGATCGCACGGCACGCATGCTCGACCTGGGCCAGTGGCGCTGGATCGTGGCCGAGGGGCCGGAGGGGAACGTCTACGTCACTGCGCCCACGTCGGAGACCTTGTTGCTCATACTGCGCGATCACAGCGTGCCGTCGGGCCGGCTCGCGATGCTGGCCGAGCGGGCGGGGACGGTGGCCCGGGCGTGGCTCGAGGAGCAGCAGCTGTGACGACGCGGTTTCGGCGCGCGCTCGACAACATCACCCGTGTGCGTGGTGTGCGGGGGGCGATGCTGGTGGCTGGCGACGACGGGCTGATCGTGGCGGAGTCGTTGATGGAGGGCATACGGGGGAACGCGGTGGCCGCGCTGGCGGCGAGCCTGCACAAGCGGTTCCGCCAGTCGATGGACGCGGGAGCGGCGGGCGCGCCGCACTTTCTGCACCTCCAGGGCGACGGCGGCACCCTGATCGTGGTGCCGGCGCCCGATGGGGTGATAGTGGTGGCCGTGGGCGATCCGAACATGAACGTGGGGCTCGTGCGGCTGGAGATGTTGCGCGCGGCGGAAGGGATCGCGTGAGACAGACGCGCGCGGTCGAGGCCTGGACGCTCGAGCCCCTGGAGCGCTTCGTGGTGGAGGCCGGCGCGCGCCTCACGCTGCTCATGACGCCGGCCGGTCAGGTGTTGGCGCAGCACGGCTTCACCCGCGCGGTGGACGTGATGTCAGCGGCGGCCCTCGGGGCCGCGATCGTGGCGTCGAGCGGCGAGATCGCCGGCATGCTCAACCAACGGGAGTTCACGACCCTCAATCACCAGGGAGTCGAGCACGGCATCTTCCTTGGCGCGTTCGACACCCCGCGCGGCCGGCTGCTCACCCTGGTAGTTTATGGTCCGGACTCCTCTGTCGGACTGGTGCAGTTATTCTTCGAGGAGTTCGTGGCTGAGCTGGCGGCCGCGGCCCCTGCGGAGGAGCGGCCGGCGCCGGTGCTGGCTGCCGATTTCGAGCGGGAGTTGAGCGAGAGTCTGGCGACCCTTTTTGGACAGTGACGACGTGTCCCTAGTCAACTTCACGACCCGCGAGATCACCTGCAAGATCGTCTACTACGGACCCGGACGGTCCGGCAAGACCACCAACCTGCAGTACGTCTACGGGCGCGTGCCTGACGACCGCCGCGGACGCATGGTGTCGCTCGCCACCCAGACCGATCGCACCCTGTTCTTCGATTTCCTGCCGCTCGAGCTCGGGAGCATCTCCGGCTTCACCACGCGATTCCAGCTCTACACGGTGCCGGGGCAGGTGTATTACAACGCCACACGCAAGCTGGTGCTACAGGGCGCCGACGGCGTGGTGTTCGTGGCCGACAGTCAGGCGCGCCAACTCGAGGAGAACGTGGAGAGCCTGCAGAACCTGCAGGAAAACCTCCTCGTGCAGGGCGCCGACGTGCGCGCCATGCCGCTCGTGTTCCAGTACAACAAGCAGGATCTGCCCGATGATCTCGTGCTCTCGCCCCAGGAGCTGGACGACGCGTTGAACTTCTGGGGCGTTCCCAGCTTCTCCGCAGCGGCCCTCTCAGGCACCGGCGTCTTCGAGACGCTGAAAGCCGCCTCAGAGCTGGTGCTGCGCAAGCTGAGTCAGGAGGAACCGGTGTGACCGAGGAGCTGAATCCCAAGTTCAGCTTCGAGACCTACGTTGTCGGCGCTGCGAACCGCCTGGCGGTGACGGCCGCCCGCACGGTAGCGGAGTCACCCGGGACCACGTACAACCCGCTGTTCGTGTACAGCCCGACAGGGCTGGGCAAGACGCATCTCCTGATGGCGATCGGGCAACACGCCAAGGAACTCGCTCCCCAGATGCGTGTGGAGTACCTCACCATCGACGACTTCGTGGAAGCGCATCACGCCGCCGTGGCCGCCGGGCAGAGTGAGGCGCTGCGCAGCCGCTACTCGCAGGTGGACGTACTGCTGGTGGACGACGTTCAGTTCCTGACTCACCGCCGCGAGATGCAGGCGGAGCTGATGCGGATCACGCAGGAGCTCCAGTCCGCGGGGAAGCAGCTCGTGCTCACGAGCGACTGCTCCCCCTCCGAAATCGAGGACCTGGACGAGCGACTGCTGTCGCGTTTCGATGCCGGGCTTCTGGTGGACATCGGGCCCCCGGATTACGAGACGCGGCTGGCGATCCTGCAACGGCGGGCGGAGGAGCGGGGCGCGGGATTCGGTGGTGGCGTACTTGAAGCGGTGGCGGAGTTCGAGGTTCCCAACGTGCGGGAGCTCCTCGGGCTGCTGAACAAGCTCGTGGCGTATCAGGCCGTGAGCGAGTCGGCCATCACGCCCGAGGCGGCGCGGGAGCTGCTGGCTGGGGAGGTGCGCACCGAAGCACCCATGACCACCGGCCCCGCTCCGGCGAGCGCCCTGCCTGGCGAGCCGGTCATAGCGCAGCGAGACGAGTTCGCCGACTTCCTGTCCGACGTGGCC
>CAYGBV010000030.1:0-8867 GCA_964348295.1 uncultured Gemmatimonadaceae bacterium
TCAGGATCGTTCATGTTACGCAGCGCCTCCCGGTCCCGAACCACCTAACCTCGTCGTCCCGTGTGACAATGAGCGGCAGCTCGACCATGCCCCCGTAGAGAGAGACCGGCCGGTCGTGGTACCGCGTGTTCCTGAGCCGCTTCAGCTCCTCGATCACCCCCGGGGTGTCGTCCGAGACCACCCGCCGGATGTCCGGCAGCCGGAACCAGAAGTCGGCGTGCTCGCCCTCGTAGTAGCCGGGCATGTAGTGCCGCTCGTCCGCATCCTTCTCGGGCACGGGGTCGGCCGTAACCTCTTCCACCAGGCCAACATAGAGCGACCGGTAGTCGGTCAGGTAGAGGTGGGTCTCCACCCCGGCATCAACCTGCTCCTGGAGCGCCAGGACGTCGTCAGCGTGGGGCAGCGGGCCCTGCCGATTGGGCGAGCGGAGCTTGGCCCACCAGACGTAGACGTCGTCCTCCCCCGCCCGGCCGGCGGCCGCCTCCGCCGCCCAGTGGAGCAGCACCCGCAGGTGCTCGTCCATGGCGGTGGCGGAGTAGGAGGGGTTCCAGAGGGTTAGGAGGTGCCGGGAATCGGCCACGCGGCCTGCTGCCTCGCCGTTCTGTTCATGAAGGTTACTAATTGATACGCAGCCTGGGCACTGGGCAATGCCGGTTTTGGGGCAAGGGGTGCGGGGATTGGGACATTGGGGCACATCCGACCCGCACTGCGGCTGCCGCTGCTGCGGCTGCTGCTGTTCCTGTGGGTGGCGGTGGTGTTTAGGGTGCCACTGTTGGTGGCCGGCGTGCTCCCGCTGCTCTTCGTGGTGGTGGTGGACGTCGCCCTCTTCGTCGCCGTCGTCGCCTTGTTCTTGTGCGTGTTCTTGTTGCTGTTGATGATGATGATCGTGACGATGATCATCGCCATCGCCGCGTGCCACGCCCTGCGGTCCCCAGCAAGCACACCGTCAGAGGGCCTGGAGCACGGGAACATCATCATGATGAGCGAGACAGATCCGCCGCAGATGCTAGTGTTTCCGCCTGATTACAGCGACATTGGACATAAGTCCGCCTGCAATACTCACTTATGCATGTTACACATAGGGAACCATGACGGGCCCCACCTGGGCAGGGACTCTTGACGCATGTTTGCCACGCTGTAGCTTGTTTGCTACATAGCAAACACGGCATCTCATGGCAAACGATCCCGCGCTCTCCGCCCGCGACCGCACCCTCGCGGTCGATCTGCTCCGCAGGGCGCTACACGCCACCGGAAGCACGGTGACGAAGAACGCGCCCGAGGTTCGTGTTCGGCTGCCACGCTCCCGTGAGATAACCCTTCGCCTGTATGGGTACGGCCCCGGGCCTCCGGCCGCTCGCCGCGGCAACGTCGTCTGGGTGCTGCGCAGCGCGCCGGCCGCACTCGTGCAGCGTCTGAGGCGGAAACATGAGAGCTTCGTGGATGTGACGCGCGGAATCGTGCGCCTCGAGCTTCCCTCCATCCTCATCGATCGAACCGACCTGCGACCGACGCGGTTGAGGGGGGCGAGCAGGCCACTGCGCCGAGCATTCGCCGACCGGGCTTCCCTCGTCTCGAGGGCGCTGGTCTCGCAACCGAAGAAGACGTGGCATCTCCGAAGCCTGGCCGCCGCGGCGGACGTCAGCACAATGACCGCGTCTCACGTCGTACGGCGACTCGAAGCCGCCGGCGCCGTCCGCTCGGGGGCGGCCGGCCGATCCAAGCGCATCGAGCTAGCCAGCCTGCAGAAGCTGGTGCTTGCCTGGGTGGCGGAGTACGAGTGGACGGCCAATCCGCGCCTGCCGGTCCTCGCGCCCGTGGGGGATGCCGCGAGGTTTCTCGAACGGCTGGCCCCGGCGTTCGAAGGCCGCAGGTGGGCACTTACCCTGCAGGCCGGCGCGAGCCTCGTCGCTCCTCTGGCTGCGTGGGACAAGATCCACGTGTATGTCGACGTGAAAGACGGCGAAACGCTCCACGACGTCGCCGCTTCGGCCGGATGGTCCGCGGGCGAGCAGGGACGACTGGTACTGATGCAGCCGTGGTACCGACAGTCGGTCTGGCATGACCTCCAGCGGGCGCGCCAGACGCCGATCGTGAGCACCCTCCAGCTCGTGCTCGATCTCTGGCACTATCCCGTCCGGGGACGCGAACAGTCGGAGCACCTGCTGCGCACGGTGCTGCAGCGGCGAGCAAGTAATGACTGACAGCGACGGTCTCGCTCAGTTCGAGCAGGCGCTGCGACGGGTCCTGTGGGAGCTGAGAGAGTACCTCGCCGACGTGGTGATCATCGGGGGCTGGGTGCCGTATCTGCACAAGCGGTACGGAGGGTTCAAGGAGTGGCGGTCCAAGGTGTCCCGCACGGCCGAGATCGATGTGCTGGTCCATACACGTGTGATCGCGGGCGCTCGACCCACACTCAGGGAGCTGCTGGTCGACGCGGGCTTCAAACCTGACGCGGATCTCGGGGAGGCCGCCGTTTGGCGTCGGGACGATGCGAGCGGTGAGGTACTGGAATTCCTCGTGCCGCACACGGGTACGGCGAGGCAGCTAGGACGAGTCACGCCTCTGAGAGAACACACGGGCGTCGGTGCAATCTCTTTGTCGGACCTGGAGGTGTTGCAGGAGCACACCCAAGACCTGCGCATTCCCGTCAGCCTCCCTGCCAGGCAGGTGGAGCACCTGCCGGTGCGCGTGCCGCGACTCGGGGCGTTCCTCGTTAACAAGGCGGCCACCTTCCACAAGCGGCAGCACACCGGTGCCGCGCCGCATTCGAAGCGAGTGAAAGATCTCCTGTACATCCGTGATCTGACGGCTGCCGGACCCGAGGTCGTCACCCGCATCACCCACGATCTCAAGGAGATTCGGCAGAGCTCGGCCGGCCGGATGCAAGCCGACTACGCCGCTAACCACGTTCGACTGCTGCTAGAGAGCTCTGATCAGGTAGTCTTAGAAGAGGCTGCCACTATGCTGGCCGAGCGAGACGGTCTCGACATCGAGCAAGCCACGGCAGACATGCGAGGCTTCCTGGCGGATGCGCAGGCACTGCTGTCAGGAACAGACTCGTGATGCTGAGCGGGCGGCGCCGAGAATGCGCCGTCTTCCGCCGCCGTTGACATCACGCGCGCCCCGCTTGACGCGCGGCACGGGTGCCATCATCTTGCCTTTGTCACCCCTGGGCGTACCACTCGTGGGCCGCCCAGGCCCCCTCGAGTCACGGCTCGGGGGCTTTTCATTCCCCTTCACGGGCCAACGCTTCTGCATCTCGACGGGAGGTGGCTTAGCAGGTCGGGTAGAGACACCTCTAGCCATCGTTCCCCCTCAAGTGGCGCACCAGTGGTGTATCGAGCTGAGGGCTGGCTGGTCCCGGCTCTTCGTGGCAGCCGGCGGGGGTGCATCCCGCGGGCATCGCGCCCCCAAGCGCCATGGGCTTACCCCCACTCCGTGGTCATGGCCTCCGGCACCCCATGGCATCCCACGAGCACCGGATGGCATCCGTTGGGCACCCGGAGGAAGCGTACCGCCGCGGCGTCAAGCGGGGACGAGCCCGAGGGCTGGTGCAAGGGGGTCAATCGCCCCTAAGGCTGTGGGGCCCGCAGGCGCCTAGGCCACGGTGGTCGGCTTCCACGAAAATTCGACACCCTAAAAAAGGGCAAGAAACGCCGTCCACGGCATGGCGGCAGTACCGTGAGGCAGGACCGCCCGACCGGAAAGCCCCCAGGGGCCTGGGGCCCCCGGCAGCCCGGTCGGTGGAACCTGGATGCAGGCGATGAGGCGTCGGAGAGGATATTCACCGGGGGCTGCCAACAACGTCGCCGTTCTCCGACAGGCAGACTCTCCTATGCAACTGTTCTCGCGGCCGCTCCGTATAGGAAGTGTGGCATCGGGACGACCGTCCCGTACCCCGGGTGTGCACCATGAAACGCACCGTGCGCGGCGTCGTCTACGCGCTCCTGGTAGTCCACTCCTCGGTCTTCGTCACCTCGCTGCGAGCTCAGGCCCAGGACAGTGCGTTTGCCGCCGGCACCCCACCACCGCCGCACAGCGTCAACGCCGTCCCGCTCACGGGTGAGATCCGGCTCGACGGCACGCTTGACGAGCCTGCCTGGCAACTTGCACCCGTCGCGACGGATTTCGCGCAGTGGCAGCCCGACGAGGGCGCGCCAGCGACGCAGCCCACCGAGGTGCGGTTCCTCTTCGACCGCGGGGCGATCTACATCGGCGCCCGCATGGGTGACGAGTTGGGTGCGGCAGGCGTCGTCTCCCGCCTCGTCCGACGGGACGGCGATTTCGAGAGCGACTTCCTCCAGATCGTGTTCGACTCGTTCCACGATCACCTGGGGCAAGCGATATTCTACGTCAATCCCGACGGGGTGAAAGGAGACCAGTTGGGACTGGGCGGCGCCTTCCTGGACGCATCCTGGGATCCCGTATGGGAAGTTAGGACCACGATCGACTCGATGGGCTGGACGGCCGAGGTACGCATCCCCTTCTCGCAGCTGCGGTTCGCGAAGCAGGGCGGACAGACCTGGGGGCTGCAGATCCAGCGGTTCGTGCACCGGCTCAACGAGGTTTCGATGTGGAGCTTCTATCCGTCCACCGAGTCGGGCGGGCCGGCGTTCTTCGGCCATCTTGACAGCCTCGCGATCGAGGCGTCGCCAGCGAGGGGTGAGATCTTGCCCTACGTGGTCGGCCGCTACGCCCGGCTCGGCACGGCCGATACGACGAGCCCGTTCTACGGGGGGGACGATCTAAGCGTACGGGTCGGGATGGACTTCAAGCACCTGCTCACCTCCAACATCACGCTGATAGGCACCATCAACCCCGACTTCGGCCAGGTCGAGGTGGACCCGGCAGTGGTCAACCTCTCGGTGTTCGAGACCTTCTTTCCCGAGAGGCGGCCGTTCTTCGTCGGGGGCAGGAGCTACTTCTTCTTTGGCCCGTTGTGGTGCCGCTTCTGCTGGGCCTCGGGCATGGGCCTCTTCTATTCCCGACGCATCGGGCGGGCACCGCAGGGCGCGGGGCTCGCGCACGCCGCTGGCAGCTACGCCGACGTGCCGAACAACGCCACCATCCTCGGAGCCGCCAAGATCACAGGCCGCACCGCGGCGGGGTGGTCCGTGGGCCTACTGGACGCCGTCACCGCGCGCGAGCACGCCCGTGTGGTCACCCCTGGCGAACCGCAGTTCGAGACCGAGGTTGAGCCGCTGACCAACTACTTCGTGGGTCGGGTGGCCAAGGATTACTTGGCGGGCAACCTCCAGGTCAGAGGCATGGTCACGTCCGTCGTGCGCGGCCTGCGAGATTCGGCACTTGCGATGCGGCTCAGTCGCCACGCCGAGGCCGCGGGTCTCGACGCCGAGTTGTGGTTCAGTCAGCGCCGATACCGGTGGGCAACGACCGTCGCGGTCTCCCAGGTAGCTGGCGATCCGCCCGCGATGCTGCGCGTCCAGCACTCCAGCGCCCGCTACTTCCAGCGGCCCGACCGCGAGCACGGCACCAACGGGCTGTTCACCAACGCCTACGATTCGACTCTCACCGCCATGCGCGGCTACGGCGTCGAGAGCCGGCTGAGCCGCGAGGCCGGCAACTGGCTCTGGGAGCTCAACGCCGGCGTGCGCAGTCCGGGGTTCGAGACGAACGATCTAGGCTTCCTCTCCTGGACGGACTTCCTCTGGATCAGCGCAAACCTCGCCCGCAGACGGACTACGCCGACGCGACTCTTCCGCAACTACATGTTCATCGTGGGGGGGCAACGGGTGTACAACTTCGACGGCGATCTGACGGCTCGGCAGGAGGAACGGGCGTATGCCCGGTTCACGTTTCTGAACTACTGGCGCGTCAGGACGTTCGTCGTACACCGGCCCTCCAGGCTGGACGATCGCCTCACCCGGGGTGGGCCGATCGTCGGCCTGCCGGCGGAGGGCTTTTGGTACCTCGGCGGATCCACGGACTCCCGCAAGCGCGTCTCTGTTGACGCGGGCGCCACCCTCTCCTGGGATACGGAGGGAGCCGCGGGCCTGAACGTCAGCCTGGGACTCACCGCGCGGCCAGCCTCCAACGTGGAGGTCGCGCTGCGGCCGTCGTACGGCCACACCGAGTCGCTGGCCCAGTACGTCACGGCGCAGCCAGACTCCACGGCTACCGCCTTCTTCGGTACGCGCTACGTCTTCGCGGACCTCGAGCAGCGGACTCTCTCTATGGATATCCGCCTCAACGTGACGTTCACCCCCACTCTGACCCTTCAGTTGTACGCGCAGCCGCTCCTGGCGACTGCGGCGTACGGGAACTTCAAGGAGTTCGACCGGCCGCGGGAGATCGCCAAGAGCGTGTACGGCGTCGACGTCGGGACGATTACTCGTGGGGACGGGGAGTACACGGTGGATCCGGATGGCGACGGCCCCGCCGAGGCGTTCACCTTCGATGATCCCGACTTCAACCTCCGCTCGCTCCGCGGCAGTGCGGTGCTGCGCTGGGAGTTCCGGCCTGGCTCGACGCTCTACTTCGTGTGGACGCAGGCCCGGGACCACACGGAGCCAGTCGGCACGATGGACGTGTGGCACGACCTGGACGCTCTTATCCACGCCAAGGTTGATAACATCTTCCTGGTCAAGCTGAGCTACTTCATTGGCTACTGACCGCCGGTGGCTGAGTCACAGGATCCCAATTGACCAGCGCGCTGATTGGATTGAAGAGTGGCGCAGCGAACTGTGGTATAGATACGCCACAATGCCATTGAGGACACAGATCGCAACTTTGCCTCCGTGTGCGTATGGCCTGCTCGAGGAGCGAGTCGCCCGATACCTCGAGCCCGCACGGCCGCTTCGTGCTCACCCTTCTTGGCGGCCTCACCCAGATGGAACGGGAGCTGATCGCCGAGCGCACCCGGAACGCAATGGCCTTCAAGCGCGAACAGCTCCAACCCACCAGCCACGTGCCACTTGGCTTCCGGGCCAACGGCAGCCGGCACCGCATGATGCCGGCCCCTGAAGAACTCGAGGTCGTCCGCCAGATCCTCGACCTCTGGCGCAAGGGCCATTCGTACCGATCTATCGCCCGGCAACTTGACACTGATGGGGTGCCTGCGAAGCACGGTGGGCGCTGGCACGCGATGACCGTCAAGCGAGTGGTGGAGAGAGGTGGGACTGGTACGAGAGCGCTCTCAGGGTCTCCTAACGCCTCAGCGTAACACTCCGAGCGGGCCGTTACACTCCGCTCCTGCCGGTTCGGTCTTATCCAGTGTCATCGGACAGCCCGTTGCGGGCGTGTCCACGAGCGCCGCGGACGCCGCCTCTTCTTCCGAGCTGGAGACCTCCCGAAGAAACCGGTCAGCGTTGACGGCCCCGCGCCCACGGGATACGATCCCGTTGCCGATGCTCGGCAAGTCGCTGCCCGAAGCGACGAAGGAGGCGCCCATGGGTAAGCGGCAACTTCCAATCCCTGAACGGGCCCCGTGGCACAAGACGAAGAGGGGATGCTGGTCCCTCTCACTCGGTGTCCGTGGCGTGAGTGTGAGAGTCGAGCAGCGAGAACCAGGCGGCGTCTTCTACCGCGTCTGCTGGCAGCAGGAGACGGGCTCGACGCGCCGCTCGCTGCGCACCAAGGACCGCAGCGAGGCCCGCAGGCTCGGGGAGCAGTTCGTAGAGGCACTCGCGAGCCACCAGGACTCGAATCAAGCGGACCGAAAGCCCCTCACGCTCGAACAGCTCTGGGACCTCTACCAGCGGGAGGCATTTGCCTATCGACGAAACACGAAACGCACGCAGAGCGACAAGCGCGGCGCGGCCGCGCGGCTGTTGGCCGGTCTTGGGACCAAGAAGCGTGTCGATCTGTTGACGCTGAACGACGTTGATCGCTACACCGAGATGCGGCGAACCGGTCGCGGGTGGCCCGATGGACGGGTCACCAAGCCTGTGCGAGCCAACACGGTTCGGCTCGATCTCGCGCTGCTCCGCACTATACTGCTCTGGGCAACGAGAGAGCGTTGTCCCGACGGTTCGTGGCTTCTGCCGGAGAACCCCCTCCGGGGGCTCAAGCTACCGAAGGAGAAGAACCCGATGCGGCCCATTGCTACCTACGATCGCTTCCTGATAGTGCGGAAGGCAGTTCAGCAGCTTTCGAGGACGGCACCGCAAGCACGCGGACGTGAGCGCTGGGTTCGCTTTGAGCTGATGCTCGTTCTGATCGAGGCCACCGGCCGCCGGATCGGTGCGATCCGGGGGCTCCGATGGGGGGACATCTGCTTCGACCCCCCGGAGATCCGGTGGCGAGCAGAGTTCGATAAGGCGAGGCGGGAATCAGTTGTCCCGATACCGCGAGAACTGGCCGATGAGATCAGGGGCTTCAAGAGGCGGCTTGCCGTGATCGGTGATGGTTGGCTGTTCCCGATGAAGAGCCGAGACGCACGGTGGCCAGCGAAGATCCCCCAGGATCTGCTCAATCGAGCCGAGCGCGCAGCCGGCGTGCCGAAATTCAAGGGCGGTGTATGGCATCCGTACCGCCGGAAGTGGGCATCGGAACGCAAGACGATGTCCGTTGTGGACGTGATGGCGGCAGGTGGCTGGAAGGACCTGCAGACGCTGTTGACCTGCTACCAGCAGGCGGACGAGACCGGGATGCTCGAAGTGATGGCCTCGCCCATGAAGCTCAGAGAGCGGAAGGGGAGCACCGGGGCGTGAGAAACGCTCCCAGAAACGCTACCACCGGGCCGAAAAGCAGTCGGCCCGACACCACTCAAGTGGCACCGGGCCTTGAAGTTGCCCCGCCTGGGATCGAACCAGGACTCTTCTGATCCAGAGTCAGACGTGTTGCCAATTACACCACGGGGCATTGTCTGTCGGGCGCCGCCCCACAATAGCCCGCCAAGACGCCGC
>CAYGBV010000031.1:0-30599 GCA_964348295.1 uncultured Gemmatimonadaceae bacterium
ACTGCCGCGCCGGTCACTCGGGCAGGCGCACCGACTCGTGGCCGTAGATGATCTTCCACTCGCCATCAATGCGCCGGACGACCCCCGTCCATGCACTGTGCCACTCCCCCTGCACGCCCGTCGTGTCGGTCCAGGTTAGATCGTCATTCCTCGTGACCACCACGGCGTCGGGACCG
This sequence comes from uncultured Gemmatimonadaceae bacterium, assembly GCA_964348295.1. GTDB lineage: Bacteria > Gemmatimonadota > Gemmatimonadetes > Gemmatimonadales > GWC2-71-9 > WVYX01. The sequence continues at coordinate 177 of CAYGBV010000031.1, forward strand.
AGAACCTCCATATGCACGTTCCGGTACGATCCGTCAGCCGTGCGAAGGGACCCGAGAAACCGCCTCGTTAGCTCGAATCGAGCGTCGAAGTCCTCGATGATCACTCCGTTCAGTGCCAGCACGGGCTCATCGGCATAGAAGGCGCGGAGCCGATCAGCGTCCAGCGCCCGCCCGGCGTCCACCATCTCAGCGAGTACTTGCTCGACAGTATCCCTGATCGCCGCCTGCCGCTCCTGGGTGAGGTCCAGCGAGGTCGGCTGACAAGCAGCCGTGCAGGTCGCGATTGCCGCGACAATGACAAGCGATGGTCTCAACATGGCTTCCTCCCTCTGAGACGCGAGATGGAGAGCCTCGCTCAAGCGGTGGTCACAGCGTAGCGGGCCTTCCCGCCATCGGCGGTTCGGTGGATGCCGCTAATGTGTCGCCAGCGACATGCCTCGCAAGTGTGAGATTGAACAGAGCTTGTTCAACTCGGCGCCCTACGACGACTCCTCCTGCAGCCGCCGAATCCCGAGTGGACTTGCCCTTGTTTCGCCTCCGCCTGGCAGCAGCTTAGGGACATCCGTCAAACCGCCGATGGCCTCGACGGCCCGCCGCCCGCGCTTTCGGCCCACCTCCCCGGACGACGACACTACCAGACCTCCCGCGTCGGCGAGCCCACTGCTGACACACAGGAGGACGCCATGCACCGGTCACTGCTCTTGGCCGCAGTCGTCCCGTTCGTACTGGCGAGCTGCGATCACGCGACACCCACTGAGACCTCGCCGGACCCCGTATTCAACACCACCACATCCAGCACGACCCTCCCCGGCAAGATCGTGGTGAACCACGATGAGTGGACGCTGGGAGATCCCGGGTTTCCCCCAACCGCTGACGGCGACGCGTTCGCGCTGAGCATCGCGAGCTGGTTCACCGGGGGCGGAACCGGAACCTTCCTGGTCTACTCGAACGATCAGTTCTTCGATCCCAACCAAAACGGGGGACTGCTTGAGCAGACGATGATTGACGCCGGTCACGGCTGGACCGTGAGCACAGCCGACCCCCCGAATGCGACCGCGTGGCTCGCAACCTACGACGGCGTGTTTCTCGCCGGCCCGGCGGTGCCGGACAATCAGGTCCTGATTGACTACGTGGAGGGAGGAGGAAGCGTCTACCTGGCGGGAGGAACGGGCGATTTTGGAGGCGCCGAGTACGAGGCCGGCGCGTGGAACACATTCCTCAACCACTTCAATCTCGATTATGAAGGGAACTTCCCCCCGGACCCATGGGGGACCGATTACAACGGGGTCGGCTGTTGGTCACTGCCGGTCTCGTCGTTACATCCCATCTTCAGCGGCGTGGCCTCGCTCTACCACTGCAACGGCAACTCCGTGAGCGAGCTGGATCCTGCCGACCCAAACACCGACATCCTCGAGTTCTACGGCTCTCACGGTCTGATCGGCGTGTATGACGGCGCGGTACTCTCCGTGGAAATCGACATCAAGCCGGGGAGCTATCCCAACTGCTTCAACAACAATGACCACGGAGTCATTCCCGTTGCGATACTCGGCGGGTGGAACTTCGACGTGTCCGAGATCGACGCCGCTACGGTCACACTGGCGGGCATGTCAGTTGCCGCGAGAGGCAAGAGCAACAAGCTCCTCGCGCATATCGAGGACGTCAATGGAGACGGGTACGAAGATCTGGTCGTCCAGATCGAGGATCAAGACGGGGTATTCACGAGCGGCTCGACGACGGGCATCGTCACCGGCACCCTGTACAGCGGGAGGGCCTTCGAGGGAAGTGACGAGCTCTGCATTGTGCCTCCGCCCCCGGATACCGACGGCGACGGCGTGGGCGATGACATAGACTGCGATCCCACAGTGGCCAACGCAAACACCTACGAGGGCCACACCTACATGGTCTGCCAGGGTCAGAAGAACTTCGCGGACGCCAACACGGCGTGCAGCGATGCCGGCTTCGACCTGGCCTACATCGACACCGAGGCCGAGAACACCTGGGTGGTGGACTTCGCCATCAGCCTTTACGGCACAGACCCGTGGCCCGGGGAACAGACGACCTACTGGATCGCCAACCGCAAGACCGATCCACCGCAAACGACGTGGCCGTCCGGCAGCCCTATCTGGGCCGCGGGCGAGCCCACCGGGGACGGTACCTACATCCACCTCATTCGCTATTACCTGCAGCCATACAAGTGGAACGACGTTCCCGACTCGTGGACCTGGGGCTGGGTGTGCGAGTCGCCGTAGCGGGCGGGCACGATCGCTGAACAACCACTTGGCCCCGAGCGTCCTCGACGCTCGGGGCCGTTCGTTGCCAAGGTCAGCGTCGCGCACTGCAGTATCCGGCCAGCTGGAGCGAAACACCTGGGCCGGGCGCTTTCCAGTCCATCGGATACCGAGGGGGGCGACGCGGGGCCGCGCCGCCCTCCTCGCTCTCCAGTTGTCAGAAGTCAGCGGCCATCACTTCTTCTTGATGATGAAGACGATGTCCTGGCCCTCGATGGGTATGCCATCCATGGTGTTGCCCGTAAGGGTGAGGATCACCTCGTCTCCGTCGGCCACAACACCCAGCGCGGCCGCCAGCTCCGGGGCGTCAAACTTGAGCGTCAGGTCGGTGAAACCGTCCGGCCCATCCTCCGTGCAGCTGTAGCGGTCGTCCAACTCGCCCCCAAACGGCGTAGCCACGTCCTCCATCGCCCAGCGCAGCGGAGCCACGCCCTGCAACTTCACCGTAGCGGGATCGACGTCCGCTACGTCGAACTCATCCGTGCCGAGGATCGCGGCGGGCATGACACCCTTCTTGCCGATGTTGAAGGGATTCGGACAGCTACCCGGCTTGATATCGAACGCGACCTCTATGAATCGCTGGAACACCAACGACAAGCTGCTGGGGCCGTCGAGACCGGTCACGACGTCCTGAACGTTGGACCCGTCCAGGTTGGATCTCTGGATCTTGCGGGTGTGCTCGTCGACCCAGTAGATCTTGCCAGCGAACAGATCCAGGGCCAAATCCCGCGGTCTTTGCAGTCCGGGCACAACAACCACTAAGCCAGTCCCGTCGAGGTTGGCCACCCAGATCCGGCCGTTACCAACGCCGGCCGGAACGTGCTCGCCGAAATACATCTTGCCTGCGGCGAGATCGAGCGCGAGGCCGCGCCCGCGGCCCGGCATCCAGGGAACCAGAGAAGTCGATCCAGTGCCGTCGAGGTTGGACCGCACGATGCCGTTTGTGCCAGCACCGTTGTTGAAGACTCCCGGGTCGCCGCGGTAGATGTGCCCGTTGACCAGGTCCAGCGCGAGACCATCCACCCACCAACTGGTGATTGTCCCCGCCGGTGACTCCGACCCGGGCGGCCAGGTAACGATGAGATCGACGATCGAGCTGCCGTCGGTCTTCCCCCGTCTCACGCCGTGGTACGGGCTGATGCTCACCGAATGACTTATGTAGAGCTCTCCAGCAGCGATATCGATATCGATGTCGTTGATCCCGGACAGAGGGGCGCCCGTCGGGGTGAGGTGGGTGTAGAGAACGGCCGCTCCGGATCCGTCCAGGTTGGACTTGCGGGTCGTCCCGGGACCCGGGGGGTCGAACAGGCTACCGCCGAAGTCATTCCAGTAGATGTGGCCGTTGATGTCGTCGACGGTGATCCCGCGAGGACGCCTGCCGGCCGACGCCACGAGCGTGGTCAGGCCCGAGCCATCGGGATTGACGCTGCGAACGGTGCCGGGACCACCTAGCCCGGCGCGGTCCACGCCGCCGTCGGTGAAGTAGATCTTCAGGAGAGGACCGGTCGGCCCCAGGCTGGTAACTTGCAGCTGTGGACTCGTCAGGTCGGGGGCCGTCGGCTGCTGCTCGCTACAGCCAATGGCGAGCAGCGACACCGCCACGCTGACGAAAATGGGAAGGGATCTGCCCATACGCATGGAGCACCTCCGAATCAGGAAGGTTGCCTACTTCCCGTCCGTGGCGTAACGGCGTGGTTCGTCAGCGGGATACCTGCGAAGGGCACACAGGCTCTGCCGGGGGCGCGACCGTCGGGGCCATCGGCGGTTCCAGGGATGGCGCTAATGTGTCGCAGGGGACCGCCTGGCAACAGGGAAACTGAAGCGGATTTGTCGGGTTTCAGGCTGGGCAGCAACTCTCGCTGCTACGTCCAGCCCCACGCACCGTCGTCTCCGTTCAGCTGAAGCGACGCGCTCGAGGCTCGCGTTCCGGGGAAACCTGCCTCGAATCAGCGACTTCCGAGACGCCATTCGGCCGGTGACCAGCGTCACATTAGCGCGCTCCGGCAGGTCGAATCTTCCTCTCCTCACAACCCTCTACTCACCGGAGCAGTCTCCAGCGGGTGCATCGTGCCGGTACCAGGCATCGCAGTTCATGGATCCGGGCAGGGCTCGAAGATCGCGCGAGCCGTAGACGGCAACTTCAAGGAGTCCGGTCCCTACGACCGGGTCGTCACCCTGGCGTTCGACTGGGACGCCGTGGCCCCCGAGCCGAGCCCCACGGGAGTCCGGAGCCTGTACCGCTTCCTCAAGCGGTACGCCGCCACCATCGGCGCAGCGGCCCGCGCAGGGCTGGACTTCGGGCTCCACCCCCTCGAACGGTCGCTGGGCGCAGTGCAACTCCGAGTACATCGGCTGCTCCACTGGGTGCTGGCGGCGCTGGTGGCGATGCTGTTCGCCAGGCTGGTGGCCGAGCTCGTGGTGCTGGCGCCGGCGGCGTGGCTCGGCCTCCCCACGGTCACGTTCTCACCCATGCGGTGGCTGTCCACCGCGGTGGGCTGGTCGCAAGTCGCGCTTGGCGCCGGCATCACTGTCCTGATCGTACTCGCCGGGTTGCGCCTGCTGCTCACGATGTCCACTCGTCCGGTCGTCGTAACGTTCCGCAGCATCGCCCTCCTGTTGCTGCAGCCGGTGCTGGTCATCACACTCGGCGCCCTCGTGGCGCCGTGGTGGGTGCTGCTGGCGGTGTTCGCCCTCCTGGCGCTCTTCTCGTATGTCTCCGCAGGAGTCGCCGCGGCCGCGCTCTGGGCCGCTGCCCTCGCGGCCGTGATCGCGCTCCGCCTGCGCTGGACCGGCGGATCAATGCGGGGGCTGCTCAAGGTGACGCTCGACTCGTTCCGCTACCTCGGCGAGCCGCGGCACCGGGAACGGATCCAGCAGGCGCTGGACAAGGCGATCGGGCAGGCGCGGACGCGCGTCGGCAACGAGCAAGACTTCGTGCTTGCCGGCGAGGGCATCGGCACGGTAATCGCCCTCGATTCCCTGACGCACTCCCGCCTCTGGCGGGACACGGACCGCGTGCTGCTCGTGACGATGGGCTCGCCGCTCAGGCGGTGGTTCCTCACGCTATATCCGGGCACCCTCTTCCCCGAGCGCATGGAGAGCCTGGTCGAGTTCGTCGTGCGGCGCCTCGGCGAGTTGCGGTGGGTCAACGTTCACCGGCCCTGGGACTACCTGGGCGGCAAGCTCGACCTCAAGCCCTTCAAGGGACGCGATATCTCGACTGGCATCGGGGTGCGCCGCGTCATCGGCCATGCCGATTATTGGCGCGACGCCGACGCCCGCATGACGTTCCAGCACGGCCTGCTCAAGCTCAAGAGAGTGGAGCCGGTCTTCGTCACCAGGAAGGAGTCAATTCACGGGCTGCCTAGACCCCAGGGCGCTGTCCGATTCCGCGTCTCCGCACTCACGCACACACTGCTAAGAGTCGGGGTCGTGCTCGGCACGGTCGCATGGACGCTGTGGTGGGTAGCAACGGGGTCGGGCGTGTTTGTCTCAGCGGCGGAGGGTCCGTCCGAGCTGATCGAGCGGCGGGGCTTCCCGGTCGAGGCCGCGGTTACCCATCGCCGCGAGACGGTGGAGCACGACGCCGGGGTGACGTACGTGGATCACTGGGAGTTCGCGTTCAGCGACTCGAGCGGGGTGGCGCGGCGCGTGAGCGTCGAGCGCGACGTGAGCGACGCCTACCTTGGTCTCGCCTCCCACGGCTTTGACGCCCGCACGCTCACCCGGAGGATCCGCGCCGCGTGCGGCGACACCGGGCCCCCGGACTGGCTCCCCCTAGGGAACATGCAGGCGCCCTGCACCCTGGAGGGCGTCCGGCTGCGCTACTACTCGGGAGACCTGACGGTATTCGACCTGCCCGACTTCTCGCAGCGGCGCTTCGGAGCCGAGCCGCTGCGGGATTGGACCGAGGCCGGCGTCGTGGCGGCCGTGCTCTCGGTGCTGGTCTTGATTCCTGTCGTGCTGGGAGTCAGGGTGTTCGGGATGTTTGTGGGGTGAGGGGGACGCGGAACGCGCCCAGGGCGGCTCGCCCTAGTTCTTCGCCCACGCGAGGAATTCGACGTACCCCACTGCTCCCACAACGGCGATTGCACCGACGAGGGGCCATGCAGTCGCTTCGAGGGTCCTCTTCTGTACCGCTACCTGCACGACGTCAGCGAGGTCAATCGACGTCCGGAGTCCCTGCTTCAACGGCTGCCCGCGGTACTCTCCCTCCGTGACAACGCCGATCAGGCTGCCCCCTGAAATCTCCGGTTGCTCCAAGACCACCCACGAGCCGTCCGAGAGGGTCACATGCACCATGTCCAGCAGCTGCTCCTGGGCAACGACCTGCTGTGGAGTCGCCTCTTGCACTTTCCACTGCATGCAGGCGGTCAAGGAACTCGGCAGCAAGACGCAGGCGATGAGGCGGCGCATTGTTTCCTCCTGTGGTTCTGGCTGCACCGTACCGCCCTTGCGTCAAGCAGAGGTCAAGCGGATTCGGAACGAGAGTTGTCGGGGTTGCGGTCGAGAAGTGACACCAGAGTCGGCGTTGGATGTGGCAATCGCGGAGATCCAGGAGAACGCCGGAGCGGGACGGTAGCCGAAACGCGATTCAAGTCCTTAGAATACCGTCACAGGACCAGCAGCCTAGGGGGCATGTGATGCGACACAAGCGTGAGCTGGTGCGACGGGTGTCCGTTTTCGTCTTGGGCTTCGGCGCCATTCTCGCGGCGCCAGCAGCGAGTCTCGGGCAGGCCGTGGGCGATCGCTTTCCCGGCGATCGCTGGATGCGCTATACGAACGCCGAGCAGGCAGGCTTCGACGCCGCCAAGCTCGCGGCCGCACAGGGCACGTGGGAGGGTCTTCCGTCCTCGGCCTTCATGGTGATCGCCGACGGTGCGGTCGTCGCCGCCTGGGGCGATGTCGGACGACGTTTCATGTGCCATTCGGTGCGGAAGAGCTTCCTCTCGGCGCTCTACGGGATCTACTGGGACCGCGGAGAGATCGAGCTCAACAAGACCCTGGCCGATCTCGGCATCGACGACGAGCCGGACCCGCTGCTGGAGACCGAGAAACGGGCGCGCATCCTGGATCTCCTCAAGGCCCGCTCCGGGGTGTTTCATCCCGCGGCCTATGCCGGTCGTACGGACACGCGTCCGCGGGGGAGTGAGGGTCCGGGCCGCTACTTCGCCTACAACAACTGGGACTTCAACACCCTGGCCACGATCCTGATGCAGGAGACCGGCGAGGACGTGTTCGAGGCCTTTGACCAGTACTTCGGACGGCCGCTTCAGATGGAGGACTGGCGCGTCTCGGACGGCTACTACCACTACGAGCGCGACAAGTCGAAGTACCCGGCCTATCCCTTCCGCATTTCTGCGCGTGACGCCGCCCGCTTCGGGTTACTCTTCGCCCGCGATGGGATGTGGAACGACCAGCAGATACTCTCCGAATTCTGGGTGCGCCGCAGCTCGGCCCTCTACTCGATTGATAACGACGTCATGGGATACGGCTTCATGTGGTGGGTGTTGCGCGAGCCCCGTTTCACCCGTCACGGGCTGTTTGCCGCGCGCGGAGTCGGCAACCAGATGATAGCGGTGCTGCCCAAGACGGATCTCGTGATGGTGAATCGTGCCAACACCTACCAGGGCGAGGGGACGCCGACGCCGGAGCTGCTCGACCTCATCGAGCAGGTCCTCGAGGCGCGGACGGGCACTCCGGTCGCAGACCCACAGCTCGTTCCCCTCGAGGGCGGCACCGACCAGAAGATCACCACGGTATCGGACGACCGCCTCGAGGAGTTCCTCGGTGAGTGGGATTTTCCTCCGCCACCCCTCGGATTGCCGCAGCGCATGAAGATCCAGATCACCGCCGGTGACGGTCACCTCGTGGCGTTCAGCCCGTTCGCTGGCACCTTCGCGCTCTATCTCCAGGAGGATGGCTCGCTCCACATGGAGGACAGTCGCGAGCGCTACGTGCCGATCCGCGACGATGCCGGTTCCTTCACCGGGATTGCGGATGCGAGCTCCATCGTGACGGCCGCGCTCACCGCCGCGGCCGCCGGTTCGAGCGACCGTGCCGAACGCCTGCTGGCGATGGTTGAGGGCGATGAAACTGTTGAGGTCGAAGTGGGGAGAGCCCTGGTCGATCTATTGGGCGGCGACACACAGGCAGCGGAACGCGCAGTTCGGGAGCTCGTGGAGCGCAGCGCCCCGGCCCGGGTCGAACGGGAGGTCAACGCCGTGGGATACGCGCTGCTGAGAAGCGAGAAAGCGGAACAGGCTCTGGCGGTCTTCGAGCTCAACACGCGGGTTTTCCCGGAGGCGTTCAACACATGGGACAGCCTCGGTGAAGCGCACATGGTCTTGGGCCACGACGATGACGCGATCCGCTGTTACGAGCGGTCCCTCGAGCTCAACCCGGACAACACGAACGCGACAGAGATGATCGCCCGGATTCGGGAGGGGGTAGGACCGCCGAACTAGTGCGTGACGGCACCTCGGTCACTCGGGAGCACTACCGCCCAGGCAGCTACCTCGCTCCCCGCATCCGCTCGAGCATCTCGACGGCGTTGTCGTTGGAGGGGTCGAGTTCGAGCGACCGCTCGTAATTGCGGATTGCCAGCGCGGTGTCCCCGCGCATCATGTAGCCTTCGCCCAGGCTGTCGTACGTGTTGGAAGAGCCGGGGAACAGCTCCACGTTGAGTTGGAAGAGCGCCACGGCATCGTCGAAGCGCTCCGCCCACAGGTAGCGGTAACCGAACCGATTGATGGCGGCCTCGAACCCCGGGACCTCGGTCTCGTAGATCTCCCGCTCCGCCAGCACCGCAGCCGTGCCCGCCTCGATGTCACCTTGCTGCAGCAGCTGTATCGGCAGCCGGTAGTCTGCCGACGTACGATGCGCGATGCGCTCCACGTCGCCCCACGTCACCGTTACGGCCTCGGCCACGGAGGGGCCCGCTGTGAAGTCGAGCCGCACATGCCGGATGTCGGTGCTGAAGCTGGCAGGCGAGCGCGGATACATGTCCGCCCGAACTCTGGAGAGGCTCCGCTCGAATGAGTCGTCGATGCCGAACCTCAGGCTTTCTGGAGTTCGCTTCACCTCCAGGATGTGATAGGACCCGTAGCGGAAGCGTCCCACACACCGGTCCAGCTCCGCGACATCCAGCTGCACTCCCTCCACCGCGGGCACCTCGTACGCCAGAGCCGCCGCCACCAACGGATCGCGTCCCTCACGGAAGTCGTCGTAGGTGTACGGCACGCTGATGTGCGGTGTGATCCGGTCACGCCGGTCGTCAGGCACACTGTTCAGGGAGAGCCGCGTGGACACGGCCACCGGCAGGTTCGAGTTCGGTAACCAGAGCAGATCCGGCCCGGCGTAGTACCGCGGCCCCTGACTCGTGGGCTCGCCCACGAAGACGGCCTTGGTGTTGTTCTCGAGCAGCGCCGCCAACGAGACGCCGCCCGAAAACGTGCGCCGCCCGATGAGGACGAACAGCTTCCCCCGCCGGTTCACGTGCTCGTTGTCCGCCACGTACCGGGTGACTGCGAGGGCGGGCACAACGTCTCCGCCCCCGTTGTTCCGGATGTCCAGTATGAAGCGGTCGAACTCGGTGACGCTCAGGAACTCGTCCAGACGGGCCAGGAACTCCTCCAGCGACTCGTCGCGCGACTGGTCCACGGTCTGGTTGATCTGCACGTAGACGGCACGGGCGGCGTCGTCGTACTCGAAGAGGAATTGGTGGCGCCGGTCGTTGGTCACCGCCGGCGAGCTCGTGTTCTCCGCTGGCCGCGTAAAGTACCAGTAGATCCATGCCAGGTGAGAGATGGACCTGACGCGCACGTCGTAACGGCCCCGCTGGTCGTTCTCGAGCGTGACCACCACACTCTTCGTCCCGTCGCTCACTCCCTCGGCATCGAGCCACTCGGCAACGGGAACGCCGATTGCGCGGTCCCGCGCGCCGTACTCGTTTTCGGACGAAACGTAGCCTGAGAACCTGACGAACAGCTCCTCAGCCGGGACGCCACCCACAGCAACGAGCTGGCTGCCGACTGTCTCCCGGTACCCCCGCCCCGCATGGGTCACGTACAGCCCGTCGTCGAACAGGTACGTCTTCAGCGGGAAGAAGTGGAGATCGTAGCCCGGCCAGAAGATGAACGGGTAAGTGTGCGCGTCTCGCGGCAAGGCGACGATCCGAAACAACTCGCTGACGATCTCATCGTGGCTGAGTTCCGGGATCTTCGCCCGCGTCGCAGCGACGGCACTATCGAACCGCTCGCGCGGCACCAGGGAGAAGAGGTCCGGATGGATCCGCACCATTCCGGCGGCCAGGGAATCCAGATCCTCCTGCCACTCCTGTGTCGTGAGGCGCTCCGGGATGCGCCACTCGAGCAGGATGCGAACGTCTATCGCGAGGGCGGTAGTCGTGGCGGCCAGCACCAACGCCAGCAGCCACGGTACCACCGCCGCCACGCGCAGCCACACTGGTCTCACCCGCAGCAGCCACATTCCGACGGCCGCGAGGAACACGACCAGACCACAGACGAGCAGGACCAAAGCGAAGCGGAAGTAGAGACCGAACGGCTCGGCGAGGAGGAGGTACACCAGGAGCATGCCGGCGAGTGACGCCGCGATACCGAGCAGCGCCACACCCAGCCACCCACCGTTCCATCTTTTCACGTGCACGATCTGCCTGTCCACCTACATGAGCGCCGAGGCCGCGAGGGCTGCCTAAACCGGAGTACAAGGGCTGGAGGGAGGCAGTTTCAGGACGTGGCTGCCCGGTCGACCAGCCGGTGTCGTGATCTGTCGTGTCGCTTTACGCACACGCCAGCGCCCGGCGCCGGGCCGGGCGCTCAAGCTCAGAACGCGACCGAGATTCCTAGTGCAAGGCCACGGGTGCGCGGCACGACCCTCACGCTGACCTGGTCGAGCGGGACTTCTTCCCAGCGGTCGGTCTTGGTCAATTCGCCGATCACGCCTCCGATCAAGGCACCACCCGCGCCGATGGCCAGCCCACCCGCGAGGGCACACTCCCCAGGACCCACGATGTCGGGTTCAGCGCAGCTCGCAGCACCCGGCACCGCACAGCGCTAGATCGCCACGCAGGCGACCTCGAATCGCACCCGGACCCACTCCCCCTCCGTGAGTTGCGCAGCCACGGGGTTGTCGCCGACGACGGCGCAGTTGGCCGCGAAGTCCCAGAGAGTAATCAGCACGTCCAGACGCGCTCCGGGGCTGGGTGCCGGGTAAAAGACGTACCTGTATTCTCCGTTCGGCTCAACGGAGATCCCCTGGATCAGCGGGCGCGTGGAGTCGGCAGAGAGCACCTCGTCGACGTCGACCCTGTACCACCTCGTGCCGATGTCCTCGCCCGTTGCGACAACTGATAGCTCGAGCTGGAAGTCGTATGTCGGGCCGGGGGTGTAGTCCGGACCTGGGCACTGTGCAGAGTCCGTTTCCGACTCGCACGTCACGACCGCGCCAAGCAGGGTGACGAACGCCACCGTCATCTTGATGAGTTGAGCAGATCGCATGAGATCCCAACCTGGGGCCTGCGATGACAGGCTGCCTCCATGCCGTCAAACAGACGTCAAGGGCGTCAGCGGCCTGGCGGTCGCGTTGTCGGTGTGGCGTCCAAGCTTGAGGGAGTCGCTCTGGCAGCGGGCCGTAGAGGCCACTCGGCGGTTCCACGGATAGGGCAAACGTGCAGCGTGTCCTGCGCCTCGCAAGGTGAAATTGAAGCGGCTTTGTTCAGTTTCCCGGTCCGGAAACAAAGCGCCCGGCGCCGGGCCGTGCGCGAGTTCGTTAGCCTTAGTTGCCCCGCCTGGGATCGTTGCGCAGCAGAGCGCGGCAGGGTGGTTCGGAGGGGGTGGCGCTCCACCATGACCCTTCTGATCCAGAGGGGGGCCGCTAGGGGCCTCAAACCTGGCAAAATGTCACCTCAAATGCGGGTTTGTGTCGTCCGTTGCCGAGATTGAATGACGAAATGTCGGTCTACCACGGCACCTTGTCGCCACAGATGTCGTGCTTTGCCGTGTTACCTCATCACACCCACCCTACCCCATCAGCCGCAGTACGCGCCATCCCACGGAACCGTATATTCCGGCATGTTGGTTGCAGCACGTCGCTCCGAGGCGCGTTGATGGCTGACAGCAGCAAGAAGAAGCGCCAGACCGCCAAGGAAAGAGCAACGTCGAGGCGTAGCTCAAGGGCCGCCGGCCCACACCACAACGTCTACGTCATCTTGCTGGACAGGGAGGTGCTCGAACACCAGCGGTTTCGCGACGCCAACCCTGATCACAACCCCGTGAAACCGTGTGTGTACGTGGGCATGACGGGCAAGCCGCCGGCGGAGCGCTTCATAGACCATCAGCGGGGCTACAAGTCCAACACCTACGTCTACAAGTATGGCGTGAGGCTATTGCCCAAGCATTTCGAGCGCCTCAACCCCATGAGATACAAGGAGGCGGTTGCCGAGGAGAAGCGCCTCGCCAACCGCCTGCGCAGGGAGGGCTACGCCGTGTGGCAGGCGTAACCCATTAGGTATCCGCGCTCCTACCTTTACTCCCCACTCCGCGGCTCCGTCGCCAGGCGCGCGATTCGGCCCCGCACGTCCTCGACGAGCGGCTGCAGCTCGGGATCGGCGTCGTTCCACAGTTCCACGAACTTATCGTAGTACTCGAGCGCCTTCTCACGGTCGGCGCAAGCCTCATACAGCTCACCCAGGCGTTTGTAAGTGGAGCCCAGCGACCAGGCCTCATAGCGAAGACTCTGTGGGTCGGGAAGGGTGACGGCCCGCTCGTACACGGCCAGCGCCGAGTCGGCCTCACCTGCCGAGTCGTACGCACGACCCAGCTCGTGCAGCCCACACACGTTGCATCCGGCCTCGCCGTGGTACGCGCGGTACGCGGCAATCGCATCCCGGTAGCGCCCCTCGGCCATCGCGATCATCCCTTCCCACCTGAAACGCTCTTCCGCCGGCCGTTGCGACTCGTCGAGCGCATGCTCCCACTGCCCGCGGAGCTGCCGCGCCCGGTCGGCCCGTCCCGCCATCGCATAGACCCTGGCAATCCTCCGGTAGGGCCGGTCCACCGGATCCATCTGCTCAAGGGGGTACCGAGCGAGCGCCTCGTCTGCCCCGCGAACGGCCGCGTCGGGCGCTCCTCGGAACAGCGCGTCGTCCACGGCGCGGCCTAGTGCGTAGGCCAAGGCGTAAGCCAGATCACCGTCAGCCTCGCTCTCCGCTTGCGCCTCCGCGGCGTAGCGCTCAGCGGCAGCGAGCTTACCGCGCACCAACTGCAGCATCATCAACCAGACGCCGGTGAAGCGCTGGAGCTCGGCGGTCCCCCTTGCCGTCTCGGCCAGTGCCAGCGTTTCACGTTCACTCGCCTCGAAATCTCGCTTCGCTATGTGCATGAGGATCCGAACCATGGCCGTGGCCGGATGACCGGGAAACTGCGTCTCGAACGCCACCATGGTGGAGTCAGCCGCCGCCCATTTTCCCTGCTTGACCTGAATGTTGAGCAAGTTCACGTAGTTCTGATAGATGGGTGCGCTGGCCATCGCGCGACGCAGGAGGGCCTCGGCCTCCACCCACTCTCGCCGTTCGTCCAACTGGATCGAGAGGTTATTGAGAGCGGTGGCGTCGTCGGGGTCAATCTCGAGAGCGTTCCTGTATGCGTCGATCGTGCGGTCCGGATCGGGCTCCACCTGGTCGTAGTAGTACGCGGTCGTGAGGTATCGCTCCAGTGGCGGCAGCCGGTCACGGTGCCGGTATGCACGCGTGGCCGCGGCGTTGACGCGGGACTGTTGGGCCAAGGTATTGGTGAGCAGCACCGCCAGCTTGCGGTGCGCCATCGCGAAGCCCGTGTCGTAGGCCACCGCCTCCTCCAGCAGGCGCATCGCCTGCGCCGGATCTCCCGCGTCGTCCGCCTGTTCAGCCCGGGAGTACAGGCGTAGCGCCTCAAGCGAGGCGGTCGTCACGCGCTGCAGCGGCTCACTGCCGCGGATCGTCCTCAGCGACTCGCCGATCCGCTCGCGCAGCCTGGCGGACAACCGATCGACAGCATTGACCAGCGCGGCATCGCTCTCCGCAGTCTCCCGCAGCGCGAGCAGCTCCGTACCGTCGGCGCTGGCCAGCAGCCGGGCCGACACCACGTAGCTCGTTCCCAGAATGCCGACGTCGCCAGCCACGACCGCCGCGCCCCCTTCACGGACAGCGATCTCTCGGGCAACGGCAACGTCCACTGCCGTGCCCGGGCCACGGTTCATGCGCTGGAGCGCCTGCCGCACCGCGGATGCATCCATCAGTCGTATGACCGGCGACTGGGACAGGTCGACACGGAGCGCCTCGGTCACGGAAGCGGCGACATTGCCGTCGGGTGTGCGATCCTCGAACTCGGCCAGAATCAGGAGATCACGCTCCGCGAGTACGCCAGCGGCTACGAGTGTTCCCACCGGCCCGATGCCCAGCAGGCGCATCCCCATGTAGCCCGCCGCTACCACCGCAAGGCCCGCGAACGCGAGCCCGCCTCCGAGCACCGCCCTGCGCCAAGTGAGCCAGCGCCGCACGCCACCAGGAGGCGTGGGCACGACTGCCCCCGTGGTTCGGGCCAGCGCACGTTGCCGCTCGAGGTGACCCGTCGTCAGCACGATGGGCAGTGCGATCACCAAGAGCACGATCGCCCCCACCAACACCCAGTCCGGCAACCCGAGCTGAATCATGATGAGATACACCAGGCCGAGCACTGCTGCCGCGGTAATGCCAAACAGGGCCGCCACCCGCACGGGATGGCTCGCCCGCGCCGCCGCCTCATAGTCCAGCGCGGCTACCGGCTGTGTGCCCGTGGGCGTAACGCCCCCCGTAGGGGTGAGCATCATCTCGAGATGGGGCACCAGCTCCTCGGCCCGCTGCCAGCGATCCGCCGCGTGCTTCTCCAAGCAGCGCAACACCAGCGTATTCAAGGCCGCCGGCACCGCCGGCCGATGCGTGGTGCACGGCTCCGGCGCCTGGGTCACGTGCGCTGCCAGGATCGCCTGGGCATTCGTTCCGCTGAACGGCGGCCGGCCGCACAGCATCTCGTACGCCAGCGCCCCCACCGCGTAGAGGTCAGCCCGGTGGTCTACCTGCGGACTCGCCGCTGCCTGCTCGGGTGACATATAGGCCGGGGTGCCCAGCGCTACTCCCAGCGACGTCAAAGACACCTCATCGGTGGACGCACTCACCGCCTTCGCCACCCCGAAGTCCGTCACCACCGCGTGCTTCGCTGTGAGCAACACGTTGTCGGGCTTGATGTCGCGGTGCACCACTCCGCGCTCGTGAGCATAGGCTAGCGCATCTACCACGTCCCGCAGGATCCTCACCGCCTCGCCTAGCGGCAGCTCGCCTTCGCGAGCCAGCTTCGCGCGCAGCGACTCCCCCTCGATGAAGGGCATCACATAGTAGAGCAGATCGTCCTGGGAACCAGCCGTGAGCAGCGGGACGATATGGGGGTGCTGCAGCTTGGCCGCGAGCTGAATCTCACGCTCGAACCGCTCGATGTTGACGCCGGCGCCCATCTCCGGCGGCAACACCTTGATCACCACCGGCCGGCCGAGCCGCACCTCCTCGGCGAGGAACACGCGGCTCATCCCTCCGCCACCGAGCTCTTGCTCGATGCGGTAGGACTCGCCGACGGTAGCCTTGAGGCGCTCCAGGAGATCGGTCAC
The DNA here is from genome assembly GCA_964348295.1 of uncultured Gemmatimonadaceae bacterium. Taxonomy (GTDB): domain Bacteria; phylum Gemmatimonadota; class Gemmatimonadetes; order Gemmatimonadales; family GWC2-71-9; genus WVYX01. The sequence continues at coordinate 16,157 of CAYGBV010000031.1, forward strand.
GTGGACGACTCCGGTGGCCTTTCACCTCTAGAGTACGGCATGTACAGCGCAACAGTATGGCCCCAGGCGAGGCGCGGCCAGAGCGGAGAGGGGAGGATGTTACTCCTGATTCGATGTCGAGCAGAGGTTCTCTGATCCAGAGGGGTGCCGCTAGAGGGCTCAAGCCCGGCAGAATGTCACCTCAAACGCGAGTTCGTCTACGAGACCCCTAGCGCCGGACCTCAGACAGCGTGACGGTTGGAGCCACGCACTGCCCAGGCACGTGCGATGAGAGCGATCGTTCCATCGGGTCGGCTCGGGACAGCTCGTTCGAGCTCGCTTGCGAGGGCTGTGCGGCGCTCATCTTCGAGGGAGGCGACGTACGAAGGCGCGGGGCCCGAGCCGCCGAGGAAAGGCTCCCAATACTCGCTGAAACTGGCGAACTCAGTGGTGATCTCGATCGGCTCGCAGCAGACGTCGCGAAGTTGAGCATTCCGAAACAGCTCGTCGAGGGCTGCGCGCCGACAGATAGGGAACCGGTTGCCCTCATCCAGCTCACGGACACTCGGATCCACGCTCACGGCCACATCCCAGAAGTAGCGAAGAAACCCCATGCGACCCGCGTAGTCCCACACACAGGCGGAGACCGTGGCCCCGCTGCCGGCTATGTGCGACATCTCCTCGATAGCAGACTCGGGCTGAGCGAAGAAGTTGAGGGCAAGCAAGGAGGTGACGCTCTCGAAGCCACCTGGGCGGGTTGGAAGCGCACCGGCCCCGGCGATCACAAAGGAAGAGCGCTCATGCGAGTGGTGCTCTCGTGCGTACTGAACGAACGGCTCCGACGGATCACACCCTACGACGGAAGCTGGATCCGCCATCTTGCAGATCACATCGGTGAGCGCGCCGGTGCCGCAGCCCACGTCTAGCCAGTGAACGCCGGCAGGCACCTGCAGCCAGGAGACGAACTTCGGTGCGACCCGGCGGCTCCACCGCCCCATGAAGCCCTCGTAGGTCGATCCGGCTGCCCACTGGTCCGTTACGTTACCCATTCGTGCGGCCTCCACGGCTGGCGGCTAGGGCCTCCTGATCCAACTCACACTCCGTATTCCCCTCGCAGCGAAACGTAGAGCACCTGGCAAATCTCGGTAGTGCGCAGGCCGTCAGACGTCTTCTCCACAACGACGAGATTCTGCACGTGGCCAGCAAAGACCGGTGCGATAACCCGCCCACCAGCAACCAGCTGCTCTATCAGCGGCGGCGGAATTGCTTTGCACGCGGCAGTTACGGAGATGCGGTCGTAGGGTTGGAGCGCTGGATATCCACGAGCGCCATCCGCGCGAATCAAGAGGGCATCGTCATAGCCCGCCCGCTCCAGGTTGGCTCGAGCGAATCGGAGCGTAACCGGGTCGATCTCCACCCCGACAACCAGGCCATGCTCTCCCACGATTTCACGAGCAACTGCGATCCCATAACCGGACCCGACTCCGACCTCCATGAATCGATGACCCGCATCCAGGCACAACGGCTCATAGAACAAGGGATAGCTGTGTGGGCAAGAGATGGTGGCGTGGTCGCCGGGAAGAGGGAGCGGGACCTCAAGATAGGCGTAGTCTCGGTAGAGTCGCGGGATGAAGTCCTCGCGGCGAACCTTCAGCAACGCCTGTCGAATCAGCTCCGACTTCAGATAGCCCGATTGCACCAGTGCTTTGACCTTGGCGGCGCGCTCGCGCTCGAAGTCTCGGCCCGTCTTCACCGGCTCCCTCGGCGGAGGGATCACCCAGCCGAGCATTTCGGCCTCCCACTAGTGAATCTGGGCCGGATACCACGAACTTCAATGGCCAAACCGCGTGCGCATGAGAGACCAGGACTGCATCCGTTTCCTGCAGTGGGCCCTGCCTGATACCCTACCGCCACGAGGCTGGACCTTCCGGGTCGGTCGCACTCCTTTCGCGTTGTCCCTATGAAACACTACAGATAGTGAGAGAAGATCTCATCCATCAATTCACTCGTCCACGTATCGAAGCCGTCATTCGCGAACACCCCTCCGTTAGATAAGAACAAATAGGTGAAACGCTCTTCCGGTACGCGAAACACGTAGTTCAGGAAGCCAGTGCTGAATCCCCCGTGACGCAGAGACCTCGAGCCACTATGCGTCCCAACCATCCAGCCGTAGCCGAAATCGTTCTCGCCGCCGGTATATCCAGTGAAGGCAAGTTCCAGGGTGGATTGCTGGACGATATCGTCCGTGTACCGTGTACAATGCCCGATCCCATTTGACGTAGTCGTTCAGGGTCGTATAGATGCCGCCGGCACCGTACGTGTAGAGGTTATACTCATACAACCGGTTGTGCTCGTCATACGGCTGTGCCGTATTCGACGGATATACCACCGACTCATCGCTCACAAAGCTCGAGGCCATTTCCAGAGGCTGAAAAATGTTCTCCTGCAGGAAGTCGGCAAAGCTCATGCCGGTGAGTCGTTCCACAGCCATGGCCAGGAGGATGTATCCGGTATTGCAGTAGGACGTGTTCGTCCCGGGGAGGAAATCGAGAGCAGGATCTGCGAGCACGAGGTTCAGGGCATCCTGGTTCGTCAAACCGTCGATGTCCTGGGGGGCGTCCCCTGTGATATCGGTGTAATTGGGTATCCCCGACTGGTGCGTTAGAAGATGATGGACCGTGATGGCCGACCACTCCGCCGGCAGTTCCGGGAGGATCGAGAGGATCGGCGTCTCTAGGGTGAGCATCTCACGTTCATAGAGAATGAGCACCGCCACCGCGGTGAACTGTTTCGTAAGACTGGCAGCAGCGCTGGGTGTATCCGGAGAGAAGGGGATACCGGTCTCGATGTTCGCCATACCCCACCCCCGGGTGAAGTCGACCGCGTCGTCGTGGATGACGACGAACCCGAATCCGGATCCCGCGGGATCCATACGCTCCGTAACGTACGTTTCCATGCGCGCCCAGAACTCTTCTTCCGGTTGGGAAGGACTCTCCGAACCACATCCCGAGAAGAAGGCGGAGAGCGCCAGTAGAGGAACGGCTGCACGAAGAATGTACCGGGGAGCTACCGAGAGAGATGGTCGTTTCCGATCCTTCATACGGTTGCCTCGTGGATACGTCGGCAGGCGCCGGAGAAGAACATACGCGTCATTGGAAGGTCCTTCTCTAAACTGGACTCCGTGCCCACCTAACAGACGCTCCGTTAGTCTCCCGGGTTCCCGCAAAGTGCGAGTTGGATCATCATCTTTCGGCCGCGAGCACCAAGAGGGGCCCGACGAGAACCCAGGCCAGGCGGCGGACTGTGCACCTAGTCGGTGATCGGGTCACCCAGAACCCCTCCCTGTGAGAGCTGAAGCCAGAACCATCCCACGCCCGCTGTGCCGGTGAGGAGGCCGGGGTTGTCCTGCCCGCTGCCGTCGCCCGCCACCCACGCCGGGTAGTACCGGTTCGGTAGCCGCCGACCCCAGACCACGTCCCCAAAACCCCGCGCCTTCTCCAGCCATGCCGCCTCTCCGGTCTCCCGGTAGAGCTTGAAGTACAGTTGGGCATTGCCGGCCACGCCGTGACACAAGCAGCAGGACCAGTGAGTCGCACCCTCCGCATCCAGCAGGGCCGCGCAACTTCTCGCCATCTCGAGGTGCGCCTCTTCACTGGTGACTCGATGTAGCTCCGCGTAGAAGAGACCGATGCCCGGTGCGCCATGGCACCACTGGACCTGCTCCTGGTCCATCCGGTCCGGCTCGCGCAGATACCAGTTGACGCCCGCTGACTTCGGCCTGGCGATAGCATCCAGCCAGCGGGCCACGGCCCGCGCGCCCTCCACATAGGCTGACCGCTCTCCATCGGGGAGCGCACGCGCCAGCCTGCACAGGAAATACCCCGCGCCCGCACTCCCGTGGGCCATCCCCGTATAGAAGACCCTGCTCCCGTTGGGAAGAACGAAGCTCGGGAACTTGATGCCGCCCTCCGCAGGCACGGCATCTGCGAGCAGAAGGTCCGCCATCTCGCGGGCGACCGTGAGCCAATGGGTGTCGCCAGTAACAGCGTAGAGTCGTAGGATGAAAAGGCCCTGACCCGCCAAGCCGCTGATGAGGTCGCCTCGGAGCCCACTCCTGTCCGATGCGACGGCTGGTGCTAGGCCCAACGCCGCGGCGAGCCACGGTGACCCAGCGCCTGCAAGCGCCTCGTGGAGGCTGAGAAACGCCCAGGCCCTGCCCGCGTTTCCCGTGTAGAGCGCCCCGGACCACGAGACCTGCTGACTCCCCAACCACCGTCCCCCCGCCTCCAGAGTCGCCCGGAGATCGTCCCGTGCCTCCATCCGGTACGCCTCCGCGAGGAATGCCAAGATCCCAGCTTGTCCTGTATACAGGTCAGTCGGGTGGCTCGTCGCGCCCCTATCGTACACCGCCCAAGTCACGCCGCCGGGCGCGGCCTCGGCAGCCTTCACCAGCCCCTCCGCCACCCCAAGCGCCCGATCGGCGGCCGAGGTGTATGGAGGCGGGTGCACCGGGCGCTGCGGCTCGACCCCCGGCCCCATAGGCCGGTCGTCACCCCGACAGCCAACCAGGCCCAGCCCAACGGCTGAAATCAGCGATGAAGAGAAGGTACGGCGGTCCAAAGGATCTGCTCGGGTGTGTTCAGGACTCGGGTCGGCGTATTGACCGCTTTGCGGATGCGTGCAAGCGCATGGTCCCACTTCCGAATCGGGAAGGCAGCTCGACGGATGGCGTTAATGTCTCGCCAGGGACACGCCTCGCAAGGGTGAAATTGAAGGGGATTTGTTCAGTTTCGTGGCTCAACACAGGCAGCCGGTTCGCGCCTCCGCAGGTGCATGGGCTTGTCAGACAGCGGCCTGATCCTCTCTCAGGGCATGCACGCGTTCAACAACGCAAGAGGTTGTGCCGGACTCGGGCCGCCGAAGCTTACGGCCCATCCTGGCGCGTCCGCTGGCACGAACTCTGTCGTCCGGCCGCGGAGCGTGTAATCTAGATCGACAGCCGTGAGGATGATGGGATCCACTACCGTCCACGTGATGTAATCGTCTGGACCGGTCAGGGTCAGGGTGTCGGAGTGTGGCAGCGTCAAGCAGGTAAGCGCAGAGTTGGCGGCGCCGACGTCGAGGAAGCCCCATTTGGGCTGTCCCGGCACGGCGAACTTTGGTACGAATCCGTGAATCTTGAGCGGTGTGCACTCCTCCGTGGTACAGGTCGCGTTGGTTACCAGTAGCGTCACCGCAGACCCTGGGGCGTTGGTGGAGGAACAGGCAGGGAGGAGACAGATCGCTACGATGAGGAACGCAGGACGAAGACCGCGAGGGTTCATGGCGACCCTCCAAGCACGATGGATCGCGAGCCAACAATTCAGCCTCCTGTTGAGGCGCGTGGCTCTATTGTTCATACCCCGGTCCGCAGCGTTGGGTCACGAGTGCCGGCTGGGCATCTAGAGGATGTCTCGGCGGCCGCAAGGGCGAAATTAAAGGGGATTTGTTCACTCTAGCGGCCCAAGAACACCACCGCCCGGCGCGGGGCCGGGCGGAGCAGTGCTCCCGCCTCTTCCAGTTACCGTACTGCTATTACGGGGAGGGTAGCTGCTCGAGGGGGTGATCCGAGTTCCAGATCATCGCCGCATATCGCCAGGAACCGTCCTCTTGCCGACGTGCAATCGAGAGATACTTGCCGATTTGCGTAACGGGCTCGGTCATACCTCCCTCCCTGCCCGTCCACGACCAAGTGCCGCGATCAAACGCCAGCCCACCGATCCCGTCGATTTCGACGGCCGTTATCGTGAACTCAACAGCTTCCGCGCCGGCTTCGAAGTAGGACGCATAGGCTGCCCTGATGGCAGCCACCCCGTCTCGGGCTGGCAGGTTGGGGGGCATCTCGACGGCACCCTCCGCATACACTGCGGCTACGGCATCAGCGTCATTTGCCGAGAATGCCCGTACATAGGACTGTCCAAGCTCTCGCAAAGCTGCCACATCCTCGTCTGTCAGCGCACCGGCTCCTGGCTGACAGGCGACGGCAGCCAGCAATATCAAGGGGAGAATCATGCAGCGCATTGGACGCCTCCTTGGAGGGCAGTCGAGAAAGCCTACACCCGGCGTCCCGTGAGAACCAGTAAAGGAGTTGTCGGAATGACGGTGGCTAGCACGTAACCGCCCGCGCGGGGCGGGCGGTAGCGCTAGATCGCCACGCAGGCGACATCGAATCCCACCGGGACTGTCGTCCCCTCCGTGAGTTGTGCCGCCACAGGGTTGTCGCCCACGACGGCGCAGTTGGCCGCGAAATCCCAAAGGGTAATCAGCACGTCCAGACGCGCTCCGGGGCCGGGCGCCGGGTAAATGACTCCCGTGGGATTTCCGTTCGGCTCAACCCAGATCCCTTCTATCAGCAGGCGCGTGGAGTCGGCCGAGAGCACTTCGTCGACATCGACCCTGTACGAAGTCGTGTCGATGTCCACGCCCGTCGCGACAACTGACAGCTCGAGCAGGAAGTTGTAAAACGGGCCGGGGGTGTAGTCCGGACCTGGGCACTGTGCAGAGTCCGTTTCCGACTCGCACGTCACGACCGCGCCAAGCAGGATGGCGAACGCCACCGTCATCTTGATGATTTGAGCAGATCTCATGGGATCCCAACCTTCTGGCCTCCGATGACAGGCTGCCGCCACGCCCTCAAACAGACGTCAAGGGCGTCAGCGGCCTGGCGGTCGCGTTATCGGTGGGCGTCCAAGCTGGAGGGCGTCGCTCTGGCAGCGGGCCGTCGAGGCCGTCAACAATTCTACGGATGGCGCTTATGTGGCGCCGCGGACACCACTCGCAAGGGTGAAATCGAAGTGCGTTTGTTCACTTGCGCGGCCTGGAAGCACCAGCGCCCATCGATGCCAGGCTTCTATTCTCCCCCTTCGAGCATGCCGTCTCGGATGGCCGCCTGGCGCCACTTGGCACCGGCCTCCTTGCCGGCGACCCCTGCACGATCCCCGGTGGCGTACAGGATCTCATAGAGTTGGTACTGATCGCGATCTCCGGTCTCAGGGTCTCTCGGACTCGCGTGACCCTGTTCGCAGTACTCGACCCGGTCGCGCAGGCCGATCAGCTGACGACGCGCCATGATCGAGTCTACGGCTCGAAACACCAGGAGAAAGATGTGTGCCACAGGCCCGGTGGCGTCGGCCGAGATCCGACTGATCAGGCGCGTACCCTGCCCCGCGGCGCCTACGCCATAGCACGTCACCATGCGAAACCGGGAGCCGAGGAACCTCGCGCCGTCGATCCACCAGGCGACGGACCGTCCCGTGTCTACGTGACGGAGGTAACCGATTGCCGATGCGTCGCCCAATCGAGGTTCCGGAATCCACGAGACAATGTGCCAGGCGGAGGTTCTTCGCCCGTTGTCGAGCCAGTCGACGCTATACCATCCGGCACCGCGCCCCAATTGCGCGATCCACGGCCAAACGCGCTCGGGACGAGCGCTGATCGAGATGGCGCGCGTCATGACCGCTCGAGCCCGTCGATCACCCTCGAGATACTCGTCACCTGGCATCTCGAGAGCACGCTCTTCGGAGGTCGATCCCCAACGGGTGCCCCAACGCACCAGAGCCGATGTGGCAAGGATGCTCAGAGCAAGGAACACCGCTATCCAGATCATGGTTGACACTCCGCTGCCATCTTTGCGTCCTCGCTCTGGCGAGGCGGGGCCGTCGAGGCCGTCAACGGTTCGACAGCTGCCGCTAATATCTGGTCGGACCCTGCGGCGGCTACTACTTCGGCCTCACCAACTCCTGGAAAGGGCGGTAGTCGCGCAGGGATTCCCACTCGGGATTGCGATGCTGCGAGATGCCGTGCGTGTACCCCTCGCGGATCGCCTGCTGCAGCAGCCGCACCGCCCCCTCACGATCGCCCAGCGCCGCCGCGATAGCCGCGCGCCAGCCAGTGTTCGAGCCGAGCCATGTATGCGGGCGTGCCGAGTGCAACGCCCGCTGTGGTGAGCTTCTCTCTGCCTGTCGCCTCGCTCACTGCCTTCGCAACACCGAAATCCGTCACCAGAGCATGACGTCCCCGCAGCAGGATGTTCTCCGGCTTGATGTCGCGGTAGACCACACCGTGCGCGTGCGCCTCAGTGAGAGCGTCGACCACGTCGCGCAGAATCCGCACGGCGTCCGCAATTGGCAGCTCGCCTTCCTTCGCCAGCTTGTCGCGCAGGGAGAGCCCTTCGACGTAGGGCATTACGAAGAAGAGAAAACCATCCGCCTCACCCGAGTCATACAGCGGCAAAATGTGTGGATGCTGCAGCTGCGCGGCGATCTCGATCTCCTGGAGAAACCGCTCAGGGCCGAGTGCTGCAGCGAGATCCGGCCGCAGCACCTTGAGCGCGACCTTGCGGCGGTGCTTGACATCCTCGGCGAGATACACCGTCGCCATCCCACCGCTACCGAGTTCTCGCTCGATGGCGTAGCGGCCGGCCAGGGCGCTGTTCAGGCGTGCAACGAGATCTTCCACCCGATCCAACCTCGGGTCGGTACAGCGCTACAGTACGGCCGCATGCGGGGCGCGGCCAGAGCACAAAGGGGAGAAAGGTTGTGTGAATTAGAACAGGCGCAGAGACCTCATGATGCACAAGGGGGGGCTGAGGGCCTCAAACCCGACAAGAAGTCACTTCCAACGCGGGTTCGTGTCGTCCTTAGCCGGGGTTGGAGGCCAGAATGTCGGTTTGACACGACATCTTGCCGTCACAAATGTCGTGACTTGTCGTGTTGGTTCACCAAAACACCAGCGCCCGGCGCGGGGCCGGGCGCTCTCGTTATATAGCACCGCACAACGCACAGTTTTCAGTGACCCACGCTCGGGACGAGCGGACTCCAGCTCCTACTGTTCCACTGGCTGACAAATCAGCATGAAGCTGTTTGGCCACCCGTAGCTGGGCCGATACCCCCCACGGACCCCCACGGCCACGTAACCGTCAGGACAGGTGGTGTCTTTGGGCTGGCCCCCCATCGTTCCGCGTGCCGGCGTTGAGCTGGTGTAACTCGCGTTGCTCGCACCGGCGGCGATATCAAACGCATTGCGGCAGCGGCCCTGTATCCGGTCCGTGCCGTCGCCGATACGGAGGTCCAATCTCGTGATGAACTCATCTGCCGCACAGTAGTGCGGCGGGAACGCGCTGCCACCCCCGCTGGCACCGTGCACCGAGGTCAGCGTGACAGCACCCCCCGCCGAACAATCCTGGTTCAGCGCGCGGCAGTGGTAGGTGAGTTGGTCCATCACCATGCCACTGCGGCCCTCGAAGCCGACGAGCGCCTGGCCTGCCGCGCAGCGGTGGTCCTGGATACCGATCACAGGTGTGCTGCCGGTTGCGTTGTTGGCCAGCACTTCACCGCCCGCGTTCAGGATGCACGCAGCCGCCGTGATGTGAAGGGCAACCGTGCCATCGGATATCCCTTGGGAATTCGAGAGTCGATACTCGAAGGTGAAGTCGCCCGGCGTCGTGGGACCGACGAGCGCGAAGCTCCCGTCAGTGTTGACGGTGAGCGTGCCGCCGGCAAACGTGACAGATTCACCCGCTGAGTTATCTGTCACCGTACCCCCGAGGTCACCTGACCCAAAGGAACTCAGGGTGGCAGCAGGGAATCCGAGATCGTCGTTGACGAGCAGGCCGTCCGGCGGACCGACTCCGGCAGCGACCGTGAGATCCTCATAAACAGTCGTCTCATAGCTGTCGTTGGTGGCCGTCGGAGGCGCATTGATCGTAATCGTCACGGTTGCGACGGAAACACCGACTCCGTTATCGATTTGGTAGAGGAACGACATGACGCCCACTACAGCGGGTGCGACTAGCTGCACACTTCCATCGCTGCGTACCGTGAGTGTGCCACCTGCGAAGGCTACCGAAGCATCGGCCGGATTGTCGTTCACCGCTCCACCCAAGGAGCCACCGCCGAACGCTGTGACGGTCGCTAAGGGAATCCCACGGTTGTCATTGGCCAGCAAACCGGCGAGCGGGTCACCGTAGGGTGGAACCTCCAGCGTCTCGCCCCTTGTCATGCTGTAGTCGTCGTCTGTCGCCGTCGGCGGGGCGCGCTCAATCCGGAACTTGATGGGCACAGTCCGCCCGTACTTGAGCGCGATAGTTCCCCCCGTATTCGCATTCTTGGCAGCCTTGGCGTTGGCATACACCTTCACGTCCGCATAGCCCAACTGTGACTCTTCTACCCAAACTGTCACGCGGTACGTCTCGGCGTCGCTGAGCTCGAAACGTCTAGTGTGCCAATTCACTATGTAATGCTCGTCCACCGTGTTCACCCGCACGGTCTCCGAACCGGCCCCAGTCTCCGTGGTGTACTCCGCGATGATCGTGCCGCAGGCGTCGGTGACCAGCACGCAGATGTCGACCCTGGCTGGCTGGTTTGCATCGAACCCTTCTGGACCGAAATGCTCGCTCGGATCAGGTACAAGCGGCGGTAAGAAGAAGAAGTTCGGGTTCGTGCCCTGATGTGCCCCATCATTAATGGCGAGGGCCGGCGGTGTCACCGCTGGTGCCGTTGGGGGAGCCTTGTCATCGCACGTCGTGAGTAGAGTGAACGCCACGGCTAACGCTGCAAGACGCACGGTCATGCGGCGTGTCGTGGTGGGGGTTTCTGACCGACGCATGGCCCACCTCCGAATCAGAGAGTTCGATCTTTTCCCGTCGTTGGTCCGGCGGTCGCGTCGTGCGGGGAGGTGGGAGACCGGCGCAGGCGTCAGGGCCGTCGTGGCCATCGGCGGTTCGACGGATGGCGCAAATCTCTCACCAGACCACCCTGAAACAAGGGCAGAGTTGCTCGGGATTCCCTCGGCTAGGAGCTAGGGGTCTACTGATCCACAGTGTCGGCGGTCACCCACTCCAGCTAGGAGCGGCTGGCCGGGTCCCTACAGCACCAGCGTTAGCGCAATGACAAGCGCCGCGATGGGTACGAGTCGGACTATTTCCGGACGCACTCCCGCCCACACATCGGCTACCGTTCGGCAAGCGCCCCAATCGGTGGTCTGGTCGATGAAGGGCCGCCCAACGAACCACCGTTTCGAGTGCAGCGGCCAGAGGAGCCCGATACCGTAGTCCCTGGCGCCGAGGGTGGGACCTGTCGTGAGCACGTCGAGCACGGGGTGAGACACCAGCGCCGCGGACCACGCCAGCATGATCCCCCAATCGACTCCCAGCGCGAGCAGCTTCACGGCACCCCAGCCAACCAGCAGCACCACGCCAATCACAATGAGAGAATGTGATGCGTTGCGGTGGAAGCGCGGGCCTCGCAGCCCGAGCCAGCCAAGCACCAGATCAAGGTCGGGTAGTCCCGAGGCCACGAATGCACCGAGCCACAGCTCCGGGGAGCGGGGTGCGCCGGTCACCCGGGCAACGACTGCTGCCGATGCCAGACCTACCATTGCGTGTCCGATGGGGGATGCCACAATAGCTACGGCTCGTTTCGAAGCTTGATATCGTCGCCAGCCGACGTATTCAATCTACCGAGGGGTGTGACACTGCGGACGTGGTCAGAGGAGCTCAGCAGGAATTGGCGCGGGGGAGCTAGAGCTTCAGGACCGCGATCATGACGCTCAGCACGGTCACCGTGCCGCCGGCCACGAACACGAACATCCACCTGATCAACTCGGCCTTGAGCACCCGCAACTCATTGCGAAACTCGCCGCGCAGCTCTGCCACCCGTTGCTCCAACTTGGCGTCGAAGCGCGCGAAGTTGAGCTCGTTCAGCTCACGAAGGTCGGCCCGGTAGGTGGCGTCCACCTGGTTGAACCACTCCACGAGTTCATTTGCGATCTCGTCGCCGAAGGTCTCGTAGAACTTCCGCGACAGCTTGGCGTCAAGAGACCCATGAAGGAATCGGACACCCTCAGGCTTTCAGCAATTGGCCGGATGAGGTCACTCATGACGTCGCGTAGCTTCTCCTCTTGAGGTAGCTCCCTAGCCAGGGCGTGTAAGACGATACGAGAAGAACCACACTCGTCCAAACTGGTTCGGTGCCACATCATGGCCGGTGGTCACGTAGTAGTCGAGCCCTCGAAGCACCGCGCCGAGGTAGCGGCGCAGCAGCGGTACCAGGTACCAGCGATGCAGGGCCCACCTCAGGGCCGAGGGGTAGCCGACGAACGCGCTGGGCCAAATGCTGATGGTGAGCTCGCTTTCTTCCGGACCTGTGGCCACAAGGTCCCACCGGACGTGGCTGGCCGGCCACTTAGCGTTGCCGATCTCAAGCTCGTACGCGTGTCCCTCATCCCAGACTGTGAACCGTCGGTGAAGGACCAAACCGCTCAGATAGTGGATCGTGTCCTGCGCGCCAACGCCGGGCCAGGCAGCGACTGGATTGCCTGAGCAGAATGGATGATACCGTGCAAGGGCTCCGGGCGTGGCCATGACTTCCCACACTCGCCCGGCGGCGGCCTGCAGCCGACGCGTCACCACTGCGGGTTGCGGCCGAGGCGCTGGCCTGTTGGGCATTGGCGTTCGACTCACTCTATTTCGCCACGCGGTCTGACTCCCAAAACCTGCGGCCAAGCGACTCAACCGGCCAGACCCATCGAGGGCATCATGAATGTCGGGCCAAGACGACATTGTGTCGTCACAAATGTCGTGATTTGTCGCGTTCAGTCCCGGAAACGCCAGCGCCCGGCGCGGGGCCGGGCGCGTCCAATCCGGTACGGATCACCGCACGGCAGCGCGGCTAGCCGATCTTGGTGACGTTCTCCGCGGCCGGGCCCTTCTGGCCCTGCACGACGTCAAACTCCACCGCTTCGCCTTCTCCGAGCGTCTTGAAGCCCGTCGCCTGAATCGCCGAGTGGTGGACGAAGCAGTCCTTCTCACCACTGTCGGGCGTAATGAAGCCGAAGCCCCTCTGGTCGCTGAACCACTTCACCTTGCCGGTCATGCGTGACATACCTGCTCCTCTCTGTTCGATGCGCGTCGGAGTCCGGAATGTCCGCACTGGCCGATCGTCCATCGTGTTGTCCGCGGATGTGTCCCCGCGGTGGGGTGCCGCATCGTGCGGCGTGCTGCCAAGAGAAAGGGGAACCCGCGTCAGTTGCCGGTTCCCCTGCAATTCCGTTGCGTTTGTCTGTGGCGCTTCGATAAGTGCCTCTTGGCTTGCTCGCAAGGTAATCGAGCCGGTGCAGAAAGGGAATGGGCCGCCCTTTATGCGTCCCCGGGCCGGTCAGCGCCTTTGACAGGGCGACGACGACCGACTAGCTTTTGAGCGCGGGCGATGCAGCATCTCGCCCGATGCACAACCATGCGAAAGCGGGAAGGCGCCGCAGCGCTGTCCCGCTTCTTCTTTTTCCAGGAAGAGTGCCGATGTCGCGAGGCCTCCGGTGACCTCCCTCACCTATCGGGGATGCACGATCACGCCCCGCACGTTCCAGATCAACGGCAGCCAGCAATGGACGCTGGACCTCGTGATCGCCTACCGCACCAGGCGGCGCGCGTTCAGCGGACCAAGGACGTTCCCGACCGAGTGGGCGGCGATTCGCGGCTGCCACGCATTCGGGCGTCGCATCATCGACGGCCGCGTGCCGTACTGTTCACTGGAGGACCTGCGATGAGCCGACCTGCCGTCGAGCAGCGGCGGCTGCAGTACCGCGGCCGTGAGTTTCACTTCGTGTCGTACGACGGCCAAGCGGCGAACGCGAAGCGAGCGCAACCGGCCACGGCGCCCGCGTGGTGGCTGATGAGCGCCGGCACGCGGTGGGAGGTCATGCCGTTCCACCCCGGCCGGGATGAGGCGGAGCTCGATCGCGCGTTCAGGGCGTGGCTCGACGCGAACGCATTTCCATCCGCCGAGAAGGGCGCGGCCTGAGGGTGGCGAGACGCGGCCCAATGGCGGCGGCCAAGCGCAAACGGGAAGCCGCCAAGAGAGAGAAGCGCAAGGCCAAGCAGGAGCGCCGCGCCAGGCGCGCGGAGGAGCGGGCTCGCGCCCGCGAGGCGGCCAAATCCGAACACAATGACCTGGGAGCACAATGAGCAACCGCATCGAGTACAACGGATACGTGATCGAGCCCACTACCAGACTGAAAGACGACCCACCCGGCTGGACGCTCGAAGTGCGCATCACCCCCACGGACAGTCGCATGGAGTCCCGGCGGTGCCGCGCGCCCAACACCTACCCCACCAAGGAGCTGGCCGTCGAGCGCTGTCTTGCGTTCGGCCAGCGGGTCGTGGACGGGAAGGCGCGACGGAAGGTCAATCCCGCGAAGTAGCCGGCTCTCGCTCATTGTCGAGCAGGTCCCTCAGCTTCATCAGCTTCTCTTCATCCTCCTTAAGCTCCACGACTAGGTGAATCTCGAGGTACGGCTCTTTGGGTTCTTGGCCCCCTAATGGCCGATTATGTTAAGTGGCCAGTCCGGAAATGCCCGTGCATCCGTCGAACCGCCGATGGCCTCGACGGCCCCGCTGCCAGAGCGACGTCCTGCATCTGGACGCCACACC
>CAYGBV010000032.1:0-11087 GCA_964348295.1 uncultured Gemmatimonadaceae bacterium
GTGTGCCCCATGCACCCGGAGATCGTACGGGACGAGCCCGGATCGTGTCCCATCTGCGGCATGGCGCTCGAGCCACGCACCGTCACGGCAGAGGATGAGGAGAACCCCGAGCTGGTGGACATGCGGCGCCGCTTCTGGGCGAGCGCGGTGCTCACGCTCCCGGTGTTCGTGATCGCGATGTCGCAGTACCTGCCCGGTGGCAGCCCCCTGCTCCGGGTCACGTCGGCGACCGTGCTCTCCTGGGTCGAGCTCGTGCTGGCGACTCCGGTCGTGCTGTGGGGCGGCTGGCCGTTCTTCGTGCGCGGTTGGCGCTCGGTGGTGACTTGGAACCTCAACATGTTCACGCTGATCGGCCTCGGCGTCGCCGTGGCCTACGTCTTCAGCGTGGTGGCGCGGCTGCTGCCCGGCATCTTCCCCGACTCGTTCCGCAACGAGGCGGGCGAGGTGGGGGTGTACTTCGAGGCCGCCGCTGTGATCGTGACGCTGGTGTTGCTGGGCCAGGTGCTGGAGCTCAAGGCGCGCTCCCGCACCAGTGCGGCCATCAAGGCCCTGCTCGGGCTCGCGCCCAAGACGGCGCGCAGGCTGCGGGACGACGGCGCCGAGGCGGACGTGCCGCTGGACCAGGTGCAGCCGGGGGACCGCCTCCGGGTGCGGCCCGGCGAGAAGGTTCCGGTGGACGGCGTCGTGCTCGAGGGTCACAGCGCGGTGGACGAGGCGATGATCACGGGCGAGCCCATCCCTGTGGAGAAGGTCCCGGGCGACCCGGTCATCGGCGCCACCATCAACGGCACCGGCTCCCTGGTGATGCGGGCCGAGCGGGTGGGGGCGGAGACGCTGCTGGCGCAGATCGTGCGCATGGTCGCCGAGGCGCAGCGCAGCCGCGCTCCGATCCAGAAGCTGGCCGATCTCGTGGCGTCCTACTTCGTACCGGCCGTGGTCGTCATCGCGGTCATCACGTTCCTCGTGTGGGCGCTGGTGGGGCCGGAGCCGGCCATGGCGTACGCGCTGATCAACGCCGTGGCGGTCCTGATCATCGCCTGCCCATGCGCGCTGGGGCTCGCCACGCCGATGTCCATCATGGTGGCGACGGGGAAGGGCGCGACCCTCGGCGTGCTGTTCAAGAACGCGGAGGCCATCGAGATCCTGCGCAAGGTGGACACGCTCGTGGTGGACAAGACGGGCACGCTCACGCTGGGCAAGCCCAAGCTGGTGAGCGCGGTGCCCGCGGAGGGATGGAGCGAGCTCCAGTTGCTCGAGCTCGCAGCCAGCCTCGAGCGCGGCAGCGAGCACCCGCTCGCGGCGGCGATCGTCGAGGGAGCTGCGGAGCGGGGCGCATCACCGCCCGACGCGGAGACGTTCGAGTCGGTGACGGGCAAGGGCGTCACGGGAACGGTGGCCGGCCAGTCTGTGGGACTGGGGAACCAGAAGCTGATGGACGATCTGGACGTCTCGGTCGCGGCGTTCGTCGAGCGGGCCGAGTCGATGCGTGCGGAGGGCGAGACCGTGATGTTCGTCTCGCTGGACGGGCGTCTGGCCGGTCTCCTCGGCGTAGCGGATCCCATCAAGGACACCACCCTCCAGGCAATCGAGCAGTTGCACCGCGAGGGGGTCCGGGTCACGATGCTGACCGGAGACAACCGCACCACGGCTGAGGCGGTGGCGGCCAAGCTCGGCATCGACGACGTCGTCGCCGAGGTGCTCCCCGACCAGAAGGCCGACGCCGTCAAGCGGCTCCAGAGCGAGGGCCGCGTCGTGGCGATGGCCGGTGACGGCATCAACGACGCGCCGGCCCTGGCTCAGGCCCAGGTCGGGATCGCGATGGGCACGGGAACCGACGTCGCCATGGAGAGCGCGGGCGTGACCCTGGTCAAGGGCGACCTGCGCGGCATCGTGAGGGCGCGCCGACTGAGCCGCGCCACCATGCGGAACATCCGCCAGAATCTGTTCTTTGCCTTCATCTATAACAGCCTGGGCGTGCCGGTCGCCGCCGGGGTTCTCTACCCCGTCTTCGGCATCCTGCTGAGCCCGATCTTCGCCGCCGCGGCCATGAGCTTCAGCTCCGTCTCCGTGGTCGGCAACGCGCTTCGTCTACGCGGGGCGCGGGTGTAACGCTCCCGCGGGAGCAACGAGGAGGGGTACATGAGAGTGAAATCGTGGATGAAGCCGATCATCGGACTGGCCGTGGTCGTGCTCGCCGTCATGGTGGGCTCGTGGGTGCGGATACCGACGGCGCACGCCGCCGACGTGACGATGTACACGACGCCCACCTGTGGCTGTTGCACCAAGTGGGCGGATCATATGCGCGCCAACGGCTTCAGCGTCAACATCGAGTTCCGGGAGAACCTCACGCCGGTCAAGCGCGAGCACGGCGTGCTTCCGATGCTCGAGACCTGCCATACTGCCATCGTGGACGGCTACGTGGTCGAGGGTCACGTGCCCGCCGATGTGATCAGGCAGATGCTCGACGACCGGCCCGACGCAGCCGGGATCGCGGTTCCCCGCATGCCGATCGGCTCACCGGGGATGGAGCAGGGCGGCCGGAAAGACCCGTACAACGTCGTCATGTTCAAGCGGGCCGGCGACATGTGGGTCTACGCGCGGCGCTAGCGGAAGCTACTCCGGTTCGGCGCGTCAGTGAACCGCGACCCCGCAGCCACCCCTGTGACTGCAGGGTCGCGGGGCGTTGTCCCACGGTACCGACTTCCTACCGCACCCAGTTCGACAGCACCTGCAACGTGCGATCCCCCCACGCGGTGTCGTTGGTCGGCAGGTGCACGCGGAAGTCGTGTGGTCCGTCCATGCTCGCGGTCATCATGAAGGACATCGACAGCGTGGTCTGCTGACCCGGCTCCACGACCATCGAACCGATGGTCACCGGCGGCGGTCAGCAGCCGGCGACGGCCTTGACCCACGGAGCGTTGCGGAACCGCAGCCGGCCGTCGCCGGAGTTGGTGATGGTGAAGCTCGCCGTGACCCACTTGCCCACCGGGACGTCGCCCAGGTCGATCGCCTCCCGGTCCACCTCCACGCGGGGCGTCCCCGGCTCGTCCGGGAACGCCGCGGTCCGCGATCCCTGAGCAGCGAGTAGGTACAGGCCGCCGATGAGCATCAGTGCCGCGAGCGCGGCGAAGTGCCGTAGCCTCCGGTGCCGTCGGCTCTTGCGACGGCGCTCCCGATGCCGCCTCGAACTCATCGCTCGTCTCCCTCGTCGTATCGGAACTGGAAGCTCCACAGGTAATCCACCAACGCCCAGGTCTCCGCGTCGGTGAAGATCGGACCCCAATACGGCATCCCGGTGCCCATCCCGCCCCTGATGATCTTGCCGTGCAGTAGGGCGGGGCTCGCTGCCAGCATCCTGCGTGAATCGGTGAAATCAGCGGGCGGCGCCAGCCCGTGCCCGAACGCGCTGTCGGCACGCGCGTGCGTCGTGTCGGAGAAGTACCAGGCCATCACGCCGTCCCCGGCGCCCGTCTCGCCGTGGCAGGCGGCGCAGTTGGCCGCGTACAGCCTCTCGCCCGTGCGGAGTGCTTCGCGGGTGGTGCTGCGCTGCCACACGAGCGCCACCAGGTCCCACAGCTCCGCGTCACGTGCCGCCGCGGTCCGCGGGTCGCGGCGCAGCGCCTGCCACACGTCGAGTGGACTGTGACCCACGACGGACCCGCGGACGTGGTACTCGGGTGGGACCGCCACTCCCCCTGCGGCCGCGCGTGCGGCGGATGGTCTGTTTTTCGGCAGCGATTCCGTGCCGCGGTCGGCGTCGAGGTCGATACCGAGCTGCACGTAGAGTGGGGGCCCCTGTGCGACCGCCGGCTCGCCCGGGCCGGTCACCTCGATCGTCCCCCGCATGCGCCAGTGGTTGGGCCCGCACCACCGGGTGCAGTAGTAGGTGTATATACCCGGTCGGTCGAACGTCAGCGTGAGCTCCGTGACCTCGCCCGGCATGATGTCCACCACGGGTTGACCGTGTTGCCCGATGGCGAAGCCGTGCACCACGTCGCTCGAAGTGAGCCGCAGGTGGAGAGGTTCGCCCACCGTGGCGGTGAGGTCCTGTGGCTGCCACCCCCCCTCCTCGGGCATGGCGGCCACTAGCCGGATAGCGTGCCCGTCTGCGACCTGGTCGGGGATGAGACCGGCGAGCGGCAGGCCGACCGCCAGGGCGACTACGACGCCACGCGCGACCCACTCCGTGCTCACCCTACGAGCAGCCACAGCAACCCAGCCGTGATGAGGAGGTGAAACAGCGTGATCGGTACGGCTCGCACGGTGAGGTGCGAGTCTCCACGGCCTTCGCTTGCCACGCGCCGCGTCGCCGCGGCTGTCCACCAGACACCGCCTAACAGAACCGCTGCCTGTAGGCCCGGCACGACTCGCGTGAGGTACGGTGTCCAACTCCAGCTGGCGGTCCCCAGCAGATCCCAACCCCGTCCCATCGGGTCGGACAGCACGGGCCACAGGTACGACACGTTGGCGAATACGAACGAGATGCTGAATGCGATCCAGGCTGCCAGGCCGAGCGGAATGAGTGTAGACGCGAAGCGCGCCACCTGTCGCCGTATTGGGGCGGTCGATCGTGCCAAGCGGTTCCCGCTCCAGACGGCCAGCGTGAACAGCCCCGGGACGATGCCGAGCACGACCACCCCGAAGCTCACCGCGTAACCCCACCAGCCGGGCGAGCCGACGGCGTAGGCGGCGGCCTTGAGGTTGCCCCACGGCCCCAGCAGCACCGCCGAGTAGACCACGGCGCTCCCCAGCATGATGAACGCCTTGTAGGCCTCGTCCACACCCCGTCCGCGCGTCTGCGCCAGATCGGCACCGGGCCTGCGTACGCGCACGACCACATTGTCCAGCGGGCACGTGCGCAGGCACTCCATGCAGAGCCCGCAGTGGGTGTTCTTGGTGAGCGCGCCGGGGAACACGTTCCAGGGACAGCCGAAACCGTCGGCGCTTCCCGCGTAGCAGGTTTTCTCCCTGTGCCCAGCACATACTGCGGTGTCCCGCACGCGCAACTCCATGGGCGCCAGCTCAGAGTAGAGTCCGATGAACCCCCCGACCGGGCACAGGTGGCGACAGAATGCGCGGCGCTCGAACACCAGGGCGGTGGCCACCGCGACCAGCAGAAGGCCGGCGAGAACCAGTGCCGTGACCTTGGGCTGGGTGAGGATGACGGTGCTGAACAATGCCATCAGCACGAACGCTGCGTTCTGCAGCCAGATGTTGCGCAGCGCCTTGGGCCAGCGCCTCCTCACGCGGGGGCGCGCTGCCGGCGCAGGCCGGTCCAGCACGGCGCGGTTCTGGAGCCACTCTCCGGGCATCGGGATAGGGCAGATGTTGCACCAGCCGCGTCCCAGTAGCGGGACGGCAACCAGCATGAGCAGCGCCCACCAGGCAATCCACACGACGATGATGCCGAAGTTCCTGCTCCCCACGGGCGTGCCGACGAGCCCCGCGAGAATGGCGAACACGAAGCCGCCCAGCGCGAGGGCGCGCGCCAGGAGCTGCGGCCACCGGCTCAGCAGCAACCACCGCATCGCCGGAGCGCGCGTCAGCTCGAGACCGCTCATCGCCGGACGCTCCAGAAGGCCGCGATCACGGCCAGCATCGAGAGGGCCGCGGCGCGCCAGAAGAGGCCGTTGGCGCCGACACGCAGCTTGCCGACCATGAAGGGATGCAGCGCGCCGCAGGTGACGGAGCAACGGAACCGGAACGTGCCGGAGCGGTCGGCGACGAAGGTGAGCGAGGCGGTCTGCCCCGGGTCGGCAGTGACGCTCAGATCATACCCGTCGAGGTAGAGCCCGTGAACCACATCGCTTGCGACCAGTTCGAGGGTGATCCGATCGCCGGGATTGGCGCTGATCACCGCCGGGCTGAAGGCGAAGCTGCTGGCCTCGATTCTCAGGTGCCGCTCCGCGGGGTCCGCCGTAGCGAACGGCAGCGGTGCTGCGGCTACGATCAGCGCGGCGAAACCCCACAGAGCCCAGCGCCATCGGCCTCGCAGGCGGGTGCCATGCTGTGCCGGCCCGTGATCCTGGCTTGCGCTGCGCTGCCCCCCCTCGCTCGGCGGCGCGCCTTCCCGAGCGCTAGGTGCCGGTGGCGGGGCCGTATCGAGAGTACCGTGCACGGACGAACACCTTGATGGCGTCCAGGTCCTTCCCCTGCCGCATCAGGCGCATCACATCCTGGGCAATGTCCACGCAGATCGAGCACCCCAGTGCATGCGAGTCGAACTGCACGCCGTCCGCCGCGACCCGTGATGCGAAGCAGGCGAGGTTGGAGTCGTGTCCCATCGCGCCGCAGCCGCAGTAGCACGGGATCTGGGATAGGATCGCCGGGTTGGCGATCGCGAACTGGTACGCCTGCTGTACCGCGACGGGCGCCTGGCGCACCTCGAGCGGCATACGATCGAGGTCGGCCATATGAACCGATTGGCCCTCGGCGGCGAAGTCGCGTCGGGCGTCACACCCTGCGAGGGACACTCCCAGCAGCGCTGCCAGAAGCGCCCCTCCACGCAGGGTGAGCGAACATCTTGGGTTGTCCACATCCACCTCCCTGGGCGGCGCGCCGGCGCCCGCAGGGCCTCGCCGACGCCGACGCGCTCACAGCTTGCGCCTACGGCCGGCTCCCATTCAGGGTGTTGAGATAGGCCAGGATCGCCTCGATCTCCTCCGCCGTGAGCCCGAAGTTGGGCATCATCGACGTGGCCTTGTCGAACGTGGGATCGGCCAGCTTCTGCCGCAGGTACTGTGCTCCTCGGCGGTCGACGCTGCCGTTCAGCGTCGGTCCGACCTGGCCACCCGCACCTTCGATCAGGTGGCAGCCGAGGCAGGCCCTCTGCTGCACCAGGTTCCTTCCCGCGGCGATCGTCCCGGGGTCGGTCGAGATCTCGCCCTCCCGAACGGTCGGCGCCGCGGCCGGAGGTGCCGCCTGTGTGAGCGGCACCTGCTGGCCGGGATCCGAGTTGGTCGCCTGCAGGAACGCCAGCACGCTGCTCACCTGCCCGCCGGTGAGATTGCCCCGGACCCGCATGTGATTCGCGATTGTGACCCAGTCCCGATCGTCGCGCTCCAGCGGCGAGCGGGGGTTGTGGCAGCGCCCGCAAACGCCCCCGTACACGCGGGCGCCCGCTGCGACGGCGGACTCCTGCGTCTGCTGAGCCACGGCCTCGGTCGCGAGGATCAGCAGAGCCAGGCCGGTCAGGCACGCGGTCATCCACATCACGCGATTGGTTGTGTGAGTCATTGCTCCTCCTAGAAGCCGAACGCGATGTGGAAAACCACTCGGTCGTTGTCGATTTCGGTCCCTTTTTCTCTATTGAGCTCGTATGCGCCCATGACGGCGACTGACGGGCTGAACCAGTAGTCGAGCCCGAAGCCCGCTTGCCAGGCACCCTCCTCGGTGACCAGCCCGTCGAGCTGGTCGTCGAATCCCTGGGTCCAACGGAAGACCGGTTCCCAGGCCCGCCAGCGGTAGGCGAGCTGGGCATAGTACCCGTGGCGCCGCAACGACTGGAAGCCGGTCAGCGTTTCGATCTCCTGACGTGTCTGCACGTACTCGCCGCGCAGCTCGAGGCCGGCCCGCCGGAATTCGGCCGCCACGTTCCATCCGGTGAGGTCCAGCACGTTCTGCTCGTCGTAGTCCCCGTTGAAATAGGAGAAGTTCACCTCCGCCCACGGCGGCAGTGCGATGTCGAGGCGCCCTCCGAGCATCTTGTCGGTGTTGTTGTCGCCGGATGATGCTGGCAGCTCGACCTCGGGGACCTCGCCGGGCAAGATCTCTTCGATAGCCGGACCGTTGGTGACGTAGCCGCTGAGCCCGAGGTGCCATTGTCCCGGCGTGGACGCCCCGCGCAGCATCACCCCGACATCGGAGAGGATTGGGAGGATCGGCTCGGCCCCGTAACCGGAGACGTGGTGCCCGTATATCGGCGGTGCCGTCGGGAACTTGTTGATCCAGGTGGGATGGAGGCGTTCCCCGAACACGCCGAAAGGCAGGAGGAACTTGCCACCCACGAACGTCACGTTGTCGTGCAGCAGCAGGTCGATCTGGGCGTACTCGAGGCCAGTTTCGGTGACCCCCTCTGTCAACTCGAACTCGAACTCGGCCTCGAATAGGACGATGTCTAGAAACTGGAAGAGGAACACCGGGCTAACGCTGGTGGTGAACGCGTTCTGGTTCTCTCCCTGGGTCGCGAGGGCATACCCCACAGTCCCGTATCCGGAGAGCACCAAGTTGTTGGTCGGGATGATCCGCTGGCTGGTTGTCTCCTGCGCGGTCGCGCGAGGGGCGCCAATCATTGCTGCAAGTGACGCGACGGCGAGGGCCGCCCGAAATCGGTTGCGATGGCTAGCCATGGCCGTGACCTCCGCCCTCCCCGCCGGTGTCGCCTTCTCCCTCGGGAGACAGAACGGGAATGTGAAACTCGCCTTCCTCGTGCACGGTACCGACGAGGATCTCGACGTGCAGCTCGTACATACCTGCATTGCCGAAGGAATACTCCCCTTCGTACTCGCCGGTATCCTCTTCGACGACCGACAGTGCCGTGTCATCACCGTCCGGGGCGTGGATGGCCATCTCGACGTCGAGACCGCCCGCTGGGGCGCCGGCCGAGCCGTCGGGCTGCAGGTCGAACACGAAAACCATCACATGGGCAGTGGAGTTCTCTTCGACTGGAGCGGGCGACACCTCGAGCTCGGCGAGATAAGGGCCGATCACGCGGTGCTGCCGGTGCACGTCGATCTCGTGCTCGCCCAGCTCGGCCATGATGGCATGGCCTTTGGGCTGCCCGTGGAAGTGGAGGTGGTATTCGCCCTGCTCGAAGAACAGCACGTGGGCCGCGTATCCGTCTCCCTCAGGCTCCATCTCGACGAGGCGAGGCTCGCCCCCGTCAGCGTGTTGGATCTCGAGCTGACTGCGGTGCATCTGCATGGGCGCACCGCTCTCGGACACGTGCACGTGGATCTCTACTTCCTCGAACGTCTCGATCTCTGCGGCCTCGATCTCGAATTCCACTTCGGGCGCGAGCTCCGACAGTGCCGTGGGATTGTCCCAGTCGGCACAGGCAGAGAGCCCGATGGCGAGCGGCAAGGCAGCTGCTAGGAGGTGGGATACTCGTTTCACGGTTCGGTGACCCCTTTCGGTTCTCGGTCGGCCACTTGCGGGACCGCGGTCGCTGGAGTTTGCTGCAATCCGCGAACGCCGTGTCACAGCCGGTTTGTCGGGTATTCTGGTACATATTCGGCAACTTCAGGACCCGGAGACACCGATGTCTAACCGTCTCAGCGGCAGCCAGTTAGTGGGTCGATCGTCGGCCGTTGCCGATCTGCTGCGGGCGGTTTCCCCCGGGGTGCGCGGCAGATCCCCCGGGGGCATATCGGCGCCTGTTTGCCTGGTGGTTGTCGGGTCGGGTTACCCCTTGGGGGGTGGGGTGGGGGGGCGTCGCACCCAGCCTGGTGCGAGGGTTCCGGCCGGCAGCACGCGGTCGGGACGCTCCGCCGGGCTCGCCACGACCCGGATCGTGGTTGCCATGGGGGCCACTGGAGCGAGCGCCGCGCAACAGGTCATGTCGCAGCACGTGTCCTGGTTACTGCCGGGGCTCCGCACGCCGTCCCGTACCGGGGTGCAGTCCATCATCTCCATTGACTGAACCACACCGGGATTGAAGCCACACACGACCTCAACGGCGTACGGTGCCGCGAACGCGAGCACCACGGCTGTAGCAAGGAGTCGGCGGAACGGGCTGCCGTCTAGCATAGGTATGCTGGAGACTAGTCAGCTGTGGGTGAGACCCCGCTAAGGGGAGCATGAATATCCCTTTAATGACTGGCTGCTTGAGGAGGCCGCCGCTGCTCCCAACGGCGGATTGTGCCACAAGGGGCCGTGAGGTGGGCGCGCTGGGTGACGCCCCTCAGTCCCGCGCCAGCGTGAGCAGCATCTTGAGCCGCTCCACTGCGGTCACCGAGTGCGCGACGTTGGCGGGAATGAGGATCATCTCACCTGCGCGCAGGTGGAAGGGTGAGCCAGAGAGCTTCACCTCGGCCTCGCCCTCCAGCACGTGCACCACGGCGTCGAACGGCGCGCTGTGCTCGCTCAGCCTCTGCCCCCGGTCAAATGCAAACGCGGTCATGGTGCCGGACTGGCGCTTGAGGATGCGCCGGCTGACGATTGAGCCGTCCTGGTATTCCACCAGGTCGGTCATCGGGGTCGCTCGGGTGTGGAGGTCGGCGCGGGTGGAGCGTTCTGGCTCGGACATGGCTCAGACAGGTAGAGGTTACGCTCCTGGCAATCTCTGCCCTTTGGGCCGCCGCCACAAGCGCCGCCCCCACGGGGCTCGCCCCGATGGTGAACCCCCGCCATCTTAGTGGGTAGGACCAGCAGAGGATCGCCGGTCCGGTCCCGTGCCCGCTCCCCACTCCAGGAGGTTGCAATGCCCTCGTCGCACACCGCTCTTCGAGTCTCCCTGGCGCTGCTGGGCGTCGCCCTGGCGGGCAGCTGTGCCTCCAAGGGCCGGGATGAGGCCTCCGGCGCACCTCCGGTCGGCAGGATCATCACGGCAGAGCAGATCGAGGCGACCGGCGCCGCCTCGGCCTGGGAGGCGCTCAAGTTCACGGTGCGCACGCACTACTTCGCCGACTACCGGGGGCAGCCGGTCCGGATCTACGCGGACCGCGGCCAGGGCAGCATGGTGCTGCGCGAGGAGCCGCAGCTCTACCTCGACGGCGCGCGGCTCACCGACATCACGATCCTGCGCATGATCCCGGCCGACAACCTGCTGACGATCCAGGTGATCACCGGGCCGGATGCCACGACCTACTTTGGCACCAACGCCGTGGCGGGGGTGATTCTGCTGGAGACCACGATGGGCGCCGGGGCCGAGGAGGATTCGGCCTGGGCCGATACCACCGGCGCCACGCTGCGTAACAGGCAAGGCAGGGGAACGCGCTAGCGCAGCGGCGGGTGGCTGCACGGCGCGACGGGCGACGGGTGAGAAAAGAGGGAGGCGACCCAGTGGGTCGCCTCCCGTTTGTTGTGGCTCGCGTGTGCGAACCGGCTATGGGTTACGGTCCAGGCACTGGCCGGCGTTGGGGTTGTTC
>CAYGBV010000033.1:0-63306 GCA_964348295.1 uncultured Gemmatimonadaceae bacterium
CTCACGTTCGACACCGGGCGCCACGAGTGGCGCGAGTTCCAGGCCTGGCCGCCGGCCGAAGCCGAGCCGCTGCGCCTGCACCTCCGGGCGGACGAAGGCCTCTCCACCCTGCCGCCCACGGCGGATGAAGTGGCGTATACGGAGTACATCAGCGATCCCAACGAGCCGGTGCCCAGCAGAAACCAGATCCGCTTTGCCCGCATGCCGCGCGCGTACATGAACGAGGATCAGCGCATGCTGGAGCGCCGGCCGGACGTCATCGCGTTCCAGACCGAGGTTCTGGAGGAGGACCTCACGCTCGTGGGGGACATGGTTGCCCATTTGAAAGTGTCCACGACCGGCACGGCCGCCGATTGGGTGGTCAAGCTGATCGACGTTTTTCCGGACGACGAGCCGAGCGGCGAGCACACGCCACCCGGCGTGCGCATGTCGAGCTATCAGTTGATGGTGCGGAGCGAGGTGATTCGGGGGCGGTTCCGCAACAGCTACGAGCACCCCGAGCCGTTCGTGCCCGGCGAGGTGGCCGAGGTGACGCTGCCGCTACAGGACGTGCTGCACACCTTCAAGCAGGGCCACCGCGTGATGGTGCAGGTGCAGAGCACCTGGTTCCCGCTGGTGGATCGCAATCCGCAGAAGTACGTGGACAACATCTTCCTGGCGGACGAGGAGGACTTCATCAAGGCTACGCACCGGGTGTATCACTCACCGGAGCATGCGAGCTACCTGGAGGTGAAGGTGCTGCGGTGAGGGCCGGCTAGTGCATCCACGTTCCGCCGTCGATCAGCTCGATACACACGCCCTCGGCGGAGCGCCCTGCTGCCTCGGCGGCGAAGTTCACTACCACCCGGTGCCTGAGCACACTCAGTGCCACGGCGCGGACGTCGTCCAGATCGGCCATCGGACGCCCGTCGAGCGCCGCCTGCGCCTTGGCGCCGAGCACCATGTACTGCGAGGCGCGGGGGCCCGCTCCCCAGCTCACGTACTCGCGGACGAGGTCGGGGGCGTCGTCCGCGGGCCGGGTCATGCGGGCCAGGTTCACGGCCGCCCGCACCACCGGCTTGGGAGCCGGGATGCGGCGCACCAGGTGCTGCATCTCCAGCAAGTCGCGCGCGCTCAACACGGCCTCGACGGCGTGCTCCTCGTCCCCCGTGGTGGTCTCCACGATCCGCTCCTCGTCGTCCCGGTCGGGGTACCGCACGGCCACCTCCAGCATGAAGCGGTCGAGCTGGGCCTCGGGCAGGGGATAGGTCCCCTCCTGCTCGATGGGGTTCTGGGTGGCCAGCACGAAGAACGGTGCGGGTAGGGGGTAGGTCTGCCCGGCGGCGGTCACCTCGTGCTCCTGCATGGCCTGGAGCAGGGCCGCCTGGGTCTTGGGCGGGGTGCGGTTGATCTCGTCGGCCAGCACGATGTTGGCGAACACCGGGCCGTTGACGAAGCGGAAGGAGCGCTTCCCGCTCGAGAGATCCTCCTCGATTATCTCCGTCCCCGTGATGTCGCTCGGCATCAGGTCGGGCGTGAACTGGATGCGGGCGAACGCGAGATCCAGCGCGTCGGCGATGGTCGAGACCATGAGCGTCTTGCCCAGCCCCGGTACCCCCATCAGGAGGGCGTGGCCGCCGGAGACGATCGCGGTGAGAATGCCCCGCAGCACGTCCCGCTGCCCCACGATGCGGCGCCCCACCTGCTCCATCAGGCTCGCCTTGGCCACGGCGAGCCGCTCCAGCAGCTCGACGTCGCGGTCGCCGCTCACCCGCACTGGATCTGCGTTCACGCCCTGCCCTTTGCCGATGGTTGATGCATGCAAATACCCCGCCGGAACGCCCTCGCGCGCCGGCTCCTAATGGTACGCGCGGCCGCCCAGAGAGGTTGCGGTTTGGACCCTCAATCCTAGCGGAAATCGGGCGTCGCAGCCACTGCATATTGCGAGTTGAATATTGGCCCTGGCGGGGTACATTTCGGGCGCCCATGGGCCCTGTGAGCACGCCGCGGCGCTCCCTCATCTACGTCTACCGGTATTCGGGACTGGGATGCCTCTTCGCGGCCGGCGTGATGCTGTTCATGGCCGGGGGGTGGCTCCTCGACCGCTGGTTGGGCGTGTTGCCCGTGTTCACGGTGATCGGGGCCCTGGTCGGAGCGACCCTCTCGACCGTGAGCATCTACCGGCGGCTGCTGGCCGGGGAGGCAGGGGACGACGAGTCCCGGCGGGGTGAGCGGCAATGAAGGATGCAGGGCTCGGGCTCGCGCTGACGGCCGGTGTCACCGGGGTGCTCTACCTCGTGTGGGGGCCGAGCGCTGTGGTTCCGGGAGTGGTGTTCGGGCTGCTGGCGACGGCCGTAAGCGTCGCGGCGGTCACGCTGCTCAGAGGGGGGCTCCGCGGGCCCTACGCCAAGACCATGGCGCGCTGGGCCATGGGGATGGCTGTCAGGCTCGTGGGCGTGTTGCTGTTCGCCGTGGCGGTGCTGTGGAGACCGGACCTGTTCCCGGCGCTGCCGACGGCGGTTGGGTATCTGGGGGTGCTGATCCCCCTCTTGTTCTACGAAATGCGACTGCTGCGGAATGATACAGCACGACATACAGACGCCCACGGAGGCTGAGCACGTCACTGAGGCGGCGGCGCAGGCTCCCGAGCACGTGGATCTCGGCGAGATCCTCATGCATCACACCGCTGATGCATATGGGGTCGATTTCAGCCCGCTGTTCAGGCACGAGTGGGGGCAGTTCCTTCCCGACATCCATGTCGGCGGTGTCACACTCAACCTGACCCCGACGAAGCACGTCATCTACATGGCGTTCGCCGCGCTGCTGGTGTTCCTCACCATGTGGTTCGCGGGGCGACGGCTCGAGAAGCAGCGCGCTGACAAGAGGGCGCCCAAGGGGTTCGCCAACGCGGTCGAGGCGCTGGTGCTGTGGGTGCGCAACGACATCGCCGTCGCGAACATCGGCGAGACCGGGGCCCGGTTCGCGCCGTACATCATGGCCCTGTTCTTCTTCATCCTGTACTGCAACCTGATGGGCCTGTTGCCGTGGGGCGCCACGCCCACAGGCAACTACGCGGTCACCGGCGGGCTGGCGCTCCTGTCGCTGCTCACCATCGAGATCAGCGGCATGGTGAAGCTCGGGTTCAAGGGCTACATGCGCACCATCTTCCCGCACGTGCCGGGCGTGGGCGGCGCGGGAGCCATGGTGATCTCGGTGGCCATGGCGCCGATCGAGATCCTGGGCAAGCTGGTGAAGCCGTTCGCGCTGTGCGTCCGACTGTTCGGCAACATGACGGCGGGCCACTTCGTGATCCTGGCTCTGCTCGGGATGATCTTCCTGTTCGGCCACATCGAGACGTGGCGCTGGGCGATCGGGGCGGGCTCGGCCCTGCTGGTGCTCGGCGTCATGTTGCTCGAGATCATCGTGGCGTTCGTGCAGGCATACGTGTTCGCGCTCATCACGGCGGTGCTGATCGGCGTGATGCAGCACGAGCACTGACGGAAGGGAGGGAGCGGCCCGGGCGCTTCGCGCCGCTCCGACAGGTACCCGGCCGGGTGGCCGGGGAGTCCCGCTGGCCCTCGGGCCGTTGGCGGGTTACCGCAACGAGGTCGCTCGGGAGAGGCGGCGCTCACCCGGCAAGCGCAACAACGAGGTGCAATCTCCCACAACGATGAGGACCTGAAACATGTTTGCGAAGTTGCTTCCCCTGTTGGCGGCCGTGCAGCAAGGCACGGAGCCCGTGCAAGAGGCCGCCCAGAACGGTGCCGCCACCCTGGGTGTCGGCATCGGGATCGGCCTGGCCCTGGTGGGTGCCGGCCTCGGTCTCGGCTGGATCGGCAGTGCCTCCGCGCAGGCGATCGCGCGGCAGCCGGAGGCGGCCAATGACATCCGCGGCACGTCGCTGCTGATCGCCTTCCTCATGGAAGGCGCGACGATCATTGCCGTCATCATGGCGCTGGTCGCGAAGATCCTGTAGCATGCTCGCGACGTTGTTGGTTCTCGCAGAGGAAGGGGCCGAAGGCGGTCTCAGCGGCCCCTTTGCCGCCGAGCCCGGGCTCATCATTTGGACGTGGCTCGTCTTCATTGCCCTGTTCCTGCTGCTCCGCAAGTACGCGTGGCCGCCCATCGTGCGGCTCACCGAGGAACGCGAGCGGCTGATCAAGCAGCAGCTCGACGAGGCCGAGAAGGTCAACGCCGAGTCCAAGGCGGCGCTGGCGGAGCACAGGATGCTGCTCGAGGGTGCCAAGGGTGAGGCGCGCGCCTTGATCAACGAGGCCAAGGCCGTGGGGCAGAAGGAGCGTGAGCAGCTCCTGGCCAAGGCACGGGACGAGCAGCAGCAGATGCTCGACCGTGCCAAGCGCGAGATCGAGGTGGAGCGCGGGAAGGCGATCACCGAGATGCGGCGCGAGGCGGTGGACCTGTCGCTCGCGGCGGCGGCGAAGCTGATCCGGCAGCGGCTCGACAGCGAGGCCGATCGCAAGATCGTCGAACAGTATCTCGACTCTCTTGGAAGCGAGCGGTAGTGCGAGAGCCGACGATCGCGCGCAACTACGCCCAGGCGCTATTCGAGCTGGGCGAGCGCACCGATGAGACCGAGCGGTTCGCGGATCTCATCGCCGGGTTGGCTACCGCGATGGTGCAGGAGCCGGCGGTGCGCGTGGCGCTCGAGTCGCCGCGCGTGCCCAAGCCCAAGAAGCAGGAGATCCTGGCCAACGCACTCTACGACTACGCGCCGGAGCCGTTCATTCGGTTCCTCAAGGCCGTGGTCAAGCGCGGCCGGCAGGGCATGCTGCCCGCGATCAGCCAGGAGTATCTGGAGCTGGTGGACGAGAAGTTCAACCGCGTCCACGCCGGCATCACCCTGGCGCGCGAGCCGGACAAGAAGCTGCAGGAGGCGGTGCGCACCAAGCTCAGCGAGGTGATCGGCAAGGAAGTGATACCGCACTTCCGCGCCGACCCCGCGATCCTGGGCGGGCTCATCCTCCGGCTGAACGATCGCATCATAGACGGATCGCTCAGGCGGAAGATGGTGAACCTCAAGCGGCAACTGCTGCGCACGTGAGTTGAGCCCGACACCGTCGCTCCCACCCGGGTCCGATCGCGTTCGATCGGTTGTGGGCGAGGTGGAGATTTCGTAAGTCACCCGACCCCGGGCTCGCGTCCGGGGTCTTCGCATTCAGGGGGTGCTCATGGGAGTGAAGGTCGGTTATGTCGGGCTGGGAGCCATCGGCCGGCCCATGGCGGTACACGTGGCCCGTGCGTTCGAGACCATGGTGTGGAACCGCACGGCGGAGAAGGCGCAGGCGTTCGGCGCGGCCGAGGGGGCGACTGTTGCCGAGAGCCCCGCGGCTCTGGTCGCGTGGGCCGACGTCGTGATCACCTGCCTGCCGACGTCGGCCGACGTGCGCGAGGTGGTGGAGAGCGCGGGCGGGACGTGGCGCGAGGGCCAGCTCCTGGTGGACGCCACGTCCGGTGACCCCGCCGCCTCCCGTGCCCTGACCGAGTGGCTGGCTGGCCGCGGTGCCGGGTTCGTGGATGCCCCGGTGAGTGGCGGCACGAGTGGCGCCGAGGCCGGCACGCTCACCGTGATGCTGGGTGGGGAGGAGCCGTGGGTGTCCCGCGCCGAGGAGGTTGTGAGGTCCTATGCCGGCAAGGTGGTGCACGTGGGCCCCGTCGGCACCGGCCACGCCCTCAAGGCGCTGAACAACGCGCTCCTGGGCGTCAACATCCAGGCGGCGGGCGAGTGCCTGGCCGCCCTCGTGAAGCTCGGTGTGCCCGCCACGAAGGCGCTGGAGGTGATCAACGCTTCCAGCGGCCGCTCCAACGTTACCGAGAACCTGATTCCCGAGCGCGTGGTGTCGCGCGCCTGGCTGCGCACGTTTCGCCTGGCGCTGCTGGACAAGGACATCGGGATCGCCCTCAAGGTGCTGGAGGACACGGGAGTGCCCAGCGACGCGATCGGGATGACCAAGCGCGTGTTCGGTGACGGTAGGAAGACGCTAGGCGAGGAGGCCGATCACGTCGAGCTGATCAAGGAGATCGAGCGCAAGGCGGGGGTGGAGATCAAGTGACTCGGGAGGCCGCGCGCTCACCGCGGCTGGTCAGTACTTGGACACACCGAGCGTCAGCAGGATCCAGTCGTCAGCCCCCCCGAAATCGCCGCCGTACGCCTGATACATCAGAGTCACGCTCGGCGTGAGGTAGAGGTTTTCGCCCAGGCGGATGTCGTACTCGGCTCCCAGGGTAGTGGCGAAGCCCACCTCGTTGCCCACCTCGCCGGAACTCGCGGCGGCGACGCCGACGCCTCCCCTGAACGACAGCCCCAGGTGACGCCACGGATAGGCCACCAGCCCCGCGGTCCAGTTCTCGGCCGTCGAGAGCGTGCACCCACCGTCGTCGAGCACGCACCACTTACTGAACTCGAAGCCCCAGAGTAGCTGCTCGCCGAACGTCCCACCGAGGCGGAGGTCGACAGCCCACCCCTCGCGCTTGGGGCAGGGGCCGAGACCGGGATCGCATTCGCGGGTGTTGATGACCCCCTGCTTGCCGCCTCCAAACGCGGCGCTGAGCCAGAAGCCGCGGTGCGCACGCTCAGCGCGCTGCGGTTCTTGCTCTTGTGCCACTGCGTGGGTGAGCGGTGTGCCCTGCAGAGCTGCCAGGGCTGCCACCGTTAGGATTACGCGAATTGACTTCATGAGACGGTGTCCCCCTCAGACCGCTGAGCGGCGCCGTGGCGGTTGCGCTAGCTACGGCGCCGCAGCGTGATCGTGTTGGCGGGTGCCGGTTCGACCTCGGTCAGAGTCGCCACGTCTCCGGACATGGACAGCGTCCAGGTCGTGGTGTCCGAGCCGAAGTGAAGAATCACGGTCGCTCCGTTCTGTTCGTATGTGGCGCTGCCCGAGATGTCGTCGGTGGGCTCACCCGGGAACGTCACGGTCCCACTGATGGTGACGCTGCCGTCCGACCGGAAGGTCCATGTGCCGGTGGTCTCGGTGGCCACGCCCTCGTCGGTGAAGCCGATGAAGTCCCAGGTGCCGACGAGTGACATGGGGTCTGTGCCCGTCGAGTCACTGCATCCGAGAGTGGCGAGGAAGAGCGCTGCTGCCACGGAGACTATGGGTCTAATCCGCATTCGTGACTCCTCGTCTTAGAACGCGACCGATACTGTGAGCGCGAACCGGCCGTCTGATTGCGGGACCACGGTCACACGCAGCTGATCGAGTGGAATCTCCTCCCAGCGGTCGGTCTTGATGAGGGCCCCTGTGACTCCCCCAATCAGTGCGAGGCTTCCAGCGCCGACGGCGGCTCCGAGTCCCGTGCAGGCCGCTTGGGTGCCAAACGCCTCGCAATCGAGACCGCTCCCTACAGCAGCCCCTGCCGCGGCGCCCACCCCGAACCCGATGAGCGCTCCCTTCCACCAGCCCCAGGCCTTCCGCCCCCGGTGCACTTCGAGCTTCGTGATGGAGGCAACGGGAAGGGTGGTGAGTCTTGCCTCCACTCGTGTTCGGAGCACGAGCGTGTCTTCGCCCATTGTTTCACACGTGCCCGCGATCTCCTCACACACAGGTGCACAACTCTTGACCCGCACCTGGTCACCGGGCTGGGGCAGTGCCGGTTCCTGGGCAACGCCGGCAGCGAAGGGAGATAGGGCAAGCACGGCAAGCACCACAGACGTTAGTGACCTACGCATGATGCCACCTCCGAATCAGGAATGCCTCACTCAGTTCCCGTCGGCGGTCCTACGGTCGCGTCGTCGGCGTGGCGTCGAGATGGAGGGCGTCGCTCTGGCGGCGGGCCGGCGCGGCCATCGGCGGTTTACTGAATTGCCACCATTATGGTCGCCGTCCTGCGACATGCAAGCCGATTGTCTATGTGAAATGTCGGGATTAGCGTCGAAACGAAGCGCCCGGCGCGGGGCCGAGCGCTGTTGTGGTGCCGGACTTAGCTAGGTTGAAGTCCCAGATCCGAATACGGCCCAAACGGTGATGAACCCGAGTAGGCCCACTCCGCCCACTATCCCCACGGTAAGCCAAATCGTCTTGCCCGTATCACTCTCACGCAACTCCAGTTCGCTCACGCTAGCGAGCGGAACGCTCACCTGGTGACCATCACTGAATCCCGTGAGCGTGTCCCTTGCCACAGTTGGTTGATGGACCTCGACCTGCGAGCCGTCGGTGAGTGTCACCCGCACCTTGTCTGGCTGTTCATCCGCCAACGCCTGCTCTGGACTCACCTCCTGCGTCTGCCACGACGTGCAGGCAGCCAGGTAGCACGGCAGCAGGGCGGCGCAGACGAAGCGTCGGAGCGTGGATTGTCCGCGCATTACTCCCCTCCTTCCAGACTGCGCATGTGCCACGTTAGCCGTCTGGATGGAACTTGCACGTCAGCTGAACCTTGCCGGACTTGGTGAAGGTCGCCTGGGTCTCGGTGGTGTAGTGATGCCCGGTGTAACACCAGAAGTCTCTCAAGACCACCGTGTGGTCGAACCTGGTTCCGAGCACGCCGACACCCCACAACCACCACGGAGGTTCCGTCAGACCTACGAACACGGGATCCCGGCTGAGATCGAACTTACACTGAAGCGTGTTCTGGTCGCTGGGCGTTAGAACCTCGAAGTTCTGTTCGTAACCGGAGATATTGGCCCACAGGGCGTTAGCCGGCAGCAATTCCGACGGAATGAACATTCCGCACCCGAAGTCGCGCCGGATGAACGCACAGTTCCCATGGGGGCAGCGGTCGGGATCGGGCGCCGCATTGTCCCAGGCGGGCCTGACCTGGATGTTCCCCGCCTCAATGTCCCGTAGGCCAGGCGGCCAGCCGTCGAAAGGTGCGGCAGCGCAGAACTCCTCCGGCGTGGCATAGCCGCCGAAACTCAACCTTGGGAGACGGGTCAGCTGGTCTGGAGGGGCGTTTTCAGCTTCTCCGTTGTCCACCACCCAGAACCCCCGTAGCGAACCGACGAATGCGGGATTGCTCCCCCTCTCGACGACGACTCCCAGCCACGCTTCATTCCCAACGATGGTGAAGCAGGCAACGGCGCCCTTCATCCAGGCCCGTCCGTGAGCCTTCAGTTGAAACCGGCCCTCCACTGAGCCGTCGCTCTTCTTGCGGGCGTTGAACGAGAATGTGCGCCACGTTGTCGAGCCATCGGGGTTGGTCAGGGTGTAGTGCCCACTTCCGGTGACAGACTCCGTCACCGGCCCACTCATCGCGAAGCTAGGCTGCAGCGCATCGGACGGCGGCTCCGAAGTGGTCTCGCAGCCGGCCAACGCAACACAGGCAGCCACGGCAGGTAACAGCCTCATGATACTCATAGTGCCACCTCCGAATCAGGAAACGGTGAGATGTTTCCCATCGGTGGTCTGCTGGTCTCGTCGTCGGTGGGCGTCCAAGGGCAGGCGTCACTCTGGCGGCGGGGCCGTCGAGGCCATCGGCGGTTCGACGGATGCCGTTAATGTGGCGCCGGGGACCCACCTCGCAAGGGAAAAACTGCACAGAACCTGTTCAGATTGGCGGGCACGAAACACCAGCGCCCGGCGCGGGGCCGGGCGCTGCATCTCGCTCCCTGTTGTACCGATGGCGTTCTTAGGGTTTCGAGCTATCGGTGTTGTTGAGGAGATCTTTCGCGTAGTTGTTGTTGCTGGCTCCCTTGAGCAACCCGATCGCGATCTCACAGGCTTCCTTCCAGTGGCTCTTCCCTTTCTGCGTCCCCGGCCCCTCGAGCGCCTTCCGCAGCTTGTTCCATTCTCCTGCGTTCGAGATGTCGAGCTCCACATCCATGTGAACTCGAAGCCACTGCGTCGGGGCGCTGCCGAACGTCTCCACCAGATCGATGTTGGGTTCGTGGATACCCATGGCTGGCCTCCTTACCGATGATCAGCGTCAGTGGTCTGGCCGTGGCGTCGGCGGCGGAGCGTCCAACGTGAAAGTGCGCTCGCGTAGGTGAGGCGGGCCGTCAGGCCATCGGCGGTTCAACGGATGCGGCTAATGTCCCGCCATGGACACTTTCCGCAAGGGCGACATGGAACGGAGTGTGCTCAAGTTGCGAGCCAGGAACGGCACCGCCCGGCGCGGGGCCCGGGCGGGTAGCGCTAGATCGCCACGCAGGCGACCAGGAAGTCCAGGCGGACGCCCGCCTCTTCCTTGAGTTGCACGGCCACGGGGTTGTCACCCACGACACTGCAGTTGGCAGCGAAATCGATGAGGGTAACGAGTACGTCCAGGCGTGCTCCGGGGCCGGACGCGAACCACGAGAGCACTACGCCGCTTCCGGGGCGAACCGAATGTGTTATGAGTCGTTGCCTGGAGCCCGACGGGGACACCGCGTCCACAAGGACCTTGTAGTCAGTGGTGTCGATGTCCTGGCCCGTTGTGTCAACATACACCTCGAGCCCATAGTCGTATGTCGGCTCCCCGCACTGAGAAGGACCGGCCGGATCCTGCTCCAGCTCGCACGTGACGACCGCGCCAAGCAGGGTGACGACCGCCACCGTCATCTTGATGATTTTAGCAGATCGCATGACATGCCAGCCTGTGGCCTCTGATGACAGGTTGCCTCTATGCCGTCAAGCAGAGGTCAAGGGCGTCAGCGGCCTGGCGGTCGCGTTGTCGGTGGGCGTCCAGCTGGAGGGCGTCGCTCTGGCAGCGGGCCGCCGAGGCCATCGGCGGTACGGTAGACGGCGCTAATCTGGCGCCAGATGTGTACGCCGCAAGAGGGAAATTGAAGCAGGTTTGTCCAGTTTAGCGGGCAGAAAGACCAGCGCCCGACACGGGGCCGGGCGCTGGAACCCTTGGAGGGTCGCGGGCGATTCGGAGCCTACATGCCCTCAGGCTCGGGGACCATGGACCAGATGACGTCGTCGTGCGCGTCGATCATGCCTGCGACGCGCTGCCACACCGCTGGGTCGGCGGTGATGGCCGCGGTGAGCCGCGCGAACAGGTCGTCCATGTCGTCCCACTCCTCGAAGAAGTACAGCACCTTCCAGTTGTAGCGCCCGCCGGTGTTGTGTCCTTCGAGCACCCACCCGCCCAGGACGCCGTCCGCCATGGCCTGATCTAGTACCGGTGCCAGCACCTCGTCCCAGGTGCCGTTCCATTCATCCATGTCGGTGAAGGCGAGCTGGTAGCGTGCATCGTACACGTACTGCGTTGCAGGCTCCGGGTCGGGGATGTGGACCGCGGTGATGTCCCAGATCTCGTCATAGTGGGCCCGGATCATGCCGGCGCTGCGGTCGAAGTCTTCCGGGGCTCGCTCCGCCAAACGCGCGAGATACTGCTCCCAGAACTGGCCCAGCTGTGCCCACTGAGGTGCGCGCACCGCGAAGCGCCAGTTGTACTCACCGCCCGTCTGATGCTGCCAGACGTTCCATCCCTGGATGGTTCCTTCGTCCTGCAGTTCCTGGAGGATCGGGACCGAGACCTCGTGGTACAAGCGGATCCACTCCTCCATGTCGGCGTAGCCGATCTTGTAATAGGCTACGTACACCTGAAGGGTTTCCTGTTCTTCCGCTTCCTGCGCTGCTGCAGCAAACGGGGCCAGCACGGCCAGGGTGAGAACTGCGAGCACAGTCCGTCTCATGATGGCCTCCTGGGAGGGGGTAATGGCCCGTTTGAAGATTCTTTCTGGGGCGTCGACTAGTCGCCCCGCTTATCCCAGAGAATCAGGAGCACGCGCCACAGGAGGAATGCCCCCAGGGCGAGAGCGAGGTATGTAAGCACGCGTGCGTCCGACGCCGCCCCGCCCCTAGAACTCCACCCGCGGTACCTCCCGCGCCTCTTCCTCGGCCTCGAAGTACTCGCGCGCGCCCGCCCCGATCGCCTTGGCGGTGAGCACCTGCGGGAAGCGCCTGATGTATGCGTTGTACTCGCGGACAGCGGTGTTGTAGTCCTGCCGCGCGGTGGCGATCCGGTTCTCGGTTCCCTCGAGCTGGTCCTGCAGCATGCGGAAGTTCTCGTTGGAGCGGATCTCCGGGTTATCCTCGACCAGCGCGATGAGCCGGCCGAGCGCCCCGGTCAGCGTCTGGTTGGCCGCCGCCATCGCGGCCACGTCGTGACTCTCGATGGCGCCGCCGAGCGCGGCGCGGGCGGAGCTCACCTCCTCGAAGATCGCCAGCTCCTGCTGCGCGAAGCCCTTCACGGTCTCGACCAGGTTCGGCACCAGGTCGGCGCGGCGCTGGAGTTGCACCTCGATCTGGGCCTGGTAGCCGTTCACCTCCTCGTCGAGGGTCTGGATCCGGTTGTAGCCGCAGCCAGAGGCCAGGGCCGCTGCCAACGTCAGTGCGAGTACACGCTTCATGCTGCTTCTCCTACGGCTTCGCGCTCGGGGCGCGGGTGTCGTAAGTGTCCACGAATCGGGCGAGCCGCTCGATCTGCTCCATGTAGCGGTCGCCGATCGGGTCATAGGCCTTGAGTGCCTGGACGTTGTGCCCCACGATCTTGTCCAGCACCCAGTCGAACGCCGCAGCGTCCAGTCCGGCGATCTCGGCCGTCTCGTGGACTAGCGTCTTGGGTGTCTGCGGCGGCGTGTGCCCGGCCAGGCGCAGCACGGCGCGGAACAATACGAAAAACGTACCGGCCGAGTCGAGTAGCAGCTCGCCCAGCGCCTTGCCGTTGGGGGCGGCCGCGCCGAACTCGGTGCGCAGGCGGAGCAGCTTGCCCCGCACCTCGCGCTCCAGCTCGCGGCGCAGATCCTCCTTAGTGGTCGCGAGTCCCTCGAACGGATCCCGGCCGCGCAACAGCTGGTTCGCCTCGCGCATGTCCTCGATCTCGATGGGGAACACGTCGGTCGAGGAGCGCCACCCCTGCTCGCTGAAGATGAGCGGGGGCGGGTTCCCCTTCTTGGTCCACGCCGCGATCTCCGCCTCTGCCGGCCGGAGCGCCACGGGTGAGGCGTCTTGCAGGATGAGCAGCGT
This sequence comes from uncultured Gemmatimonadaceae bacterium, assembly GCA_964348295.1. Taxonomy (GTDB): domain Bacteria; phylum Gemmatimonadota; class Gemmatimonadetes; order Gemmatimonadales; family GWC2-71-9; genus WVYX01. The sequence continues at coordinate 12,891 of CAYGBV010000033.1, forward strand.
GGTGAGCTCGCGGTCCTCCTCCCGCGCGTCGTGCCGCACCGCGGGGCCGTAGAGCGCGAACGCCACTAGGTTGTCGCCCAGCTTGCGCTCGAGCTGAGCCGCCAGCGCTTCCAGTTTCGCGTACGGTTCCTTCGCCATTAGAAGCTCCCTCCTGCGCCGCCACCACCGAAGCCGCCACCGCCGCCGAATCCGCCGAAACCACCGCCACCGAATCCGCCGCCGCCCCAGCCGCCGCCGCGTCCGCCACCGCGTCCCCCACCGCCGAGCAGCATCCCCAGCAGGATCCACTTGGCGGAGTCACCGCGCCCGTGGTAACCCCGGCCGTACCTCGCTCCCCTACGCGCCCCACCCAGCACGGCCGGCAGGATGACCATGAACAGGAACAGGATGAACAGAAAGCCCCAGGCACCGCCGTCACCGCTCGGGACCCGCTCGGGCGCCCGGGCGGGGCGCTCGCCGGTGAGTTCGAAGCCGAACTCCTCGGCGTACGCCTGGCCCAGGAGCCACACCCCTACCGCGAGGCCTTCGGCGTAGTTGCCGCTCTCGACCGCAGCCTGCCCGATGGCGTCGCGGATGCGTCCGGCCCGTGCGTCGGTGATGAAGCCCTCGGCGCCGGTGCCCGTCCCGATGAAGAGGTCTGCCCGGCCGTCGCCGGGGCGCTCACCCGGCTTCAAGAGGAGCACTACCCCGGCGTTGCGAGCCGGGTCGCCGGGACCGCCCCGCTGGCCCACGCCCCACTCCCTCCCGATGTCGCGGGCCACCTCCATCGGGGCGCGGCCACCAAGGTCGGGCAGCGTCACGACGGCGATCTCGCCCCCCGACTTGGCCCGCACCTCCTCGATGATGACCGTCATCTGCCGCTCGGAGATGGGGTCGATCACCCCCGCAAAGTCGTTTACGAAGCCGACTGGCGAGGGGATCTGGAGCTGGAGGACGAGCGCGATGATCAGCGTGAACATGCCCCGGAAACATAACCCGCGGGACGGGCTGCCGTGGGGAGCGGCATCAGAACGATCCGCGCGGGGTGGATTGGACTAGGGCCCTGCTCCGCACTTCGCGCGCATCGATGCGAAGCTCGAACACCGTATCGTCGAGGTGAAGGCCGAGGTCCCGTCCACTCTCCGCGCTACAGCTCCCGCAATAAGATCCGCAGCTGCCCCTTGCTACTCCGCTCGTCGAGCCGCGTGAGCCCCACCTCCTGCGCGATCTCCTCGGCCTCGTGCAGCTCGGCCGGCGAGAGCCGCCGGTTGATCTCGCCGAATCGCGTGCCGCTGACCTTACCCGCCGGCCGGTACTGGTCCATCAGGTTCACGTACGTGTTGGGGCTGAGCTCCGTCGCGATCCAGCGGAGAATGGCGCGCGACTCGTCAAGCTGGCCCGGCATCACGAGGTGGCGTAGCAGGATGCCACGCTGTGCGATTCCGTAGGCGTCGATCACCAGGTCGCCCACCTGCCGGTGCATCTCCTTGAGCGCGGCCCGCGCGGCGTCGGGGTAGCCCTCGGCCATGAGGTAGGTACGGGCCCGCGCTGCCGACCAGTACTTGAAGTCCGGCATGTAGATGTCCACGATGCCGTCCATCAGCGCCAGGCTCTCCATGGAGTCGTAGGCGCTCGTGTTGTACACGATGGGAACCTGCAGACCGCGCTCGATCGCGATCACCAGCGCCTCGACTACCTGCGGCACCACGTGCTCGGGCGTGACGAAGTTGATGTTGTGGCAGCCCTGCTGCTGCAGGGCCAGCATGTACACCGCGATCTCTTCCGGCGGCGAGCCCGGCTCCGCCGGTCCCGGACGCACCGCCTGGCTGATGTCGAAGTTCTGGCAGAACACACAGCGCAGGTTGCAGTGGGAGAAGAAGATCGTGCCGGAGCCCTTCCACCCCCGCAGGCAGTCTTCTTCGCCGAAGTGCGGGAACGCTGAGCTCACCACCGCGTAGCGCCCGGTCTTGCAGGCGGCCCACTTGTCCTCTAGCCGGTTGACGCCGCAGTCCCGCGGGCAGGCGCGGCAGTCGGCGAGCGAAGCCACCGCGCGCTCGGCACGCTCTGCGAGCTCGCGGTGGCTCAGTTCGAGATAAGCCGGTCGGAACGCCGCCTGACTCAAGGTCCCTGTGGTCGCCCAGCGATCACGGGAGCCAGCTCCCGCTCACCGAGCATCCGGTTGAACTCGACGAGGTCGGTGCGCAGCACCTCATCCAGCTCGCCCTGGTGGCGCTGCAGTCCTTCCCTGAGCAGCGCGTGCACCTCGCGCGCCTGGTCGGTGGGCGGGAAGTCCGCCGTCGCCACAGCGTTCGCCAGGTGTCCCAGCTTGCCGACGAGCATGGCGGGCCAGCGGATGCCGTCCTGTCCCGTGCCGCTGAGCTTCATCTGGATCAGGTTCTGCTCCACGCCGATGAGCTTCGTGTCCAGCTCCTCGGCGGCCGTCACGATCTCCTCGGCGCCTCCCTGATCTTCGAGCACCGCCACGAGATCGTACGTCTGCCGCCGCACCCACTCGATCCCGTTGATCATGTCGGCGGCAGTGTTCATGTCGTCCCGCAGCTCCAGCAGCATCGCCGTCTGCGCCGCGATGTCCTGTTCCGTTCCCTCGCTGTTCGGGTCCTTGAGGAGCTGGAGCTGTTGCGTGTACTCCTGCCCGGCCACCTCGAGGGTAACCGTGTAGCTGCCCGGTGGCGCCACCACATAGATGCGGCCTCGCGGTGCCCCGCGCACGCGCTCGTCTCCTAGATCTACCCACTCGGCGTACAGCGGCTTGGTGCGCAGCTCGATCCGCTTCGAGGGCTCGACCTCGAGATCCCACCACACCCGGTTGATGCCGCTGTGCTTCGTCCCCTCGAGCGTGCGAATCGTCTCGCCCGACGCGTCGGCGATCCTGAGGGTGACGTCGCCCTCGGGTTCCTGCGCCAGCCAGTAATTGACGGACGCTCCGTAGGGCGGGTTGTCGCCGTCCGACCAGTCGTCGAACATCGCCATCGGTGAAGTGATCCGCCGGAAGCGATAGGCCTGGCGCGGTGCGAATAGATGCGCTCCGGCCGCCGCTACGTCGGCGGTGAGCTGTTGCAGCGGCGTGATGTCGTCGAGGATCCAGAACCCGCGGCCGTAGGTCCCCACTACCAGGTCGTTGAAGTGTTCCTGCACCACGATCCAGTACATGGGGGCCGCCGGCATGTTCGTCTGCAGCGACTGCCAGTTCTCACCGTCGTCGAACGAGACGTACAGGGCGTTCTCTGTGCCGAGGTAGAGCAGTCCGGGCCGCACCGGGTCTTCCCGCACGTTGCGCGCGTAGCTCAGGGCGCTGCGGGGAATCCCGTCCGTGATCTTGCGCCAGCGCCGCCCGAAGTCCTCTGTCTTGTACACGAACGGATCGAAGTTTCCCACCTGGTGGAAGTCGACCGTGATGTACGCCTTGGCCGCATCCCACTTCGAGGCGTCGATGTTGCGGACGGTGCCCAGGGGCGGGAGGTCGGGAATGTTGCGCGTAACGTCGGTCCACGTCGCTCCGCCGTCGCGGCTCACGTGCACCAGCCCGTCGTTCGTCCCGGCCCAGAGCACGCCTTGCTCGACCGGCGACTCGTCGAACGCATAGATCACGCAGCAGTACTCCACCCCGATGTTGTCGGGGGTGAGGCCGCCGGAGATCCCCTGTTTGCTCTTGTCGTTGGTGGTGAGGTCGGGACTGATGACCTCCCAGCTCTGCCCGCCGTTGGTCGTGCGGTGCACGTGCTGGCTGGTGGCGTACACCGTGTTGCGGTCGTGCGGGGAGATGAGCAGCGGGAAGGTCCACTGGAAACGGTACTTGAGCTCCTCCGCGGGCCACCCGCCCGTGCTCTCGGGCCAGATCTCCACGTTGCGGTAGTGCCGCGTCTTCTCGTTGTATTTCACCACGATCCCGCCGCGCGCACCCGAGCCCGAGGCGCTGGACCAGATGATGTCGGGTTGCATCGGGTCGGGCGTGGCAAAGCCGCTCTCGCCGCCGCCCACCGAGTGCCACATGCCGCGCGGGATTGCGCCGTAGGTCCGGCTGTTGCTCGGACCGCGGAACGACGGGCCGTCCTGCCGGTTGCCGTACACGTAGTAGGGAACGCGGTTGTCCACCTGCACGTGGTACATCTGCGCCACGGGGAGCTGGACCTTGAGCCACGATTCAGCGCGGTTGTCGGAGATCGAGACGCCGCCGTCGTGGGCCACGATCATGCGGTCGGCGTCAGTCGGGTCGATCCACATGTCGTGGTGATCCCAGCCCGGTGCGCGCTGGCGGGAAATGACCCTCGACGTAGCGCCGCCGTCCAACGACTTGATGAACCTGTTGACCAGGAAGTAGACCTCGTCCGGGTCATCGGTCGAGACCGCACAGCGCGAGTAGTAGTGGGTGCGGCCTGCCAGGTTGCGGTTGTGGGTGACGAGCCGCCAGTGCTTGCCCCCGTCGTCGGAGAGCCACAGCTCGCCGCTCTCGGTTCCCTGGCCGTGCCACGGCACACCGTCGCCGGTCTCGATCAGTGCGTAGATGCGCTTCGGATCGGCGGGCGTCATGCAGAGCGCGACCTTGCCCACCGGGAGCTTCGGCAGCCCGTGGCCCTGCAACCGGGTCCAGGTGTCGCCGCCGTCGCGCGACACGAACAGGCCGCTCCCGGGGCCACCGCTCTCCCGCCCCCAGGTCTTGATCCAGATCTGCCACATGCCGGCAAACAGGATCCGCGGGTTGCTGGGATCCATCACCAGGTCCGACGCGCCCGTGTTCTCGTCCACGAATAGGACGCGCTCCCACGTTTGCCCGCCGTCTGTGGTGCGGTAGATCCCGCGCTCCTGCTGCGGGCTGTAGCCGTGTCCCAACGCGGCCACGTAAACGATGTCGGGGTCGGTGGGGTGGACGATGACCCGCGCGATGCGGCCCGTGTTGTCGAGCCCCATGTGCCGCCACGTCGCGCCTCCGTCCGTGGAGCGATAGACGCCGTTTCCGATGGAGACGTTGGAGCGAATGAAGCTCTCGCCGGTGCCCGCCCACACGACGTTCGGGTCGGACGGGGCCACCGCGAGCGCGCCGATGGCGTGCACGGGCTGGTCGTCGAACACCGGCTCCCAGCTCAGCCCGGCATCGGTCGTCTTCCAGATGCCACCCGAGGCGGCCCCGACGAGGTAGGTCGTGCGGTCGCCCGGGATGCCCGCTACGGCGATGGTCCGGTTGCCCACCGGGCCGATGTGCCGGTAGGTAAGGTGTGCGTAGCTGGAGGGATCGACTTCCTGGGGGAGGAGGGACGGTGCGAACAGCACCAGGGCCGCGACGGCAAGCGCGGCCGTGCGGTAGACTCGCGTAGCGCAGCACATGGCAAGACCCTCAATTGGCTGTCACGCGAATCATCTCGCCGCGGTCATGCGGCGGCAAGGGGGAGGGTTAGCTGCCCTCGACGCGTCGTAGCTGTCCGCTACGGATGATGAAGCGGGTGAGGCCCTGGCGGCGCTGGTTCTCGCGCTCCGCCGCCAGCGCCTCCCGGCTCCACTCTGCTCTCAGGGAGTCGTTGTAGGCGATGTTGTCGGGCAACGGTGCGCCCGGCTTCATGAGCGCGAAGCCCACCAGCCCGCCCAGGGTGACGGCGCCGCCGACCGCGATGCGCGCCCCCCGGTTCTCGGCGTCTTCGCCGAGCGCGGGGAAGATCAATACGGCGCCCACCACGACGCTGGGGATGAGGATGCTGAGCCCCGGCACGGCCGACCGCTTCTCGGGCTTGAGGCGCGAGTCGGGCGGCGGGGGTGGGACGTCGACGCTCGACAGCGGGGCCGCCTGCAGCTGAAGTGGGATCTCGACGGAGCGCAGCGTGCTGCCCGCCGTAACCATGGACGCGATCTCGAGGCGGTAGCTCCCGGGTGCCGGCGGGCGGCCCCGACCATCCAGGCCGTTCCAGCTCACGGTGCGGGGTGCCTCGATGGCGCCGTCGTACAGCACGCGGATGGTTGCCCCCGATGCCGAGACTATTGCCGCCCGGATCCGGTGATCAGACGTGGGAAACACCCGGAACCCGATGCGGTCGGAGCCCGCGACCAGGACTGTGCGCCCCGGCGCCTCCACATCCACCGCCTTGGTGGTCTCGAGTACCTCGCCGTACACACGCGTCACGCGCGGGGGAAACACCAGCTCGTCGGGACGGTAGCGCGGGTTGGCGAGCACCAGGGTGCGGAACGTGCGCACCGCCTGGTTGCGCTCGCCCAGCAACACCTCGCTCGCCCCCAGGTACATGAGCCCCCGCTCCTGCTGCTCGTCGGACAGCGCGGGGTCGGCCTGCGAGGCCAAGGCCCGGCGTAGGAGCCGCGCGGCCACCGCGAACTCGAGGTCGTCGTAGGCGGTGACCCCTTCGCTCAAGAGCGTCGCAGGCGACTGTGCCGCCACGGGGAGCGCGAGCAGCGCGAGCGCCAGGGCCACCCACAGCGGGGCCGCACACCGCGTCACGGCGTGTCCGCCCGGTTCAGCTCGATCCCGGTCAACCGCACCTCCTGGCCCGCGGCCACCTCGAGCACCTGCCGGTAGGGCTCGTAGCCCTCCCGCTCGATGCTCAGCTCGTGGCGGCCCGGCTCCAGCGGGTAGCTCGCCAGCGGCGTCTCGCCCACCCGCTGACCGTCTACGTAGACGTGCCCCCACGGAGTGGAGGCAACGAATAGGAAGCCAGACTGCGCGCTGGGCGCGGGGCGCGCCGTGTCCCGTGTCACCGTGGACTCGGGCGAGGCCAGGACGGCGGGCTGAGCCGGCGTGCCGCGCTCGGACTCGCGCACGCTCGCCTGGGGCCGGGTGAACCACACGATGGCGAACACCGCCACCATGAGCGCCCCACCGAACACGACCGGCCCGAAGCGGCGCGCGAAGCGGGCCGTCGCTGTGGTCACCGGCTCCGTGGGGGCGGTGGCGAGGGTCTCCTGCGTCGGTACGGTGGCGAACGTGGGTGTGGCACGCGCCGGCGGGGCTCCCAGCGCCTGCACGAACTCCACCACGGACTCGAACCGGTCGTTGGGCTGCTTGCTCATGGCCAGGACGATCGCGTCGGCCACCGACTCAGGCAGGTCGGGCCGTGCGTCGGTCACGCGTGGCGGCGGCTCCATGCAGTGCTGGCGCACGATGTCGCCCAGAGAGTCGGACTGGAACGGGAGCGAGCCGGCGAGGCACTCGTAGGTGAGTACCGCCAGCGAGTACTGGTCCGACCGGCCGTCCAGCGCCTGGCCGTAGCATTGTTCGGTGGACATGTAGGCGGGCGTGCCCAGCGTGCCGCCCGTCTGCGTGAGGGGGACCGAGCCGAACGCCTTGGCGATGCCGAAGTCGCACACCGTGACCCAGCCCACCTCATCGACGAGCACGTTCTCGGGCTTCACGTCGCGGTGCACGATGCCGCGCCGGTGGGCGTGGTCGAGGGCGCCGGCCACGGGCTCGATGATCCGCAGCACGTCCGCCAGGCTCATGGGCCCGGTCTCCTTCAGGATGTCCCGCAGGGAGCGGCCCTTCACCCACTTCATGGAGTACCACAGAAACGTCGCGGTCGTCCCGACCCGGTGGATGGGCACGATGTGGGGGTGGTCCAGCGACGCCGCGATCTTCGCCTCCCGCTTGAAGCGGTCGCCGGCGTCCGGGCCCATCTGCAGCTGGAGCGGGAGCACCTTGATGGCGACAAGGCGGTTGAGCTCCAGCTCGCGGGCCAGGTAGACGATGGACATCCCGCCGCGGCCCAGGACGCGCTCGATGCGGAACTCGTGCTCCAGCTCCCGCCGGATGCTCGCCTCCATGACGGGAGGGATCCCCTCGCCGGCGGTGCTGTCGTCGGGGGCCGAGTAGCCGCACATGGGGCACTTCCCCGTATCCTCGAGGAGCTCGGCCGCGCCGCACTTTGGGCAGATCAAATGCGGGTGGGTCACGGCCGTGTCGCGATAGGAGAAGTGGGAGCCCGCTGTGAGGTTCCGGGTGTCACGTCCTGGCAGGTGGAGAGTGTTGCCATTCGCACCGGTCGCCGCTGCCCGTTCACGCCCTCCTATTTAGTCGTGTCCCGCGCCTCACGCCACCCGCGCCGTGCGCGCGGCGGCCACCCTGCGATGCTCGCACCACGAGACGATGGGACGCTCCCGTGAGGTTCACGTGACTCCCTCCCGGGCGTAAGTTTGGCGATCACCATGCCCGATCCACTGGACACGGAGTTCCTGACAGGGTCCGAGGGCGACCGGCGCACGTTCTTCCGCGAGACGGTGGGTCGTCTCGTCAACGAGGTGGTGCGCCGGGCCGAGCGTCGGGTGTCCCCGCTGCCGGTGTTCCGGCCGCCGGGCGCGATGACGGAGGAAGTCGCCTTCCTCGCCGCGTGCACCCGTTGCGGCGACTGCATCGAGGTCTGTCCGGCGAACGCGATCGTCGCGGCGCCACCCGGCGCCGGCCTCGCAGTGGGCACCCCCATGATCGACCCGGCGGTCCAGCCCTGCACCGTCTGCGATGAGATGCTGTGTGCCAAGGTATGCCCCACCGAGGCGCTGGAGCTGCCGGAGCGGATGTGGGAGGGTTACCGCATGGCGAGCCTCGAGCTCGTCCCGGAGCGGTGCATCGCCTTCCAGGACGTCGAGTGCGGGGTGTGCGCCAGGGTCTGTCCCCTGGGCGAGCAGGCGATTCGCCTCGATGACGCCGGGCAGCCGGTGCTGTATGCTGAAGGGTGTGTGGGCTGCGGGGTGTGCGTGCGTGCCTGCGTGACCACGCCGTCATCGCTGAAGCTGCATTTCATCTGAACAAGGAGCGGCCGTGGAGACGCCGTACCGAGTCGAGAAGCCCTGGGGCCACGAGCTCATCTGGGCGAAGACCGATCGCTACGTAGGCAAGGTGCTGCACATCGAGCCCGGACACCTGCTGAGCCTCCAGTATCACGAGAAGAAGGACGAGACGATCTTCGTGCTCAGGGGTGAGATCATCTTCCGGGTGCAGGAGGGGGGCGAGCTCGTGGAGCGCCCCATGAAGGAGGGGGAGGCGTACCACGTCACGCCCGGCACCGTGCATCAGATGGAAGCGGTCGCGTCCACCGATCTCTTGGAGGTCTCCACGCCGGAGCTGGACGACGTGGTCCGCCTGGAGGACCGCTACGGGAGGGTGTGAGGTGAGAGTGATTCTGCCGGTGGCTGGCAAGGGGACGCGCCTGTTGCCGATTACCAAGCACGTGCCCAAGCCGCTGGTGCGGGTGGCGGGGCGGCCGGCGCTGGACTACGTGATGGACATGCTGCAGGGGCTCGAGGTGGAGGAGCTGATCTTCATCACGGGTCACCTTCAGGAGCAGATCGAGCAGTACGTGGGCGCTACCTATGACATCCCCGCTCGGTTCGTGGAGCAGCGGGTGCAGGACGGCACGGCAGGTGCAGTGCACCTGGCGCGTCCCTACGTGGATGGCCCCGTGCTCATCGTGTTCGTGGACGCGGTGTTCGACGTAGATCTAACGCTGCTTCAGCGGGTGGATGCCGACGGCATCATCTGGGCCAAGGAGGTGGAGGACTACCAGCGCTACGGCGTGATAGTGACCGACGAGCACGGCTACATGCAGCGCATAGTGGAGAAACCGGCGGAGCCGATCTCCAGCCTCGCCAACATCGGGCTGTACTACATCCGCGATTGGGAGACCCTGTTCCGGGGGATCGCCCAGACGCTAGAGGGACCCCGGTACAAGGGCGAGTGGTTCCTGACCGACGCCTTCCAGTACATGATTGACCAGGGCAAGCGGCTGCTCACCGCGGAGGTGGGGGGCTGGTACGACTGTGGCAAGGTGGAGACGGTGCTCTCGACCAACCTCCATCTGCTGGAGCACGGACGGCGGCGCCATCCCGCCGCACCCCAGGGAGTGACGCTGGTCGATCCGGTCTACGTGGCCGACGGCGTTACCCTGGAGGAGTGTACCGTCGGGCCGAACGTCTCGATCGATGCCGGGGCCGTGGTGCGGCGCAGCACCGTGCGGGACGTGATCATTGGGGCCAACGCGGTGGTGGAGGGCTCCACGGTACGGCACTCGCTGCTGGGAGACGACAGCGTAATCAGGGACCTGGACCTGCACGACGTGGTGGCCGCCAAGGACGAGATCGCCGAGGCACCGTAGCCGTGGGCATGCTGCTCTTCCTCGTGGGCCTGCTCGCCGCCCTGTCCGGCGGGGTAAAGCTGCGCAAGCGGATCCGCACGGCCCTGGGGGTCTCGCCCCTCGCCCGGGCCGAGATCATTGTGGGGAGCCTGGTGGTGCTGGGCTCCGGTGTCGGGCTGTCGACCACCCCCTTTGCTCCGTGGGTCGTGGGCGTCACGCTGGGGCTCGTGGTTGCGTCTGCGATTGATCAAGGGCGCCGCGCGGCCCGCGTGCGCCGCCGCCGCGCGCTGTCGCAGGAGGCACGACTCAGAACGTTCCTCGAGTCGCGGACGGGTTCGGGAGGAGACGGCAAACGGCGCTGAAGGAGCTTTCCATGTCTCGGCGACACCTGGTGCAACAGATCGCCCTCATCTGGGGGCTGATGTGTCTCGGCGCGACGGCAGCAGCCGCCCAGGAAGGCCAGGCGGGTGGCCGCCGCATGTTTGGGGTGGAGGAGACGACCATTGGGGACGTCCATCGGGCGATGCGGGAGCAGGGTCTGACCGCACGCCACCTCGTGGAGCACCATCTCGCCCGGATCGAGGCGTACGACAAGCAGGGCCCGGCACTCAATACCATCATCACCCTGAACCCCAGGGCCCTCGAGCGTGCCGACTCTCTCGACGCCCACCTCGCCCACACGGGTGAGCTGGTGGGACCGCTCCACGGGATTCCCGTCATCGTCAAGGACAACTTCGATACCCACGACCTGCCGACCACGGCCGGCTCCCGCTCGCTGCAGGGATCGGTTCCGCCCGACGATGCCTACCAGGTGCGCAAGCTGCGCGAGGCTGGCGCCATCGTGCTTGCGAAGTCGAATATGGCGGAGTTTGCCTTCTCGCCGTACGAGACGGTGGGCTCCGCGCTCCCCGGCTACACCCGCAACCCCTACGCCCTGAACCGGGTCACGGCCGGCTCGAGCGGGGGGACGGCCGCCGCCGTGGCCGCCAACTTCGGGGTCATCGGCATGGGCACCGACACTGGCAACTCGATCCGCGGCCCGTCGTCCCACACGTGCCTCGTGGGCATTCGGTCCACGATGGGGCTCACGAGCCGTGACGGCATCGTGCCGCTGTACCTGGACCGTGACATCGGCGGACCCATGACGCGCACGGTGGAGGACGCCGTGATCGTGTTCGACGTGATCGCCGGGTATGACCCTGCCGATCCGTGGACCGAGGCGGGCCGTGGGCGACGCGCAGAGCGCTATGCCGACTACCTAGTGGCCGACGGCCTGCGCGGCGCGCGCATCGGCGTGTTGCGCCAGGTCTCGAACACCGAGACGGCCGACCCCGAGGTGCTCGAGCGGTTCGAGGAGGCACTGGACGATCTGCGGGCTGCCGGAGCCAGCGTGATCGACTCGGTGATCGTGCCGGAGCTGGACACGATCGAGGGTAGCATGTGGTGCCGACGCTTCCGCCACGACATCAAGGCGTACCTCGCCAGCCTCGGTCCGGACGCGCCCGTGAAGAGCCTGGAGGAGATCATCGAGTCGGGGGACTTCCACCCGCCCATCGAGCAGCGGCTGCGGTTCTTCCAGGGTTTCGAAAAGCCGCCCGAGGAGGACGAGGGGTGCCAGGAGGCCGCGGCGAACACGGAGCAGCTGCGCGACGGCATGCGGCGCGTGCTGGAGGAGCAGCGGCTCGATGCCGTGGTGTACCCCTCGTGGAACAATCCGCCGCGCCTGATCGGTGACCTCACCACGCCGCACGGCAACAACAGCTTCCGCATCTCGCCGCCCACGGGCTTCCCGGCGATCACGGTGCCCATGGGCTTCGTGCGCGAGACGCTGCCCGTGGGCCTCCAGTTCCTGGGCGACGCCTGGTCGGAGCCGACGCTGATCAGGCTGGCGTACTCGTACGAGCAGGCCACGCGGCACCGGCGTCCACCGCCCACGACCCCATCGCTGGGCGCGATTGAGCTGCCCTGAGGAGTATTGGGAGGATACAGCCATGAAGACGAAGGTCACCCGCCGTGGTTTCCTGCGGGCCGCCGCCGGAGCCGGCGCGGCTCTCGCTGCCGCCCCGCAGTCGCTGTTGGGAAGTGCGCCCACGGTGCTCACCCGGAAGACGGTCAAGCCGGTGGTCATCTCCGACCTGAGCGGCATTCGCTACAAGAACGGCGGCCCGGTGAGCGCGGTGGAGAAGGCGTTCGAGATGATCACGAGCGGCGCCGACGTAATGGACGCGCTAATGGCCGGGGTGAATATCCCTGAGCTGGATCCGGAAGAGGCGGGCGTGGGATACGGCGGGCTGCCCAACGCGGATGGCGTGGTGCAGCTCGACGCCTGCTGCATGCACGGCCCCAAGAAGTGGGCCGGGGGCGTCGCGGCGCTCGAGGGGGTGCGTACCCCGTCACTGGTCGCCAAGGCCGTGATGGAGTACACCGACCACCACCTGCTGGTGGGGAAGGGCGCCCAAGATTTCGCGCGCAGCATGGGGTTCACGATCGAGCCCGACCTGAACACCGAGAAGTCGCGGCGCCTGTGGCTAGAGTGGAAGCGGCGGCTCGATCCCAACCACTACCTCGACCCCGAGAAGCGGGTGGAGCACGCCTACGAGGTGGGCCTCGGGATGGTGCGGGACGGGCTCATCGAGGAGGGCTCGTTCTGGGGGACCATCAACTGCGACGCGATCAGCCCCAGCGGCGACCTGTGCGGCGTGACCACCACGAGCGGGCTGTCCTGGAAGATCCCGGGCCGGACCGGCGACTCGCCGATTCTGGGCGCCGGCCTGTACGTGGACAACGACGTGGGCGCCGCCGGCTCGACGGGCCGCGGCGAGGCGAATCTCTACAACCTCTCGTCGTATCTCATCGTGGAGCAACTGCGGCGCGGCATGCATCCCAAGGACGCGGGGCTCGAGGCGCTGAGGCGCATCGAGGCGAACACGGTGGAGCAGCGCCTGCTCAACGATCGTGGGCTGCCGCGGTTCAACGTGCGGTTCTTCGTGTTGAACAAGCAGGGGGAGTACGCTGGCGTCACCATGTACGCAGCGGGCGAGACGCATCACGCCGTGTGCACCGAGAACGGCGCGGAGGAGCGTCCCTTCGAGCCGCTGCTGAGCGGGGCGCCGACCGATTGATCACCACGCGGCGGCTCGCCGTCGCGTTCCAGGAGGCAGCGCCATGATGTCACGCAACATGCTCACCGCGCCGGTCCTGCTGCTGGTGCTGGCCGGCTGCGGTCAGGACACCGTCAGGATCGGCGTCGCCAGGTTCTCGCACGAGACCTGCACCTTCTGCCCCGTGCCAACGGGCATCGCCGAGTGGGAGTACTACGGTCCCCCGGTGCGCGGCGATACGGTGCTCGAGGCCGGCGGCTACATCGGAGGGTTCGTGAGCCGTGCCCGGGAGATCGGCGGTGTGGAGCTAATCGGTATCGTGTCGCCGCGCGGCGCCAGAGGCGGCTCCTCCGGGAGCTGGATCATTCAGGAGGCGTTCGACAAGTACAGCTACGGCATAGCCGAGGACCTCAGACAAGCGGGGCGGCTCGACGGCGTGTTCCTCTCGCTGCACGGCGCAATGGCGGTGAGCGGGGTCCCCAAACCCGAGGCAGAGATCGTGCGGCGGGTGCGGGAGGCCGTGGGCGACATCCCGGTGTTCGTGACGCTCGACCTGCACGCCAACGAGGACCACGAGCTGTCAGACGTCGCCGACGGCGTCTTCATCGTGAAGCGCTATCCGCACTACGACGCGCGGCTTCAGGGGGAGCGGGCGGCCCGCATCATGCTGCGGACCATCCGCGGCACCTACCGGCCGACCATGGCCACGCGGAAGCCCGGGGTCATCACGCCGAGCGTGTTCCAGGGCACGGGCGAGTCCCCGGCCATGGACATCATGGAGCGGGCCCGGCGGTGGGAGAACCGCGTGCCCGACGTGTTCGTGTCGGTGGCCTTCGGCTTCGCGTACGCCGACGTGCCCGACGTGGGCGCGACGGTCATGGTCATCACCAACGACGACCAGGAGCTGGCCGACCGCATCGCCGACGATATGTCCGACTACATCTGGCGGGTGCGTGAGGAGTTCGCCGGCAAGCGGCTGCCCCAGACCCGCACGGGTGTGGCGCGGGCGATCGCCGAGGCGAGGGCGGGGCACACCCCCGTCGTCGTGGCCGATCATTCGGACCGCACGGGGAACTCGACGCACATCCTCGAGGAGCTGATACGGCGGGGCGCGCGGAACTTCTGCATCGCGACCATCGCCGACTCGCTGGCCATTCGGGAGATAGCCGCGCAGGCGCAGGTAGGCGAGCGGGTGAGCGTGCGCATCGGCGGCTACGCCGATCGGTTCGCCGGCAACCCGGTGCCCATCGAGGGCGTGGTGGAACATCTCGGCGAGTACGGTCGGTCCGACACGGTAGCCGTGGTGCGGTTCGGCAACAACAACCGGGTGATCCTCACGCCGCAGCTGCACCAGGTGACGACGCCGGGGATCTTCGAGCGGCTGGGGATCGATCTCGAGCAGGTGGACATCGCGGTGCTCAAGTCGCGGGTGCACTTCCGGCGCGGTTTCGTCGAGACCGGGCTCGCCGGAGCCGTGGTCATCGTGGACGCCCCCGGGCTCGGGCCCGCCGATCTCACGACGATCGACTACCAGAACGTGCCGGAGGGTCTGTATCCGATAACCCGGCGCTGATGGACCCGACCGAGCGGTTCACGGGACGGGTCGAGGACTACGCGCGGTACCGACCGTCGTATCCCGCTGAGCTGCTGCCGTTGCTGTGGCGCGAGCTGGGCCTGGTGCCGCGGCACGTCGTCGCCGACATCGGCTCCGGGACGGGAATCCTCACGCGGCTCTTGCTGGAGCACGGCAACGTGGTCTATGCGGTGGAGCCGAACGCGGCCATGCGAGAGGTGGCCCAAGCCGCGCTGGCGGAGCGGGAGGGCTTCCGCAGCGTGGACGGGCGGGCGGAGGAGACGCATCTGGAGAGCGCTGCGGTCGACTTCGTGGTGGCCGGTCAGGCGTTTCACTGGTTCGACGTAGACGGGACGCGGCGGGAGTGGCGGCGCATCCTGAGGCCCGGTGGGTGGGTGGTCCTGGTCTGGAACCACCGCCGCACCGCCGGCACGCCCTTCCTCGAGGGGTACGAGGCGCTCCTCGAGCAGTGGTGCCCCGAGTACGGCGCCGTGCGGGAGCGCTACGAGAACCAGGCCGACCTGAGGGAGTTCTTCCGACCCCAGGGGTACGAGGCGCGCACCTTGGAAAACGCCCAGGAGCTCGACCGCGTGGGACTCCGCGGGCGGCTGCTCTCGAGCTCCTACGCGCCCGGGCCGGGCGGCCCGCAGCACCCGGCGATGCTGGCGGCGCTCGCCGAGCTGTTCGACGCGCACCAGACGAGCGGCCGCGTGCGCATCGAGTACGACACGATGGTGTACTTCGGACGCTTGAGCGGAGAGAGGTAGACGGCAGATGAAACGGGCGGCGCAACTCGTAGCAGAGATTCGTACGGAGCTCGGGCCTCTGGACAGCGCGATTCGGGAGCATCCGTACCCCGCCGCGCTCGCGGACGGTACGGTAGGCCTCGAGGCTCTGCGGCCTTTCGTGGGTCACCAGTACCACATCGTGCAGAGCGACCTGCGTTCGATGGCCACACTGGTCCAGCGGTTCGGTCACACGGCGGCGCGCGACTTCTTCGCGGGAGTGCTCCAGGGGGAGCTCGCCGGGCTGGGAGGGCTGCTCGCTATGGCCGGGAAGGTCGGGATGGACGAGGCGGAGCTCGCGGCCTACGAGGTAGCCCCCGAGGGATTCGCCTACGCCACGTTCATGGCGTGGCAGTCCACCTACGCATCGGCGGCGGAGTTCACTTGCGGCATCCTGGTCAACTTCGAGGCGTGGGGGTTCAACTGCGGTCGCATGAGCGAGGCCCTGCGGGGCCGACACGGCTTCGCAGCCGCCGACGTCGCGTTCCTCGATGCCTTCGCGACCATGCCCTCGTTCGAGGAGCCGGCACTGGCCATCATGCAGAACGATCTGGATCGAGGCGTGAGCCCGCGCGACGTCCGGCGAGCCGCGCGACTATTCCAGGGATACGAGAAGATGTTCTGGGATACGGTAGCGCACCTGTCCGGAGTGTCGGTTTGAGCGTCATGCGGAGCCTGCCATGACCGACACCATCGTGATGATCCACGGGATGTGGGGCGGTGGGTGGTACTGGCAGGGCTACAAGGCCCTCTTCCAGGCTCGGGGGTACCGCTGCGTGACGCCGACGTTGCGGTACCACGACGTCGACCCCGCGGCGGATCCCGATCCGCGCCTCGGCACGACGAGTCTGCTGGACTACTTGCGCGATCTGGAAGAGGAGGTGGCGAGCCTCGGGACCGACCCCATCCTCATGGGCCACTCCATGGGTGGGCTGCTCGCCGCGATCCTCGCCAGTCGGGGGCACGGAAGGGCGCTGGTGCAGCTCGCGCCTGCGCCCCCGCGCGGCATCTTCGCCTTACGCCCGTCGGTGATCCGCTCGTTCTGGAGCGGGCTCACCACGTGGGGCTCCTGGCGCAAGCCCTACCGCCAGACCCTCCAAGAGGCCGTCTACTCGATGCTCCACTTGTTGAGCCCGGACGAACAGCGGGAGGCGTACGGACGGTTCGTATACGAGTCGGGCCGCGCGGCGCACGAGATCGGGTTCTGGCTACTCGACTCGAAGCGGGCGTCGCAGGTGGACGAAGGGAAGATCCGGTGTCCCGTGCTCATCGTAGCGGGGGCTGAGGATCGGATCACGCCGACTGCGACAGTACGGCGGTTGGCAGATCGGTACGGCCCCCAGGCCACGTATAAGGAATTCCTCGGTCACGCCCACTGGGTCATCGGCGAGCCGGGTTGGGAGGAGATCGCTACCTTCGTCGCCGATTGGCTACGCGGTGCGCTCGGCTCGGCTTGACGCGCCATTGCCGCGTCGGCACACTAGGGCAACATGATGAGAGACACCGCCGCCGCGTTCTCCAGTATCGTCGATTCCTATCTCGATCTGCGGTGGAACATGGATCCGGTAGCCGCTACGGCCGCCGGGGTCACCGAGCACGATCATCGGCTGGGCGCGCACGGCGACGAGGAGGTGCGGCAGTATCTGGCCGCCCTCAAGTCGCTGACCAACGCGTTCGAGGAGGTCGAGCCCGACGGCCTGCAGGACGAGATCGACCGCACGGCCGTGCTGGACGACGCGCGGTACACGATTCATCGATTCGAGCGGGAGCAGCCGCACGTGCGCAATCCCACCTTCTGGGCCTCGCACGTGCTGGAAGGGCTGTACCAGCTCCTGATGCTGCAGGACCGCTCGTGGGACCACCGCGCCCGCATGGCGGCGGCCCGGATCCGTGCGATCCCCGCCTACTTCGAGCGTGGCAAGGCGACGCTGCGAGACTGCCCCAGGGTATTCGTCGAGACCTGCCTGCAGGTGATCGCGCGGGGCGGGGCGCTCATCGAAGAGGTGGCGCGCGAGCTCACGCCGGAGGATGACGAGGCGTTCTCGCAGGCGTGTGAAGACGCGACCAAGGCCCTCGACGACTTCGGCAAGCATCTGCGCGACGAGCTGATCGACGGCGCCAACGACGACTTCGCCATCGGCGAGCAGGCCTTCAACTTCCGGCTCCACTACCAGCACGCTTTGCGGAACACCGCGCCGGAGCTATGGCGCTACGGTCTCGCGCTGGTGGAGGAAGTTGAAGCGGAGCTCGCCCGGGTGGCCGACGAGATCGAGCCCGGCAAGCAGTGGAAGGATGTGGCCGACCGGCTGCGAGTGGAGCACCCGTCGAGTGACGAGCTGGTGGACGCCTACGCGGGGCAGATGGAGCGGGCCCGCCGGTTCGTCGAGGAGCGGGGCCTCGTGTCCGTTCCCGAGGGACCGCTTCAAGTGATCGCGACACCATCGTTCCTCCGTCCCCTCATCCCCTTCGCCGCCTACCACCCGCCCGGGCCGTTCTCCCCTGACCGGACCGGCTGGTTCTACGTCACGCCGCCGGATGCCGGCGCGAGCCCGGAGCTGGAGGAGCGGATCTTGCGCGATCACTGCATCTACGACCTCGCGTCCACCGCACTGCACGAGGGCTACCCCGGCCATCACCTGCAATTCCTCACCGCCCACCGGCAGGACCGCATGGTGCGCAAGGTCGTGGACACGCCGCTCACGGTCGAAGGGTGGGCGCTCTACTGCGAGCAGATGATGGCCGAGGAGGGGTTCTACTCCGGTCCCGAGGAGCTGCTGTTTCAGCAGGTCGCGCTGCTGTGGCGCGCGCTGCGGATCGTGGTCGACGTCGGCCTCCACACCAGGGGCATGGGCTTCGAGGAGGCGATTCAGCTCATGATGGACCGGGTGCAGGTCGATCGCTCGCATGCCGAGGCCGAGGTGCGGCGCTACTGTGCCGAGCCGGCGTACCAGCTGTGCTACGCTGTGGGATGGCGGGAGCTCCGGTCGCTGCGTGAGGCCTTCCGCGCCGCGCGGGGCGCCGCCTACTCTCTGCGCAGCTTCCACGACACGGTGCTCGGCTACGGCGGCCTCCCGGTGAGCCTCATGCGGTGGGGCATGGGGCTCGATGAATAGGGCAGGCGCCTCCCGATCCAAGCTCCCCCGGATCGTCAAACAACTCGGCACAGTCTCCTTCTTCAACGATCTCGCGAGCGAGATGGTGTATCCGCTGCTGCCGGCGCTCGTTACCACGCGCCTGGGCGGGACGGCGCTCGCCCTGGGCGCGCTCGACGGAGTTGCCGATGCCGTGGCGGCCGGTGTGAAGCTCGGCTCGGGGTGGCTGGCAGAGCATGTAAGGTGGCGCCGCCCCCTGGTGGTCGGCGGGTACGCGGTCGCCGCGGTGGTGCGACCGGTCATGGGCGTGGCGAGCTCTGCGTGGCAGGTGATCGCGCTGCGGGCCACCGATCGCTTCGGCAAGGGCGTGAGGAATCCGCCGCGCGATGCGGTCATCGCTGATGCCAGCCCCGGGGCGCTGCGGGGGCGGGCGTTCGGGTTCCACCGGGGGATGGACCACGCGGGTGCGGTGGTCGGGCCGCTGGTGGCCTGGGCCCTGCTGGCCGGGGCGGGCGCCGATCCGTCGGAGGTGATCGTGTGGAGCCTGGTGCCCGGGGTCATCGCAGTCGGTGTTGTGGGTTGGGCCATGGGGAAGGTGGGGGGACCGGGAACGGGGAACGGGGAACGGAATGACAAGCGGGAAACGGGAAGCGGGAAGCGGCAAGTGCAAGCGCAGGGAGGCTCCCTCTACCTCTTCGGGCTGATCGTGGGGTTCGCCTTCCTGCGGTTTCCTGAGACGCTGCTGCTGCTGCGGTTGCAGGACCTGGGTGTCGCGGTCGCGCTGATCCCGCTGCTGTGGGCGGCGCTGCACGTGGTCCGCTCCATGGCGAGCTATCCGGGAGGTTGGCTGAGCGATGTGGTGGGTGCACGCCGCACTATGGTGTTGGGATGGGTGATCTATGCGGCGGTCTGTATGGGGCTCGCGCTGACGGACTCGGCCGCGGTGGCCGCGCTCTGGCTCCTGGTGTTTGGCCTGGTGGCCGCCACCACCGAGGCTCCAGAGCGGGCGTTCGTCGCCGCCGCCGGAGCCTCGTCCCGGCGGGGACGGCGGTTCGGGGCGTATCACGCTGCCGTGGGGCTGGTGGCACTGCCCGGGGGGCTGCTGTTCGGCGCCCTCTATGCGGGGCTCGGCGGAGCGGTCGCGTTGGGCCTGAGCGGTGGGCTGGCAGCGGTGCTCTGCGTGCTGGGAGCGCTGGGGCGTGGCTAGGGTCATCGTATCCTGGTGGGCCGGCGTGCGCCGCAGGCTGCGGGCGGCACGCGAGATCTACGAGGGCATGTTCATCGCGCCGTACCGCGCCCAGATCTACCGCGAGTATCTCAGGGAGCGAGACCTGTTTCTCCTGGCCGGGTTCTCCGACCTGGTGGGCGCGCCCAACCCGGTGGCGTTCTACACGCTCGAGCTCTATCCCGAGCTGATCGAGCAGTTCCACCAGTGGCACTTGCGGATGGGTATGGAGCAGGCTCCCGAGGGAGGATTTCGGTGCTGCTAGAGCGCCCCCTCCTCACCCGCCAGGTCCTCTTCTTCGGCGGCAAGGGGGGCGTCGGCAAGACGACGCTCGCCTCGGCGTTTGCGCTGCTCGCGGCGGAGCGGGGGCACCGCACGCTGCTCGTCTCCACCGACCCGGCCCACTCCACGGCCGACATGCTGGAGCTCGACGTGGGTCCGGAGCCGGGCGAGGTGTTGCCGCGTCTCTGGGCGATGGAGATCGATCCGGCCCGGGAAGCGGACCGCTACATCGCGGAGGTGAAAGCGCGCATCGCCGACACCACACCGCCCCGGCTCGTCGCCGAAGTGGAGCGCCAGATCGACATCGCCCGCGTGACACCGGGTGCAGAGGAAGCAGCGCTGTTCGAGCGCTTCACCAGCATCATGGAGGAGGCCGGCGGGCGCTACGATCGGATTCTGTTCGACACCGCTCCGCTGGGGCACACGCTCCGGTTGCTGACGCTGCCGGAGCAGATGGCGGCGTGGGTTGGCGGCCTCATCAGTCGGCGCAACAAGATGAACGTCCTCGCGCGCATGTGGCGCCGCGTTGCGGGCGCCGCGGCAGGCGAAGACGCGCCTGGGGAGGATCCGGTGCTTGCAGCGCTCGAGCAGCGTCAGTCCCGGTTTCGGCGTGCGCGGGAGGTACTGACCGACTCGGAGCGGACGGCGTTCGTGTTCGTCACCACGCCCGAGAAGCTCCCCATCCGGGAGACGGGGAAGGCGATCGCGGCGCTGGGTCGCAACGGGATTCCCGTGGGAGCGGTCTTCGTGAACCGTGTCCTGCCCGAGAGCGCCGAAGGCGCGTTCGTCGCGCGACGCAAGGAGCGGGAAGCCGAGCACCTCGCACGGGTCGGCGAGGAGTTCGCCGGTTATCCGGTCCATCGCATCCCGTTGTTGGAGCGCGACGTGCACGGGCGGACGGCGCTCGAGCGGGTGAAGGCAGCGCTACCCGAAGCCGAGCGCCTCGCCCCGGGGCGCCCGCAGGCCTAACTTTCGCGCCATGTCTGCCATCGCCCTTCTCGTCGTCGGGCTCTTGGCCTTCTTGACGGGCTATCACGTCTACTCCCGCTACATCGCCAGGCGGATCTACCAACTCGACCCGGACTTCGTGACGCCGTCCCACGAGCTGGAAGACGGCGTGGACTACGTGCCCACTAACCGCCACGTGTTGTTCGGGCACCACTTCACGTCCGTGGCCGGCGCGGCACCGATCGTGGGGCCTGCTATCGCGGTCATCTGGGGATGGCTGCCCGCGTTCCTGTGGGTCACCCTCGGGACCATCTTCGCCGGTGCGGTGCACGACTTCGGGACCCTGTGGATCTCGACGCGACACAAGGGTCACTCCATCGGGACGTTGACGGAGCGCATCGTGGGCTCCCGGGCGAGGGTGCTGTTCCTCCTCATCATCTTCTTCCTCCTGCTGTTGGTGAACGCCGTGTTCGCGGTGGTGATCGCCAACCTGTTTGTCGCGAATCCCGGCGCGGTGCTTCCCGTGTGGGGCAGCCTCGTCGTGGCGGTGATGGTAGGCTTGCTGATTTACCGCACGGGCACCGGGATCCTGTGGCCCTCCTTGGGAGCGCTGGGCGTACTGTACCTCCTAATCTGGCTGGGGCAGTACGCGCCCTTCGCGTTGCCCGATGTGTTCGGCTTCGCGCCGAGCGCGGCACAGCTCGAGGCGGCTGCGGGAGACGTGTCCGCGGCGCAGGCGGCCGCCCACACCGACGGCATGCGCGCCGGCTGGGTGATCGTCCTGTTCGTGTACGCGTTCTTCGCCAGCGTGCTCCCCGTGTGGGTGCTGCTGCAGCCGCGCGACTACGTGAACAGCCACCAGCTGTTCGTGGCACTCGGGATCATCTTCCTCGGGGTCCTAGTGGTGAACCCGGAGGTCGTCGCGCCGGCGGTGAACACCGAGCTCCCGGGCGACGCGCCGAACTGGTTCCCCCTGCTGTTCATCACCATCGCCTGCGGGGCCATCAGCGGGTTCCACGGACTCGTCGCGTCGGGCACGTCGGCCAAGCAGCTGAACAAGGAGACCGACGCGCGCTATGTGGGCTACGGCGGGATGATCGGTGAGGGCACGCTGGCGCTCACCTCGATCCTGGCCACCACGGCGGGCTTCGCCCTGGTGGTGGGCATCGACGGGTGGCACGAGCACTACGGGACCTGGGCCCGGGCCTCGAGTGGGGCGACCACGGCCTTCGTGAACGGGGTCGGTGTGCTGGCCGAGGGGATCGGGATTCCGCGCGCGGTCGCGGTGATCTTCGCGGCCGTCGTAGTGATCTCGTTCGCGGCCACCACCATGGACACGGGCGTGCGCCTGCAGCGCTACATCATCTCGGAGCTCGGAGTCCAATACGGCGTGAAGGCGGCGCAGAACCGCTGGCTCGCCACGCTCATCGCGGTAGCGAGTTGCGCGCTGCTCGCCCTGGGCATAGACCGCGGCGCCGGCGGGATGCGGCTCTGGCCGCTGTTCGGCACCACCAACCAGCTCACGGGCGCGTTGAGCCTGCTCGTGGTCACGCTGTTCCTGGTGAGCCTCAAGCGGAAGATCTGGGTTACCGCCATTCCCATGATCTTCCTGCTGTTCATGACCACCTGGGCCATGGTGCTCAACCTGATCCGGTACTACACCGACAGCCAGGTGGTCCTCCTGGCCGTGGGCGGTGCGATCTTCGTGCTGGAGCTGTGGCTCATCTTCGAGGCCGCCGGTGCGGTGGGGCGGGCCGTGGCAGGTCGCAGGGCGGAGCGGGCCCGGGCGCCGGCCACGCCGACCGGGGCGGGAGGGGAATAGCACGGCCGCTGCCAGCGCCCGAAGCGGTTGCCCGATTGTCGTTTACGGCGTACGTTCGAAACCTCTCCGAGCCCGAGGGTAAGCCATCCCGTACGATCCCTCCGATCCGGTCGAGTTCGGACCGCGGCCTGAGCTGCAGTCCGGCTCAATGCTCGCCGAGCAGCCCCAGGCCGAGCGGCTGTCACGCCGGGAAATGCGGGGTCTGACGGCCGTGGTGACCGGTGCGGCCACCGGGCTGGGGCGCGCCATCGCCCTGGAGTTCGCCCGCCGCGGCGTCAACGTCGCTTTCAACTACATCGAGCTCCGCAACCGGGACATCACCGCCCAGGCGCTGCTCACCGAAACCACCCTGCGCGCGTGCGGCGTGCAGGTCTACAGCGCTCCCTGCGACGTGCGCGACCGCGAAGCGTTGGAGGAGTTCATGGGTCGGGCGCGCGCCGAGCTGGGCGGCCTCCACTACCTGGTCAACAACGCGGGGATCCACCACGATGGCGCTCTGTGGCGGCTGTCCGAACACGCGTGGCAGGAAGTCATCGACACCAACCTCACTGGCACGTTCAACTGCATCCAGGCGGTGGCGCCGTACTTCCGCGAGCAGCGCTACGGCAAGGTGGTGAGTGTGGCGTCCCACCAGGCGTACACCCCCGGCTTCGGGGTGGCGAACTACGCGGCGAGCAAGGCGGCCATCGTGGGCCTCACCAAGTCGGCGGCGGTCGAGCTGGGCCCCTACAACGTCAACGTCAACGCGGTGGCTCCCGGATTCGTGCGCACGGAGCTCATCGAGTCCCTCCCGCCCGAGGTACTGGAGGACGCAGAGAAGGGGGCGGTCCTGGGGCGCATCGGCGAGCCCGAGGACGTGGCACACGTCGTCGTCTTCCTCTGCTCCGACGACGCCCGGCACATTACGGGGCAGGTTATCTTTGTGGACGGAGGGCTGACCCTCCACTGACTTCCCGCCGCCGCTCGTCGGCGCCGGCTGGCGGGCCGTCGTCACAGCCAAATCCGCTGGGAGAAGTCTGGGTGAGCTACGACCTGATCGGACTCACGTTCAAGGATAGTGTTGCGACCCTTACCCCCGGGATGCGGGAGCCACGATGGCGCGGCGCCTGATCCCAGGGGTTGTGCTCCTCGGCCTCATGGCCGGGTGGGGCTGCTCCAAGCAGGATCCCAACGATACCGTCGAGCCGGTCACCCATCCCCTGCCCACGGCCGGCCTGGCCGGAGAGCCGGTCACGGTCTATCCCCTCACGCTGATCGCCGCCGAAAGCCGGCTCCGGTGGGACAGCCTGCTCCGACCCCGTGACGAGGCCCTGCGGCGAGCCGATAGCCTGATCGCGCTGTTCCTGGAGGAGCGGGCGCCGGAGGCGAACTGGATCATGCCCGAGGAGCTGCGCAACGCGGCGCGGCGGGCACCTGGGCTGCTGGCGGACCCCGATCAGATGGGGACCGCGCTGCTCCGGGCGGACGGTCTCTCGAGGATCCCCGACCCGCTGCGCAGCCAGATGCGGAACCTCACCGGGGTGGCCGGCGATCGGTACGCCCTGGTGCCGGCGAGCCTCGCCTACTTCGCCACGGACAGCGCGGGGGTGGCCCGGGCGGAGCTCACCGTCGTGGTGGCCGAGGTGCGCAACGGTACCGTGGACTGGCAGACGGTGGCGCGGGGTGAGGGAGAGGACCCCTGGACCGCGCTGTGGGAGGCGCTCACCAGCCTGGTACCCGGCTTGCCATGACCGCACGCCGCGTCACCCTCATCCCGGGCGACGGCATCGGACCAGAGATCACGGAAGCCGTCCTGCGGGTGCTCGGTGCCGTGGATGTCGCCATAGAGTGGGACGAGCAGTCAGCGGGCGTGGCGGCGCTCGACGATACAGGGACGCCGCTTCCCGCCGCCACGGTGGAGAGCCTGCGGCACACCGGCGTGGCGCTCAAGGGTCCCCTCACGACGCCGGTGGGCACCGGGTTCCGCTCGGTGAACGTGGCGCTCAGGCGGGAGCTCGACCTCTACGCCAACGTGCGACCGGCCAGGACCATCGTGCCAGGCGGGCGGTTCGAGGACGTCGACATCGTGCTGGTGCGGGAGAACACCGAGGGGCTCTACATCGGGTTCGAAACGACGATTCCGGTGGGCGACGACCCCAGGGCGGTGGCCCAATCCAACGCGGTGGTGACGCGCCGCGGCTGCGAGCGCATTGCGCGGTTCGCCTTCGACTACGCCGTGAAGCACGGCCGTCGCAAGGTCACGATCTGTCACAAGGCGAACATTCTCAAGGCGGCGAGCGGTCTGTTCCTCGAGGTGGCACGCGGGGTCTCGCGCGAGTACGAGGGCCGAGTCGAGGTGAACGACGTAATCATCGACGCCGCGGCCATGAAGCTGGTGCTCGACCCGTCGCAGTTCGACGTTATCGTGACAACCAACATGTTCGGCGACATCTTGAGCGACGAGATTGCCGGGCTGGTCGGCGGTCTCGGCCTCGCGCCGGGCGCCAACGTGGGTGACCGGGCTGCGCTGTTCGAGGCCGTGCACGGCTCGGCGCCGGACATCGCTGGCAAGGGAATCGCCAACCCTTCAGCCCTGCTGCTGGCGGCGTGTTTGATGCTGGACCATCTGGACCAGACGGAGGTGGCCGACCGCATTCGCGACGCGCTAGAGACGACGCTGCGCAACGGCGCGGTGCGGACGCCGGATCTCAACGGGAATGCTACGACGACCGAGTTCACCGACGCCGTTCTTGGGCGTCTTAGTTGAGCACGAGTGCCCGCGCTGCCAGCGACAGGTGGAGCTGCCGCTCGGCGAGATCTGTGGCGACTGCCACAAGGAGATCGAGCGCCGGGCGAGCCGCATCGGCCGGCTCGTGGCGCTCGCCAGCACGGTGGTCGTGGCGATCTACGTGCTCGTACGAATGCCGGCGGAGCCCACCCCGCGCATGGTGGGCGCCATGTCCATCGCGATCTGGTATCTGCTCAGCTACCTGGTCGTGAAACGCGTGCTGCGGGAGTATCTCAAGTGAGGCGACACCTCAAGTGACCTTCAGCATCGTTCATCTCTCCGACCCCCACTTCGGGAACGTGGCGGACCTCCAGTTGATCCAGGCGGTCGAGGATCTTGTGCCCGACCTCGAGCCCCGGCTGACCGTGCTGTCGGGCGATATCTCGCTGCGCAGCCGCCACGGCGAGTACCAGGCGGCCCGGGCGTTCGTTCGAGAGCTGGAGCGCACGGCTCCCGTGTTCATCATTCCGGGGAATCACGACGTGCAGTGGTGGTGGCGCCCGTTCATCCCATTCGGCGCCCAGGCGAAGTACCGCAAGTACGTGCGCTACTTCGGGCCGGTGCTGGCGCCCACCGTCAAGTTCCCCGAGGCGGTCGTCGCCAGCGCACTCACCTCGCACGGCATTACCTGGGGATCGCTCACCTACCGCGTGCGCGATCTGGCGGTGAAGGGTCACCTGCCCAAGAAGGCGATCGAGCGGGTGGGGCAGATCTTCGCAGAGGCCGATCCCGAGCAGGCGCGGGTGCTGGTGGTACACCACAACGTGCTGCGCGGCGAGCTGTCGCAGCGCATGGGCCTGGCCCGCTGGCGCCAGGCGCAGCGACGCATCGTGGAGTCGGGGGCGGACGTCGTGCTGTGCGGCCACGACCACCAGGAGCAGTCGGACCTGCTGAATGGCAAGGTGGTCGTCTCCTGTTCAGGCACGCTGTGCACCCGCACGCGTGGCGGGCGTCCCGCGGTGTTCCACCGGGTGACGATCGATGAGGGGTCGATCAGCGTAGAGCAGTACCGCTGGGAGGCTAACCACCGGGTCTTCAAGCGGTCAGATGTATACACCTACCCGCGTCCGCGCAGGATGGATGAAGCGGAAGTCGCGACGAGCGTGGGCTGAAGCCTCGGCGCGCCGCGCCGACGAGGAGCTACTCATCAAGAGGCTCTGGGAACTCGGGCTTCACGGTGTCCCCCGTGTGGAGATGCACGAGAACCACACCGTGTTGGTGAGCGTCACCAAGCACGGGGCGCTGCGGATTCACCGCGGCTATGCCTACGCTTCCGATCGGGTGCTCCAGGCGGTAGTCACCTACGTGTCGCCCGCCGCGGGCTCGGCCGAGCAGCAGCGGGCCGAGCGACTCCTGGGGACCTTTCCGGTCGACCAGTTCGTGCGGCCCCCGCGCCGCCGTCCGCAGTCGCGGCGGGGCGACCGCCGGCTGCTCGCGCAGCTCAAGGAGCTCCACGACGGGTTCAACCGCCGGTACTTCGGCGGCGAGCTCGGGGCGGTGGAGTTTCGCGTCTCCGGCCGGATGCGCACCCGCCTCGGCGAGCTGACCGTAGATGCGCGGACGGGCCGCCCGACCGAGATAGCGATCAGTCGCCGCCACATCGAGCGGGACGGGTGGGAGGAGGCAGGGCACACGCTGCTGCACGAGATGGTGCACCAG
The DNA here is from genome assembly GCA_964348295.1 of uncultured Gemmatimonadaceae bacterium. Taxonomy (GTDB): domain Bacteria; phylum Gemmatimonadota; class Gemmatimonadetes; order Gemmatimonadales; family GWC2-71-9; genus WVYX01. Next base: position 40,203 of record CAYGBV010000033.1, read on the forward strand.
TGGCAGGTGGAGTCGGGGCAGGAGGCCGATCACGGGCCCGCATTCCGCCGCAAGGCGCGTGAGGTGGGAATCGCGCCCGTCGCGAGCCGTATCGTGGACGACGAGCTGCGGTACGTGACCGAAGATTCCTAGCGGGAGAGAGAACCGTTATGGCGTTTCAGGGTGTGGACTTCTACGACATCGACTCGCTGCTCAGCGAAGAGGAGCGCGCAGTGCGCGATACCGTGCGCCGCTGGGTGGACGACGCGGTCATGCCGATCATCCAGGAGCGCTACCTGCAGCGGAAGTTCCCCGCCGAGCTCATCCCCGAGATGGGCGAGCTAGGGTTTTTCGGGGCCAATCTCCCGGCCGAGTACGGCTGTGCCGAGCTGAACGACGTGGCCTACGGGCTCATCATGCAGGAGCTGGAGCGGGCGGACTCGGGGCTGCGCTCCTTCGCCTCGGTGCAAGGTGCCCTCGTGATGTACCCCATATACACGTTCGGCAGCGAGGAGCAGCGCAAGAAATGGCTGCCCCAGATGGCGACCGGTGAGGTGATCGGCTGCTTCGGGCTCACCGAGCCCGACTACGGCTCCAACCCCGCTGGGCTTATCACTACGGCCCGCGAGGACGGCGACGAGTGGGTGTTGAACGGTGCCAAGATGTGGATCACCAGCGGCTCCATGGCGCACGTGGCGATCATCTGGGCCAAGACTGGGGAGCTGGACGACGCGCGCTCGATCCGCGGCTTCATCGTTCCAACCGACGCCAAGGGCTTCACCGCGAGGGACCAGGAGGGGAAACTCTCGCTGCTGGCGAGCGACACGAGCGAGCTGGTGCTGGAGGACGTGCGCGTCCCGCAGGACGCCCTCCTGCCCAACAGCGACAAGGGACTCAGGTGCGCCATCATGTGTCTCAATCAGGCCCGCTACGGGATCGCCTGGGGTGGCGTCGGCGCGGCCATGGCGTGCTACGAGGAGGCGGTGGAGTACGCCAGTAGCCGCGTGATGTTCGACCGGCCCATCGGCGGCTTCCAGATCCAGCAGCAGCGCCTGGCCGACATGCTAACCGAGATCACCAAGGCTCAATTGCTCTGCGTGCAGCTCGGTCGGCTCAAAGACCGGGGCGAGGCCACCCCACAGCAGATCTCGCTCGCGAAGCGCAACAACGTGGACATGGCGTGCGAGTGCGCGCGCGAGACGCGACGCCTGCTAGGCGCCAGCGGCATTCTGGCCGAGTACCAGGCCATGCGGCACATGGCGAACCTGGAGAGCGTGTACACGTACGAGGGCACGCACGACATCCACACGCTCATTCTCGGTGAGGTGATCACGGGGATGGGCGCGTTCTCGGGGTAGCCGGAGCACTGTACCCTATTGCGGGGCGTGGGGGCTCGGTGCTCGGCCAGGCATCCACCTTCGCTCACGGCAGTTGCCGCCCACCTTCCCCCGGCCACTGCCCCTCACCCGGGAACGGCCGCTGGCCAGACCCTCCGCTGCGGCGGTGCACTGATGCTCGCTCAGGTGGATGCCAGGCCTCGCTTCCTACCGAAGCCCGCCCCCGGAAGCCCGTGCTTGACGAGGCCCCGCACGCCCCTGGTTAGATGCACCGGTGCAGCGTTGCTCGCTCCAGCCGCCCCCCAAGCCTCACCCGCCTCCCGTTTCCCGTATTCCCCCGGTCGTACCGTCCCCCGTTCCCCGTTCCCTGTTCTCCGTTCCCCACTCGTCTGCCCGCTGCTGGGCGGCGCCATTACTATTCGCCTACCGTGACCGACGCTGCCAGGCAACCGCCGCTCCTCCGGGATCCCAACCTCCACGTCGTCTTCGGCGTGACGCTGATGGCCATGCTGGGCGTGGCCAGCGTGACGCCTGCGTTTCCGCAGATCTCCGAGGAGTTGGATGTCACCCCCCAGTCAGTGGGGCTGCTGATCTCGGTGTTCACGCTCCCCGGCGCCATCCTGACCCCGTTCCTGGGGGTGCTGGCCGACCGCTACGGGCGCAAGCGCGTCCTGGTGCCGTCCCTCTTCGTATTCGGCATCGCGGGCTTCGCCTGCGGTCTGGCGCGCAGCTTCGAGGTGCTGGTAGGCCTTCGCCTGCTACAGGGGATGGGCGGCGCGGCGCTGGGCTCGATGAACGTCACCATCGTCGGCGATCTGTACCACGGGCCGCGCCGCACGACGGCGTTCGGGTACAACGCCTCCGTGCTCAGCGTGGGAACTGCGGTGTATCCCGCCATCGGCGGCGCGCTCGCGATGATCGCCTGGTACGTCCCGTTCTTGCTGCCAATCGTCGCGGTCCCGGTGGGTTTGTTCGTGCTGTTCGTGCTGCAGAGCCCCGCACCGAGGGTGCGGAGCGGTCTCGGGGAGTACCTCCGCTCCACGTTCCGTATGATGCGCAACCGCCAGGTGCTGGCACTGTTCACCGCGAGCGTGGTGACCTTCATCCTGATCTACGGCGCGTACCTCTCGTATCTGCCGTTCCTGCTCGAGGGCTCGTTCGGCTTCTCGTCGCTGTGGATCGGGCTCGTGATGGCGACGACGTCCATCGCCACGGCGATCGCCTCGTTCTACCTGGGACGCCTGGCACGCGTCCACGGCGAGGGCCGACTCGTGAAGTTCGGGTTCCTGCTGTACGTGCTTACCTTCGCCGCCGTTCCCTTCGCTTCGTCGCTGTGGGGGCTCATCGCGCTCATCCTGATCTTCGGCGCGGCAAACGGCATCAACATCCCATCCATCCTCACGATCCTGGCCGGGTTCACGCCTACCGAGTCACGCGCCGCCTTCATGTCGGTGAACGGCATGTTGCTGCGGCTGGGACAGACCCTGGGGCCGGTGGTGGCCGGGGTGGCGTTCACCCTCCAGGGGATCGGTGGGGCATTCCTGGCCAGCGCGGGGCTGGGCGCGGCTACGCTGCTCGTGCTGCTCGCATGGGCGCCCAACCGCGCGCCCGGCACGCCGCCGCGGTAGATTCTCAGGAGTTATGAATCGCACGCAGGCCGAGAAGCGGATCCGCGAGCTGCACACCGAGATCCGGCACCACGACTTTCTCTACTACGTCAAAGACGCTCCGGAGATCTCGGACGAGGCATACGACGCCCTGTTCCGGGAGCTGCAGGCGCTCGAACAGCAGTTCCCCGAGCTGCTGACGCCCGACTCGCCCACGCAGCGGGTGGCGGGTGTGCCGCTGGACAGGTTCCCCACCGTCGAGCACACGGCACCGATGCTGAGCCTCGACTCCAGTCAGGAGGCGTCGCAGCTCGAGCGCTTCGACGAGCGGGTACGCAAGGTGGTCGGGGGCGATGTGGCCTACGTGACCGATCCCAAGCTGGACGGCGCCTCGGTGGAGCTGGTCTACGAGCACGGAGCACTGGTGCGCGCTGCTACCCGGGGGGACGGACAGGTCGGAGAGGGCATCACCGAGAACGTCCGCACCATCCGCAGCGCCCCCCTCAGGCTGCGGGACAAGGACCGTGCGGTACCCACGTTTCTCGCCGTGCGGGGCGAGGTGATCATGCGGGTCGCTGCCTTCGAGCAGCTGAACCAGCGCCTGCTCAAGGAAGACAGGGAGCCGTTCGCCAACCCGCGGAACGCCGCGGCAGGCTCCCTGCGGCAGCTGGATCCGCAGGTCACCGCCGCGCGGCCCCTCGACCTCTTCGTGTACGACATCCTGGCGAGCGAGGGCGCCGCGATCGGCACCCAGTGGGAGGCGCTGGCGGCTCTGCGCGACTGGGGGCTCCCCGTCAACGAGCTGGCGCGGCGGGTCGAGTCGGTGGGCGAGATCTTGCCGTACCACCAGGAGCTCTACGGCCAGCGCGACGACTTGCAGTACGAGATCGACGGCGTGGTCGTCAAGCTCGACGATCTCGCCGCCCGGGACGAAATCGGCGCTACCTCGCATCACCCGCGCTGGGCCTACGCGTTCAAGTTCCCGCCGCGCAAGGAAGTGACCCGGGTGCTCGCCATAATGCCGAGCGTAGGGCGCACCGGCGTGGTCACGCCCATCGCCATGCTACGGCCCGTGGAGCTGGGCGGCGTGACCGTGAGCCGGGCGAGCCTGCACAATCGCGAGGAAGTGGCCCGCAAGGACATTCGCCAGGGCGACCGGGTGCGGGTGCAGCGGGCCGGCGACGTTATTCCCCAGGTGCTGGAGCGGGTGGAGGAGCCGGGCCGCAAGCGTGCCGCGAAGTACCGCATGCCCAAGACATGCCCGTCCTGCGACACGGCCCTCGTCGAGAGCGGTCCCTTCACGATCTGTCCCAATACCTTCGAGTGCCCCGCCCAGCTCGTCGGCCGGATTCAGCTGTTTGGCTGCCGCGACGCGCTCGATGTCGAGGGCTTGGGTGGGGAGACCGCCAAGTTGTTCGTGCGGGAGCGACTGGTGAGCCAGCTACCCGACCTGTTCGAGATCACGCCCGAGCAGCTCCTCCCGCTGGAGGGCTTCGCCGAGAAGTCCGCCCAAAACCTGGTGGACGGCATCAAGCGGGCGTCCACCGTCGAGCTGCACCGCTTCCTCTTCGGGCTGGGGATCCCCGAGGTGGGCGCCACCGTGGCCAAGGACCTGTCGCAGCATTTTGGGTCAATCGACGCCCTGCGCAGGGCGTCGCGCGAGGAGCTGGAGGCCGTGCCGGGCGTGGGTCCCAAGATGGCCGAGCAGATCGAGGCGTTCTTCGGCGACCGGCGCAACCGAAAGATCGTGGATGAGCTGTTGCGCAGGGTGAAGCTGGTCGAGCCGGCGGGCGCTCCGGCCGCGCAGCTGGCGGGGCTCAAGGTGGTCTTCACCGGTGGGCTGGAGCGGCTATCCCGGCGCGACGCGAAGCAGCTCGTCGAGTCGCTCGGCGGACGGGTGACGGGGTCGGTTAGCAAGGAGACCGGCTTCGTGGTGGTCGGCGACAGTCCCGGCTCCAAGTACGACGACGCGCAACGCCTCGGGGTCAAGACCCTCACCGAGGACGAGTTCATCGAGCTGCTGCGCTCCAAGGGGGCGGACGTCTAGGTGGAGAACATCGAGATCGCCCGCGTCCTGGAGGACGTGGCGGTACTGCTGGAGATCAAAGGCGCCAATCCGTTCCGCATCCGCGCCTACCAGAACGCGGCCCGCACCATTGAGTCCCACACCACGCCGCTCAGGAAGATGGTGGACGACGGGGCCGACCTCACCGAGCTCCCTGGCATTGGCAAGGACATGGCGGGCTACATCACCGAGCTGGTCGCCGCTGGCAAGCTCACCCTGCTCGACGAGCTAACCAGCGAGATCCCCGCGACGCTCATCGAGCTAACGCGCCTGCCGGGCGTGGGCGCCAAGAAGGTGAAGAAGCTGTGGGATGCGCTGGGCGTGGAGACGCTCGACGACCTCGAGCGCGTGGCGCAGGCGGGGGAGGTGGCGCCGCTCGCGGGGTTCGGGGAGAAGAGCCAGCAGAAGATCATGGCGGCCATTGCCGCCCACCGCAGACGCACCGGCCGCTTCCGGCTCGCCGACGCGGAGCAGTATGTGGAGCCTCTGCTCGAGCACCTGCGGGCGCTCGCGTCGGTGCAGCGCATCGAGGTGGCCGGCAGCTACCGGCGCCGCCGCGAGACCGTAGGCGACATCGACATCCTGGTCATCGCCCGGGAGGCAACGGAGGTGATGGAGCGGTTCACCTCCTACCGCGACGTGCGCAAGGTCGAGCTGGCCGGCGACACAAAGGCCACGGTCATCCTCAAGGCGGGGCTCCAGGTGGACCTGCGCCTGCTCCCGCCCGAGAGCTACGGCGCCGCGCTGCAGTACTTCACCGGCTCCAAGGAGCACAACGTGAGGCTGCGCAAGCGGGCCGTGGCCCAGGGGCTCAGCATTTCGGAGTACGGCGTCGTGCGCGTGCCGCAGGTACCGGGTGGAGAGGAGGCTGCCGAACCCGCAGCCGGCGAGCTGGTAGCGGGGAAGCAAGAGGCCGACGTGTACGCTGCGGTGGGGCTGCGATGGATCGAGCCGGAGCTCAGGGAGGACAGGGGCGAGATCGAGGCGGCAGACAAGGGGACGCTGCCCGAGCTGCTCACCCTGGACGACGTTCGGGGCGACCTCCAGATGCACTCCACCTGGTCGGACGGCAAGAACACCATCGAGCAGATGCTCGACGGCTGCGTGGCGCGCGGCTATGAGTACTTCGCCATCACCGACCACAGCAAGGCGCTCGCCATGACCGGCGGGCTCGATGCTAAGCGGCTCGGGGAGCAGTGGGAGGAGATCGCCGAGGTCGCAGCCCGCCGCTCCGAGATCCGCATCCTCCGCGGCATGGAGGTGGACATCCTCGCCGACGGGAGTCTGGACCTCGAGGACGAGATGCTGGAGCAGCTCGACATCGTGCTCGTGTCGGTCCACTCCCGCTTCGACCTCCCGGCCGCCGAGCAGACGAAGCGGATCATTGAGGCGGTCGCGCATCCGGCGGTGCACGTGCTGGCGCACCCCACCGGCCGTCTCATCAACCGGCGCGACCCGATGGACTTCGGCGTGGACGAGGTCCTGGCGTGCTGCGCCGAGCACGGCGTGATCGTGGAACTCAACGCCCACCCCGAGCGGTTGGACCTGAAGGACACCCACCTCATGCGGGCGCGCGAGCTGGGTCTCAAGGTCTCGCTCGGCACTGACGCGCACCGAGTGCAGGACCTCGACCTCATGAAGTACGGAGTGGACCAGGCGCGCCGCGCGTGGCTGGGCAAGGATGACGTGATCAATACCTATCCGGTGGAACGGTTGCTGAAGGTGCTCCGCAAGCGTTGATTGGAGCCACGCCGAAAGGAATTCTGGGATGACGACCATTAAAGTGCGCAAGGATGGTCCCTACCTCGTGACCGGGGGGGTGGAGCTCACCGATCACGAGGGCAAGCCGATTGTTCCCAAGAACCCCGAGAACTTCGCGCTCTGCCGCTGCGGCCACTCGCGCACCAAGCCGTTCTGCGACGGTGCACACAAGGTCACGGGGTTCAGCGACGAGCTGTGAGCTGCGCGAGTCGCAGCAATGGGACCCACGGGGCGCGCCGGCACGCGCCCCGTTCTGCATGGTGCGCCCATTGCCGTGCGGCAAAACACGCCGCGTTCCCGCGTCACACCGGCGTTGCGGCGCCTTTGCACCCGGAGTAGTTTCCCGGCGCTGTCCGACCTGAAGATTCCAATGAGGTTACCGTGAAGATCGCCGTGTGCATCAAGCGGGTGCCCGATTCGGAGGCCCGCATCAAGGTTGGCGCCGACGGGAAGTCCATTGACGAAAGCGGCGTCAAGTTCGTGCTCAATCCGTACGATGAATACGCCGTGGAGGAAGCGCTGAAGCTCAAGGAGGCGGCCGGCGCAGGCGAGATCGTGATTGTATGTGTCGGACCGGAGGCGGCCCAGGAGACGATCCGCACCGCGCTGGCTATGGGTGCCGACACGGGCGTGCTGCTCAAGGCCGACTCCGCCGGGCTCGACCCCCTGCCGGTTGCCCAGGCGCTGGTGGCCGAGCTGAAGGACGGGGGCTTCGATCTCGTGCTGTTCGGCAAGGTGGCCATCGACGACTCGAACCATGCCGTGGGGCCGATGGTCGCGGAGCTTCTCGGCCTGGCCTGCGTGAGCGCCGTGGCGCACCTCGAGATGGCCGCGGGCAAAGGCAAGGCCGAACGGGAGATCGAGGGTGGGGTGGAGGTGGTGGAGTTCGCGCTCCCGGCGGTGATCACCGCCGACAAGGGGCTGAACGAGCCGCGCTACCCGGCGCTGCGCGGCATCATGATGGCCAAGAAGAAGCCACTGGAGGTGAAGGACGCGGCGGTCGCCGGCGGCGGCATAGAGGTGGTGAGCCTGGTCCCCCCGCCGGAGCGGAAGGCAGGGCGAATCGTGGGTGAGGGAGCGGACGCAGTGCCTGCCCTGGTGGACGCACTCCGCAACGAAGCGAAGGTGCTCTGATGGCCAACGTGATCGCAGTGCTCGAGCAGCGTGACGGCGCGCTGAAGCGCGTCTCCTACGAGGCCGTCACCGCGGCCAGAGCGTTGGCCGACGCGCTCGGCGGAGAGACGCACGCGCTGGTCATCGGCCCCGTCGGCGTGACGGCCGGCGACGCCGGAACGTACGGTGCCGACAAGGCGTTCGTCGCCGCCGATGACGGGCTGAAGCTGTACCAGGCCGATCGGTACGCGCAGATTGCGGCCGAGCGGGTGCAGGCCGGCGACTACAGCTCTGTGATTTTGCCGGCCACCGCCCTCGGCAAGGACCTGGCACCCCGCATCGCCGCCAAGCTGGAGTGCCCCTTCGCCTCGGACGTGACCAGCGTGGCGCATGACGGCAGCGTGGTGGTGACGCGCCCGGTGTATGCCGGGAAGGCGATCTACACGCTCAGGGTCACCGTGTCTCCCTGCGTCATCTCGCTCAGGCCCAACGCGGTCATGCCGGCTGAGGCCGAGCGCGACGCCGGGCTGGAGCAGGTGGCCGCCGCAGGCAGCGGCAAGGCCGCGGGCGCGACCACGCTGGAGATCAAGCAGCCCGAGCGCGCGGCGCTGGACGTCGCGGAGGCGTCGGTCGTAGTGGCCGGAGGACGCGGCCTCAAGGACGCCGAGAGCTTCAGGCTCATCGAGGACCTGGCGGGCGCCGTGGGCGGCGCGGTGGGCGCGTCGCGCGCCGTGGTGGACGCCGGCTGGCGGTCGCACGCGGAGCAGGTTGGGCAGACCGGCAAGGTGGTGAGCCCCAACCTCTACTTCGCCATCGGCATCTCCGGCGCCATTCAGCACCTGGCAGGCATTCGCACGGCCAAGACCATCGTCGCCATCAACAAGGACCCCGACGCGCCGATCTTCAAGGTGGCCGACTACGGCATCGTGGGAGATCTGTTCGAGATCGTGCCGCGGCTGACCGAGGAGATCAAGCAAGCCAAGGAGGGCTGATTCCATGGCGGGACGACTCATTCCCGCGAAGCACCAGCCCGACCTCCCACACGAGCAGCTCGTTCTCACCGAGGCACCCGGCGAAGAGCGCATCGACATGGACGTGGTCTTCGTCGGCGCGGGCCCCGCCGGTCTCGCCGGCGCCATCCACCTCGCCCAACTCGTCCGGCGGGACAACGAGTCGGGCGACGGCATCGGCGAGGTGACCATCGGCGTGCTCGAGAAGGCCGGGTCCCTGGGCGAGCACTCGCTCTCCGGTGCGGTGGTCAATCCCCGGGCGTTCCGGGAGCTGTTCCCCGGGCTGAGCGACGCCGACTTCCCGTTCGGCTCCCCGGTGAAGAAGGAGTCGCTCTACTGGCTCTCGGATAAGCGGGCGCGTCGCCTGCTCACGCCGCCTACCATGCGCAACCGCGGCAACTACGTGGCCTCTGTCTGCGAGATCGTGCGGTGGCTGGGCGAGAAAGCGCAGGAGCTGGGCGTTGATGTGCTTCCTGGCTTCCCGGCGGGGGCGCTGCTCACCCACGGCGATCGGGTCCTTGGCGTGCGCACCGTGGCCACCGGGCTCGGCCGCGACGGCGAGCAACTCTCGAGCTACGTGCCCCCGGCCGACATCGTAGCTAAGGTGACGGCGCTCGCTGAGGGCACGCGGGGCATGCTGGCGCAGGCGTATCTGGAGTGGCAGGGCATCGGCTCCGAGAACCCGCAGATCTACGCGCTCGGCGTGAAGGAGCTGTGGGAGCTGAGACGGCCGCTCGACCGCGTGATTCACACCATGGGCTGGCCGCTCCCCAAGGACGCCTTCGGCGGGAGCTTCATGTACCCGCTGGAGCCCAAGGTTGCGGCGCTCGGGCTCGTGGTGGGGCTCGACTATCCGTATCGCTCGCTAGACGTGCACGACCGGCTGCAGCGCATGAAGCTGCACCCTCTGTTCAAGCGGTACCTGGAGCGCGGGGAGCTGGTGGAGTGGGGCGCCAAGACGATCCCAGAGGGGGGCTACTACGGGCTGCCAGAGCGGCTGTCGGGCGATGGGGTCGTCATCCTCGGGGACTCGGCGGGGTTCGTAGACGTGCCCTCCCTCAAGGGGGTGCACTACGCCATGCAGTCGGGCATGTTTGCGGCGCGCGCGATCTTCGAGGCGCTGAAGGCGGACGACACCGGTGGGGCGCGGCTCGCCAAGTACGATCGTCTGGTGCGTGACTCCTACATCCGCAACGACCTCTACCGCACCCGCAACGTCCGCCCGGCGTTCAAGGACGGCTTCTGGAAGGGCGCCATCAAGGCGGGGTTGGCGACCCTCACGGGTGGTCGCCTTCCCGGTGCCCGCATCGACATGGAGCCGGATGCCGCGGTGTCGCGCCGCCCCGGGGCGGTGCACCGGGTGGCTTCCGACGGCAAGCTCACCTTCAGCAAGGTGGATGCCGTCTTCAAGTCAGGGAACGCAACCCGCGACACCATTCCCACGCACGTCATCGCTGGCGAGGACGTGCCGGCCGACGTCGCCGAGTTTTACGCCCACATGTGCCCCGCGGGCGTCTACGAGGTGAGCGAGGGAAAGCTCGTGGTTAATGCCCCCAACTGCGTGGACTGCAAGGCGACCGACGTGGTGGGACCGCGCTGGACGCCCCGGGAGGGCGGGGCAGGGCCGCAGTACAAGCGGATGTAGCGGCTACTTTGAGGGCTCTCCTGACCCCCGCCCGGGCGTCAAGGCATCCAGACGGCGATGACGCCGCACTGAGATCCCACGCGATTGAACTCGGCCGGAATCGCCGACACGGTGTTGTAGGCCTCGATCGCTTGAACCTCCGACACCGGGACCGCTTCGTCGATATCGATGGTCTCCGCATCTCCCAGATGCATGCCGTCGACGAAATACAGAAGGGGACAGCGGCGCTCCGGGTTCATGAAGGTCTGAGGCCCGCCGCGTGACATACTGACCAGCCAACGCTTCCCCGTCGACGCGTAGTCCGGGTTGTTGTGCACCCATACGCCCGACATTCGTCGGAGCACTTCGGTGACCAGTTGTGGTCGGCTGTCCTCGAATTCATCCCGCGTGATGAACGACCCGCTGCCCCTTTCCCTCCGCGCCCTGAACCCGGCGAGCTTGGGATCACCAGCCGCACCGCGTTCCGCCGTCACGAAAGCCGCGGGGAGTTCCGGCGCAATCGCCTGGAGAGACAGCAGGTCCTCCGGGAGAGTGACGGATTCGCCCGGTTGCAGCGTGACCTCGTGCAGCAGGGGTCGAAACCCGGCGTGCTGGACTGTCAGTCGGATGGGTCCCCTGGGCACGCCGGTGATGGTGAACGAGCCGTCGTGGCGCGTTGTGGTCTCGAGCGGCGTCCTGGCAATGCGCACGACGGCGCCGGCAACAGCGCTGGATTGAGCCTTGTCTATGACCACACCGTTGATGGTGCCGGCCCATCGCTCGATAAGCAGCAACTCGAAATCCTGCCGCCAAACCGGCTCATCGGAAACATGATGCTCGCCGGCGGCCCACACCCCGGACGAATCGAACCGCACCTCGGCAAAGTCGCTTAGCAGATCGCCCCGACCGGCGTTCAGGATGAGTAACGTGGAGCGCGGTACGCCGCAGGCGACGTAATACCCGTTCTCCCCGGTCGGCACCACGGCGACGAACTCGTCGAGTGGGTTCCCTTGAATGAGCTGCTGCACCGGCCCGGACACAGTGGGCCACGAAATGTTGACCTCGACACCGGCAACCGGTTCCCCAGTGGTGCCGTCGCGCACCATGCCGAAGACGACGCCGTCTCGGGCCGTGACCGCTCCTGCCGCGCACAGTCGCTCAACGAGGCCAGCCTCTGGGGCTTCCGGCTCGCCCGTATCCTGGCTCGCTACCTGAAGCAGGAATCCTTTCACCTCGTCGGCTGCGAGCGTGAATGGCGGAAACAAGGATGTGCCATATCCTGCGTGATCCACTTGCAGCTGATACTCACCGGCTGCAGGGGCTCGTAAGGTGAACAGCCCGTCATCGTCTGCTGCCGCGCGGCTCACTTCTTCCCCGTCCGCGTTCAAGAGCGCCACCGCGGCGCCAGTCAGGGGTGCATGCGTGGCGCTATCTGCCACCTGGCCGCGCACTACCTGGGCCTCGATCGACGGAGCGAACGCGAGCAGCAACAAGAGGGCTGTCGGAGGTGGGTATGAACGTCGCACTGGACCTCCGTCTTCAAAATCCGTGAAGCCACGTACGCCGCCGGAAACATTTATATCTACTGCTTGCGCCGCGCGAACCGCAACCCCGATCATGTGGCGTCGACCTTGTAGGAACGTACCTTTGTATGGAAGCCGAATCTCGCACCAACCGGGCTCTGCGCACGTTTCTACTGGCGGTCTCGAGCTATGCGCGGCAAACCGTCGATCACGATCTCTGACGAGGCGAAGAAGCAGGCCATCGCCTCCATCAAGCACTACTTCATCGAGAACATGGATCAAGCGATCGGCGACCTGAAAGCCGATCTCCTACTCGACTATTTCCTGCAAGAGATTGGGCCTACGGTGTACAACCGAGCCATTGCCGATGCGCGAGCGTTCTTCGAAGAACGGGCCGCCGATCTCGACGGTGTGTGTTATCAAGTGGAGTTTCCCTATTGGTCCAAGTAAGGCGAGCAGTCGTGGCGACCGGACTGAGCGTGAACTGGCGGACGGTGTTGGCCGAAGGGCTCGCTGTGCTGGGGGGTGTACTGGCCGCCTTCGCGATCGATGCTTGGTGGGACGGTAGGCAGGACAGCCGGCAGCGCGACCAGTACATCGAGGCGCTCCGAGTCGAGCTGGTGGATACCCGCCGCGAGGTCGTCGGCCACCTAGACCGGATGACTGCGAGCATGGAGGCCGCGCGAGACCTCCTCAGTCTCGTGGCGGCGCCTTCGTCTGCCACTGCGTCTGCGGACTCGGTGACGACCCTCCTCGGCCTGCTCGGTCCCCTTGTCGACTTCGCGCCCCGGCGTGCGGCCTTTGATGATCTGATCAACTCAGGCGGCCTGCAGTTGATCGAGTCCGACTCCTTACGCCGCGCTCTGGCAGCGTATGAGAGAGCTTGGGCCGAGGACCTCGGTGCCCAGGAGGAGTTTGACGAGTTCTGGCGGATCGAGAACAGTCCCTTCAACAACGCGCACGCGAACCTCGGTGCGATCGCACCGGAGGGGCGCGTGGCGGATGATATCTCAGTGGCCGATCTGAGATTCGAGATGGACCGGGATGCGTTCTTGGGCCGCACCTATGCCAACCTGCTGATGCACCGGCTGTTCCTGTCGGAACGCATACGGCAGCGGCATCACGTGGTGCTTGACCGAATCGATTCTATCTTGGAGCTGATCGCGCAGTCTTAGAGTGGGCCGCCCAACCTGCGATTGCTTTCTACGCGGGGGCTGACGCGTCAGAGCCGTGCGTGATAGTGTGCTGCGGTGCCGGGTTGCACCCATGCCAACTCCGGGCAGGCAGGTGATGATTGCCGTTTGATCTGGACCACATCTTCATCGCGGTGACACGAGAAGCCCCTGAGCTAGCCGCGCTGGTGGCGTTTGGGTTCGCTGGAGGAGACCGCCACGGGCATCCCGGCCAGGGCACGGCGAGCACCGGCATCTTCTTCGAGAACGCCTACCTCGAGTTCATCTGGCTCGAGGACCCTGCGGCGGCGGAATCGGAGCTCATCCGGCGTACGCACCTGCGGGAGCGCACGGACCTTGGCTGCGCGGCGAATCGCTTCGGCGTCGGCCTCAGGACCTCCGCCGGCGGGGCCCAATCTGCGCCGTTTGCAACCTGGGATTACCGCCCCCCGTACCTGCCGGCCGGCGCGTCGATCCCCATGGCGCTGAACTCGGGGTGCCTCGAGGAGCCGTTACTCTTCGTGCTGCCGTGGAAATGCGGGCCGGGCTATGCTGCGCCGGACCATCCGAACGGCGCCCGTAGAATCACGAGCGTGACACTGGAGTTGGCCGGGGTACGTCAGTTCTCCCGAGAGCTGGAGGCATTCGCTGCACTTCAGGTTGTTCACGTGCGGCACAGTCGGGAGTCTCTAGCGCGGGTGGAGTTGGATCGAGCACGTCGCAAGGAGAGCGCCGACCTGCGCCCGGCTGTGCCACTCGTGGTGCGCTGGTAATGAGCCTCGTTGACTTGTTCCACTCCGTGACGACGGGGCTGCTCCCCGGGGCGCCGGGCATGCGTTAGAGGAATCATGGCCTTTCCAGTCGAAGCCGCCATCGGTGCCGTCGCGACCGTCCTTGTTGGGCTGCTTGGGTACCGTCAGTGGAAGCGTACCAAGCGGTCGGGTTCCTTCATCCAGGACCGTGAAGCCGCGTACAAGAGCATCTGGGAGGCGCTGGAGGAAGTGCACATCTACGTGCGAGGCCAACGTTACCAGCAGGACGAGTTCGACAGGCTGGTGCGCGAAGCGAATACGCGGCTAATACGTCACGCGCTCCACATTGATGAATCAGATCGAATGCTCGCCGCCGCCTACATGGATGCTCTGGCCGGGGTCGGTCGAGTGCTAGCGGAGATGAGCGAGTCAGAATTCGCCCACGGCATGGCGCTAACAGCAGAGGGCATGGCTGCGCCTCAGGGGTATGCGGCTGCGTTTCGTGCCTACGAGGACGCCCGTGGCGCCGTGATCCGGAGCTTCCGTCAGGCGATTGGAGCCGGCCAGATCTGAGGGCGGCTCGCCGCCCAGCTCACCTAGCTGCCTCGAGCACCCCGCCTGTTCCCTGTGCCCCACCTGATCCAACCGCGGTGGCCCTTGGAGTGCCCGGTGCCTGGGGGCGGAGCCGCCCTCTTGCCAAATTGCACGAACATCTGTAATTTCAGTACGGACAGAAACCACAGGAATCTCGTGCTCAACCTGACACCGGCGGCCGAACGTTTCATCCTACACTGGGGCGAGATGGGCTCTCGCTGGGGTGTCAACCGCACCGTTGCCCAGATCCACGCCCTACTGTACGTCGTACCGCAACCTCTCGACGCCGAACAGATCGCCAGCACGCTCTCGGTGGCTCGCTCGAACGTGAGCACCTCGTTGAGGGAGTTGCAGGCGTGGGGGCTGGTGAAGGTGGTCCACACCCTGGGCGACCGGCGGGATTACTTCGAGGGCATCAAAGATGTGTGGCAGGTCTTCCGGGCAATCGTGGCTGAACGATTCCAGCGGGAGATCGAGCCGACGTTGGGTGTCCTCGCGGAGTGCGTCAGCGACGCCGAGCGCAGGAAGGAGGACGATCCCAATACCTGGAAGCGCTTGGGCCAACTCCATGACTTCTTCAAGACGCTGGATTCCTGGCGCAGGCAGTTTCTGGAGCTGTCGCCCCGAGAGATCAAGCGGGCGTCAGCGATCGGGAGCAAGGTGAGGAACCTGCTCAGGACTGGATCGTGAGGACTATTCGGGGCGTGCTTCTCGCAGCGGTAGTATTGCTGATTCTCGCCGTCACCCTGGTTTGGTTCGTGTACCGTCCCTGGGCATTGAACTGGGGTTCCACCGATGACGAGATTGCCCGTGCGATGCCGGGGGACAGCCTCCTTTCGGACCCGACGTTCAACGCCACTAGGGCGGTTACCATCAACGCCATGCCGGAGCACATCTGGCCCTGGATTGTCCAGATCGGCTATCGAAGGGCCGGTTTCTACAGCTACGATAGACTGGACAATGACGGTATCCCCAGTGCCGAGCGCGTCATCCCGGAATACCAGGATCTGCAGGTCGGGGATTCGGTTCCTCTGAGCAAGTACTCCTACGTGAGGGTGGCAGCACTGGAGCCCTACCGCTCGATGTTGCTCGTGTTTGAAACCACCGGTGACTGGGCGGAGGCCACCTGGGCGTGGGGGATCTACCCGGACGGCGCTCGACAGACGCGCCTGGTGACGAGGTTGCGAGCGCAACCGCCTACCATGCGGGCGCGTATGATGTTGGACCTCTTAGAGATCGTGATGATGCGGAAGTGCATGCTTGGCATCAAGCGCCGGGCCGAGACCCTGGCTCAAGTTCCCTAGTACCCCACCTCCTCCCCATGACTCGCCTCGTGCAGCCCGATCGCACGTAGGGTGTCGCCCGGCGCGGCCTCATCAACATCCTCTGGCACGACCAATAGCGCGTCTGCCTTGGCCAGCGACGTCAGGATTCCTGATCCCTGTGGACCCGTGAGCCGTGCGACCAACGCGTCGCCTTCCTCGGTCAACGTCACCCGCAGGAAGTGCGTGAGCCGCCCTGGCGTGCTGATGGGCTCGCCGAGCACGACCGGCACCGTACGGCGGAACAGCTTGCGGTGCCCCAAGAGCTTGCGAATCGCCGGCCGCGCGAACAGCTCAAAGGTGACCATGCTGCTCACCGGGTTACCGGGGAGCCCGAGCCAGGGAAGTCCGTCTAGCACGCCGAATCCCACAGGGGCGCCCGGGCGTGAGCGGAGACGCCAGAAGCGCATCACCCCGCCCGTCTCCTCCAGAATTGCTCGTAGATGATCGTGCTCGCCCACGCTCATGCCACCCGAGGTCACGAGCAGGTCGGCGGCCGCTGCGACTTCCAGTCGGCTCAGTAGCTCGTCGGGGTCGTCCCTGGCTATACCCAGGTTCAGTGCGTCGGCGCCCGCGGCGATCGCGGCCGCCCCCATGCCATAGGTGTTGGACGAGGCAATCTTGCGGCCGCTCAGGATCGCCTCGCGCTCGTCCTCGTCGGCGACCTCGTCACCGGTGGAGAGAATGGCGACGGTGGGCCTGCGGTGCACCTCTACCTCGAACATCGCGATCGAGGCGAGCACCGCCATCTGAGCCGGGCCGATCTCGGTTCCGGCGGCAAGCGCCACGGTTCCGCGCGCGATGTCCTCACCCCGCGGCCGGATGTTGCGGGTCGCGTCGTGCGCGTCGTCAACGCGCACGCGCTCCTCGTCGAGCCGTGTGGTGTGCTCCTGGCGAATCACCGAGTCGGCACCGCGCGGGACCGGGGCGCCGGTGAAAATCCGGGCGCACTCACCCGGTCCCAGCGTCCTCTCGGGGAAGCCTCCCGCAGGTATCGTCTCGACGACCTGCAGCTCAGTCCCCTCGCGCACGTCGGCGGCGCGCGCTGCGTAGCCGTCCATCGCGGAGTTGTCCCAGGGCGGGATGTCTATGGGGCTCGTGACGTCGGACTCCAGCACCAGTCCCAGCGCATCCACGAGAGGCACGCGCTCCGCTTCCAGCGGGGCGATCTCGGTCAGGATCGCGCGCACGGCCTCGGACGGCGTCAGGCGGGTCTGTGGGATGGATGCCATGGGAACGTGACCGAGCGTTACGGTGCAGCGATCAAGAAGCAGACGCTCGCTGCTTGCGCCACATGGACTCGGCTACCTGGAGATGATCCGGCTCGTTGACGTTGAAGAACAGCGTCTCCGGGTCGCCGAAGGCGGTGACCTTATCGAGCGGCAGGGTGCCAGCCCTCACGGCCTCGTGAAACACGGTAGTGCGGAAGTCCTCGAGGGCGATGCTCTCCCTGATCGGCTCCTTGCAGCCGGGACCGTACACGGCACACAGCGGCTCCACACCGAGCGGCCCCGGACTCTCGGGCAGGAACACGTCGTACGCCTCCGAGCCCTCGATCAGGGCCTGTAGCAGGTCGACCGACAGGAACGGCATGTCCCAGCCGACGACCAGAACCGGCCCCTCGCGAACCGCCACCGCGGTGAAGATCCCCCCCAGGCTGCCGCAGTTGGGGATGAGGTCGGCGACTACCTCGAGGCCGGGGTACCAGCCGCTCGCCTCGGGGGCATTGGCGACGAGCAGGGGGTCGGCTCCGGTGGCCTCGCGCGCCGCGTCCACCACGCGGTCGAGCAGGCGCGCGCCGCCTACCTGCTCGAGTCCCTTGGGGCGGCCCTCGAAGCGGCTCGCTGCGCCGCCGGCCAGCACCGCGCTACGCACCGTCGTACTCGGCGTACAGCCCCGGCTCCTCCTGCACCCGGACGCGCTCCAGGGCCACGCCCTCGGGCAAGCGGGGTGCTACCCGCCGCCACAGATAGACGGCGAGCGCCTCGCAGGTGGGGAGCTGTTTCCCGAAGGCGAACTCGGGGATGTCGTGGTTGATGTGCTTGTGGTCGAACCGCTCGGTGATCTCCTCGCGCAGCACCTGGTCGAGGACGTCGAGCGGTATCACCATGGCCGTCTCGTCGTCGGGGGCGCCCGCCACCGTGACGTGACACTCGTAGCGGTGGCCGTGTCCGTGCTCATTGCCGCAGGCGCCGAACACCGCGGCGTTCTTCTCCGCAGACCAGTCGGGTCGGAAGTAGCGGTGCGCTGCGCTGAAGACGACGGACCGCGTAAGGCGCACGGTAGGCATGACCCGAATGTAGTGTCGATTCAGAAGACCCGCACGGCCATCGCCTTGACCGCGAGCACCACCGCGGAACCGAGCTGGATGCCCAGCTCCTCCAGGGCCCGCGGGGTGATGCGCACTGCGAGGTCCACCCCCGCGTCCACCGTGAGCGTCACGCCGCCACGGCCGTCGTCGCTGACGCGCGTGACCCTGCCCGGGAACTCGTTGCGCGCGCTCGAGTGGAGCCGCTCGAGGCTCACCAGGATCTCGTCGGCCGGGATCGCGATGGTCGAGGGACCGGACTTGTCCGTGACGACCTGCACCTCGAGCGGACCGATCCGGACAACCTTGGCTCCGGTACCTTCCGGCACGTTCGCCCGGAACAGGTTCTCCGGTGTGACCCGGCTCGCGCGCCCCTCGGCAAGTCCGATCAGCCGGTCCGACCAGCGGTAGGCGTCCTCGAGCTGGTGCGAGGCGAAGCACAGGGTGGCGCCGCTCGCGCGCTCCTCCTCGAGCACCTGGTAGAGCTGTGCTGTTGCGGCGCGATCGGTGCCTCCTGCCGGCTCGTCCAACAGCAGCACGTCTGGCTGGAGGGCGAGGGCGCGGGCCACCGCCACCCGCTGCGTCTCGCCTGCGCTCAGATCCGGCGCCGCTCGCTCGCCCAGGTGGGACAGGTGCAGCCGCTCCAGGGCCGCGTCGGCGCGCAGTGCCGCCGCGTCGCCTCGCAGGCCGTGCAGCGAAAGCGCGTAGCGCAGATTACGGCGCACCGTGCCGCGGAACAGATATGGATGCTGCTCCACCAGGGTGACTCGGCGCCGCGCCGCGAGCCGGTCCGCTCGCGTCTCGATCGGCTGCCTATCCAGGTGCATGGTTCCGGTGCGGGGCCGCTCCACGAAGGCGAGGAGGCGCAGCAGCGTGCTCTTGCCCGAGCCGTTGGGCCCGACGACCGCCGTGACCGTGCCGCGCTCCAGCTCGAGCGACTCGATAGCGAGCACCGTGCGTCCGCCGTAGCCATGCTCGATCCCGGTGGCGCTAAGCATCGCCCCGCCCCTGAAACAGCTGCAGCAGCACGTTCACGGTGAGGGCCAGGGCCAGGAGCACCAGCCCCAGAGCCATGGCCAGGGCGAAGTCTCCCTGCGACGTCGCGAGCGCGACCGCCGTCGTGAGCGTGCGAGTGTAGTGCCGGATGTTGCCGCCCACGATCATTGCGGCGCCGACCTCGGCGAGCACGCGGCCGAACGCGACGACGACCGCTGATAGGAGCGCGTACCGCGCCGCTCGCGCCACCGCGAGGTGCACGCGCAAGGGACCCGCACCGAGCGTAAGGGCGGTGCGCCGCACTCTGGGGTCGATGCCCTGGATCGCCGCGGCGGTGAGCGCTGCGGCGATCGGCACGGCCAGGATCACCTCGGCGAACACGATGGCCCACCAGGTGTAGAGCAGCTCGGCCCCACCGAACAGCCCGCGCCGGGCCAGGAGTCCCCACACGAGCACGCCGACCACGACCGTAGGAAAGGCGAGCATCGTGTTGAGCACGGTGATGGCTGCACGCCGGCCCCAGAACCGAGTGGTGCCCACGATGAAGCCAAGCGGCACGCCGACGCCGCAGGCGAGCACGGTCGAGATCAGCGCAACCCGGATGGAGAGGAGGGTGATGTCGAAGACTTCGGCGTCGCCGCCCAGGATGAGCTCAACGCCGCGCCGCAGACCGTCCGCGAAGAAGTCCAAGAGCGTCTACGAGATCGTGTACCCCAGCGCGACGACGAACCAGAAGTTGTGCGTCCACTCGCTGGTCCCTTTGACCAGCGGGTTGAGCACCGGCTCTCCGCCCCCCTCGGGGGGCTCGAAGAACGATTGGGGGTACTTGAGTTGCCAGATCATGTCGCGCGCCTCGAGCCGCAGCGAGAACCGCTCGGCCGGGTGCCAACGAATCCCGGCCAAGGGCGCGACGACGAACTTGGTGTCGAAGGAGTACGGCTCCATCACGGAGTCGGCGGGCACGCCGCCGCCGAGCGCCAGGCCCAGGGACGCCCCTATGAAGGGCACCAGCCCGTGCCACGTCTTGTGGCCGGTGGCGTGGAGGCCTATGCCGGCCATCAGGAAGAGGATCGACTGCTTTTCCGTGCTCAGCTCCCGCTCGTCGGCGGGCAGGGTGGGATCGATGATCAGCCGATCCAGGTTCGCGTAGAGCGCTTCGAACCCGACGTTGGCCGGCCCCGACAGGTTGATGTCCAGCCGCGCGCCGCCGAACGGCCCGTCGGTCGGACCGACCCCGGCATCCCCACCGCCACTGCTGGCGTAGCCTCCCGTGGCCGAGAGGATGTACTTGCCCCAGATGTCGCGGTACGGGGAGGATGCGGGATCGTGGCCCACCTGGGCCGCACCGATCCCGGGCCAGAGGAACAGCAGGGCGGTCGTTGCCGCCCCGATGAGGTGTCTCGCGCCTCTACCGATGTAAATTGACATGGAACCCAGCTACTCCCTACAATCCCCTCGGTCACGAGAATGAGGCAATCTAGCCACCTCCTCCGAGTGCTACCACCCTGCGTGGTTCTGGCGTGCCTCGCGGTCGGCTCGGGCGTCAGGCCGCTCGCCGCGCAGCAGGACTACAGGGTGATTCGCACCGAGAACTTCCGTCGTGAGCCCTCCGGCCGCGCAGCGCTCCTGGCCACCGTCAACGCGGGCGTGGAGATGGCGGGCGACAGCGTGCGCGGGCGGTGGGTGCGGGTGACCCTCGAGGGCTGGATTTGGGCCCGCTCCACCGAGGCCGGCGATGCCCAAGGCTATGACCTGCGCGTCGCCGCCCAGAACGGTGAGAATCTGCGTGAGTCGCCGAACGGGCGCGTGGTGGCGCGCCTCTCATCGGGGTGCCTGCTCGACGAGGTACAGCGCCAGCCCGGCTGGATCCACGTACGCCGCGCCGCCTGGATGTGGGGGGGCTCGCTGGAGCGGGTGGGCGCCCCCGCAGTGGGCTCCAGCCAGCCGGGCGGTGCCGCGCCCAACCCGGCCGGCCAGCCCGTGGACCGGGAGAGCGTGGGGCTCGACTGGGCGGTTACCGCCGTCGAGGCCGAGCTGCGCCGCACCCCGGACGGGGAGCCGACGGGCTCACTCGCGCCCGACGCTTCGGTCCGGATCGTGGCGCGCTCGGGCGAGTGGGTGCGGGTGCAGGCCGAGGGGTGGATCCGGGAGAGCGACCTGCGGCCATCGGCTCCGGGCGTGCTGGTGGGCGTGAGCGGACCCGAGGTGCGCTCCCAGCCGCAGGAGTTCGAGGGGAGGCTACTGCAGTGGACCCTCCAGTACATCGCGATCCAGAGCGCCGACGAGCTGCGCCGGGAGATCCCCGAGGGACAGCGTTACATGCTGGCTCGCGGCCCGCTGCCCGAGGCGGGGTTCGTGTACGTGGTGCTGGACGACGAGCAGCTTGCCCAGGTGGAGCAGCTCGAGCCGCTCACTGAGCTGGTGATCATCGGGAGGGTGCGGACGGCCCGCTCCCAGTACCTGGGGAACCCGGTCCTCGACTTGGTGGACCTGGCCGTCAGGAGACAATGAGGTTGCAGTCATGAACGAGAACCTGAAGGCGAAGATCACGCGCAGGCTGGACGGCCTGTCCGATGAGATAGGACGGCAGATCCTGGATTACATGGAGTTCCTCGACTCCAAGTACAACCTGAGCCGCCGCGCTCCCTCGACCGTGCAGCGCATTGCCGAGGGGATCGAGGACCGCATCGGGGGCGTGCGCATCGCGGACGTCGCCGCGAAGGGCAGCGCACAAGTGGCGGATGCGGCAGGACGCGTCATGGAGGGCCTGGCGGCTGCGGGCCGGGCAGTCGCCGAGGAGCTGACCCCGCAACCGACCGGGGAGCAAGAGGCGGAGGAGACCGCTGCGGAGCCAACCGGCGAGGACACGGAAGAACAGAAGACGGACGCTTGACCTGCGCGCTCGAGGGCGCGTAGCTTTGTTCATGGTACAGGTAACACAGACGAATTGGACCCGCCGGGCGTCTGGCACGCGGCGGGTCTTCGTGCATATGGGGGACCAGCGGTGACTCGCCTGCGTTCCGGCTACGCCCTCACCTTCGATGACGTCCTGCTGGTGCCGCGTCACGCCACCGTGCACCCGCAGGACGTGGACGTCCGCACCCGGTTCACCCGTGGCATCGAGCTGAACATCCCGCTGCTCGCGGCGGCCATGGACACGGTCACCGAGGCGGAGATGGCCATCGCCATGGCCCGGGCCGGCGGGATCGGCGTGGTCCACAAGAATATGACGATCGAGCGGCAGGCGGCCGAGGTCGACCGGGTGAAGCGCTCCGAGAGCGGCATGATCCTCAATCCGATCACGCTGGGGCCGGATCGCTCGATCCGGGATGCTGCCGGCCTGATGGGGCGCTTCAAGATCTCCGGTGTGCCCATCGTAAACGAGCACGGCAAGCTAGTCGGGATCATCACCAACCGCGATCTCCAGTTCGAGAGCAGCCTCGACCGGCCGGTGCAGGAGGCGATGACGAAGGACAACCTCATCACCGCGCCGGTGGGAACCACGCTCGACGAGGCGGAGCGCATCCTGGGCGAGCACCGCATCGAGAAGCTCCCGGTGGTGGACGAGAAGGGAACGCTCAAGGGTCTCATCACCGTCAAGGACATCATCAAGCGACGCCAGTTCCCCGACGCCAACAAGGACGAGCACGGCCGGCTGCGCGTCGCCGCCGCGGTGGGGGTGAGTCCCGACACCAAGGACCGCGCGACGGCGCTCGTCGCCGCTGGCGTCGATGCCGTGGTGGTGGACTCGGCGCACGGCCACTCCGAGGGCGTGCTGGCCACCGTCGAGATGCTGCGAGAGGCGTTCCCCGACATCCAGCTGGTGGGCGGCAACGTGGCGACCCTCGAGGGCACCAAGGCGCTCATAAAGCGCGGCGTCGACGCAGTGAAGGTCGGCATCGGGCCCGGCGCGATCTGCACGACGCGTGTCGTCACGGGGG
>CAYGBV010000034.1:0-6400 GCA_964348295.1 uncultured Gemmatimonadaceae bacterium
AGGATGCCGTTGGCATCGATGTCGAAGGTGACCTCGACCTGCGGCATCCCGCGCGGCGCGGGCGGAATCCCCGTCAACTGGAACCGACCGATGGTCCGGTTGTCGAGGGCCATCTCGCGCTCGCCCTGGAGCACGTGGATCTCCACGGTGGTCTGGTTGTCCTCCGCCGTGGAGAAGATCTCCGACTTCTTGGTCGGGATCGTCGTGTTGCGGGCGATGAGCACCGTGGTGACGCCGCCCAGGGTCTCGATGCCGAGCGATAGCGGGGTCACGTCGAGCAGCAGCACGTCCTTGACCTCGCCCGCCAGCACACCGCCCTGAATGGCCGCTCCGATCCCCACGACCTCGTCGGGGTTAACGCCCTTGTGGGGCTCCTTCCCGAAGAAGTCCTTCACGATGTCCTGGACCTTGGGGATGCGGGTCGAGCCGCCCACCAGGATGACCTCGTCGATCTCCGAGGGCTTGAGCCCGGCGTCCTTCAGTGCCTGCTTCATCGGCGGAATGAGCCGCTGGAACAGGTCGTCGGCGAGCTGCTCCAGCTTGGCCCGGGTGAGCGTCGTGTTGAGGTGCTTCGGCCCCGACTGGTCCGCCGTGATGAACGGCAGGTTGATGTCCGTCTGGGTGCGGCTCGAGAGTTCCATCTTGGCCTTCTCGGCCGCCTCCTTCAGGCGCTGCAGGGCCATGGGGTCCTTGGAGAGGTCGATCCCCTGGTCCTTCTTGAACTCGTCGACCAGCCAGTCGATGACCCGCTGGTCGAGGTCGTCGCCGCCCAGGTGCGTGTCGCCGTTGGTGGACTTCACCTCGAACACGCCCTCCGCGAGCTCCAACACGGAGATGTCGTAGGTCCCACCTCCGAAGTCGAAGACGGCGATCTTCTCCTCCTTCTTCTTCTCGAGGCCGTAGGCCAGCGAGGCGGCCGTCGGCTCGTTGATGATCCGCAGCACCTCGAGCCCGGCGATCTTGCCGGCATCCTTGGTGGCCTGGCGCTGCGAGTCGTTGAAGTACGCCGGGACCGTGATCACGGCCTTCTGCACCGAGTGCCCGAGGTAGTCTTCGGCGGTCTGGCGCATCTTCTGGAGGATCATCGCCGAGATCTCGGGTGGGGTGTACCGCTTGTCGGCGATCTCCACCGAGGCGAGGTCGTTCTGGCCCGCAACCACCTTGAAGGGGACCTCCTCGATCTCCGTCTTCACCTCGCCGATGCGGCGCCCCATGAACCGCTTGATGGAGAAAACCGTGTTCTTGGGGTTGGTGACGGCCTGCCGCTTGGCCACCTGGCCGACGAGACGCTCGCCGTCCTTGGTGAAGGCAACCACCGACGGCGTGGTGCGCCCGCCCTCTGAGTTGGGAATCACGACCGGATCGCCACCCTCCATGACCGAGACCACGGAGTTGGTGGTGCCCAGGTCGATCCCGATTACTTTCTGTGCCATGTGCTGTCCTCGCGTAGGTGTTCGATGCGTGTTCCGACCGGATGGTCGCTAATGCAAGCGGCGTACCAGCCAAATGCGCCAAAGTGGCAGGCTCGTGGCAGTCGGGGTCTACCGGCGTAAACCCATGTCTGTCAGTGAGCTATAGGGGAGAAAGGTAACCCGGCATGTTCCCTTACCGCGACGACAACCCGACGCTGGCGACCCCGGTCATCACGGTGGGGATCATCGTCGTCAACGTGCTGGTTTGGATGCTCGTGCAGGGAGCGGGCACCGATCCGGCGCTGGTGCGCTCGGTGTGCCACCTGGGGCTGATTCCGGGTGAGCTCCTGGGCCGGGTGCCGCCCGGGACCGAGATCCCGCTCGGGCCGGGGTTCGCATGTCCGGTGGGAGGCGGTCCGGCGCCCCACACGGTGCTCACCTCCATGTTCCTGCACGGGAGCTGGCTCCACCTGCTGGGCAACATGTGGTTCCTCTGGATCTTCGGAAACAACGTGGAGGACACGATGGGGCGGGGCCGCTTCGTGGCGTTCTATCTCGCGTGCGGCCTGCTGGCGTCGCTCGCCCAGGTGGTGGCGAACCCGGGGTCGCCGGTGCCGATGGTGGGAGCCTCGGGTGCGATCAGCGGCGTGATGGGGGCCTACCTGGTGCTGTACCCCAAGGTGCGCGTCCACCTGTTCGTGTTCCTGGGCTTCTTCGTCACCACGTTCGCCGTGCCGGCCTACTTCATGCTCCTGTACTGGATGTTCCTCCAGGTGCTCGGAGGCGCGGCCGACCTCGCAGCCGAGGGGCAGGGAGGTGTGGCCTACATGGCGCACCTCGGCGGGTTCGTGGCGGGCGCGGCGCTGATCAAGCTGTTCGCGAGAAACGAGCTGGTGGAGGCACACCGGCGCTACGTCAGGAACCTCCAGCAGCGGCGGGTGGTGCGGCGGGATTTCGGTCGGGACCGCTGGTTCTGATTCTCGCGCTGTCGAGCCATTGTACCTTTGGTGCACAACGCGCCAGCGGGCAGACCGCTGAGCGCAGAGTTACGGCAATCCACAACTCGAGAGCAACTAGGGACAACCATGATGCGAATCGTTCCCAGGGTAGTGGTTACTCTGGCCGGCGTCGCGCTAGCTGTGCCCGTCGTGGGCCGGCCGGCCGGCGCACAGGTGGTGATCAAATCGAAGGCCGTCGAGATCACGCTAGCGGGCCGGCTGCACATGCAGTGGAACCACACGTCGTCGACCGGCGCAGCAGTGGCGTCGACGTTCTTCGTGCGCCGCGCCCGGCTCACGGCCGAGATCAAAGTCAACGACTTCATCTCCGGCAAGATCCAGCCGGAGTACGGCGAGGGCATCGTCGGCCTGCGCGACGCCTACGTCGATCTCAACTTCGACAGGGCGTTCCGCATCCGGGCCGGGCAGTTCAAGCGGCCGTTCGACCGGTTCGAGCTGGTTAGCTCCACGCAGATCCTCGTGATCGAGCGCGCCGGAGGCGTCCGCGGCCTGCCGGGCTGTTCCGGCGTGGGGAATATCTGCTCCTTCAGCCGGTTCACCGAGAAGCTCAACTACTCCGACCGTGACCTCGGATTCCAGATCCTCGGTGATGTCGGAAAGGTCCGGTACTCGGCGTCGGTGACCAACGGCGAGGGCCCCAACGACGACGTGGACGAGAACGGCACCAAGTCATACACTGGGCGCCTCGAGTACCGCGGCGGCGACCTCACGGTAGGTGCGCATGCGGGCCTGCACGACTATCCCAACGACAGCACTGGGACCGACGAGTATGCGGTCGCGTACGGCGCGGACGTGGACTGGGGCCGGTACGAGCAGCCGGGCGCGCACGTGAAGGCGGGGTTCGTATACGGCGACAACTGGAAGAACCTCACGACACCGGACCCCACCAAGTTCGTCTCCGCGCAGGGGATCGTGACGTACCTATTCCCGATCCGGGAGAACCGTTTCATGTACGGGATCGAGCCGGTGGCGCGCGTGAGCTGGGGCGATCCGGACACGGACGTCAGCGAGGACGACGGCTGGCTCTTCACGCCGGGCTTAGTCCTGTACTTCGTCGGGCGCAACAAGTTTGCTGTCAATGTGGACATCTGGTCGCCGGCAACGGGCGGCACCGAGTACTCGGTCAAGGCACAGATGTACCTGCACTTCTGAGGTGACGACTCAGTCTGCGGCAGCGGGGAGGGAAGAAAACTGCGGGCCGATCGTCAGCCGCCGCTCCGCGCCTGCTGGTCTCGCAGCCGGTAGCCGACCCCGCGGACGGTCTCGATGTGGTCGGCGGCAGAGCCGAGCTTGGCGCGGAGACGCCGCACATGCATGTCTACGGTGCGGGTCCGCATGTCGCCCCGAGCGCGCCACGCCCGCTCCAGCAGCTGCGGTCTCGATTGGGTCTGCCCCAGGCGCGTGAGAAGCGTCTCCAGGAGCCGGTACTCCGTCGGCGTCAGAGGTACGTCCCGTCCGTCCACGGTCACGCGGTGCGTCCGCGCATCGATCTGAATGGGACCCGCCGTGAGAACGGAGTCCGCCCCATCTTCCCACATGTGAGCAGTTGCCTCCGTGAAGGGGTAGTGAATTTAGCCATCGGTTTGTAGGTCTGGCCAGCGTCGGCTTCGGCGATTGCGCCGCAAGTCAATCCCCCGCAGATTCCGGCACCCTATGACCGTGTTCTCTCATCGCTCGGCCGTTGCACTGGTTCTCGCGATTGCGATCGGCGTCACCACCCTCAGAGCCCAGGACACCGCCCACGTGGTGGTGGTTGCCACCACCAACGCGCACGGCCGCGTGTTTCACTGGGACTACGTGCGCGACACGGTGGTGAACTGGGCCCTCACGCGCGCGGCCACGGTACTGGACTCGCTGTGGGCGGCCTACCCGGACGGGGTGGTCGTGCTGGACGCGGGCGACTTGATCCGGGGAAGTTCGTTGGCGACGTACTTCGCGCGGGAGAATCCAGTCGCGCCGCACCCCGAGGAGGCCGCCGAGGCGGTGCGGGCGGCGTTCGCCCCGCGCGAGGAGCGTCCCGAGTGAGCGCGCTCGTGACTGTGTTCGTGAACGAGCGGCCGGTGGAGGTAGCGGCCGTCAGCACGGTGCTCGACGCGGTGCGCGCCTTCGATGCCGCGCTTGCGGCGGAACTTAACGGCGCAGGCACTTACGTGACCGATGGTGTGGGCCGGCGCATCGATCCTGCCAGCGCACTCGCGGCTGGGAGCATCCTGCGCGTCGTGGTCTCGGCGCGGGACAGATGAGCCTCACCCGCGAGCTGATCCAGCGGCTCCCCAAGGCCGAGCTGCACGTGCACCTGGACGGTTGCCTCCGCCCTGCCACGATGCTCGAGCTCGCCCGGGAGCAGGGAGTGACGCTGCCGGCCGACACCCCCGACGGGCTGGCCGCCACGCTGTTCGCGCGCAACGCGCGCCACCTGGAGGACTATCTCCAGCTCTACCGTCACACGGTCGCGGTCATGCAGACACCACGGGCGATGGAGCGGGTCGCCTACGAGTTCGTGCTGGACGCCGCGGCCGACAACGTGCGCTACGTGGAGGCGCGCTACTGCCCGGCGCTGCACACCCCGGCCATGACGCTGGCGCAGGCGGTCGAGTCGCCGCTGGCCGGGCTCAAACGGGGCGAGGCGGAGACCGGTACCGTCGCGCGGCTCATCCTTTGCGGGCTGCGCACTTTCGAGCCGTCGGTGTCGCAGGAGCTGGCCCAGGCCGTAGTGGACTATGGCAGCGACGGGGTGGTGGCCTTCGATCTGGCCGGCTCCGAGCACGGCCACCCGGCGGTGGCGCACGCCAAGGCCTTCGAGCACGTCCGGTCGCACGGACTGCACTGCACCTGTCACGCCGGCGAGGCCGCGGGGCCGGAGTCGATCGACGAGGCGCTCCACGCGTGCGGCGCCGAGCGGATCGGACATGGCACCAACCTGTTCCAGGACCCCGAGCTTGAGGAGCGGGTGATCGACCAGCAGATCCCCCTCGAGGTGTGCATCTCCTCCAACGTGCACACGCGCGCCGTGGAGGGCTTAGAGCAGCATCCGGTACGGCAGTACATGGACAGGGGCGGCAACGTCACGCTCAACACCGACAGCCGGCTGATGGACGGGACGACCGTGACCGACGAGTACTGGCTCGCCCACAGAGAGCTGGGGTTCACTCGGGAAGAGCTCGACCGGGTGATCCTCAACGCCTTCGAGAGCGCGTTCCTGCCCGCTGAGCGGAAGGCCGCGCTCGTGGCTCAGATCGAGGGAGAACTCCGGGAGATCCAATGAACGCGCTGTGGCTCCTGCAAGAACTGGGTCAAGAGCTCGCGCAGACACGCGAGGGTCTGGAGCAATCGTTCCTTGCACGGCTGGTTGGGATCGTGGGCATCGCCACGATGATCCTCATTGCGTGGCTCCTGTCGGCCAACCGGCGGCGAGTGAACTGGCGGCTGGTCGGGTCCGGTTTGGCGCTGCAGGTGGTGTTCGGGATCCTGGTGCTCAAGACGGGCGTGGGTCGCGCGCTGTTCCAGGCCGCCAACGCAGCTTTCATCAAGCTGCTGGGCTTCACCGAGGAGGGCGCGCGCTTCATTTTCGGCAACCTCGTCAGGAACAACGTGCCTGTCGGGCCCGTGACCGACGTGCCCGAGAACATGGCCCCCATTCAGTCGGTGGAGCTGTGGGCCAATACCGGCTCGTATTTCGCCTTCCTGGTGTTGCCCACGATCATCTTCTTCTCGTCGCTCATGGCGGTGCTGTACTACCTCGGCATCATGCAGCGCATCGTGCAGGGGATCGCCTGGGTGATGCAGCGCACCATGGGGACGTCAGGGGCCGAGACCCTGTCGGTGGCGGGGAACATCTTCGTGGGCCAGACCGAGGCGCCGCTCATGATCCGGCCCTTTGTTGCGAGTACGACCTCCACCGAGCTCAACACGGTGATGGTGGGCGGCTTCGCCACCATCGCCGGCGGTGTGATGGCGGCATACGTGGCC
>CAYGBV010000035.1:0-45751 GCA_964348295.1 uncultured Gemmatimonadaceae bacterium
GAACACCTTCGCCGACCGCGCCGCCCGAAGCCTCGCCGATCCGCGCGTGGCCTCCTTCGTCGCCAGCCGCGTGTCGGATGCGGTCATCCGGCAGCGCCGTGACCTCACTCCGTACCGTCCCATCATTCTCGCGACGACCGAGACTGTCGTGGCGTCCGCGCCCTTCCGCGCCATCGTACGCCGCAGTGTGCGGGAAAGCCATGCGCTCGTCCTGACCGAAGGCGCAAGGGACATCCTCTTCACCGTGTCCGACGTGGGTGTGATCCTGCGGAGCGCGCTCTCCCTGCGGCCTGACATCGCCGAGAAACTCCCGGCGCAGGTCTCCGCCGTGATCGCCTCGGTAGACCAGGTGCCCCTTGCCGAATCGCTCAGTGAGCTGCTCCGCGTCGGTCAGCGCGCGTCCGGCCAGGCGCTCCTGGCTCTAATGCTCGGGGTCACGCTCCTGGGACTCGGCGTCGCGCTCGCCATGAACCGGAGGGCCGCCGTCCTGCGGTCCGGCATCGCCCTGACGGCCGCAGCCGCACTCATGCTGCTCGTGGTGCAGCTCGGCGGGGGCATCCTCGGCAAGCTTGTCGGGGATGACGCCGTTGGCGCGGCGTTGGCAGGCGTGTGGGACGCGTTCAGCGCGGGGCTGCTGACCCGCGCCCTGGCCCTCGGCGTCATCGGCCTTGCCCTGGCTGCCGCGGCGACAGCACTCGTTCAGGAGGTGGAGCTCGTGGCGGTCGCAGGGAGGGTGCGCGCGGCCCTGTGGGGCCCGCTCGAGAGCCGCGGAGCGAAGCTGGCACGGGCGGCCGCGTTGATCCTAGTCGGAGGCCTGGCGATCGTGCGGCCCCAGGTCACGCTCAGACTCCTCATGCTGGTCGCGGGGAGTGCACTGCTGTTCATCGGGCTCACCGAACTCAGCCGCCTGGCGCTTCGCCCGACCCCCGGCGTGCTCGCTGAGAAGGCCACACCCTTGCCCCGCAGGCGCCGCGGCCGGGCTGTCCAGATCACGCTGCTCGGCACGGCAGTGGGTACCGTGCTCCTCGTCGCCGCAGTGGTCTTCACGCGTAGCCCACCAGCGATCGGCGCGCCGGCGGTGATCAACACATGCAACGGATACCGCGAGCTGTGCGACCGCCCGCTCGACCAGGTCGTCTTTCCTGCCACGCACAACTCGATGTCCGCGGCAGACCACCCGACGTGGATGTTCGCGAACCACGAGGTGGGGATCATGACCCAGCTCCAGGACGGCGTTCGCGGCTTCTTGATCGACGTCCACCCGGGCATCCCGGTGGGGAACGCCGTCAAGACCGACATCGAGCAGGGAGAGCTCGCCCGGGAAGAGTACGAGGCGATGCTCGGGCCGAGTGGTTTCGACGCCGCGATCCGCATCCGCGACCGCCTGATCGGCGGCACGGAAGGCGAGCGGGCGCTCTATCTCTGCCACGGACTCTGCGAGCTGGGGGCCACCGTTCTGGTAACCGTGCTCCGGAGTGTACGCGAGTTTCTGATCCTCAACCCCGGCGAGGTGCTGATCATCATCATCGAGGATGCAGTTGCGCCTGCCGAGATCGAGGCAGCATTCCACGAGAGCGAGCTGGCCGACTACGTCTATCGAGGGCGCCCTGCCCCACCCTGGCCGACTCTGCGTGAGATGATTGCCACCGACCAGCGCGTACTCGTGCTGGCGGAGAATGACAGCGAGGGTGTACCCTGGTATCACCAGGCCTTCGAGGTGTTCCAGGAGACCCCCTACAGCTTCGACGACCCGAGCGAGTTCTCATGCGTGCCCAACCGCGGTGGCACGGCGGGCTCGCTCCTCCTCATGAACCATTGGATTTCGACGCCGCCCAGCTCACTGCCGAGCGACGCCGCGATCGTGAATGCGCACGAGGTGCTGCACGCCCGTGCACGGGCGTGCCGAGCGGAGCGCGGGCGGCTCCCCAACCTGATCGCGGTGGATTTCTATCGCACGGGCGACCTGTTCAGCGTGGCACGGACGCTCAACGGAGCGCCTGCACGAACCAGCGCCGCACCCGACTGAGGCTGGTCGTCCGCCCTGCCTCGCGGCCCCTGCGGCGTTGCATCTCGCGGAGACGCCACCAGTAGGGGCACTCCCCGGCGCAACGCCGACCATCGTACTCCCGTTATTCGTGCAACCCACTACACGGGTCCGGCGTCATTGATGCAGAACCGACGGACCGTTCCGCAGGCGTGTAGCTCTGGAGAGAAGACCATGGAAGCCGATCGTGCGTACTGCGCAACAAGCGGCGGCGAGCTCGTTCTCCCCCTGCTCCTCACCCTCGGCACCCTGCTCGCTGCGGTGCGGGCGTTGCCGGCTCAGGACATCCCGGCCGCAGCAGACGAGCCGCAGTTTCCCGTCGAGGCCACCGTGCTGGTGGACGGCACCTTCGCCCGCTGCGAGGGGATCGCCTTCAACGGCGAGGGCGATCTCTACGTCGCCGGCAACAGGGCGCTGTGGCGGGTGAGCACCGACGGCGCGGCCACTAAGATCGCGGACCTCTACTCCAACCTCGGCCTCGCCCCGATCGGCCCGCGGGACATCCTGATGGCCGACTTCGGCCCAACCAACCGGTTCAATCACGGCCCGAACGACGACGGCATCGTGTGGCGCATCACTCCGGAAGGGGAGAAGACGCGGGTCGTCGACGGGGGCATCGGCGATCCGAACTTCGTACTGGTGCGGCACGACGGCTCGTTCCTGGTCTCGGACGACGCCACGGACGAGATCTTTCTGGTGGACACTGCCGGAACCGTGAGCCTGTTCACCGACGCCGTCGGCCATCCCAATGGGCTGGCGCTCTCGGCCGACGGCTCCACGCTGTTCGTCGCGCAGATCTTCGTGAGCCTGCGGCCGTTCGTGGTCGATGACCGCGTGTGGGCGCTCCCGCTGGAGGAAGGGCTGCCGGCGGGACAGCCGAAGGTCATCGCCCGTCTCGGCGAGCGCGCCGGCAACGACGGCCTCGCAACGGACGAGCTGGGACGCATCTACGTCGCCGCCAACGGAGCGGGACAGATCTGGCGCATCGACCCCGCGACACGGGAGACGGTGCTGATCGCCGAGAACATGCCTGGGGTCGCCAGCCTGGCATTCGGGCAGGGAGACTTCGACCATCACGCAGTCTACGCCACCTCGACTCGCACGGGTCGGGTCTGGGAGGTGAAGGTGGGGGTGGGTGGCGCGCCGCTGTACCACTAGCCAATCGAGAGGAGGCGTCATGCAACGTACGACGTTGGCCATCCTGGGACTCTTGCTCGCCGCCGCGCTCGCCGCCGGCGCCCTGGTCTCTCGCGGCGTCTACTCGGACCAGCCGACCGTTGACGAGCCCACCAAGCTCGGCATCCTGTGGACGAGCGGTGACCGGGACGTCGCCCTCAAGATGGGGTTCATGTACGCGTCGGTCGCCAAGCAGAATCTCTGGTGGGAAGAGATCAGGATCATCGTGTGGGGGCCTTCTTCGCCGCTCCTGGCAGAGGATGAGGAGCTGCAGCAGACCATCGCGGGGCTCCAGACGGCAGGGGTGGAAGTCGTGGCCTGCAAGGCGTGCGCGGACCTGTACGGCGTCTCGGAGCGGCTCGAGACGCTGGGCATCGAGGTCAGGTACGTCGGGGGGACGCTGACCGAGATGCTCAAGGGCGAGTGGGTCGTGATGACGCTCTGAGTCAGTGTCGGTAAGCACGCCCGCGCCTGAGACTCGCCACACGACGACAGCGCCCGGCCTCGAGGCCGGGCGCTGCTACATCACCACCCGACAGAGCACCCCGCGCGAGGACGCTCCAGTCACGGCTTCAGGCTGATATCCTGCCCTCCGAGGTGGCGCTGGAAGAACATCACGACGACCTGATTGAACAGGTCTCGGTTCTCCTTCTTGCGGAAGCCGTGGCCCTCGTTGAGGGCGTTCATGTACCACACCTCTCGCCCGTTGGCCCGCACGGCGGCCACGATCTGCTCGGATTCGGTAACGGGCACGCGGGGGTCGTTCTGCCCCTGTGCCACGAACAGCGGCAGCCGGATCTTGTCGGCGTGGTTGTTGGGGCTGATGCTCTCCAGGAACTCGCGCATCGCCGGATCGCGCTCGTCGCCGTACTCCGGACGCCGCAAGTCGCGACGGTACGCCTGCGTGTTCTCCAGGAACGTCACGAAGTTGCTGATCCCCACGATGTCCACCGCCGCCGCCAGCCGATCGCTGTAGTGCACGGCCGACGCGAGCACCATGTAGCCGCCGTAGCTGCCGCCGTAGACCGCCACCCGGCTCGCATCCAGATCGGGCTGCGTGGCGATCCAATCCAGCAGCGCCCCGATGTCCCACACCGAGTGTTCCCGCAGGCGACCATTGTCGAGCTGCACGTAGGTGCGCCCGTAGCCGGAACTGCCGCGCACGTTGGGCGCAATCACGGCGGCACCCACGCGGTGCATCCAGAGCTGGTAGGTGCTGCTGAAGGCCGGGCGGTACTGCCCCTCCGGCCCTCCGTGAATCGAGATGATCACCGGGTGGGGGCCCGGGCCGGCGGGGCGATACACGAAGGCCGGAATCATGCGGCGCTCACCAGCCGCCTCATCGAAGGTGGGGTACTCGATCAGCTCCGGCTCGACGAACGCGTCCGTGTTCAGACCCCCGACCTCGCTGTAGGTCCAGCGCGTTAGCTTGGCTCCGCCCTCCACGAGATCCAGCGTGAAGGCATCGCTCGGCGTCTTGGCCGTGTTGAGCGTCATCGCCAGGCGCTGGCCGTCGGGGCTGAAGTCGAAGCCTCCAATGAGCCCCGTGGGGATCCCCTCGACCATCTCAAACTCGAATGTCGTTGGATCTATGAGGTAGAGCCTGGAGACGCCCCCCTCGTTGGTGACGAAGGCGGCCCGGCGACCGTCATCCGAGAGCGCGAATCCTTCCACGTCCCAGGGGATGTCCCCGGTGATGATGCGGCGCTCACCCGAGGCGACATCCTGGTAGGCGAGCTGGGTGAACTCGCCCCCGAAATCCGCCGCGAGGAAGAAGCCTCGCCCGTCCGCCGAGAACTCGGGCGCGATCCCCACGTAGCTGCCGGGCGCCTGATCGCCGCCCGCCACGAGGCGGCGCTCGCCGCTCCGCACGTCCACGAGGTGAATCCGCGAGTCCGTGATGCTGACATAGTTGACGATCAGTAGCAGGCTCCCGTCCGGACTCCACTCTGCCGGACCCCACCAGGTTCCATCCGGCGCCTCTAGCACCGGGCGTGCCGCTTCCGGTGCAGCGGGATCCATCATCCAGACGTCGTTTGAGCGGCCATCGCGGCGGGTGCTCTGATACGCTAGGCGGGCACCGTCCTCGCTCCACACCGGCGCGCCATTCCGGGAGCTGCCGTCGGTGAGTCGGCGGTGCTCTCCGGTTGCGGCATCATACAGAAAGAGCTGATAGAACTCGCTGCCCCCTTCATCCATGGCGAAGACGAACTCAGAGCGTCCCGGGCGGCGCGTGATCCCGCTGACCGGCTCGCGGAAGAAGGTGAGCTGGCGGCGCGCGCCGCCGGGGAAGTCCACGCGATGCACCTGTGAGACGTCGCCGAAACGCGTGCTGATGTAGATCCCCTTGCCATCCGCGGTCCAGTCCCGGAAGCCCGCCGAGCGCACGCTCTGGAAGCGATTGAGCTCGGCAACCAGGCTCTGGGGGACCTCCGGAACGCCTTCGAGTACGACGTTCCCGTTGTTGACGGTGCGGCGCTCCGGCTCCTGACCGAGCGCCGGAAGCGTAATCGCAATGAGCAGAAACCCGACGAGGAAACGACGCATGGAAACCTCCTGGCTGTTTAGCACGACCGGTGCGCACGACGAGCGTTCAAGATGCATCCCGACTTGGGGGCCAGCAAGCGGTGAAACCGCTACCCTGCCTAATGCGTTCTACGTGACAGCATGTGCCCCGGTTTCAGCACGAGTGTCGAGCAATGAGCCACGCTGCACATCGCCGGCCACTCCACACGCTCCGCGCCGCGACGACCGCCGCATGTCTCGGGGCTGTCATACTCCCTTCCGCCGTCGAGGCGCAACGCGACGCCAATCGGGAGGCGTGGCAGCGGGTTCCGGACGTGTTCGCGGCGCTGGCCATCGGCACGGGAAGCCACGTCGCCGACGTGGGTGCCGGCCGAGGATACTTCACCGTGCGCCTCGCCGACCACGTCGGGGCCGAGGGTAGGGTCTATGCCGTGGACATCGACGAGGGCGCCCTGAGCCAGCTGCGCACCCGCGCCGAGGCCGACGGCCTCACGAACGTGGAGGTGATTCGAGGGCTCACCGACGACCCCAGGCTCCCGCCGGACGCGCTCGACGCAGTGCTGGTCGTGGACGCCTACCACGAGATGAGCGAGTTCGGCGCCATGCTGGCCGGCATGTACCGCGCACTAAAACAAGGAGGCCGGCTGGTAATGCTGGATTTCCGGCCGGCCGACACAACCGCGTCGCGCGCCGCGCAGACGGCACGGCACACGATCGCCATGGATGTGGCGGAGCGGGAGCTGCTCCAAGCGGGATTCGATGTCGTCCGCCGCGACGGGCACTTCGTCGACGCAGATGGGCGTCGCGGGTCCAGACGTCAACAGTGGCTCCTCGTGGCGCAGCGTCCGCCCGACTCCGGCAGCTAGTCGCGGCGGCCTTTCCATCACTCCTGCGCAACCGCACCTTCGAAGAAGCCGCGACCCACATCGTAATTGGCCTGCGCCCGCCGGAGGGCCCATGGCGGAGGCTCCCTTCAGGAAGCAGGACCGCTACAAGGCGAGTAGCTACCAGGCGTACAACGTCGACCTGCCCGAGCGCTACGACACGTCACGCTGGATGACGTTCTGTCAGGTGCGGCTCCTCGATCGCATGATCTGCGACGAGCTCCGGCCCACCATTGCTTCGCTCGACATCCTGGACGTCGGTTGCGCCACCGGACGGCTGCTTGCCCGGCTCGCGGCGGCAGGGGCGACCCGACTCTGCGGCACGGACCTCGCCCCCAGGATTCTCGAAGTGGCGCGTGACAAGCTCGACACGCTCGACGTGGACGCAGACTTGCGCCCGGCCGATGCGGAGGACACGCTTCCCTGGGCGAGAGAGTCGTTCGACGTCGTTACGCTCATTGGCGTGCTGCACCACTTCTACCGCCCGCACGACGCACTGCAGGAGATTCACCGCGTGCTTCGCCCGGCAGGCAGACTCCTGCTGATCGACCCCTGCTTCTTCCCGCCGGTCAGACATCTGCTGAACGCGTGGATGCGGCTTGCGCCCCACGCGGGTGACTACCGGTTCTACTCGCCGAAGGGTGCCGTAACGCTCCTCGGGGACGCGCACTTTCGCTGCGCCACGCCGAAGCGTGCCGGCCTGTGGTCGTATTTCGTCACGGCGGTCAAGGAAGGCGCCCCGTAGCACTCCGCTACGAGGCGGCGGGCGGCTGCGGCTACGGGGCGGCGGGCGCCGTCTCAGACGGGGTGGGCCGACGCGCACCCTCAGCGGTTCCCGTGGAGAGACGAATGCCCCCGGCACGGCGGCGGCATGCCGGGCACTCGACGTCCAGCTCCATGATGCGCCAGTCGCCCCCCTTGGGCAGGCGAGGAAACTCCCGGAGCATCAGACCCGCCCGCTCGCGCCGCTCGGCGCGGCAAAGAAGCACCCGCATCACAACGCCGTCGCGCGGGCACCGGATGCTCGTCAGATCATTGGCTGCCTGCTGAGCAATCTTCTGGTACCCAAGCGGGGTGTAGTCAGGCATCAGGGCATCGACGTCCACAGTGGTGGCAGTCGGGTGGCCGGGTGGGAGGGCGCCTGACCACCGAAGAGGAGGCTCAAGCTAAGGACGCTGACCGACCATGCAAGTGCCGACGTTTCTTCGCGTCTGCCCCCTCGTGTGGGTCTCGTGTGGAGCGGACTCGCGCCGGTTCGCACGGCGGGTAAGCACTTTCCCACGGCGTGTGGAATTGTGGAGACGGCTTCTCCGCAGGCTGTGCACACCGATTCGGCCATTCCGGCACCTGGCGGCACCCGCCCGCTGAACGGGCGGGTGCCGAGGTCATAGGTGGATCTGGGCCTTGGTTCCGCCAGCCCGCCAGGGCTACGGTTTGGCATCCGCCTCCGCCCGCATCTCCTGCGTCATATACCGCTCGAACCAACTCCGCATGTAGAGCTGCGAGCGCATGAAGTTGGACGGCTGCCTCGAGGTCCCATGCCATTCATCGTTGAAGCGGATCATGGCCGAAGGGACCTTCCGCACCTTGAGAGCCTGATAGAATTCCTCGGTCTGCGAGATGGGCGTCCGCAGATCCTTGATGCCGGTCATCAGCATGGTCGGGGTCGTCACATTGCCGACGTACATGAGCGGCGAGCGCCGCAGGTGCTCTGCCGGATCGTCCCAGGGGAACGCCTGGAAGTTGCGGTACCAGGACGAGCCGTCCGTGGTCCCCACGAATGACAGCCAGTCAATGACCGGGTAGTTGGACGACGCGGCGGCGAAGCGGTCCGTGTGGCCCACGATCCACGCGGTGAGCACGCCACCGCCGCTGCCGCCGTACACGAACAGGTTCTGCTCGTCCACGTAGCCGCGCCGGATCACCTCGTCGACACCGGCCATGAGGTCATCGAAGTCCCTGTCGGGGTACGCGTTCTTGATGGCGTTGCCGAAGGCGCTGCCGTATCCCGAGCTTCCGCGGGGGTTGGTGTACAGCACCACATAGCCGTTGGCCGCGTGGTTCTGCCACGCGAAGTTGAATCCCACGCCGTACATGGCGTGCGGGCCGCCGTGGATGGTGAGGATCAGCGGGTACTGCTTCGCGGGATCGAAGTCGGGCGGCTTGACGATCCAGCCCTGAATGTCCAGGCCGTCCGCCGACTTGTACCAGATCTCCTCCACCTCCCCGAGCGCGCGCCCGTGGAGCACGTCGCCGTTCACGTCGGTCAGCTTGCGCGGCTCCGGATCCCGCAGGGTGAATGCCACCACGTCGCCCGGCTCGTGGAAGCTGCTCAGCACGCCGGCGGCCAGCCCATCGTCGGACACGCTCGAGAGTGACAGCCGGTAGTCACCGTCGGTGAGCTTACGGGTCTCACCGCGCAGCGGAGCGTAGTACAGGTGGGTGGTCCCTCGGTCGTTCGCCGTTAAATACACGCCCCGATTGTTGGACGCCCACGTGAGGTTGCCCGGTGACCGGTCCAGCTCGACCGCGATCTCCCGGGGCTCCGTCCCGTCGATGTTCATCACGTAGAGCTTGCGGGCAAAGTACGCGTCATCGGTCCAGTCGTGGCCGACGTACGCGACGAGCCGCCCGTTGGGCGAGACCACGGGACTGCCGTCCGGGCCCCTGCGCGTGGTGAGCTGCCGAATGTCGCCCGTCTCCACGTTCACGGCGTAGACCTCGGACTCCCGCCACTGGTACTCTGCTTCCTCGACCCGGAGGCTCGAGAACAGGATCTCCAAGCCGTCCGGCGTCCACGCGGGACCGCCGTGGTTCCACTCCCCATCGGTGAGCTGACGTGGCGTGCCGCCGTCTGCGGGCACCACGAACACATGCCGGTAGCCCTCGTCAGTGAACCCGGTTCGGTCGCGACGGTAGTGCAGTCGCGTCACGATCTTCGGATCCTTGGTCCACTTGGCGCCTTCCGGTCGCTCCGGCAGTGAGATAGGCCATCTCTCCTTGCTCTCGACCAGCATGTTGAAGGCGATGCTCTCTCCGTCCGGCGACCAGCGGACGTTGCTGGGCGAGCGCTCTACGCGGGTGATCTGAGTCGTGGCCCCTTCCGCGTCCATCCAGCGGACGAAGATCTGCGCTCCCTTCGGCTCACCCTGGGCGACGTACGCGATCCGGCTCCCGTCCGGCGACCAGCGTGGCGAAGAGCCGTCGATGAGGAACCGGTTCCTGCTGCCGTCGGCGTTCATGATCCAGACCGACGACTGCCAGCGGTCGTTCACCTTGTCCACCCAGCGGCGGGCGTAGATGATCTGCCTCCCGTCAGGCGAGATCTGTGGGTCGCGCACCCCTTCCCACTCGAGATAGAGATCGAGGGTGAGGCGATCGGTGCGCTGCTGCGCGGTGCTGGCGGTGAAGCTTCCGGCAAGTGGCACGGCAGCCAACAGGAGTACGACTGCGCGACGTAGCATAGGTCCTCCTCAGTGCTGCAACTGGGGTTGCGCTATCTGGCTAATTCTGCGCCTTGGACCTGGCGCCGGATAGGGCCGGGGGGGAGCGCGCCGCCGGACAGCGGCGCGCAACGGGTCACACCGCTACGAACCGGTGCTCCGCCTCGCTCACTCGGGCAGCCTTCGGCTGGTGCAGGTTCCACCAGTCCCGCGCCCGCTCGGACGTCCACGGCGACGCCGCCTCACACGCGGCCAGCAATTGGGAGAGCTGCTCGGCGTTCTGGGGCCGGCGCTCGGGCTCCTTCTCGAGGCACGCCAGGATCGCCTGGTCGAGCGCCTTGGGGATCTGGAGCTCGGAGCGCTCGGATGGGGGCGTCGGCGTGGTGTGAAGATGGTGTGCCATCATCTCGATCACGGTGCGGCCCGGGAACACCAGCTGGCCCGTCACCAGCCAGTACGCCACGCAGCCGACCGCATAGATGTCCGCGCGGCCGTCGATCTCCCGATCGCCGGCGGCCTGCTCGGGCGCCATGTACGCCGGCGTGCCACCGGCAGCCCGCTGCTCCGTCGTGACCTTCACTTCTTCTGAAAGACTCTCCTGGCGCAGCTTGACGAGCCCAAAGTCGCGCACTTTCACGAAATCCACGCTGCGGCCGTAGCGCCCCACGTAGCTGTGGGCCGGCTTGATGTCCCGGTGGATCAGCGAGCTGCCGTGCGCCTCCGCGAGCGAGTCGCAGACCTGGCACAGCAGGTAGATCGCGCGCTCCGCGGGCAGCGGCCCGAACCGCTGCACCAGGGTCTCCAGGTCGAACCCGTCCAGCAGCTCCATCACGTAGTAGAAGGTTCCGTCTGCGGTGACCCCGAAGTCGTACAGCTCGATGGTATGGGGGGACCGCATGAGCGCCGTTGTCTGGGCTTCGCGCTCGAACCGCCCCAGGGTTTGCTGTCGCTGCTCGTCGCCGATGGCCCCGAGCACATCGGGCCGCACCAGCTTGATCGCGGCCGGCCGCGCAAGCATGCGGTGCTGGGCGCGCCACACCTCACCCATGCCGCCTTGACCGAGCCGCTCGACCAGCCGATAGCTCCCCATCTCGCGGGCCTGCCGCACCGCTGTACCCAGCTTGTACACGACGCGGGCGCCGATGTAAGCCGTCACTACGATCAGCCCGTACGGCACGATGACCACGTTGACCCACCCTCCGGATTCCAGCTCGATGGTCGTACCGCCGTAGCGCATGGTGAGCAGCAGCGCCAAGGGCACCGAAGTGGCCGCGAGGATCGCCGCCCAGAGCGCCTTCCAGGGCGGGTTCGGAATCACGATCGTGTAGAACATGATCCAGGGGGCGACGAACGACAGCCCGAAGACCGCCAGATGCCGCGGCTCATACTCGAGCCCGCGGTACACGCCCCAGTAGGCTGCGAACGCGATGCCGTAGGCGGCCACGACCTCGAACGCCACGCCGATGTTCATGATCGTCTGAAGGGAGAGCCGCTTGCTGCCGGCCAGCACGGCGACGGCGAGGGCAATGGCTATCGAGATCGCAGCCGGACCCCACTCGTAGAAGTACCGGTACTGCTCGCGGAG
The DNA here is from genome assembly GCA_964348295.1 of uncultured Gemmatimonadaceae bacterium. Lineage (GTDB taxonomy): Bacteria > Gemmatimonadota > Gemmatimonadetes > Gemmatimonadales > GWC2-71-9 > WVYX01. The sequence continues at coordinate 11,659 of CAYGBV010000035.1, forward strand.
CTCGGCGTCGAACAGTACGACGGCACCCTCACCCACCAAGAAACCGGCAGCGAAGATCACTGCGATCACGCGGAGCCGCTTCGCGGCGTCCCGCAGCAGATCCTCCGGCAGGCTCGGTGGAGGCCCGGTGACGGGCCTGCCGGGCGTGGGCGGCCGCTCCACGCGCGTCACCAGCGGGGCCTCGTCGACCATCTCGCCGTTATTCCCAGGAGCTGCCGCCACAGTAACTCCGGACCGGGGCTCCGCTCGCGCACGACCACGCCTGTCTGATCGCCTGAAGACCCGGGTCCCTGGTCGAGCGCGGTCGGAGCCGTGCCTGCCCTTACATATCTCCGATCTGCGACACCGTCAATCGAGCTTGCCGGACTCACGCGGTCCGGCACGGCGGGCACTGGCGACCGTCAAGTAAGCGTCAAGGAAACCGGGCCGACGGCATCTTCTTGCCATGCTACCCGGCAGGCTCCCTTGACGTTGGCTTGACGAGCGGCAGGCACCCTACAGCTGTCACCATCCGGAGCTCGTCATGTCCATGGCCCCACGAGACAGCCGATCCGAGCGCGGCCTGCCAGCCGACCCGACGGCATCCCACCCGAGCCTGGGGCTCGGCATCGCCCTGGCGAGGCGGGCTGCCCGGCGCCCGCACCGGGTGCGCCCGGGCGCGCACGTGGGCGGCTACCTCATCGGGCCGATGCTGGGTAACGGCGGCATGGGCGAGGTGTTTCGCGCCACGCATCGCCTGCTGGGAAGGCCCGCCGCCATCAAGATCATCCGGCCCGAGTCCCTGATCGATGTGGACGACGACGACCTGTTCCTCACCCTGCGGCGCTTCCGCCGGGAGGCCAAGGTGGCGGCTTCGCTGCGCTCACCCCACGCCGTGCAACTGTACGACTACGGGCTCACCCAGGAGGGGATCTTCTACATCGTGATGGAGCTGCTTCCGGGATTGGATCTGGAGCAGCTGGTGGAGCGGTTTGGGCCGGTCCCCGCGGAGCGCGCCATACACCTGCTGCGACAGGCGTGCACCGCCCTCACCGAGATGCACGCCCGCGGTCTCACACATCGAGACATCAAGCCGTCCAATCTCCATGTGTGCCGCGCGGGCCTGCACCACGACTTCGTGAAGGTGACCGACCTGGGGCTGGTGAAGCCAGCCCGCGGCACCACCGACGAGCACCGGATTCTGCAACGGAAGGGGCGTATTCTCGGCACGCCGGCCCACATTCCACCCGAGCTGGCGCTGGGCGAGCAGGGAGACGAGCGCACGGACATATACGCGCTGGGCTGCGTGGGCTACTGGCTGCTCACCGGATGCACCGTATTCGAGGCGAGGACGGCGGCGGAGCTGCTGCTCCAACATGTGCGACACCAGCCCGAGGCCCCCTCGCGGCGCACCGAGCTGGACATCCCCGCGGCGCTGGAGCGTCTGATTCTCCGGTCCCTCGAGAAGGAGCCAGAGCAGCGACCCCAGAGCGTTGGGGAAGTGGCTCGCGAGCTGGAGGCCTGCGAGGTGCAGCAAGCCTGGACCGAGGAGCGGGCCGGGCGCTGGTGGGACGCGCACCTGCCAAACGATGAGGCGGTGGCGGTGGGTTAGGGCCGAGTCTCCAAGCCGACGGCACCGCTCCGGCTAGAGGACCTCGCGCGACCGGGCGGACGCGTCCCGGCTCACGGCGAGCCCAGGCGGTACCAGTCGCGAATGGCGCCGACTGTGCGCGGCCCCAGGAACCCCGGCGGGCAGAGATAGCGCGGCGGATGGCTCTCGCCGGGTGGCGCGCACGATAGGTCTAGTCCCGATTCCTCGTTCAGCTTGCCGTTGTACTGCTGCTGGAAGGCGACCAGCCGCTGGTGCGTGCGTTGGGGGTCGTCATCAACTGTCGCTCCCTCGGGTAAGGCACCGATGACACTCAACGCCGTCTGAATCCGCCGATTGTACGCTCGATCCTCACCCTCCAGCAGCCGCGGCTGGAGTGGCCGATCCCGCACCCTGAGCTCCAGCAGGAACAGGTCGAACAGGAAGCTGTCCTTGTACTCGTCGAGCTCCCGCTTCGCCGCGGCGAATGGGCGCAGCCGCTGACCGATGTTCTGCGCAGTGATCTCGTCATCGCCCAGCGTTGCCCGGACCGTCTCAACCACACGGGAATCCTGTGCTGCCGGACCCGGTTGTCCCCCTCCACCATTGTCGGCGCCGCCCCGCGGGGCAGCGTAGTAGCCGCCGATCGCTGCGATCACGGCGATCGAGACGCCTTTCGCCGCTTCAATCAGCGCTATCTTGACCTTGGAGTCGGCTTCGCCTGCGGACATCGTGGACTCCTTGGGAGGGGGCTGCGCATAACCAACCGGGTCGTGCCGTGGAGGGTAAGATGCGAGCCGGGGGTCCGGACGTCCACCGCGTGCACCGATGTCCCATTTCCAGCACTCGACGCCCCAAAACAGGCCTGGACGGGACGCGTCGGGAGCCTTACTCTCGGCGCGTGACCGCGCGGGGTTGATACCGTGGGCAAGAAACCCAAGACCTCCGAACAGCAACGCGCCTCGAAGCGGCTGTCCGAACTGTGGAAGCGTGACCTTCCAGAGCTGCCGCTGTTCGAGGCCAGCTATGTGCTCATCAGCGACCTCCATCTCGGAGACGGTGGCGGGGCCGACGACTTTCGTCGCAACGAGAGCACCCTGGCCGCCGCTCTGGATCACTATCAAGCGGCCGGTTACGTACTGCTCCTGCTGGGCGATACCGAGGAGCTGTGGCAGTTCGACAGCGGAGAGATCAGCGCCAGGTATGCCGACTCCATCTACCGCAGGGTGCGCGGCTTCCACCCGGAGCGTCTATGGAGGGTCTTCGGCAACCACGACTTCGAGTGGGGCTCGCCGGCCGACCCTGCCCTGCCGGGCCCTCCCCGGACCCACGGCGTCCCCGAAGGCATCAAGCTCACCGACCGCGACGGCAAGCCCAGGCTGCTCCTGGTCCATGGCCACCAGGGCACGCACCTGTCCGACTACAAGAGTTGGTCGAGTCGCTTCTGGGTCCGGATGGCCCGCAAGGTCGAGCCATTCATCCGCAAGCTCGGGCTGTGGCGTAACCCGTCGATTCCAGACTCTCCCATCACCAAGGACTTCGAGCGTATCCGCTACGCCTGGGCCAAGGCGGAGCGCGTGATGCTGATCTGCGGCCACACGCACCGTGCCGTGTTCGCATCGGTCCCATACTGGGAGCGGCTCAAGAAGCGTGCGGCAGAGCTCGAGGCCAAGCTCCGCGCCGAGGGCGACGACCCCGACGCCGAACGGTGGCGCCGGGAACTGGCGGAGATCAATCAGCGCCTGCGCGACGAGCGCAAGAAACGCCGGGACATCTCGCCGTTGGACGACGCCCCCGTACCGTGCTACTTCAACACCGGATGCGGCCTCTACACCGGAGGCATCACCTGCATCGAGCTCGACCATGACCAGATTCGGCTCGTGAAATGGCATAACACCCCGGGCCGAGCGGAGCCACGCGAGGTACTGCAGTCCGAGGTATTGAGCACGCTGATCGACGAGCTGTGACCTCGCGCAGCGCGCTTTAGTGCGCCCCACCTTATAAGGGAGGATCAGATGAGCAACGGCAACGACCGCGTCACCCAGCTGCACCGCGAGGCGCCGCTGACAGATGTGCATCTGCACCCTTCCCTCAAGGCTTACCTGTTTCGCCGCAACCTCTGGCGGCACTACAAGTCCGGCAAGACGTTCGATCCGTTCTCGAGCCGCAGCGATTTCAAAATGCTGCAGGCCGGGAAGGTCGGCGTGATATGGAACGCCCACTACCTGCCGGAACAAGAGCTGTTTCGGCAGTGCGCCTTGGTCAGGCTCGCAGCCGGTCTGGCGGTACCAGCCTACCGGAAGATCATGACCGGAAAGCGAATCGACCGCGTGCAGGAGATGATGGACGCCCTGGAGCGCGAGATCACCCGAAAGAGCGGCCTGGTGGGATTGGCCCACACCGCCGCAGACGTCACCAGGATAACCCAGGCCGGCAAGATCGCCGTGGTGCACGCCGTCGAGGGAACTCACGTGCTCGAAGGCGACCTGGATAATCTCGACAAGCTGGCCAACCGGCAGGTTGCCATGGTGATCCTGAGCCACTTCTTCGACAACGGCATCGCAGAGCACACCGTCGGCATCCCGCGCAACAACATCGTGAACAAGCTCTGCAGGTACGATTACTCCTGGAACCACGACGTGGCGCTCACGGAATTCGGCAAGGCGGTGCTGCGGCGCATGACCAAGCTCAAGCTGATCGCCGACATCACGCACTGCTCACCCGGGGCCCGGGAGGCGATCTTCGCTGAGGTCGACTCTGATCGGCCCATCATCGCCACGCACGTGGGCGTACAGCAGCTCAACCCCGATCCCTACAACCTCGCCGACGACGAGATCCGCGAGATCGCGCGCCGGGGAGGCCTGATCGGCATCATCTTCTTCACCTACTGGCTCGACCCCGACGAGCCTCACGAGGGATTGGAGGCCATCTGGCGGACCATCGAGCACCTGCACTCGGTGATCGGCTCGTTCGACCACATCGCGCTGGGCACGGACTTCGATGGGTTCACGGACCCACCGGACGACGTGAAGGACTCCTCGCAGTTGGGCAAGGTCACACAAATGCTGTTGAACCGCGGGCTGTCCGACACCGACGTAAAGAAGATCCTGGGCGGGAACGCCCAGCAGACACTGGAGAAGGGCTGGATCTAGAGGGAGAGAGCTACACCACCAGGAAGTCCATCCGCTTGTAGCCCCGCACGCGGCGGCACACTTCGTATCCCTCCCGTGAGCCGTCGTCGTTGGTGTTGCCCTCGATGGTCTCGAACACGTCGGGTCTGACCCGCACGACCAGCCCCGTGTGCACCCAATCGGTGGCGGTGCGGCGCTGGAGAAAGAAGCTGCCGGGCCGGATTCCCTTCCCCCCTCTCGCCTTCCGCCCGGTCACGAAGCGGCCCCGCGCCTTGCCGCTCGCCGCCAGAGAGTCGCACGAGACTGAAGTCGCGAATGGCAGCGCCACGCCAAGGGTCTCGCATGCCTGCTTGAGCACATAGCTCGCGAAGCCGGCACACCAAGCCCACGCCTGACCCTCCTGGCCGCCCATGTAGAGCCTGACCCAGGGGCCGCGGTTTTGTCCGCCGACCTCGCGTGGCTGCTGCTTCTGGTGCTGCCGCGCATAGGCCACCACGAGCTGCCCGAGGCTCCGCCTCCCTGGGTCAACCGGCTTGATGGCGCGCCGTATCGGCTCGGTCAGGGCCGCGAACGTCTTGGGCCCGACGACGCCGTCATCCGCGAGGCGCTTCTCGGCCTGGAACCGTCGCACGGCGTAGTCGGTGGCCGGCCCGAAGTCCTCGTCTATCGGCACACCGAGCCCGTGGAGGCAGAGCCACTCCTGCACCAGCCGCACCTGCCCGCGCTTCGCCCCCACCTTGAGAGACTTGCGAAGCTTCAGAGCGTCACGCATCGCACACCGAAACGTCCCGTCGTCGCCCTCGATTATGCGCCCGACTGGACGAAGCGGGACGACGACACAGCATCACCGAACTTGCGCCGCTTGAGGTTCGCGATCTCCTCTGCCACGCCCGTTCCCCTGAGATCGAGGTAGTCCCGGTTGGCGCGCGTCCCTGCGAAGTCCGGCTCCCGGTACAGGCGGTACCTCCACCCATTTGGGATGTGGTAGCGCACGCTGGAGACTCGCTCATTGAAGTCCCCGTCCTGCACGTAGATCTCTCGGTAATTGGCAATCGCCGCTTCGTCGGTGCCGTATACGCTGAGGCGCCGACCCCGGAACTTGTCGTGCTCGTAGAGGTCCACCCACGCATCCGCCAGGTCCGTCACGACGGAAGCCGGGTCCGGACGCGCGCGGAATTCGGCAAACCGGATGGTCCGGTCCACGCGCCAGTGGTATGCCCCGTATAGTGCGAGCTGCACGGAACCGGTGCCCTCAGGACCGGCATCGCCCTCGGCTAGATAGAGCCCTGAGGCGGCGTCCAGGTTGCAGTATTCCCTGGGGGCGTGGAACTCGCGGGTGTCCAGATGCTCGAGAGACGGCATCTGGCCATTCGGTGCGTTGCCGAGCATGTCCGGGTGGAGCCGCAACTCGAACAGGTCGGCGAGGTTCGCACCATTGCCGAAAGGGGATAGCGCGGATTCGTTCTCGCAGCCGATCAGGTGCATCACCACCGCACCCCCACCCACATCCCGCGGGGACAGCAGCACGATGGTCTGATACTGCGGGTCGCGGTTCGTTCCGGCCCTCAGTCCGGGAAACCGCAGGGTGAGGGCCTCGGCCTGGAACCCGTCGAAGAAGCGGTCATTATGCGATAGGTAGAAGTCGAACCGCCCGACGGGCTTCTCACCCCCCTCCTCACGCCACACGATACACACGAAGCGGCCATCGGGCAGCTTTGCGAGGGCGACGGCCCCAGCCTTCGGGAAGCCGGGGCGCTCGATGTTAGCCGGGAAGCAGGTCGGGTTCTCGGGGTCGCGCACATCGAGGAAGATGACGCGGGACCGGCCGCCTCCCTCGAGTGGTACCGCCAGGATCTCACCGGTGAGCCCCAGCCCACCTGCGTGCCACCGGTCGCGATCAAGGGCGATGACACGCACAAAGCCGTCCTCGTCGGGCGGAACGCCGGTGTGCAGCAGGTTCGAGCCCCAGGGTCCCTGAGCTCTACGCGTACCCATCCGTACCACGAAGAGGTGCGACATGGGTTCCGTCGAGTCGCCCGCCGAGACGATGACGTACTGCCCGCGGCGCAGCCGCTGCATTCCCTGGAGGTGATTGACCCCCGCGTTCAGGCCACGCTGGTTCAGGCTGGTGTAGCGGTACGCCCGGTCGCCGTCGAACACCCCGCTGTCGCCGCCGGCCAGCAGATCACCGTGCGCGGCCAGCCGCGCGAACGCCTGGGGAACGTCGTCCACGAAGGGATTGGAGTCCACGACGACCGCCGACGGCGGCGTGGGCTCCAGGTTGAACTCACTGTAGTCCGAGCGGGGGTGCAGCGTTGGCATCACATCTCCGCGTGTCGTTCCGCCCGCGGGCGTCCGCGAGCGCTGCCTAGAAGAACTTCCAGATCACTCCAAGGAACGCACTCCACTCGAAAGTGCCGCCGGTCCGCACGTTCTCGATGAGGAGCGCTTCCCCCCCCAGACGAACCCCCCAACCGTACACGCAGTCCGGGTTCTCAGGAGGACAGTTGGCTTTGTAGACGTCCACCCCGGCCGAGAGGCCCCCGCCCGCTCTGTTCTCGGTCTCCCCCCCGCCTGAGGGATCCCTGATCATGCGGATACGCCCCTCCGCGGCGAGCCACCCGAGCACGTTGAGTGTCTGGGCCGGCAGAACCCACCCCAGCCCTACCGCCAACGGGACGTCGAGCTGTCGCCAGGTGCCGAGACCCTCTTCCTCAAACTGCGAGTAGGCGGCGCCGACATGGATGCGCGCAAGCGGCTTCCAGATGAAGGGATTGGTGGCAGGATCGAACGGCGTCGCCTGCCACCCGAATGCTAGCCCGGCCCCGAAGCCGTTGCTCACTCCGTCCCGCGGCGCCGGGAGCCAAGCACCTGCTCCGATCACGCTCAGGCGGTCTCCGTTCCACGCCACCCGGCCGGCGACCGGGATCACACCCCCTACGGTGTGCTCCTGGTAGCCGGAGCCGAGTGTGACGGTGACGTCCGATCCGATGAGCGACTTGGGGACGACGATAGGGGGGACGCCGACGAGTTGGGCATGGACCGTGCTGCTACACGCCGCCGTTGCAGCTAGGACAAGCGGCAACCGCATCAGGGCCCGCAACGCAAATCGATTACAGCCTCGGCAAGTCATGACAACTCGACACCTTCCTGCTCGAGCAGGTTCCTGACCTGTTGGGTTGCGAACGCCGTCTTCGTCAGCTGGTAGCCAAGCTCGCGATACGCCTCGAACTGCGTCTCGTCGAAGAACTGGTCCGCGGTCGTCTGATCGGGGAAAGTCGGATACGCTGCCTTGTACCCGTATACATCCCGAGGCAGGTCACGAGTGAGCGTCGTCTTGATGTACACCAAGATCCCGCTGTTGTCCTCATCGTACTCGACCTTGGCTACGGCGAAGCCCCGCTTGGCAAGTCGGTACTTCTCGTCGGGGTACGGCTCAGCGGACCCCGGCAGCATGCCATCGAGGTCGGGACCTATGTCGGCTGAGAAGCTGATCTTGGTTCCGAAGTCGACGCGCACGCGCTCCACGGCATTGGCGAGGTCCCCGAAATCGAAGCCGGGGTCAGCGGCTCCATCTGAGACTATCATGACCTTCAGCCTGCGCCTGATCAGCTCGTACAGCCCCAAGTTGTCGAAGTGTCCGCCGTCCGACAGCTCGATCGAGCGACTAGCCTCGCGGAAGCCGTAGCCAAACACTCCCCGGGTCAGGCCCGGAACGAAGAAGTTGGGCGTAAAGGGATACGGCTTCTTACTCGGGTTGATCGTCCAATACCCCAGCCGCAGGTTCAAGAGCGACATGAGCGCCGAGACGACTCTGCTGCGGGTTGGCCCCTTCCCGTGCACCCCCGTATGTGGATTCACCGCGGCACCCGAGACCGCCATCGCCGTCGCGAGTGTCATGCCCCGGGAGCGCCAGTATTTCATGTATGTCTCGGTCGACCGCCAACCAGTCGCGTCGCACCCGCAGTAGAGAGGGGACAGAATGAAGTTGTCGCCACCACGGCCGCGGTACTTCGCCTCCTGCGAGTCAACCAGGATCACGTTCGTGTTGATGAGGTGATAGGGCCTTGGCTTCTCCTCTGCGCACATGTCTTCCAGCAATGCCCCGTCCGCGCGTGTCGCTGCCCCCCACCTGCCATCAACCACGCTCTCCGGGTTTGGCAGGAATGTCTCCATCAGCCGATCACGATACATCCGGTGCAGGCCGACGTAGTTCAGGTTCACCACGATCCCAAGCACTGCCGTCAGAGCGGCTAGCCCGATGAACCACACGGGATGCCGGAACTGATCGCTGAAAGCATGAGCCGTTAGCAGTAGACCGTATATCAGGGCCGCCGATCCGAGCACGATTCGCAGGTTGGCCCCGAACCTCTGCAGAGCACTTAGCTTTCCCTCGGGACTCTCCGGTTGATGGGCTCTACGGAACTGCAGCAGCCCGGCGATCGCGCCAAGGACAGTCGCCCCGGCTCCCGCCAGACCCTGCTCGAGGATGCCGCCCAGCCCGGCGCGCGCAAACGGTAGTGAGCCCACAACCAGGAGTACGATGACGGACGTCCACAGCCAACCAGTGATTCTCTGGCCCCAGATCAGCCACCGATAGCGCCATTTCCCCCAGCCACCGACCAGTCGCGTGCCCAGGCTGAACCCCAGCGCGGCAAGTGCGAGCAGCACGACCACGGCACCACCTACCCAGATCAGAAGCCCCAGCGTGCTCGGTACCCGTGAGCCGATCTCGAAGACTCCGTTGACCCGGGAGTGAATCCATGCAACGGTTTCCCGCAGAATGACCAGTGCGAGCGTAGCAATGCACAGGTATACGAAGAGAGAAGCAAACACACTGCGGAGAGCCACGCCGACGAGCGACATCATGCTCAGCCCGAATCCCGGCGCCAGGTAGTTGCCGTGCTGACGGATGTAATCGAGTATCCTGTTACGCGTCTGCTCGGTGCGACTACCTACTCGAGCCTTGCCAAACGGGAAGTCCTTCTCCTCCGTGCCCGCCTCCGCGCCGTCGGGGAAACCATCCTTGAGAAACCACGTGAGCGAAGATCCGATATACCCTCCGCCCGAAACCGTCGAGAGGTAATCGGTCTGCTTCAGCAGTCCGGCGCCGACCAAACCCTGCATCACACCCAGGCCAAACGACGCAGAGCGGATGCCGCCCCCGGAGATTGCGAGTCCAAGGACGGGATCCCGTTGTATCCGCTTCCTTTCTGCCGCAATCACGTCTCCGTATTCCGGCGTATATGAACTAGCCTTGTCTCCTACCGCCCCGCGGTCTGACATGGCAGCTCCTCCTCAACCTTGGAGAGTGAGTTGCAAGGGTGAGCCAGAATGCTGGTCAGGTCGTACTATCGGACTACTATCGCGTTGGGCAGTCGCGTCGCCACGTCACCGACCTCGTGATACACGTCGCCGGCACTCACCAGAAGCCCCGCATTGACGTGGCCGCTCAGGTTCAGGGCGGACTCGCAGTCGAGGCCCCGGGCTTGTTCCGGCCTGAGCAACAGCTCGACCAGCTCCGTCAGCGACACTTCACTCACCCATCCAAGAAGCGCGCGGCCCTGTTTGTCGACAGCCACAAAGCTCCGAATGAAGGCGCCCTCCACCACTACTGCCTGATCCGGTGCGACTTCCGCTGCCCGACGGAGTACTGGACGCCCGCCGTGCACTAGCAGCGGACCTGACTGCAACGCGTCCCCGGTCAGCCTCTCGTAGTCCGGCTCTTCAAATGGCCCGATGGACGCTCGCCCACGGCTGATTCTCAGCATGCCGTTCAAGATCGGGTCGGTCGCCGCACGGTTGATGGGCATACTGTGAAACTGCACGTACCCGGCAGGTATCGCTGGATAGAACGACGTGACGAACCCGCCCGACAGCACGATGCGCGCCTCAGCGATCTTCTGGTAGGCGATCAGCGAATGCCCCCCGCCTTTCAAGTCCTCCGATACTGCAAGCGCGATTCCCGGCCGTGGCATGGCGACGCGAACGGCAGACAGTCGCACCATGGTTGCGCCAGCCCTGGCCTTGCCGTCAAAGAACTCGATCCCCTGCGCTAGCTGACGAAACTCAAGCGCATCGCCGGCTTGAGGTTCCGCCGCGGCCTCCATCGGCTCGCTGGGTGCCGCCTCCGCCATCATTCGTTCACGGCGCGCTGTCTCTGCCGCAGCCCGGGCTTCTAGTTCGGCAGCAGCCGCTGCTTCCGCTGCCGCCCGAACATCTTCGGCGACCTCGGTCGCAGCCTCCCCAGCTGCCTCTTCGTCTGCCTGCCTGGGCTGGCACCCGACCAGCAGCGCCGGCACGAGAAGGCAGAGCATGTACGTTCTCATGACACACCTCGCTCGAGCCCGGACACAGTGATCAGCGAGCGCACGAAAACCCGGTCCTGCGTCTCGACCGCGTCCGGCACGCTGAACACCAGCACGTGGACATTCTCCGGCCGGCTCTGGACGAAATGCTCGTGTGAATGGGCAGTCATCCACTCTGACACCTTCACGGGCAGGGACCGCTCGTCCTGCGCCGTCGTGTAGATCGGATCGCTCTCCCCCTCCAGGCTTATCGCCACCTCGAGCAGCTCTCCCGTTCCCTGGTGCTGGATTTCGACGATGGCCATGACTTCCTGGCCGTCGGCGGCGTAGAAGACCACCGACTGCGCCGGGAGGTCCCCTTCGAGCGTGCCAAGCCAGAAGCCGTTGCTGTAGCTGACTGCCACGCGCTCATGCAGCACCTGGTCGAGGCTCTTCTCGAATCCAAACACCCAATCGTGTCCCAAGCGCAGCAGGGATTGCTTGCTAATGAGGCCAAAGGCCAGCAGGAAGATCACGAGGCTGCCAAGGCCCAGGAGATACCACTTTGCAGCCTTCCGGTAGGAAGCCAGCTTCGCCTCAACGGCGGCTTCCGCCCGTTTCGCGATGGCGGCTTCGAGCTCCGGGGGCAGGGGGTTCGCTGGACTGTCGTTGCTCATCGGTGCCTCCAACCGCCTAGACGCGAGCGCGGGACTGACAGCGGCTGAGCGCGTTCAGTCTCGGACGGCAAGGTTCGAGCCGCCGCCACCCACGCCATTACAAGATCCACTCTGCCCTAGGGCGTACCGCGACCGAGCTGGATCCCTTTCGACACCACGTACGACCCGCCACTCACACCGAGCAGGCCCCACACACCCGCTGGGACTTCCGGAAAAGCGGGCGGGGTAGCCGATATCACGATCAGGTAGAAGCTCATCGCGATGACGAACGTGAACACAAGAAACTGGAATCGCGAGAGACTGGCCTTGTCTTTGCCGGGCTCACTGATCAAGCCCTCGAGAACCCTGGGGTTCCGCCAGAGCCAGAAGAGAATCAGGAGCTCGAGCAGACCGAGGAAGACCGCGATCACCCAGCCGAATACCTGGGTCAGCGTACCCATTTTCCAACCTCCATCGTCAACTGATAGCCTCATCGTCGCGACTCCTGTCGCGACGGCGCCACAGGGTTTTCCCAGCCAGATATATGAGGTTACTGCCTCCCACGAGGTACAGCAGAAGGTCCGGAACCTCGGGCAGGCTCAAGCTCCCCTCGGTCGCGGACGTGGCTTCGCTCAGCGCCAGACCGAGGTAGCTGAGTGCACCGATCAGGGTCAAGACCAGCAACTGCACACGTTCCGGACTCACACGCGGCTGACCCGGCGCGGCCTGCAACAGACCACGGGTTGTGATGCGGCCAGTCAGGATGCGGTAGCCAACGAGCACCACCAGCACACCCAGAAAGACCCCCAACTGAAGCTGAAGGAACGCCGTCAGCGCGTTCATCGGAGTCCTCCGCGGCGGCCTGAGGCGGCTGTGACGGCACCACGGCGAGGGATGGCAGAACTCATGCACCCACCGGGGTAACCAGGTTCTTATAGGAATCAGGCCACCCGCGCGCTAGTGCCATATTGGGACTTTGGGTGCTCGAAGTGGGACATCAGGAGCTGGTGCGGGCAGGCCCACCGCCCCAGGGGCATTCGGTGCATCCCGCAGTGAACGGCGGAGGCGTCAGGCATGTGCCGTTCTGCAGCCCGTACGCATCGGCGCAACAGGCTGTGCCGTAACGGCTTGCCAAGCTTGGGACAGGCTCACCAGAGATCACCCGAACGGCCCCCTAGCCCCTCGATCTCGCAGCTAGTCCAAAGCCGGGCTCGTGGGGACGTCCATCATGCTCCTCCACCGCTTGGCCGACCGATACAACGCGAAGAAACTCGAGGCGATGACACAGTAGACCAGCACGACGAGAATCAGCCACCAGACCCCAAATTCTTCATCACCCCACAGGGAGATTGGCGTCACAACCGCGACAACGGCAAACATCCATCCCAAGAACGCTGCGATGAATCGCAGCGCAACCGTGACCGGCTTGCCCACGTCGGGGTGTGCCACGAGCTGCCCACCGATCCAAGACTTGGGGCGGTCCTGTGATACCGGACGCGTCTCCCCAGTCGTGCGCTCGGGTGCCGGCGAGACGGCTGCGGGCTGCGGGGTGATCGGCTGTTCCTGTGGCGCCTCCACTTCCTCAGCGACGCTCGAAACCTCCATCTCGAGATGCGGGACCGCCACTTCCTGAGTGATGCTCGGCACCTCCATCTCGAGATCCGGCATTCTCCGCTTCAACTCCTCTACCTGGAGCCGCAGCCGGGTGATTTCCAGCTTCCGTCTCTCCAGGTCATCCCGGCGCCGACCCGACCGGTAGTCAAGCCACGTGCTGTACAGCGTGACAATCCTGGGCACTACCGTCATGAGGAGCGCGGTCAACGCAAGCCACGGCAGCACTTGAGGCGGAATGGCACCCGTCAGGGCTTCCCACATAGTCATCTCCAAGAGCCGGCTCAGCTACAGTGCACGTCGGTGTTGTCCGCGGCAAGGGTCTCTGCCGGCAGATGTTGCGGGACTCCGGCGGGCGAGCGCTTGACTCGCGCGAGGCGATGTCCCAAATAGTGCCGTCAATGCCCCCAAATGGGCCTTTCCCGCCACCGCCGAGGCCTGGATCTTGGGGGTGCGCTCGACCCCGGCGATTCCACCCAGGCCATCCGTTCGTTTGGCCCGGTCACACTGGGAGAGAAGGCATGTTCAAAGGCACAGTACCCAAGGGCACCAAAGTCGAGGCCGAGTTGACGCTGGGCGCGACCAGCAGCGGAACGGCCTCCCTATTCATCGGCCACAGTTCCGGAAGCGGAGGCGACGTGGACAGCACGACCGTTGCTCCCGGGGGAACTGGTTCCGTCTCCATCACGCCCGATAGCCAAGGACTGCTGCGCGTGCTGGTCGACGTCCACCGAGAGTCCGACGAGGGACGGCTCGAGGTCAAGCCGGTCACCGCCGCAGAAGACATCCAGGGCGACACCACCTGGACGTACGCCGTCGGGTAGCGATCCATGCGGCTCCTACCAGTCATTCTCGCCGCAGTCGCCTCCCTTGCTCTCCCGCCTGCTCTACAGGCTCAGCAGGCGGTGTGCGACAGCGTATATACCGCACGATTCGGCATGCGACCCGGTATCGAAGATGCCTGCTTCGCACTGGCGGTATCAGTCGTGGACATGCTCACCGCCGACCTATACGTCAACGTCGATAGTGCCATCAGCCCCCGTGACCTGCAGCAGACCAACTCGGGCGACGCGGCGACAAGCGGCTCGGTCGCGCAGGGAGAGGTCGTACCCACGGCCCAGCCGATGGCTATCGGCGGCGGATCCGTGGCGGCTACCGGATCGGACGCCGGTACCAGTGCCATCACGGCGCTCACCATCAATCCAGCCATCTTCTTCACCAGCTCGGAAGCCAGGGAGACGATTGCTAAGTGGAGTCGGCTCACCGACGCCACGGTCTTCTTCCCAGTGGACGGTCTGGATCAGAACGACGATGGCGAGATCGACTACTTCGGCGTGCGGCTCAGGGTGAACATGACCGGGTTGTCGGCCGGCGGCAGGATAATGCAGCAGGCCCGTGAGAAGTTCCTCGGTCTGCTCGAGATCGAGGCACGCAATGCTCGCCGCCTGGCCGATCTGCTGGAGGCTGCACCGGAACTCGAGGCCTGCATCACGGCGCTCACCGGTGTGGCCAGCGCCCAGTCACGAGTCCGGGCCTGCGGTGCGGACTTTCGGATACAGCTCGATCCGAGTCAATACGAGGCGTTCCGCAGGAACCTAACGAGCATCCGCGAGCGGGCAGATGCCAGGTACTTGGGATTCGACCTCCGCCTGGACGTGGGAGATCCAACGCTCGGCGCCGTGCCCGACGCCGCAGCCACGGCGATCACGAGCGGCTTGGCATTCGGACAGCAGTTCGTGGGGAAGGATGCCCTAGCAGCCTCATTTGGTGTCAAGGGACGGCTGGGTGTCCACTTTTCCGACCTCCACGACATCGATGAGACTCACTTTGCCCTGGACGGCGGGCTGGCCTTTGAGGCCCGTCGGCTCGTCGAACCGCAACGCCCCATACTGCTCGCTGGCGGCTTCGAGTTCCGCTACGGGAACGCAGAACAGTTCCGCTCGGAGCTGCAGACTGACTTCCTGGTGTTCCGCGCATCACTCAATGTGCCGCTCGCCAACGTGGCGGGGGTCTCCGTCAACGTACGAGCGCCGCTGATCGGCGAGTCAATATCGCCTACTCTCAGCGTCAATGTGAACTGGGGCGTGCTGCTCCCGAAGCTCGGTTTACCGTGACATCCGCAAGACCGCGCACCGTGTTATGACCTTGGTTTCGGCGTGACCAGGTGGACGGACCGCTCAACCGAGCGTAGCATTGGGAAGCGAACCAGGGTATACGAGGCACGGCAGCGCACTTCGCTGAGCCGCGGGATCGCGCACCTGCTACGAAGGGGACACACCACAATGGAAGGTGACGTGACGGGTGGAATGCTAGGCCTTACTGCGGAGCAGACTGAAGCCATTTCGCACACGATGGCCACTGCCGAGGGAGCACGGAGTTACAGCTATCCGTGGGAGATGCTGGAAACCGACCTGGTAGGCCAGCATCCTAGTCGCCTCCTCGTACTGGGCTACGGCAGCCTGGTAAACCGGACATCGGCAGGCTACACACTCAGTGAGAGCACCGGAATCCCGGCCGTCGCCTTCGGAGTAAGGCGGATCTTCAATTACCTCATTCCCGAACGCAACCCGCGCTACGGCCCACCACCGAACTCCATGGCGCGCGCAGCCCTGAACGTCATTCCGACCGGCCAGATCAGCGATATGGTGAACGGCGTGCTGCTCGAGGTACCGCTCGGTGATGTAGCGGCCTTCAGATCGAGAGAGGTTGGCTACGATCTTCTCCCCGTGGCGTGCATCCGCTGGCACGAGCGGAAGAAGCCGCCGTTCCTCGGCTACGTTCTGCACTGTCCGGATGAGCCGCGGGACGGGCTGGTTCGAACGGCGACTGACATCGAGCCTCACCCGGTGTACTACCGGGTATGTCGTGAAGGGGCGGCCGAGATCGGCGACAGCTTCTTGGACCTCTGGTTGGCCACGACCTATCTAGCTGACCGTGCCACGCCCGTCGGCCAGTGGGAGCGAGAGGCCCAGGGACTCGAGCTATGAATCGCGCAACGCTCTGATGGAGGCATCCGCATGTAGTATCCTGGATAGCCCTTGGCTCCAGCTCGTCTGTGAGTGGGAGTCCCTCGAGTTCTTGCCGAGGGTGACCATCGTTACACTGCTCATCGGCATCCCACTGGGCTACGTGTTTGAGACGCTTCGATACGCGTTCCTGCTCGGCAAGCCCGATACGGTTCACCTAGCTCCCATCTCGGTCAAAGGGAAGATCTTGGAGGACATGGGCCACGGCGGCGTAGCCATGGCCTTACAGGCGGAACTCGTGTCCGTCACTGATGTGTTGCAGGGTGTGTTGGGTGATCGCCCGGCGCCCTACCTCGCGCCCGCGGCCGGTCGGGACACGGGGTACTACCTCGTGGGTCTCCGGCAGGAGGCTCCCATCCCTGTCGAGCTTCGGGAACACCAGGAGCTCCAAGAGGTCAAACAAGAGCTAACGCTCAGTGTCGGAAAGGTATCCATTCCAATCAGCGGTCTCGCGAACTCGATCGCCGCTCTGCTGGGAGCGGTTCTCATTCCCTACCGCAACCGTTACAGGAACTCGACGATCAAGGTGTCCATGGTCGCGAGCGGCGATCAGACACGACTCACGATCAACCTCTCCGGCAGCTACGCAGCCGACGTACCTCCTCCATGGCCCGCGTCCGCTCTGGCATGGGCTAAGGCAGCGCTGAGTCCCAACGCACCCGAGCCAGATGCAGCACCGCGGTGGTGGCATCCGCTCGCACTGGCCTGGGTCGGTCTACCAACGCCACGCTCAAACCCGATGGTTCTTGCATGGTCCGCTCGAGGACGTTCGGAAGCAGCTCCCCAGGGCGCACAGTCGGAGTCGCAGGCGGGCGGCGCACGAGGAGGTCACGCTGCAGAACGGTGGACACACCCCTTACTCCTCGCGCTGGCTGCCCCCAAGCAGCCCACCACGAGACGGGGCGCCGCACACCTGTGGTCTCATCCGTTGCTGCTCGCCTGGGCCGACAAGGTTCTCGCGTCAGAAGCAACCAAGCCCATCGTGTTCACCGAAATCAGGACGACAACCACGCTCGAGGAGGTCAGCGAGCTGATTCGCGATGCCGCATTCATGATCCTCCACATTCACGGCTCATTCCAGGGTCGCGACTGGCGGAGCATGCGGTGCCTCCTCGATGGCCTTGCCGCTCTTGACGAGTATCGGCGAACCGGCGGCACGGACTCGAAAGACCAAGCCAAAGAGTCCTTCCGCTGTGCGGCGCTCGCCGATCCGGTAAACAATCCAGAGGCGCTCTACTACCACGGCGTCATGACGATGGTGGACCGAACGGCAGAGTCCATCGACGAGGCGCAACGCTGCTATGAGACGGCTCTCGAGAGTCCACAGACGACGCACGCCCAGTTACGCGCGCTGCTTCATACCGGCATGGCCTTCTGTTATGCGCAGCAGTTTCACCGCCTCGCGAAGCTGGAGCCGAGGGTCCTGGAGAAGGCAAGCGAGGAAGCACATTCGGCCGAGCGTGAATGGGCCGCAGCCCAGCGCGCCGCGACGAGCCCGATGACACTGCACCCGCTAATCCCGTATACCCACGCATTGGTGCTGCACGTCGACGAAGGCAGTCCGGACAGACACCCGGATCGACTCAAGCGGTTCGTGGATGCCGGCAACTGGTACCTCAAGGCCATCGAGCTTCAACCCGACAACGGGATGTTCTACAACAACCTAGCCTGGGTACTCCTCAAGCTGACCGAGTGGGGGGACGAGCGCGACGAGGAGGACATACCGAGTGGACTGAATCTCCCGGAGGGCCGACTCGACCGTAAGACGGCTCCGCTCGCGGAGCAGTACTTCCGCATGGCGCTCGGGCTCAACCCGAACAACAAGCTGAGCCACGCGAACCTGTGCCTGCTCTACTCGACGCGCTGGTTCCGCAAACCACCGGGGAGCCTGCGCCGCTGCTTTTACCACGGAAAGAAGGCCCTCGACTTGGATAATCAGTACATCAACGGGCACCGCGACCTTGCGGTCGCTCTGGTGCGGTACGGGGAACTCGACGAGGCGTACGGCTACTACACGAGGGCACTGGAACTAGCGGAGGACCCCGACAAGGACCAGGAAATCGTGCGGGATTTGCAGCGCGAGCTTGCCGCCTACGAGCAGCGCGCGAGCAAGCTCACCGACGACGAGTGGAAGCGGTGGCGCGAGCCGGACCCGCGACTGTTCTTGCCGCGGGAGAGGTCGAGACCGTCAGCGACAGGTAAGGCAAGCGCAGGTACGGTGAGTGCCAGCTCCGGCCCCGACAAGCCCCCAGCGCAGAAGAGCTAGCCCGGGCACGGATCGGCGGCATTGGGTCGAAGACGGACGGCGGCACCCCTTCGCGGCGCCCTCCAGTGCGTAGGCGATGGCTCAGGCACCGAGCACGAGATCTTCATGCCGCAGATCGGTCACTAGCATGTGACCGGGGGCGTGCGTGATCACCAGGTCCAGCCCCGCTCGCATGGCGACCGCCTGGGGGGTCACGCCGCAGGCCCAGAACACCGGGACCTCGTTCGGACCGAGCGCGACGCCGTCTCCGAAGTCGGGGCGATCCAGGTCGGCAATCCCGATCGCCTGCGGGTTGCCGACATGGACGGGTGCCCCGTGGGCGAGTGGGAAGCGAGCGGTGATCTCGACCGCCCGGGACACCAGGTCGGACGCGACCGGTCGCATCGACACGGCGAGCGGTCCCGCGAAGGGCCCCGCCGGTCGGCACGACTGATCTGTGATGTACATCGGCACGTTTCTTCCCTGCTCCACATGCCGCATCGGTATGCCCGCCCGCTGGAGCGCATCCTCGAACGTGAAGCTGCACCCCAGGAGAAAGCTCACGAAATCGTCGCGCCATACTTGCAGCAGATCGGGTAGCTCCTGCTCCAGCTCGCCGCGCCGATAGACCCGGTACCGCGGGAGATCGGTCCGCAGGTCGGCGCCGGGTGCGGCTGTCTGCGGCTCTACCTCACCCGGACCGGTCACCTCGAGTAGCGGGCAGGGTTGGGGATTCCGCTGGCAGAAGAGCAGGAAATCGTACGCGAACGTCTTGGGCACGACGACGAGATTGGCCTGCACAAAACCACTGCAGCAGCCAGACGTCGGTCCCAGCCAGTCGCCATTTCTGACCCTCTCGCGGAATTCCTGCGGGGACAGCCGCTCCATCCGATCGGTACCGCCGTCGAGAGGCATGTGTCTACTCTCCGACCGCCACCCCTACCTCAAGCGCCTGGCCCGCCACCGCCAGCGCGACCAGGACTGCACGCGCGCCCCATCACCACGCCACCCCACGGCTCACTGCGCAGCGAGTTCCACGATCAACGCCGTATACATCATGAGATTGAGCCGGAACTCGTCACGCGTGATGAACTCGTGCTCGCTGTGCCCGGGATACGGCTCGCCCGGCATCGCCGGACCGAAGTCGACCCCGTTGGGCAACAGCCGCGCGTGGGTGCCGCCGCCGATTGACACCGGCTGCGGATCGGGCTGTCCGGTGAAGCGCTCGAACACCCGGAGCAGCACCGGGATGTGCGGTGCGTCATCGAGATAGTATGGGTCGGATGTGAAGATGCGAACGCCGACGGCGATATCGGTGCGCTCCGTCCATGCATCGACCGCCCGGCGCAGCAGCCGTTCCAGCACCTCCTTGCTGCGCCCCACCGGGCTGCGGATGCTGATGCCAGCCACGAGCGTGTCGCCTTCCAGCCCGAGTGTGGTGAGCGAAAGCGTGAGCGGTCCCATGAACGGATCGGTCAGCGCAACCTCGCCGAACAGCTCGCCGTGATCTCCCAGGCCCACCAAGTCGTTGATCAGGCGCACCATGCGAGCCGCCGGGGTGTCCGGGAAATCATACGACCCCAGCAGCGCGGCCAGGTGGGTGATGGCATTCACGCCGGCCTCGGGCTTGGACGAGTGGGCACTCCGCCCCCTGGCGCGGACCCGGAGCCGGGCTCCTTCCGAGATGAACTCGTACCTCGCGAGGGAGTCTCGGGCGGCAGCACCCCGCAACACCTGCTCCAGGCGCGGAGTCGGGCGGGCAATCACCGCCTCGGCATCTTCGGGAATCTGGGACAGGAACACCCCACCCGCCAACGACACCAGGTACGCTCCCTGCGGCGCCGCACGGTTCGTCGGAGGCACTCCCAGATGCAAGGTGTTCCAACCCTTCTCGGCCACCACCACGGGGTACTCCGAATCGAAGCCGATGTTGAGCTCCGGAGGGGGGTTCTCCCGGAGGAACGCCATGAACGGCGCCCAATCCGACTCTTCGGTGTACGAGATGATCAGCTCGACCCGCCGCCGCAGCGGAAGCGCCTGATCCTTCACCGCCTTAAGCGCGTAGAGCGCGCTCGCGATAGCGCCTTTGTCATCGATGCTCCCCCGCCCGACGATACGACCCGGCTCGCTCAGCGTGTCGAGCGAGAAGGGATCTTGCGCCCACTTGGCGGGATCGGCGGGTACGACATCGCCGTGCGCCACCAGCCCGAGCCGATCGCGCGCCGCGCCGAGGCCGATCACGACGACGTTGCCGTGGTCGGTGAAGTCCAGCCCCAGTTCCGCCGCCGTGCGCCCGAGGTACTCGGTCATCGCACGGAAGGCGGGGTTGACCGCGTTGTCCAGGCCCTCCACGTGGACCGTCTCGAACGCGAGCAGGTCCGCCAGCGTGGCAATCGCCGCTCCGGCGTAGACCGAATCCGCGTACGCCGCGGCGTCCACGCTCCCGCTCGAGAGGGTATCGGCTGGGACGGCGCAGGCGGCGATGCCCAGGGCGCACGCGCTGGCGACCACCGCCCGTCGACGAGCACGCCCCCTGCCATACTCTGGCGTCGGAACGGCCCGCCCCTCGTGCACCTCGTGCAGTGACATCGACAGCTTATCTCCGTGATCTTCCATGAGTTCAAAGCTTTACGCCGTGTTTTGGTTTCACAGACGGCGAGGCTCGACACGTACAGCGGGGCGCCGGCCAGCAGGAATCGCGCGCCTCACATGAGCAACGGGGGAAGGACTCGGCAGAGACTAGCGCCTCTTACTTCCACCGGAGTGCAAGCACACCTGCGGGACCCGACTCCACCCGGGTCCCGAACGGTTCGCCTTCGCGGTTCAGCACCTGGCGTAGCCAGGCGGCGTCATCCGGAGACGCCCGGTTCAGCCGGAAGCGCCGCAGCTGCAGGGGCACCATGTCGAGGCGCGCCAGCCTGCCGTCGGACGGATCCACGCTCAGGAAGTACATCAACACCAGGTCGTCGCGGAACTCCTCATACCCGGATATCCCCTCGTAGTCGTTGAGGAAGTCACCGCAGCCATAGAGGATCGGTCGGCCCCGATAGACCTCGATTCCCTTGGGGTGGTGCGAGGAGTGTCCGTGGATCACATCAACGCCGGCGTCGTCGATGAGGCCGTGCGCAAACTCCCGCTGCTGGCGAGGCACCGCATACCCCCAGTTACCGCCCCAGTGGATCGAGGCTACGACGACGTCTCCCGTGCGTTTGACCGCCTGCACCTTCCCGGCGACGCTGCGGATGGCATTGTGCGAGAGGTCCGGCAGGAAGCTTACTCCGGGTCGGCTCGCGGTGGCGGCCCAAGCCTTCGGGACACCACTGCTCTCTGCCCCGTACGCGAACACGAGCACCCGCCTTCCCGTCCCGACCTCCAGGACCGCGGGTGCGGTCGCCTCCTGGAGGTCTGCCCCCGCACCGGCCGTCTCGATCCCCGCGGTCCTCAGCGCGTCCAGCGTTTCCCTCAGCCCCGCAGTGCCCCAGTCGAGAACGTGGTTGTTGGCCAGGACGCAACAGTCGACTCCGGCTGCCGTGAGGCAGGGGACGTTCTCCGGATGCATGCGGTAGTGGATGCCCTTCCCCTTCCAGTGGGCGTCGCTCGTCGTCACGCTGGTTTCGAGGTTGATGATGCGCGCATCGGGGTCCAGCCGGCGGAGCTCATCGAGCGCATCCCCCCAGATGTACGAAGCCTCGACGGGACTCTGGATCGGGCCGTTCTTCTCCTCGGCGAGCTGCACATACCTGCGCGCCGTCCGCACGTACGGCTCGAACAAGCGTGGGTCACTGGGATGCGGCAGCGCCTGGTCGATTCCCCTGCCCGTCATCACGTCGCCGCAGAGGAACAGGGAGGTAAGGTCAGCGGCGTCGGCGTGGCCTCCCAACACGCTACGCACTCCGAGCGAAGGCCCGATCAACGCGAGCGAGAGGTTGGTCACACGAACGACGAACTGTCGCCGGTCCACGCTCATCCCGTGGTCTCACCGTCCGAGGCATCAGCACGTGAGATGCTCAGCCAGCTCCTTTGAGGGGCGCACGCGGTCACGCTCCCAAGCCCCCGCCCCCTCGCCAAGATGAAGTCGCCGGCTGCGCGGCGGAAGCTCGCTCGTGAAGTTTGTGACAGAGCCGTCACAATACGCCCTGTCGGGAGTCCTTCAATGACCCCGCAAACCGCAGCAGCCAGAGGTCGGTCCCACCGCCACACCGGCAGCAATCCGAAGCACTAGCCGCCGCCCCGTGCTCGCGGTTACACTAGACATCCTTCACCTCAAGATCGGTATCCGCAGCTAGATCAGCCGTGCCGGCCGCGGGAGCGCAAACGGCACGGGGGGCCACGCGAGGAGGGCAGCTCACGACCAGCATGCGAGGACCAGTCACTTCGGTGGTGCAGCGTTACGCCAGTCGGCTGCGGTATCCGCGTTTGCTGTTGTTGATGGTCACACTGTTTGGCGCCGACCTGGCCTTCCCGGATGCCATCCCGTTCATCGACGAGATCTTGCTGGGACTCGGCACAGTACTGCTAGGCAGCATGCGGAAACGCCGCGGCGAGCCGTCTGACCACTGATGCGGGCAGACAGCCCCTCACGACCCGGATTGACGGCGAGACGCGACTGGCAGTATCCTTCCCGACTTCCTGACCCGGAATTGGGACACGTTCGAAGCGCCGCCGCCGCGTAACCATCATGACAGAGGAATCCCACATGTCGCATGTAGCCAAGACCAGTCTCGGCATCCTTGCCTCTTTACTCGTCCTGTCTTCCTCGGTCGCCGCCCAGGGCGATCCCAACATCGAGCTGCTCCGCTCAGACATACAGGCCAACAAGGTCGCCATCATGACCGAGGCGATGGAGTTCACCGAGGAACAGGCGGAGAAGTTCTGGCCGATCTATCGCGAGTTCCAATTCGAGATGGGCAAGATCGGCGACGAGCGCGTGGCGCTGATCAAGGATTTCGCCACGAACTACGAGAACATGACGGACGACGTGGCCAAGGAGCTGGGCCAGCGGTGGTTCGAGCAGCAGGAAGATCAACTGAAGCTGGTTCACGAGTATTACGAGGAGGTCGCGAAGGCGTTGGGACCGGTAGTCGCCGCGCGCTTCGCCCAGGTCGAGAACCGGCTGCAGATGATGCTCAACCTCCAGCTCGCCGCGGAGCTACCGCTGATCAAGTAGCGCCCCGATAGCGAGAGAGCCGCACGGGGTGAGGGGCACGCGCCGCGGGGGCGCGTGCCCACTTCACCTGTTCGACCCACCCACGCCAACCCTCACCGACACGACAGTCTCGACGTCGGCGTGACCGTCATGCCTCTGCCCGAATCGAGGGCGGAGAGCGTTATTTCACACAGTCGAAGAGGGCCGCACAACGCCGGCGGGAGCGGACATGGACCTCTGGACCGCGCTGCTCGACATCCTGATCCTCCTCGGGGCCGCCATGCTCCTGGGTGGGCTCTGCGAGCGGCTCAAGCAGAGCGCCCTGCTCGGCTACCTGCTCGCCGGCACCCTGCTCGGCCCCAACGCGCTCAACCTGCTCCCCAGCTACGAGGCGGTGTCCACCATCGCCGAGCTGGGGGTCGCGCTGCTGTTGTTCACCATCGGCCTGGAGTTCTCCTGGCGGCGGCTGCGCTCGGTAGGCGCGATCGCTCTAGGCGGCGGAACGCTGCAGCTCGTGCTCACCGGAACTCTGACGGCCGCACTCTGCCTCGCCCTCGGTCTGGACGGCCGCGCCTCGCTCGCCCTGGGTGCCGTAGTCGCGATGAGCAGCACGGCCGCCGTGCTGCGGGTGCTGGCCAACCGCTACGAGATCGACGCGGTGCACGGCCGCAACGCGCTCGGGATCTTGCTCCTGCAGGACGTGGCCATCGTGCCCGCGGCGCTGCTCGTGGCCGCGTTGGGCGTGGGCGGCGGCGCGGCCCGAGTCGGCTGGGCGCTGCTGCAGGGCCTGGGACTGGCCGCCCTGCTCGCCGGAGTGCTCTACGTGGTGGTAAGCCACGGGCTGCCACGGCTACTGGGCACTCGTGCCGCGGCCGGGAGCCGCGACATCCCCATCCTGCTCGCCATCGTCACCGCTACCGGGGCGGCCTGGTTGTCGCACGAACTCGGATTCTCACCGGTCCTGGGGGCGTTCGTGGCCGGGATGCTGCTCGCGGAGTCACCCTTCGGTACCCAGATCCGCGCCGATGTCGTGCCGCTTCAGATCCTGTTCGTTACGCTGTTCTTCAGCTCCATCGGGGCGCTGGCCGACCCGGCCTGGGTAGCCGACCATGCAGTGCTGCTCGCCGTCGTCGTCGGGGCCATCGTAGTCGGCAAGACGGCGGTCACCTCGGGCGTGGTGCGTTTGTTTCGCTGCCCGCCGGGGCCGGCCGTGGCCACGGGTACCGTGCTCGCGCAACTCGGCGAGTTCTCCCTGGTGCTCGCCGTGCTGGCGCGCGACGGCGGGGTCGTCGGGTCCGACCTGTTCGACCTGACGGTGGCATCGCTGATCGTGACGTTGTTCCTAACGCCCTACCTCGCGGCGCTCGCCCCGCGCCTGGCGACGGCCGTGGGACGGCTCACGACCCCGGCGATCACCGTCGCCGAGGCGGCCGACGGCCGCGCCGCAGCACACGATCACCTCGTGCTCATCGGCTTCGGGCCCGCGGGCCAGCGCGTGGCCGAGACGCTCATGGCGGAGCCATCACTGCGCATCCTCGTGGTGGATCAGAACCCGAGCACCCTGGAGCTGGCGCGGGCGTACGGGCTGGAGGCGCTGTTGGGCGACGCGGCGCGCGAGCCGGTCCTCGAGCGCCTCCACGTACGCACCGCGGCGGCGGTCGCAGTCACCGTGCCCGACCCGAGCACGGCGCGCCACATCGTGCAGCTGGTCCGCTCCCTCGCGCCCGACACCACAATCGTCGTGCGATCACGCTACCACGTGCACCGGTGGCAGCTGGACGTGGCGGGCGCGCACACGGTCGTGGACGAGGAGGACCAGGTGGGCGTGCGCGTCGCCGCCGAGGTGCGAGAACGGCTGCTGGAGCGGGGCATGCTCCAGGGCGGCACGGCTCCCGACGGGTAGCCGCTGGACGCGTCACTTCCCTGCGTGAAAGGTCAAATGCGATCGCCTTTCTCCTGTTTGGGAACCGCCCTGCGCTGCGAACTGTAGACTGGTTGAGTTCTCGGGGAGGCAACCGTGTCGCACGGGAACAGAGTCCAGGAAAGTACTTCCACCAACGCACGGCGACCTACGTCGCCGCTGACGGCGGCTCTCCTGGCCGCATGCACGGTCTTCTGCAGCGACTCCCCGTGGTACCCCGCCAACATCGACGGCGCCCAACTGGAGCGAGCCTATGACCAGGCTAGCGAGATCGGGGGCATCAAGAGCCTGCTGGTGGCCTACCAGGGTGCGCTCATCGGCGAGGAGTACTTCAACGGTCAGACCCCCCATGATCTCCACGACGTGAGGTCGGTTACCAAGAGCTTGACGTCGGCCCTCGTGGGAATCGCGATCAGGGAGGGATTCATCGGCGGCGTGGACGAGACCGTTGCCGATTACCTGAGCGGCATCGCCCCCGACCTTCCCGCAGACATCGGCAACCTCACGATAGACAACCTATTGACCATGAGGGCGGGGCAGGCCTGGAGCGACTTCACGGGCGCATCCGAGTACTCCGCCTGGATCCGAGCGCCCGACCAGCTGGAGTACGTCCTCCAGCGGCCGCTGGTAGATCCGCCCGGCACCCGCTTCGCCTACAGCGACGGCACCGCTCACCTGATGGCGGCAATCCTGCAAGAAGCGGTGGGCATGAGCGCGCTGGCGTTCGCCGAGCAGCATCTCTTCGGCGACCTCGGGATCGGTGAGAGACAATGGCTGACCGACAACCGCGGCTACAATCTGGGTGGCGTCGGTCTGATTGTGACCCCGCGGGACATGGTGGCCTTCGGCTTGCTGTATCTGAACGGTGGAGCGTACGAGGACCGGCAACTCGTGCCCGCGGACTGGGTGGCGTCGTCGACATCGGTGCACACCAGCACGAACCAGGCCGTGCCATACGGCTCACACTACGGATACTACTGGTGGATCGGACAGGCCGACGGGATCGACTTCCACTTCGCGACCGGATGGGGTGGCCAGTTCATCGTCATCGTGCCCACGCTGGACCTCGTCGTGGTGGCCACGTGCGATTGGTGGGTGCCCGAGGCGCAGGCCCGCCAGCACTGGTCGGAGATCATAGGAGTGATCGTGAACGAAGTGCTCCCGGCGGTGCACACAGACGAGGCACCGTAGAGCACGATCAGTGAGCCTCGGGAGGATAGCCGTGAAACCGCACATCGCTTGCAGCCTGGCTCCGAGCCTGGTGGCGGCCCTGACGCTGAGTACGCAGCCTCAACAGGCCTGGGGCCAACAGTCACCGGTCACGGACCGGACAAGACCGCTCGTCACGACCACATGGCTGGCGCAGCACCTAGGCGACGAGAAGCTCGTTCTGCTCCATATCGGCGAGCAATCGGAGTACGACGCCGAGCACATTCCGGGCGCTCGATACGTGCGAACCTCCGACATTCTAGTGCAGCGTGCCAGCAGTGGTCTACGTAACGAGTTCCCGACTCCGGAAGCGCTGAGGGCGAGTTTCGAGGCTGTGGGAGTCTCCGATGACTCGCGCATCGTCGTGTACTGCGGGAACGACTGGCGTGTCATGACGGCCCGCGTCGCTCTCGCCCTGGACTACATCGGCCTGGGGGCACAGAGCTCCGTACTAGATGGAGGCCTCCGCCTCTGGCGGGACGAAGGACGTACCGTAACTGCCGCAGTGACGCCGTTCGAGGTTGGTCGGTTGAGCTCCAGGCCGGTTCGGGGCATCGTGGTCAACGCCGATTGGGTGGCCGAGCACCTGGGTCTTCCGGGTTACGCCATCGTGGATGCCCGGCCCGCCGAGCTCTTTTCCGGCGCTGAGGCTTCAGCGGGCGTGGCGGCGGGACACGTTCCGGGAGCGGGTAATCTGCCTTACTCGGATCTGTGGGATGAGGCAGGTCGTCTACGCAAAGCTAGCGAACTCGAGCGACTGTTCAGAGAGGCTGGCGTTGAGACCGGGGATACTGTCGTAGCCTACTGCCACACGGGGATGGCGGCCGCGCCGGTACTGCTGGCAGCCCGCACGCTGGGGCACGACATCCGCCTGTACGACGGCTCGTTCGAGGAGTGGGGCACCGCACCGAATCGCCCCGTGGAAGTGACTCCGCGGCGCTGAGCGGCGAGACGCCGCCCTGGCCCGAGCGCTCGCCCGAGCCCCTGCACCACTGCGGATTCGGCCAATATCGCTGCCGACCGGCAGCGCCTAGCGCCTGAAAATCCGCCCGCTCCAGGCGCAGCTACTCACTCGGCACGTGAACATGACGGCTTCCAGCCGGTACTGGCCGGTCACGGGAGCCGTGAACTCGAGTACCGGGGTGTCGTCGGGCCGCGTGTCCCTGGCCAGCGTTGAGTCGGCGCCGTCGGACAGCACGAGGTCGATGTCGTAGCACTCCTCGTCACACACGGCCAGGATCGCATACGGCACCCCGCCCTCCAACGTGACCGTCCGATAGTCGCTCGAGCGGTGACCGACGGATCCGCTCAGCAGCTCGCCGTCGGGTTGATAGCCCCGCTCCAGCAAGCGGGTCCAGTTGCGCACCAGGTCGTTGCGCACGGCCTCTGGCAGGGATGCTGGAAGCGCCTCCGCTTCCTCGGCCCAGAGATTGTTCTTGCGCTTCACGTCCGGGAACTCGTGCCGGGCATCGATCTCGACTCGCGTCACGGTCTGCCCACCCGGCACCGTGACGGTCGCCGTCCGCGTCCCGCTCAGCCAGGTCGTCACCGGGATCTCGCGCTCGAGCGTGTCTCCGCTCGCCAGCGCGATCGTGAGCCGCGCCGGCATCGGCGCATCACCGCGATCGTACACCACGATCTCCGTGCCGCCGCGGTGCGGTGTGACACTCGCAATCGACTGGTCCAGCGTCCAGGTCTCGTAGTACCAGCTCCGCCAGAACCACGAGAGGTCCTGGCCGGTCGCGACGTTGAAGTAGTTGAAGAAGTCCCACGGCTTGGGATGCCGGAACGCCCAGGTCCGCACGTAGCCCCGGTAGGCGCGGTAGAACGTCTCCTCTCCGAGCAGGTGCCGCAGGCTGATGAGGAGCGAGGCGGGCTTGTCGTAGCCATGGACGCCGTAGTGGCTCGGGGTGTCCAGGCGGTCCGAGTAGCGCATCAGCGCGCCCTCGTGTCCCGTGTTCGCCTGGCGTATGTAGCCCGCGAACTCGAACGGCTCCGAGTCATAGCCCGGGAAGAAGTCCGCCGAGGCGGCGCAATCGTTGAAGCTCGTGGTCCCCTCGTCCATCCACGCACGCCGCCGCTCGTCAATCGAGACGATCATCGGCAGCCAGTTGTGGGCCAGCTCGTGGGCCGTCACCCCGTACATCGCCGTGTCGCTGCGCTGGTCGTACCCGCCGATCAGCGTCATCATCGGGTATTCCATCCCGCCCCCGATGATCCCGGCGCCCTCGACCGCGGTCGCGTGCGGGTAGGGATACGGCAGACCCAAGTGGCGCGAGAGGAAGGCGATGCTGTGCTGCGCGTAGCGGGCGACCTGGCGCCAGCGCTCATGCGCCGGCCGATAGATGGCCTGGGCCCGGGCGTACTCCGGCCGCCCATCGCCGGTACGATCGCCCACGTCGGTGCGCACGGCGTCCCACAGCGAGGCACGGGTTATCGAGTAGGCCACATCGCGCACCGAGTCCGCGACGAAGTGCCAGCGCAGCCGGCCGTCTGGACTCCGGCGCGTGGCAGACCCCGGCCCGAAGTCCTGCTCGGTGATCACGTGCACCACCGTGTCGCTCGCCTCGGCCTGGCGCAGACGCCGGATGATCGGATCCGGCAGCACCTCGCGCTCGTTGAGCAGCCGCCCCGTGCCCTGCACCAGCCAGCCCTCGGGCACGTCGAGCGTCACGTCATACTCGGCGAACCCCGCGTAGAACTCCGCCACTCCCATGAACGGATCGGTGTGCCAGCCGACCACGTCGTCGTACACCGCCATGTGCGGGTACCAGTAGGCCAGGAAGAAGAAGTCGTCGCTGTTCCAGCCCATCCTCCCACCGGCACCGACCTCGGGGACCGTGAAGCTCCACGCCAGCTCCAGCACCACCGAGTCGCGCGGCGCTACCCGCTTCGGTGGGAGGACGTAGAGATTCGTGCCACGAACTTGATAGCCAGCTCTATTCAGGCGCTGCAGTTCCTCGAGCGCCTGGCCCGCGACCGCAACGCGCGAGACGGCGTACCCGCCGGTGATCTCGGCCGCGCGGAGACGCGGCACGTCGTCGCGATGGAAGTTCTGGGTCAGCTGCACCACGAGCCGCCGCAGAGAGTCCGGCGATGCGTTGCGGTACAGGATGCGCGTGGTGCCCTCGAGCCGCTTCTCGGCGACGTCGAGCCGGGCGTCAATGGCATAGTGCGCCGACTGCTGCCAGTAGTTCGGGCCGGGCACCCCGCGCTCAGTCCGGGTCCCGTTCAACAGGGCTCGGCGGTATCCGGGCGAGGCCACCACCGGGTTTGCGACGGGCCGCTCGAGCGCCCGCACGCCTCCTTCACCAGTCTGAGCGAGGGCCTCGTCTGCGAGGGGGGGCGCGAAGGTGGAAAACAGGGCAACAACCATGCCGAGACGTTTCAGGGCGGACATGAAGTGCCTCCAGATGTCCAGTCGCGGGGTCGCACAGGTTTACCGGTTTGACGCATCAAGAGGACCGATGGTTGCAGCGGCACAGATCGGCTCTCGCTGACCCAGCGGGTGCCCCGGCGCCCCTCTCGCCGGCGCCGGCTGCAGACCGACCGCGCTGGGTCCGTCTGTCCGCCTCCGAGACACATGAAGCGTGAGCCGTCCCTCCAATGAGGCAACGGCGTAGCGGAAACGTGCTCTAACCTGGCTGCCTACACGCGGTTAACTCGTGCCAGCGCGGGGCTCGGTTCTTGCACGATCTGGCTGTGAACAGCAGCGGAGAACCGTCCCATGATGAACCGTGCACCAGGCACATTGATTCCAGCCTCCCTCGTGCTTGTCGCCTGTGCCACTGTCGGTGGGATTCGTTCAGAGCCTCTCGACCACGGGGTCGCCAGCCGTTTTCCGGTCCCGTTCGACTCAGTTATGGCTGTGGTTCCCGAAGCGGTCGTGGCCGCCGGCCTGGGCCTTAAGGAGTCCCAGTGTTACGCGAGATCGACCTGCATGGTGATCGGCACCAGAGGATTGTCCCTCTCACGCTCGGGCAGCCTCGGCAGCATGGCACGCGTGGTAGTGGAAGCGGCCGGAGATGAGACGATCGTGCGCGTGCTCAGTCGCCGCCGCCTAGCCAAACAGACGCAGGCGAGAGACGACTACGCCTCCGAGATCCTGAGCCAGATCGAGGTACGGTTGGGATTGACGCCCGGCCTGGGGAGACCCCCCGGGTCTGCCTAGCGACCAGTCAGAGCAGCGGCGCTCCGGCGTTCGTCGTGACTCACGATGACGGCGCAGCGGGTTGCGACACGGCAGCGCGTCGTCCGTTGCGCAGTAGATCGGTTGCCGGCACGCCGACGGGAGGTGTAGCAACCGCAGGATCAGGAAGCGGCGGTGTCGACGGGGGGTGACCCTCCGCTAGCCGCCGCTCCTGCACCCCTTAGAATGGCTCGACACCGGATCAACCCCCGGACAGGTACCGGTGATTGCAGTGGTCGTGCCCCTGCATCAGCGTGCGGTTACGCTCCATGCTGAACTTGGGGTTGAAGGCCGGAGGCCAGTGGTAGTCCATGTTGCAGACGGCCGCGTGCCCGATCTCGCCCCCCAGGCCCGCCTCACGGAAGACATCGGCCCACACGCATTCGGTCACGCGAAGACCGAATGCGCTCTCAGTGTCCTCCACCACCTCATGGGTGAGCGCATTCGCGTAACGGGGTGGCCGGAACTGGGCGGTAAAGGTCGGGAAGCTCGTATCCGCCGCCCTGCGGGCCTGCTGTTCGCCAACGCGACGCCCGATGGCCGCGGAGTTCGCGTTCAGCAGGCGGATCGTCTCCTCGTCCCCGACTTCGCTCCGCAGCGTACCGATGAACTCGATGTACCCCTGGTTCTGCATCCGCGTCATGTCCCGCGACGAGAGTTCCCGAGCGCTTTTGACATCGAACTTGTGCACATCCTGTTGGACCCAGGGAACGGTGGCGGAGGCGAGGGACGGAAAACGTCCCAAGCCGAGACACGCCAAGGCGCAGGCCGGGGCCGTGCGGGTGAGCAACTCCCGGCGGCCGAGGGCCTGCCGGGCTCCGCTCTTCGGTTGAGCAGTCTCAATCGGCTTCATCTCAGTTGACCTCCCATGTCCGGGGTGAGAAGGACGTCACCCGCCGCCCATACAACCGAGGTACGATTGTACCACTACAATATCAGTATGTCATGAAACGCACGACGCCTGCGCCTCCGGGGATCGAATGGCTCATCCGTCATCTCCACGGCGACAGATAGCATTACATACGTTAAACGCGTGGTCGTCCTAGAATGTTGCACGGCTAGAGATGTACCAGTATATTGGCGATACATTGTCCGATGCGCGCACCGCGACTGGAGCCGCCGTTGGGCGGGGCAGACGGGGGAAGCCTCTTCCATCGCGGCGACGCAGCACGAGGAGGCCACCAATGCCGGCATATGTGATCGCCAACGTCGAAGTGACGGACCCGGTCGGCTATGAGGAGTACAAGCAGCTCGCGGCTCTGACGGTCGCGCAGTATGACGGCCGCTACGTGGTGCGCGGCGGTGCGTCCGAACTGGTGGAGGGGACTACGACCCCCAAGCGGGTGGTCGTGCTGGAGTTCCCATCCATGGCTCGGGCGCGGGAGTGGTTCGACTCGCCCGAGTATGCGCCCGCTCGCAGGATCCGGCACGAGACGGCCAAAGCCGAAATCATTCTGGCGGACGGTATCTGAGCCGCCGGCCAGCCGAGGAGCCGCGAGGTGCCTGCAGTCCAGCGGTCTCAGGAGGAGACCCTCGACCCGGCGGATTGGGAAGAGTTCCGCCGCCTTGCCCACGGCGCCGTCGATCGAATGATCGACCTTCAGCGGGACATCCGGCACCGTCCGGTCTGGCGCCAGGTGCCGGAAGAGCTGGAACGTCGGTTTCTGGAGGGACCGCCGGCGGAAGGCGTCGGCACGGCGACCGCGCTCGAGGACTTCGAAACGCTGGTGCTTCCCTATCCGGTCGGGAACCTGCATCCCCGGTTCTGGGGCTGGGCCGCCGGCACCGGCTCTCCCACGGGCATGTTGGCCGAGTGCCTGGCGGCGGGCCTGAACCCGATCACCGGACTGTTCAACGACAGTTCCTCGCGCGTGGAGGCGCAGCTGCTCCGCTGGATGACGGCGGCGCTGGGCTTTCCGAGGCAGGCGGGCGGCATCATCACCAGCGGCGCCTCGGTGGCCAACCTGGTGGGCCTGACGATCGCGCGGGACACCAGAATCGGCACGGATGTCGGAGTGAACGGCCTGGCTGGGGTGCCGCCTCCAGTGCTCTACGCGTCGCGGGAGGTCCACTCCTCGGTTCTGAAGGCTGCCAAGATACTCGGCTTGGGGGAAAACGGCGTACGCCTGATCCCGGTTGACGACGGCTACCGGATCCGCATCCCCGAGCTGATCTCCGCTATCGGGCGGGACCGCGCGTCCGGGCGGAAGCCCTTTGCAGTGGTGGGAACCGCAGGCACGATCAACACGGGCGCCGTGGACGACCTGGTCTCGCTGGCCGACGTCGCCGCAAGGGAGCGGCTGTGGTTCCACGTCGACGGAGCCTTTGGGGCCATGGCCGCCCTGTCTCCCCAAACGCGGGTTCTGGTAGCCGGCATCGAGCGCGCGGATTCCCTGGCGTTCGACTTCCACAAGTGGATGCACGCTCCCTACGAAGCGGGGTGCGTCTTGACACGGGACCGGGAGGCCCACCGCCGATCCTTCACGGTGGGCGGGGAGTACCTGCGGTCGCTCGATCGCGGGCCGGCGCGCCAGGAGGACAGCAGCAACATCAGGGGTCCCCAGCTGTCTCGAGGGTTCAAGGCATTGAAGGTGTGGCTGGCTCTCAAGGAGCATGGCCTCGACAAGTTCGGCCGGTTAGTGGCCCAGAACGTCCGGCAGGCGCGATACCTGGGCGACCTGGTGGACGCCTCTCCCTTCTTCGTTCGTGTCGCGCCCGTCACGTTGAACATCGTCGCCTTCCGGCACGAGCCTCGCGGCTGCGACAGGGGAGTCGTCGAGCAGGTCAACCGGGAGTTGCTCATGCGCCTGCAAGAGCGCGGAATCGCGGTGCCATCCGCCACCGTGCTTGACAATCGCTTCACGCTGCGGGTGTGCGTGTGCAATCACCGTAGCCGGAACGAGGACTTCGACCTCTTCATCAAGGAGGCCGAGAGAATCCTGGTGCGCGTGAGAGAGGACCTGGGATTGGAGCAGGCCCGGGGGCGCGTCACGTGCCCGACTGTGTGACACTCATGCGGCAGGAACACGATGGCAATTGATTGGAAGCCCAAGCTCGAGCGCGGCGATGTTCCCATGTTCCAGGCGCTCGCCGAAGCCCTGGTGG
>CAYGBV010000036.1:0-9836 GCA_964348295.1 uncultured Gemmatimonadaceae bacterium
TCTTCCTGATAGTCTCGGGCCACCCCGATCTGGCCTTCACCGTGGCGTCGTTGGCGACGATCACGACGTGCCGGCCCGCTACCACGCCGACCCCGGTGATGACCCCTGCCCCCGGAGCCTGACCGTCGTACCGGTCGTACGCCACGAGCAGCCCGATCTCCAGCCACGGGGTGTCGGGGTCGAGCAGCCGACCCACCCGCTCGCGGGCCGTCAGCTTGCCCTGGTCGTGCTGTTTCTGGATCCTCGCCGGCCCACCTCCCTGCTCGAGGCGAACGGCGAGTTCGCGATACTCGTCGGTGAGCTCGCGCAGACGGGAGTGGTGGGTAACCGACTCGCCGGTCGTCATGCGGCGCGACTCGCCGACCACGAGACGATGTAGTCGACGATCTCTTGGCTGGGGGTTCCCGGCCCGAACAGCTTCGCGACGCCCTGCTGCTCGAGCAGTTCGATCTCCTCCGGCGGGATGATGCCGCCACCGATCAGCAGTACGTCCTGTCGCCCGGCCTCGTCGAGCAGCGCGCGCACCCGGGGGAACAGCGTCATGTGCGCGCCGGAGAGAATCGACAGCCCAACGACGTCGACGTCCTCTTGTACGGCCGCCGTGGCGATCATCTCCGGGGTCTGGTGCAGACCCGTGTAGATCACCTCCATCCCCGCGTCGCGCAGGGCTGCCGCGACCACCTTGGCCCCCCGGTCGTGACCGTCCAGACCCGGCTTACCGACGAGCACGCGGATGGGACGAGCGGACTCCACATGTGAGGTCATGGTGCGCGCAACCTAGTTAGCCCGGAAACGCGAAACAAGCGGGAGCGGGTTCATCGACTCACCGCGTCTTGAAGCGCAGCACGGCCGCGAGCCCATCGACGCGCGTCCGTGCCTTTCCGTCTTCGACCACCTCGACGTTGCTGCCCTGCCGTAGCGCCTCCTCTATCGCCTCGTCCACGACGTCGGGCACCGCTTCGGGATCCCCCTCGGCGTCGCACGCCGCGGCCGACGTCGTGAGGCGGCCCGAGCTGTTGCACCGGAACCCGGCCTGTTCCACCGTGGGATCCACGAACAGAGTGCGCACCTGCCCCTGGGCCAGTGACCTGAGCACCGGCTCGATGCCGTTCACTGCCCAACCGGTGCCGAGCCGCTGGTGCAAGGCGTCGACGTATCCGGCCTCGAGGTGTCGCTCGGACTGCCGCCGCACGGCGAGCACCGCTTCCATGACCTCGGCAGGGGTGGCGGTCTTGCAGTTGAGCTTCGTCGCGCCCAACACCTGCGTGGCCAGGTACGGGTGCAAATGGGGCTCCACCGCATCGGCATGGGAACCGGTGCCTGCCAGTACGAGTCCCCGAATTGCCTGCTCCCGTGAAGCCTCGAACAGGCGCTGTGCGATGTTGGCGTAGTGGCGCTGCTTCTCCTCCCGGATGCGCTGGTGGTAGCGGTGCTCGCCGGCCGCACCGAGCCCCGGCCGGGACACACCGGCAGGGCCGTGGAACCGCCCGGCCCGGGTCGTGTCGCCGGGCGCGAGGCCGGGGAACTCTTCTACCCCGAACGCCGTCACCGCGAAGAATCGCGCGCTGGTCCGGTCGTACACCACGCACAGCACGCGCCCGAACTCGTCGTTCAGAGCCGCAGCCTCCCTGATGAGCGGCGAGTGGTCCACGGAGAGCCGCGAGCGGAACACCCAGGGGAGGGGAATGGCCTCAAACAGGTTCAGCGGCTCGCAGGCGAACAGCGCAATCCCCTGGCCCGCACCCAGGTTGCCGGGATGCTCCAGGTACTTCCGGACGCGGTCCAGGTCGCGCTCCACTGTTTCCCGCTCCTGCCGTGCCACGCCGCGCTGCTCCAGCCATTTGAGTTGCTCTTTGATGCGGTTCTTGAGCTTGATGAGATACTTCCCACGGCTGCGGTCCCGGGGCTCGAGCTTGAGATAGCACGACACCACCCAGTGCTCGGTGATCCCCAGATCCGCAAGCCAATCCACGATGGGCTGCAGCGTCGCGGCCTGGTCGCCGGCGCTCGCCGAGCGGCCGCCGCGAGACACGGTCAGACGCTTAGAAGAAGACGGGTTCGCGGTATGCACCGTAGACCTCCTCCAGGGCGTGGCGAATCTCGTAGAGGGTGCAGTACGCACGGGCGCATTCCAGCATGTACGGGATGACGTTGTCGTCCCGGGCGGCGGCCGACCGGAGCTCGGTAAGCGAGCGCTCCACCCGGCCCTCGTCGCGCCGGCTTCGCAGCTGGGCCAGACGTCGGCGCTGGAGATTACCGGGCTCCTCACTCACCTTGAGGATCTCCAGCTCCTCGCCGTCCTGATCCACGTAGTCGTTCACACCCACCACGATGCGCCGCTTCTGGTCCACTTCGTGCTGGAACCGCAGCGCGCTCTGGTGGATCCGACGCTGGAACCATCCGCCCTCGATACCCTTCACCACGCCGCCGATGCGATCAATTTCTGCGAACAATGCCTCCGCCTCACGCTCCATGCGATCGGTGAGCGCCTCGACGTAGTAGGATCCGGCCAGCGGATCTATCACGTTGGCGATTCCGGTCTCGAACGCGAGGATCTGTTGGGTACGGAGCGCGAGCTTCACCGCGTCCTCGGTCGGGAGAGCCAGAGTCTCATCCAAGGAGTTGGTGTGGAGCGACTGAGTGCCGCCCAGCGCCGCAGCCATACCCTGGTAGGCGACTCGCACCACGTTGTTCATCGGTTGCTGCGCTGTGAGCGACACGCCCGCGGTCTGGCAGTGGAAGCGCATCTTCCACGAGCGGGGGTCCTTCGCACCGTAGCGCTCCCGCATGTGCCGCGCCCAGATGCGCCGCGCTGCGCGCATCTTGGCGATCTCCTCGAAGAAATCGTTGTGGACGTCCCAGAAGAACGAGAGGCGCGGCGCGAACTCGTCTACGTCGAGTCCGCGGCTCATGCCTCGCTCAACGTACTCGAATCCGTTTGCCAGGGTGAACGCCATCTCCTGCACGGCCGTGGCCCCGGCCTCGCGGATGTGGTAGCCGCTGATCGAGATCGTGTTCCACAGCGGCGTGTGCTGCGAGGCCCACTCGAACATGTCCACGATGATCTTGAGAGCTGGCTCGACGGGATAGATCCACGCATGCTGCGCCATGTACTCCTTCAGCATGTCGTTCTGGACCGTGCCCCTCAGCTTGCTGATGTCGGCGCCCTGATTTTCCGCGGCGGCCACGTAGAAGCAGAACAGCATGGCCGCCGGGCCGTTGATCGTCATGGACGTCGAGACTCGCTCCATCGGAATCCCATCGAACAGGGTCTCCATGTCCGCCAAGGATGAGATCGCGACCCCGCACTTCCCCACCTCGCCCTCGGCCCGGGCGTGGTCGGAGTCGTAGCCCATTAGCGTCGGGAAGTCGAACGCGACGGAGAGCCCGGTCTGGCCCCGCTCGAGCAGGAACTTGTAGCGCCGGTTCGTGTCCTCGGCCGTCCCGAACCCCGAGAACTGACGCATGGTCCACAGGCGGCCGCGGTACATCGTGGGATGAATGCCGCGAGTGTACGGATAGCAGCCAGGGTAGCCGAGGTCCCGCTCGTACTCGGTATCATCCAGGTCTGCCGGGGTGTAGAGCGGCTCGACCTCGGCCGAACTCTGCGTCACGAAGTCGATGGGCCGCTTGGAGCCCGCCTCGAAGTCCTCGCGCCAGCGATGTCGATCCTTCTTGTCCGTCATCGACCACTGCCCTCCTGTAGGCCGCGCACGATGTCATGAGCGAGCTTGTACGGGCTGCTCCGTCCCTGCACCACATCGTCGAGCCCCGCCTTCAGCCGTGCCTCGCCGTCCCCTTCACGCCAGATCATCCCGCTCAACGCCCGCTCCACCACCTCGCGCGTGTGCCTGGCGAGCCTCTCCCTGCGCAACGCCTCGAGCTGTCCCGACCGTTCCAGGAAACCGTAGTGCTCATCGAACGCCTGGATGAGCGCGTCGATTCCCTCCCCTTTCACCGCCACCGCCGTGAGCACGGGCGGCTCCCACTCCTCGCTTCCCGCTTCCCGCTTCCCGCTTCCCGGGGCAGGGGCATCGCCGGGTCGGTGATGCGGCCCCACGTGGCGAAACGCGTTTCCACGCCTGATCCCCAGCATGATCTCCACTTCCTGCACCAACCGGTCGGCGCCGGGGCGGTCGGCCTTGTTCACCAGATAGAGATCCGCGATCTCCATCACCCCCGCCTTCAGGACCTGAACGCCGTCACCGGATTCCGGCACCAGCACCAGAGCTGCGGTATCCGCGCTCCCGGCGATGGAGAGCTCCGACTGTCCGACGCCCACGGTCTCGATGATGATCCGCTCGAACCCGAACGCGTCGAGCACGTCGCATACCTCGCGGGTCGTGGTGGCGAGGCCCCCCACCCCGCCGCGAGACGCCATCGAGCGGATGTAGACACCGGGATCGAGCGTCAATGCATCCATGCGGATCCGGTCGCCCAGCAGCGCGCCGCCCGTGAAGGGGCTCGTGGGGTCCACGGCCACCACCCCGACCGTCAGGTCGGCGGTGCGGTAGGCCTGCACCAGGCGCTCGATCAGCGTGGACTTCCCCGCCCCGGGCGGACCGGTGATACCGATCCGGTGCGCCCGGCCAACCATGGGATGGAGCGCCGAGAGGAGCGCCTCGTACCCGTTCCGCCCGTTTTCGACCAGCGAGATGGCTCGAGCCAGCGATGGGATGTTCCGCTGCCGGATGCCTTCGACGAGGCCGTTGGGGTGCATGTCGTATCTAAGTTCGCGCCTGGCAGGTCGGACCCGCAACCCACTGCGCTAGTTGCCGTTGAGCAGCAGCGTGGCTGCCAGTCCCAGGAGAATGAAGAACCCGGCGATGTCCGTGACGGCCGTGACGAAGCCGGAGCTGGCCACGGCCGGATCCACCCCCAGGCGCTGCAACACCAGGGGAACGGCCGCGCCGACCGTCGCGGCCACGATGAGACTGCCCCACATGGCCATCGTGACCACGAGACCGAGAGCCCACGGCCGCCCGGCCGCCACCGTGACCAGCCCCACGACCACGCCAATCGCCAGACCATTGATCATGCCGACCACCATTTCCTTGCCCACCAGCGTCATGCCGCTGCGGGCCGGGATCATGCCCAGGGCGATCCGCCGCACCGTGACAGCCAGCGCCTGCGTTCCCGCACTCCCGCCGAGCCCCGCCACGATGGGCATGATGGCAGCAAGCACCACGATCTGGCTGATCGTGTCCTCGAACGCGAGCACCACGGCCCCGGCGAAGAACGCCGTGAACAGATTGAGATAGAGCCAGGGAAGCCGGCTCCGCACCGCGTGGAACCAGGTACCCGCGAGCTGCTCGTCGCCGGCGCCACCGCCGAACTTGAGCAGGTCTTCCGTCTGCTCTGCCTCCACCACGTCGATCACGTCGTCGAACGTGACGCGACCGAGGAGCTTGCCCTCCGGGCTGACCACCGGCACCGCCGGCACGTTGTAGCGGCTCATCAGCCTGGCGACCTCCTCCTGGTCGGCTTCGGGGGGAGCGGACACTGGCGGCGGCTCCATGATCTCCTTGACCGGTGTTTCGGGCTGGGCCACCACCATGCGCTGCAGCGGGAGAATGCCAACCAGTCGGTGTTGGTCGTCCACCACGAAGATCTGGTAAAACTCCTCGACCTCTTCGGCCTGGCGCCGCACCTCCGCGATCGCCTCACCGGCGCTGGCAGTGTCCGCCACCGCCACGACGTGGGCGGTCATCCTGCCGCCGGCGGTCTCCTCGTCATAGACCAGCAG
The DNA here is from genome assembly GCA_964348295.1 of uncultured Gemmatimonadaceae bacterium. Taxonomy (GTDB): domain Bacteria; phylum Gemmatimonadota; class Gemmatimonadetes; order Gemmatimonadales; family GWC2-71-9; genus WVYX01. The sequence continues at coordinate 5,747 of CAYGBV010000036.1, forward strand.
CCGCTCGATGTCGGCGCGGTCGGCGACGTGCCTCAGGATGCGCGCGGCCTGTTCGGCGGGAAGCTCGGCGATCAGGTCGACGGCGTCGTCGTCCTCCAGCTCCTCGACGATGTCAGCCGCCTGCTCCGGTCCCAACGCGGCGAGGAGCTCCTCGGGGTGCTCCTCCTCTTCCATCTCGGCCAATGCCTCCGAGACGATCTCCGGTGGCAGCGTCTGCACCAGGCGCAGCTGCAAGTCCGGCTCGAGCCCCGCCAGCACGTCGGAGAGGTCGGCCGGCTGCAGCTCCCTGGCGCGGGCGAGAAACCGGGCCACGTCGCCCGATTCCGCCAGCTGCCGCAACTCGTCCAGGACGAGTTCCTGCTGCTCGTTCATCCCTGGGAGTCCTTGAGGAGCGATTCCAAGTCCAGCCCGCGCCGGCGGAAAGAGGGTGCCTCTTCGTGGGGGCTGACCGCGCCCGCGGAGATGACGAGCTTCATGGCCTCGTCGATCTTGATGGCCACTTCCTTGATCTTGGTCTTGGGCACCACGAGCATGAACCCCGACGTGGGGTTGGGTGTGGTGGGCACGAACACGTTGACGCACGGCTCGCCCACGATGGCGGACATGACCGGAGCGTCTTCGTTGGTCACGAACGCCACGGCCCAGAGACCCTCGGTCGGGTACGGTATGAGCACGGTCCGTCGGAAGAAGCTGTGCCGTTCGCCCACGACGGTCTGCACGATCTGGCTCATGGCGTTGTAGATCCGGCCCGTCAGCGGAAAGCGGGCCAGCGCCTCGTTCCAGAAGTGCAGGATCTGCCGCCCCGCGGCCCGATGAACCGCCCACCCCACTGCCGTGACGAGTGCCACGAGCAGCACCAGTCCGAGCCCCGGGATGCGGAAGCCAAGCAGGGTGCGCAGCGGCGTGCCGAGAATGTCGTCTATCTGCTGGAACAGCCAGACGAGCACCACGGCGGTGACGCCCACCGGTGCGATCACGATGAGCCCGGTAAAGAAGTAGCGCCGCAGTTTCCTGGCCGAGATGTTCACGGTCTCTTACTCCCCCGCAGCGGAATCGTCGGTACAGGCCCCCGCCGCACTAGGACCCGCTCGAGTCGTGTGGGGGTGGCCGCCAGGACATCGAACTCGAGACCGCCGAGCACGTAGCGCTCCCCCGTTTGGGGAATACGTCCGGCGGCGCGAGCGAGCAAGCCCCCAATGGTCTCGGTGTCGCCCGGGAGCTCCACCCCGAATCGCACTGCGATCTCCTCGGTGGATGTGGCGCCGGTGGCTTCGACCAGCTCGGGTGCCGGTTCGTCTCGCTCGCGGCGCGGCTCCTGCTCTCCGAAGATGTCGGAGACCAACTCCTGGAGCAGGTCTTCGAACGTGACGATGCCGGCTGTGCCACCGTACTCATCCAACACGACGGCGACCTGGTGTCGCTCCCGCTGCATCTCGAACAACAGGTCGGCGCATCTCTTCGAGCCCGGTGCCGTGGAGACCGGACGCAACGGGAGCTCGGCCCCCGGTGTGATGCGGAACAGGTCGAAGGCGTAGATCATGCCGCCGATGTTGTCCAGCGATTCATGATAGACCGGCAGCCGCGAATAACCCGACTCGGCGAACACGCGGCCGACCTGCTCTAGCGAGGCACCCTCCCGAACCGCCACGATCTCGGTGCGCGGCGTCATCACCTCACGGATGGGCCGCTCGGTGAACGCCAGCACGCCGGAAAGCACGGGAAGCTCCTCTCCGTCGTGCTGTTCGTCGGCGCGGGCCGGATGTGGGCGTGCGTCGAGGGCTGCACGCACGCGTGCTGCGGACGCCGCGGGCGCAAATGGAGCGAACACCCCCGCGAGTCGCCGCAGCAGCGGGATGACCCGACGCAAGATCGCGTCGGGCCAGCGCCGCCCCATGGCCCTGGGCAGCGCGTACGTCACCATCAAGACGAGGGGGACCGCTACCAACAGGATCGCCGCGACGGCCAGCGGCTCGGGGAGATCGGCCGTGAGCGCCGCGAGCCCGAAACCAGAGAGGAGCACCCCGCTCGTCACCAGACCCTGCGCGGCCCGCACGATGCGCCCGGGGGCCTCCAGCAGGAGGCTGGCCGCGGCGCCGCCGGGCCTCCCTCCCGCGGCCCAGCGGTATAGATCGACCCGCCGGACCGCCGCCGCCGCTACGGCCGCCAGCATACCAACGGTCGCAGCAAGGCCTCCGGCGCCGACGAGAAGCCAGGCCGTCACGGCGCGCGCTCCTTTCCCTCCCCGGCAGCATGCTCCGGACGCCGCTCGAAGTACACCCGACGCACTCGCCGGCGGATCACCTGCTCCACCACGACCCGGAACTCACCGATGCGCAGCTCCTCACCAGGACGTGGCACGCGCCCCAGCTCCGAGTAAATGAGCCCACCCACCGTGCTCACGTCCGCATGGTCGATGGTGGTGCCGAGAGCCTCCGACAGATCGTCCAGCGTGACGGTCCCGTCCACCCAGAACTTGTCGTCTCCTTCGCTCGTCACGGGCGGGGCCTCTTCGCGGTCGTACTCGCCGTAGATCTCCCCCACCACCTCCTCAAGGATGTCCTCGAGCGTGATCAGTCCCGAGGTGCCGCCGAACTCGTCCACCACTATCGCGATGTGGCTGCGCCCGCGCTGGAAGTCGCGTAGCTGGACCGCCAGGGACTTAGACTCGGGAACGAACTGGGCGGGCCGCACCAGGTCTTGCCAGCGGGGCGGATGGCGCGCGATGCCGGCGACCACCGGTGTGAGGTCCTTGGCGTACAGGATTCCGATGATGCTGTCGAGGTCCTCCCGGTACACGGGGAGTCGGGCGTGTTCTGAGCGTCGCAGAGCCTCGACTACCTCGCGCCACTCCGCCTCGGCTTCGATGGCCCGCATGTCTAGGCGCGGCGTCATGACCTCGGCCACCGTCTCCTCACGCAGCGATACGATCCCGGCCAGCATGTCTCGCTGCCCCAGGCCCAGCGACTCCGCCCGTGGTGTACTCGGGGGAAGGACGTGCTGCAGTAGACGCACAGTGCTGGTGGCGAGGCCCAGCAGCGGGCGGAATGGGACCAGGCTGCGGCGTGCCACGGGAACGGCGGCCCCCGCCAGCCGGGGCAGCAACACCCCGATCCCACGGGGCAGCACATCGGCGACTAGATAGAGCAGCGCGCCCAGGAGCGCCACCGCCAGCGCCGCTTCCGGCGGCGGTCGCCGCCACCAGGCCAGCGCGCCAGCCGCCGCCGCACCCGCCACGACCAGCAGCGCCATGCGGGCGACCTGGAGCGCACGGTGCAGCGGCACCGGCTCGCTGGCGGCGGAGGGCGCGTCGCCGAGCGCGCGGGGCAGCGTGGGAGCCTCGTCAGCCAAAACGAGCAGCCCGGCCCACAGGGCCGCTGCGGCCGCCACGAGCGCGGAGGCCAGCGTCACCCACGGATCACTCATCTCGGCCTGCTCCCGTGGAGCCGCTCCACGTACCGTTCCTGCCGCCGCCACATTGGCGAGGCGACTCTCCGCGCCCCCTCGGGATGCTCGTGCCCCAGCACGTGCAGCACACCGTGCACGACCAGGCGCAGGATCTCCTCGCGCTCGGAGACGCCGGCCTCACGGGCCGCGCGGCGCGCCACCGAAGGGCAGATGTAGATGTCTCCGATGAGCTGATCCAGGTGCGGCAGGCGAAATGCGATCACGTCCGTGGCCCGGTCACGCCCCAGGGCGCGCCGATTCAATCCCCGCATCTTCCGGCCGCCGAGAAAGGTGATGCTGAGGCAGGCACGGCCGATCCCTTCGCCGTCCAATACGGCGCCGGCCCAGCGCCGCACCGTAGCGGCCGGGACCCCCAGCGCCGCGTCCGGGTCGGTCACCCGCAGGTCACGCCTCGGACGCCGCTTCCCAGTCCGCGCCGATCCCGCCACCCGCCGCCGGGTAGTCAATGCGATTGTGGTACGCGCCACCCAGGACCCGCTCGAACTCCTCCTTCATGCGGGCGAGTTGCGCGTAGGTGAGCGGCGCCTCCTCCAACTGCCCCGCCTCGATCCGGTGCCGTACGATGTGATCGATGGCGTCGCTCACTTTCTCCGGCGTGGGGTCGGCAAGGACCCGCACAGCGGCT
>CAYGBV010000037.1:0-51573 GCA_964348295.1 uncultured Gemmatimonadaceae bacterium
CAGTCCTTTGCCATGCTCTCCTTGAGCAGGTTCGCGGCGATCACGTTCCGCTGGATCTCGTTCGACCCCTCGTAGATCTGCGTGATCTTGGCGTCGCGCAGCAGCTTCTCGACCGGATACTCCTTCATGTAGCCGTACCCGCCGAAGATCTGCACGGCGTCCACCGTGACCTTCATGGCCGCGTCGGAGGCGTGGGTCTTACAGATGGCCGAGGCCATTGCGATGTCCTTTGCGCCGGTGTCGATCATGCGGGCGGCCGAGTAGACCAGCGCGCGGGAGGCCTCCACCTGGATCGCCATGTCGGCCAGCATGAACTGCACGCCCTGGAACGAGGCGATGGGGTGGCCGAACTGCTTGCGGACCCGTGCGTAGTGAGCTGCCTCGTCGAGAGCGCGTTGCGCGATCCCGACCGCCTGCGCCGCCACACCGGGGCGCGCGCGATCGAACGTCTTGAGCGCGACGATGAACCCCATGCCTTCGCGGCCGATGAGGTTCTCCTTGGGCACGCGTGCCTCGTTGAAGATCACCTCGCGCGTGGCCGAGGCCCTGATGCCGAGCTTGTTCTCCTTCTTGCCGAATTCGAGGCCCGGCGTGTCCTTGTCCACGATGAACGCGCTGGCTCCCCGGGCGCCCTTGGCCTTGTCGGTGAGCGCGATGACCGTGTAGACCTCCGCCTCGCCCCCATTGGTGATCCACTGCTTCGTGCCGTTCAGGACGTAGTGGTCGTCGTCCTTGGTGGCAGTGGTGCGGATGCGGGCCGCATCGGAGCCGGCATCCGCCTCGGTGATGGCGAACGCTGCCAGCTTCTCACCCCGGGCGATGGATGGCAGGTAGCGCTGCTTCTGTTCGTCGCTGCCGAACAGGAGGATGGGGTAGGTCCCGAGCCCCGTTCCGCCGAGGGCCAGCGCGATGCCGGCGCAGCCCCACGAGAGCTCCTCGGTCACCAGGGCCGTCTCGAGTACCCCGCCGCCCATCCCCCCGTACTCCTCCGGAATCGGAACCGCGAAGATGTCGGCGTCGGCCAAGATCTTCACGATGTCCCAGGGGAACTCCGCGGTCTCGTCGTAGCGCGCCGCGACCGGCTTGATCTGCTCCTCTGCGATCTGATGGCAGAGGTCCTTGATCATTCGCTGTTCTTCAGTGAGGAGATAGTCGATACTCATCCGCGTCCGCTCTCCGTGCGCTTGACCCATCCTGTGCTCCGGGTGGTGGGAGGGCGGGATCGGGAGTCAATCCCGGAGCCGAGGGGATGGGTCGGGTACCAACCTATCGAGGATGACCGGAGGAGGCCACCCGGCAGGCTCGCTCGGAGGCATGGCGAGACACCCCGAGTTAGGCTAGGTTGTATCCCTTTCGACGGCTCTGTGACCGGAGGACTCCGTGAGACACGCACAGAGGACGGTACCACGCTGGGCGCTCATCTTGGGAGCGTCGAGCGGGTTCGGCGAGGCCACTGCCAGGGAGCTGGCGAAGGCCGGGTACGACATCTGCGGCGTGCATCTGGACCGGGGCGCTGGCAAGCAGCGCGCCAAGGACATCCAGGAGGACATCGAGTCCAGCGGTCGGCGAGCCCTGTTCTTCAACGTGAACGCGGCGGACGAGGAGAAGCGCAACGAGGTGCTGAACGCGCTCGTCGACGACATCGAGAAGAACGGCGGCACGGTCGCGGTTCTCATGCACTCATTGGCGTTCGGCACGCTCAAGCCGTACATCGCGGACGACGCGGTCACGAAGCGGGGCATGAACATGACGCTCGACGTCATGGCCCACTCGCTGGTCTATTGGGCGCAGGAGGTGGTCGCGCGCAACCTGATGACCGAGGGTGGGCGCATCTTCTGCATGACCTCGTCAGGCTCGAACCGGGTTATCCCCTCCTACGGCGCCGTGTCGGCGGCGAAGGCCGCGCTGGAGTCGCACGTGCGCCAGCTCGCGGTGGAGCTCGCGCCCTACGGGGTGACGGTGAACGCCCTGCGAGGTGGGGTGACCCGGACTCCGGCGGCGGAGCGCATCCCGGAGAGCGACGCCCTGTTCGTGGAGGCGGTGCACCGCAACCCGCACAAACGGCTCACTACGCCTGAGGACGTGGCGCAGGCGATCGTGGCCCTGTCGAAGCCGGGCACAGATTGGATCACCGGCAACGTGGTGAACGTGGACGGTGGGGAGGAAGTCTCGGGCTAGGGTCGGCTAGCGGCTCTTGAGGCGGAGCTGCTCCAACTCCTCCTCGAGCAGCTCCAGGCGCTGCAGCACCTCGTCCTCTTCGGGCTCGGACGCCACGATCGGCACGCCCCGGCGGTTCAGCAGGGTCTCCACCAGGGCGTCGGTGTACCCCACCACGGCGTGCGAGATGCCACGGTCGAGTATCCGGTTGAGCCGCAGCACGGCCGCCATCGACTGGCGGGCTGGGAGTGTGGCAACCGTTTCTGAGAGGTGGTGGATCAGGATCTCGCGGAGCTGCTGCAGCTCCTCGACCACCTCGCCGGCGGCAAGGCCGCGGTTGGCTGCGGTCTGGCCATACACCTCGCTGGCGGTGAACCACAGTTCCGCCACCTGGCGCCGCAGGGGGCCGGCGGACTCGATGAGGATGTCGACGAGGAGCGCGAGGTGGCGCTCGACCGTGGGGGTGCGGACGTGCGGGGCCTCCCGTACACGTCTCGTGACCCATTGAGCCCACTGCTCAATGAGCCGGTCGCGGCTCCCGTGAAGCGCGCGGCTCACGGCCATGAGGGCCGGATTGGACGGCCGCATCGTCAGGCCCATGCCGCGGTTCCCAGCTGACTACACACGAGATACGGAATTTAATTTCGGGTCCACGGGGAGGTCAAAGCACGCCATGGCAACCGTTACCAAAACCCCTTTCGAGCTGGTCGGCGCCGATGGCGGACCGCTGCGGGGAGGGGTCCGCACCCAGGAGTTGGGCGCGGGCCGCCCGGCGGTGATCATCTGCCACGGGTTCAAGGGCTTCAAGGACTGGGGCTTCTTCCCCCACGTCGCCGAGCGGCTGGCACGAGCCGGGATGACGGCGGTCTCGTTCAACTTCTCGGGGAGCGGGGTGGGCCCCGACGGGGAGTCGTTCTCGGAGCCCGAGCGCTTCGGGCGCGCCACGTATTCGGGCGACCTGAAGGACCTGGAGACGGTGAGCGCTGCGCTGCTGGGCGGCACACTGGTCGAAAGGCTGGCCACGCCGACGGCCCTGGGGCTGTTCGGCCACAGCCGGGGCGGAGGCCTGGCGATCCTGTTCAGCGCGCGGCACAGCGAGGCCAAGGCCCTCGTGACCTGGGCGGCCATCGGCAGTCTGATCCGCTGGGACGAGGCGACGCTGGCCCAGCTGCGGGAGGAGGGGCGGATCGACGTCGTGAACATGCGTACCGGTGACGTGTTGCCCGTTTACCGCGACGTGCTCGACGATTACGAGGCTCACAGGGAAGGCAAGCTGAATCTCGATGGAGCAGCGGCCGAGATCCGGGTGCCCTGGCTCATCGTGCACGGCGAGGAGGACGAAGCCGTGTCGCTGTCGGACGGAGAGAAGCTGCACGGCCTGACGAGAGGATCGGCCCGGCTGGAGCTCATCGCCGGGGGCACGCACACATTGGGCGCGCGCCATCCGTGGGCGGGATATACTGCCGAGCTGCAGCGGGGGATGGACCTGACTACGGAGTGGTTTACCCGCCACCTGCTGTGACGGGCTGAAGAGCGACCGGGCGGCCCCAGCGTGGAGCCGCCCGGCGTTTGCTACAGGCCGGCCGCGTAGAGCGGATCTACCGTTTTCGAACGACCGGCGTGCACTGCCACCAGACGCCGGCGCCGCAGCAGCAGGCTGGCTGCGGTCGCCGCCGCGACCGTGGCGAGAGCGAGCAGTCCGACACCGAAGCTTCTGATACGTACCTCCCTGAGAAAGTAGCGCGTCGCGGTCAAGGGCAATCGCCCGCAGACAATATAGTGAGCGGCGCAAGAGAGTCAGTGCGCCCGGACACATACTACACTTGGGCTCGTGTTTCGGTTCACGCGACATACTGCCTCGGTTCCAACGCTGCCTCGGTCTACCCAACGGCGCGCGGCAGTACATTGCACTGCAATGGAACGGACCACCGATCCCGTGCGGCATTGCACCCAGTGACACATCCCAAGCTCGAACGCCTGCGTCAGCGCCTCGTGACTCACGTCCCCGAGCGCGCCACCGGACCGGGCAAGATCGAGGCGGCAGTGGCGATCGTGCTCGCGCCCGGCGAGGCCGGCGACCTGGACCTCCTGTTCATCAAGCGCGCCGAAGAGCCGGCCGATCCGTGGTCGGGGCAGATGGCGCTGCCGGGTGGGAGGCGTGAGGAAGGCGACGCGGATCTGCTGACGACGGCCACGCGGGAGACGTTCGAGGAGACAGCGGTCGTGCTGCCGCGCGACTGCCTGGTGGGCGAGCTGGATGACCTGGCTCCGGTGACGCCGGTACTCCCCCCGGTGGTGGTGCGTCCCTTTGTGTTCGGCCTGGAGGAGAGACCAACCGTCACCCCCAGCCCGGAGGTGTCGCTCTACGTCTGGACCTCGCTGAGAGAGCTGCCGCACCGGGCGGCCCAAAGCGAGGTGACCGTGCGCGGATCCCAGCGCACCGTGCCGTCCTACCTCGTGGGGCCTCATGTGGTGTGGGGCATGACCCATCGTATCATCAGTCGTTTCATGGACTTAACCCGCTGACCCTCGGCGGGAACTTGATCCGGTAGGGGAGCCTTCGCAAATTTAGGCAGGCATAATTCTGGGATTCAGGCCCGGGAAAACGTCCCCCCCGAGGTAGGTCCATGAGCGCCGACGCGAAGTCCACCGGATACAGCCGCTCCACCGAAGACTACCTCAAGGCGATCTACGAGCTCGAGGCGCAGGGCTCGCCGGTGCAGACCAGCGCCATCGCGGAGGCGCTGGACGTCGCGCCGCCCTCGGTGAGCGGGATGGTGAAGCGACTTTCGGAGTCAGGGCTCCTGGAGCACGAGCCCTATCGTGGCGCGCACCTCACGGCGGCGGGGCGCCGAGCCGCGCTCAAGATGGTGCGTCGGCACCGCATCGTTGAGACCTACCTCACGCAGAAGCTCGGCTACGACTGGGACTCCGTGCACGACGAGGCCGAACGCCTGGAGCACGCCGTGTCGGACGGGCTGATCGAGCGGATGGCCATGGCGCTCGGCAACCCGCGGTACGACCCGCATGGCGCCCCCATTCCCACTCCGGATGGCGAGATCGAGGAGCAGGACCTCTTGCTGCTCACAGACGTGCCGGTGGGTAGCATGGCCGAGCTTCGCATGGTGAGTGACCGCGACCCCGCGCTGCTGCGCTACATCGCCTCGCTGGGTCTCAAGGTGGGCGTGGCCTTCGAGGTTATCGGCCGTCAGCCGTTCAAGGGGCCGGTCACGATCCGGCTCCCGGGCAGCCCGCCCCGTGATCAGGCAATCGGCCACGAGTTGGCCCTGGCCCTGCAGTGTTGGGAGCTAGAGGGGGAAGTGGGATAGACCCGGGGACGGGCAACTGGTGTTCCAGGGGCCCGCCGCGGCCGCCCCGCCATGCCGTCTACCTCACGGCGCTTCCCACGGTGGGTCGTGCTGCCACAGCGCGCCGGCCTGATTGGGGCCGCAGGGACCCGCCCAGGGGTCGGCCAGCTCGTAGAATCCGGTTCCCCAGACCTCGAAGTGTAGGTGCGGGCCGCTGGAGTTCCCGGCGCTGCCGGCTTCCCCGATCTTCTCTCCTTGCTGCACGGTCTGACCCGGTGACACCACGATCGAGTTCCGCTTGAAGTGATCGTAGCGGGTCGCGAACACGCCGGGGATGCCGGAGTGCCGGATGACAACGACGTTGCCACCGGCGAAGCACCAGAAGCAGCAGCACGTTCCGATTCCGCAGTAGTCTCCCAGCCCGGTGCACACCGTGTGGCCCTCGTTCATTCCCGGCGAGAGGGGGCTGCCGGGTGCTTGGCAGTCGGGCTCAGTCGCGTTGGGACAGCGATCGTACTTCCCGTCGAATACCCACAGCACCGTGCCGTCGGCAGCGGCGAGCACGTCCACGCCGGCGTCCATCTGGCTCCACGTCATGCTGATGTCGGTGCCCTGATGCCCGGTGTATCCCGGCTGGCCGCAGTTGAATGCCGTGCCGTCACCATCGATGTCGGGGTAGCCGATTGAGGCCGAGCACGTCTGCCCTGGGACGCAGTCGATGGGCCACGCGAGCGGCCCGGGCAGCACCACGGTGACCTCGGCCCAGCCGCTCACTCCGCTGAGCGTCGCCGTGATCATGGCCACTCCGCCGGCGACCGCAGTGACCAGGCCGTCCCCGTCCACGGTCGCCGCAGACCGATTGGATGAGTTCCACGTGAAGCTGGCGTCGGGGATCACGTTGCCGCTTGCGTCACGTGCCACAGCGGTGAACCGAGTCGTGTCGCCAATACTGGTGAGCGTAGCGCTCGCGGGGCTCACTTGGACGCTGGCGACCTGGATCGGGCTGGTGCCGTCGCCACAGGGGGCCAGGAGCATCGCTGCCACGGCCACGATGACGGCCTGCTTGCGCTTCGTCACGATCCCATCCTCCCCCGGAAGGCCTCCCTGCGTGCAAAGCTGGGCGACAGCACTCTGAGCGCAAGAACCCCTTGGGGACGACCGGCATTGGCAGCCACGCCACGTCAGTACGACACCGATATCCCGAGTGTAAGCCCGCTGGCCTGCGGGACGATGCTCACCCGCACGACCTCCATGGGCACGTTCTCCCAGCGCTCGGTCTTGATGAGGGCTCCCACGAGCGTACCGAGCGGTACACCGATCAACATGCCGGCGGCCCCTGTCATCGCCACGCATTCTCCCTTGCTGAAGAGCGAGTCCTCGCACGCGGCGGCGCCGGCGAGCGTGCCGATGGCGATTCCCGAGACCGTGCCGACCCACATGCCGGTCTTCCAGTTGGACTTCTTCCCCTGGCTCACCTCCAACCGTGTTATGTCGGCCACGGCAACCGACCATGAGTCCGAGCCGCCATCGGTGGCACGCTGCAACACCAGCGTATCCCTCGCGAGATCGGAGATGGCACCCACGTGCTTCCCGTCGATGCGCACGCGGATGCCTTCGGAGAGGTCCTGGTTCTGCTGGGCGGCCAGTGAGGCTGGCATAATGATGACGAGAGCGAGGAGAGGCATGTAGCGACGCACGGTCGGCTCCTGTTCGAGACGCGGACAGGCTGCCGACGCTCCGTCAAGCGACCGTCAAGCCGAGATCAGGCGTCCTTGGAGCGCTCCAGCCCCCAGAGGATTCCCGCCAGCCGCTTGTCCCGTGCGGGCTTGATCACGTCCACCTGCTCCTCATAGGCCCGCTCGATCAGGCTGATCAGCCTGCGCTGTTGCTCGGGCTCGAGGTGCGACCAGGTCGGCAGGTCCTCCCAGATGGTCTGGAATGTCTGCAGGAGCTGCTGCAGGAAGCCCGCTACGCCGCGGTTCCCGGCGGCCAGATGGTAGGTGAGATGGGGTCCGGCCGCTGCCCACCCGAGGGCTGGGCCGAGTGAGATCGCCCGGTCGAGGTCGTCCACGTCAATCACGCCGTTCAACACGAGGTCGATCGCCTCGCGCCACACCGCTGCGGCAATGCGGTTGGCCACCGCGCCCGGTACCTGCTTCCTGATCACCACGGAAATGCGGCCGAGGGCGTGGAGCCAGCCTTTGACCAGCTCCACGAGGCCGGCGTCGGTATCTGAGCCGGGCACGATCTCGACCAGCGGGATGAGCTCCGGGGGGTTGAGGGGGTGGACGATGAAGCAGCGTCCCTTGCGGAGGCAGCGTGCCGCGATGTCGCTGGGGCCCAGCCCGCTGGTGGAGCTCGTGATGGCCCGAGCTTTTCCGGCCACCGACTCGATGGCCTCGAACATCTTCTGCTTGGTGCCGAGGTCCTCGGGTCCAGCCTCGATCACCCACTGGGCGTCGTCGCAGGCCTCGAGGATCGAGCGACCGAGCTTGAGGCTCGTAACGCCGGCCTCGACGGTTGCCTCGTCGGCTTGCTTGAGCAGGGCGAGCGCGCGGGCGCGCGCGATCACCTCCTCCTTGGCGTCGAGCAGCGCGCTCATCTGAACGTCGTAGAGCGAGACGGGCCAGCCGTGCGCCGAGCACAGCGCTGCCCACCCCCGTCCCATACCCCCGGCACCGACTACCGCGACACGTACCTGCGCGTCAGCCATGTCTCTCCTCCGTCGTGCGGAGCCTTCTGGCTCGGCCGGGGGCCCACCTTCGCGAACTGCCGGCGCAGCCGGGATGCGGGGCGCGGGGGACCTCTCGACAGGGGCTTCCGACGCACCGGCCCACCACCCCGTACCTCTCACTCCACCCACCTGTACCGCCCCCGGAAGCCCCTGCTTAACGAGGCCCCTTATCGCCCTCACGCCTCCAGCTCCTCGCCGAACACCCGCCCCAGCAGCTCCCGCATTCTCGGGATGTCGACCCGAACCGCTACCTGAGTCGGCACGCCGTCGGGGCTCTCGACCGTATGCCCCCGGTGCTCGCCGTCCTCAAGGTTCACGTCGAGCGGTAGTTGCGCCAGGGTGAGGAGACCGGGGGAGAGGATCTCGCCCAGCGGCAGCACGTCGTTCACGACGCAGCCGTGGAGCCGCTCTTGCGCCACGTGGAACTCCACGTAGAAGCGGAGCGCATGGCCCAGCCACGCCGTGTGGGGTTCGCTCGAGTCCGCCAGCCGCTGCACCTCCGCCGCCGTGAGCGTCATCCTGCGGGTAACGTCGAGCCCCACCATCTCGGTGGGCAATTCCGAGCGCAGCACCACTCGTGCCGCCTCGGGATCGCTCCAGGCGTTGAAGTCGGCCCAGCGGTTGGCGTTGCCCCGTTCGTGGATGTTGCCGAACATGCCGAGGTGCCGTGTGACCCTCTGGCGCACGAGCTCGGGATCGGCTTCGAGGGCGTGCGCGAGATTCGTGAGCGGCCCCAGTGTCACCAAGGTCACGCGCGCAGGTGCGGCTGCCAGCACTTCCAGCAATACCCTCGGGTTGGCGGCCGTCGGCTCGGGCTCCGGCACCGGCGCGTAGCCGACCCCGGTGGGGCCATGCGTTTCGGGAGCCGTCACCAGATTGCGCACCACGGGCCGGTCGGCGCCGGGGCGAACCGGAATGTCAGAGCGGCCCACCAGCTGTAGCAGCGTGCGGGCGTTGCGCGTGGTCGCGTCGAGGGTCGCGTTGCCGTAGGTTGTCGTGACCGCCACCACCTCGAGCTCGGACGAGCGGGCCGCGAGAGCGAGAGCCACCACGTCATCGATGCCCGGGTCGGTGTCAATAACGATCGGCAGGCGCGTGTGGCTGGCGTGCATAGATGCCTAAGATATGTTTGACGACGCCCGGAGCGGAGCCGTCAGATCTATGAGCTTCCCACGCCCCTTCTACCGCTGGCGACCACACCCCTGGCACGGGCTCGACGCGGGCCCGAACCCGCCGGCGCTGGTGCACGCCTACATCGAGACCTCGCCCTTCGATCTCGTGAAATACGAGGTGGACAAGGAAACGGGCTACCTCCGAGTCGACCGGCCGCAGAAGACCTCGTCACAACACCCCACACTGTACGGCTTTATCCCACGCACCTACTGTGGCGAGCGCGTGCGCGACCTGATGAGCGACGCTCAACGGGGAGACGGAGATCCGCTGGACATTTGCGTCGTGAGTGAGCGGCCCATCGAGCGTGCGGAGATGATCGTGACTGCGCGCGTCGTGGGCGGGCTACCGATGCTGGATCACGGCGAGGCGGACGACAAGATCGTCGCCGTACTGGAGAACGACCCGTTCTGGGGCGGCGTCGAGAGCATCGGCGAGATGCCGCACGCGCTGATCGAACGACTGCGCCACTACTTCATGACGTATAAGTCGATGCCAGAGGAGCCGGCCGATGTCTCCATCGGTGAGGCGTACGACCGCGACCACGCCGAGCAGGTGATACGCGCGGCGCTGCAAGACTACGAGACCGAGTTCGGGGGTGAATGAGCGGCGACGGGATGGGGAATGCCTGACGACGCAAAGGCCCAGTACGCCGCCCTCGTCGAACAGTTCGGCAAGGGGTGGGAGGCGGGTGAAGCCGAGCACCTGACGGAGGTGTTCACCGAGACGGCGGTGTTCAGCCCCGACCCATTCGCCAAGCCGGTCGAGGGCCGCTCGGCCATTGCGGAATACTGGCGGGACATCCCGTACGAGCAATCGGAGATCTCCTTCCGGTTCGGAGAGATCTACGTGGCTGGCCCCTGGTTCACGACGGAATTCAAGTGCACGTTCAGGCGGCGCCGCACGGGCGAGCCCGTGGACGTGCGTGGCGCGCTGTTCTGCGAGACCGAAGGGGGGAAGATCTCGGAGATGCGCATGTACTGGCACCGGATGCGGGGCTAGGCGTGGAGCTGTTGCTCGGTACGCAGGGCTGGGAGTACGGCGCCTGGGTGGGCCCGTTCTACCCCCAGGGGACCAGGCCGAGGGGGATGCTGGGCATCTACGGGAGGGCGTTCTCCACGGTGGAGGTGGAGTCCTCTGCGTACGGGCTCCCGTCAGATCCCGCCGTGCAGAGCTGGTGCCGGGACACGCCACCGGGCTTCAAGTTCGCGCTACGAGTCCCACAGGCCATCACGCACGAGCGACGCCTCACCGACACCGATACGCTGGTCCGCCGGTTCCTAGACCGGGTGAGTCCCCTGGAGGATCGCCTGGGGCCGATCCTCATCCAGCTGAGTCCCGCCTTCCGGCCCACGGGCGGCAATCAGACGGTGCTGGAGAAGTTCCTGCGGGCTCTCCCGCGGGGCTTCCGCTGGGCGGTGGAGTTCCGCCATCCCGGGTGGACCACGCCGGCGGTCGCCGAGTTGCTGCGCTGGCAGAACGTAGCGACCGCGCTGGTGGACGGTCGCTGGATCCGGCGGGAACAGATGATGGAACTCGCGATCGAGCCCACCGCCGACTTCGCATACGTGCGGTGGCTGGGTACCGGGAAGCGACTAGTGGACTTCTCATTCGCGCAGCTCGATCGGGACCGGGAGATCGAGCTGTGGGCCGAGACCGTCCGTACGCTCGCCGGTCGGGTCAACAGGATCTACGGCTACTTCAGCAATCACTTCCAGGGCCACGCGCCACACAGTGCGCGAGCGTTTCAGCGGCTCGTGGGCCAGGAGCCCGTGAGTCCCGAGGCATTGCGCGAGCAGGTGGAACTCTTCTAATTACGGCACTTCTGGGAGAGGAGGCTTGTGGCGTCCCGGACAGTCCTCTTCATAGACGACGACACCGATGTCCTGCGCACGCTCGGTGATTATTTCGAGCGCATGGGACACGAGGTGTATCGCGCGCCGTCGGGTAAGGAGGGGATCGAGATCTGGAAACGCGTCCAGCCCGACGTGACGGTGCTCGACCTCTACATGCCCGAAATGAACGGACTGCAGGTGCTCGAGCAGCTGGGGCACCGTAAGGCGATGGTGATCATGCTGACGGCCTACGGTGACGTGGAGTCGGCGGTCGAAGCGATGCGGCTGGGCGCCGAGAACTTCCTCACCAAGCCCATCGACATGTCCCATCTGGTGCAGGCGGTCGAGAAGGCGGGCGAGAAGACCAGCCTGCACCGCGAGGTGGTCGAGCTGCGCGAGCGTCTGACCCCGAACATCAGGCGCCGTGTGTTTCGCGTGGCCCTCTTACTGGTCCTGATTCTCATCTCGGTGGCTCTAGGTCGCCTGATCGGTAACCGCGGTGGCGAGGCGCGGCCGCGCGAACCGATTCCTGTGCCGGTCGACTCGGCACCTAACCCGGCACCAGCGCCCGCCGCTGCCGTCGGTCCTTAGGGCAGGCCCTGGGCACGCCCTCGAAGACGGACACGAACTGGCGACGCGGGGCACCGCGTCGTTTTCTTTTCCCCATATGTGCTTCAGAGCGATACTGAGACTGGCCGGGTTGCTGCTCGTCGCTGTGCTCGGGTCACGATCGTTGGCGGCTCAGGACCCCGCCGATCCTGAGATCGTTCTCGCCACGACGACGTCGGTGCGCGATGCCGGACTCCTCCAGGAGCTCCTTCCGGTGTTCGAGCGAACCAGCGGCTACCGTGTGAAAGTGATCGCCGTGGGGAGCGGCCAGGCCATGGCGCTGGGAAGGCAGGGCGAGGCCGATGTTTTGATCCTGCACGCTCCCGCCGAGGAGCAGGAGTTCATGCTGGAGGGCTTCGGGACCGAGCGCCACGCGTTGATGCGCAACGAGTTCGTGATCGTCGGACCGGCAAACGATCCCGCAGCGGCGCGTGGGGCGGATGCGGTGGCGGCCCTGCGGTCCATCGCTCGAGCCGACGTGCTGTTCGTCTCGCGGGCCGATCAGTCAGGCACGCACATCAAGGAGTCGATGTTGTGGGAGCTCGCGGGAGTGGGACCCGAGCGCTCCCGGTACCGCGAGTCGGGGCAGGGGATGAGCGCCACTCTGCAGATCGCGAACGAGCTGCAGGCCTACACGCTGAGCGACGTCGGGACCCTACTGAGCCACGAGTACCCGCTCGAGCTCGAGATACTGGTGCAGGGCGACTCGCTGTTGGCCAATCCGTACCACCTGGTGCTCGCCAGCTCCGAGCGGTTCCCGTGGCTCAACCCGTCCGGCGCGCGGGCCCTGCGCGACTACCTGCTAGCGCCGGACACACAACGCGCTATTGGCGCGTTCAGGCGGGGGCAGTACGGGCGGTCGCTGTTCCTGCCGGCAGTGAAGTAGTGTCGCTCCCGGCGGCGGTCTCAGAGCCCCGAGCTTCCGCGCGGCGCGCGGGGCTTCGCAGTTGAGTGACAAGTATGGTCAACAATGGTGCAGCCATTCGGTCGCTCGGGGCGTTACCCAGATAGAGTCCCAGCAACGGAGGCCGCGATGAGCACGAACGTCGTGTTTCTCCTCCTTACCCCACCCGCGGTTGCGCTCGGCCTGTACGTGTATCGCAGGGATTACCGGCGGTATGGCAAGACGACGGTGCCGGGCGTGATCCTCCTTCTCGCGGGGTGGTTCATGCCGATGTGCGTCGTGGGGTATTCCCTGCCGTGGGTCTTCCCGCCCGAGACCACGATGCAGCACGTCGGGTGGGGGATCATCGTCCTGTCGCTTGTGCTCTGCGTGATTCCGCTGCACCGGTTCAAGCGCGGGATGTGGATCGGCAGGAACGTAGACGAGCTCGTTACTGACGGCGTGTACCGGTTCAGCCGCAATCCACAGTACGTGGCCACCACCTTGATGCCCTTTGGGTACGCGCTGACGGGCTGGTCCGTGATGGCCTGGGTAGGTGTGGTCCTGGTGTGGCTCACGATCCATCTCACGGCGCTCGTCGAGGAGGAGCACCTCGAGCGGACCTTCGGCGACGAGTACCGGCGGTACAAGGAGCGCACCCCGCGGTACCTGTTCGTCTGACCTCCGCCCGGCTGGCACTGGCTCCCGTTCCCCGCCTTACCCCCCTCCCGCCATCCCGCCTATCTTCATCCCATGCCCGATCTCCACCTCGTGGTCGCCCAAACCCGCCCGCGCAAGGGCGATTACGCCGAGAACCTGCGGCAGGTGGGCGGCGTGTTCGGGCAGGTGGCGGGCATGGAAGAGCCGCCGGGACTCGTCGTGTTCCCCGAGACGGCCCTTACCGGCTACTTCCTCGAGGGCGGCGTCCGCGAGCTCGCGGTCACGGCGGGGACTCTGTTCCGCGATTTGACCGCGCAGCACGCCCTCTCCGGCGCTCCGCCGGTGGACGTCGTGATCGGCTTCTACGAGGAGTTCAGGAACCGCTACTACAACTCGGCGCTGTACGCGTCGCTGGGCGGCGCCCAGCCGGGAATTCGGCACGTGCACCGCAAGGTGTTCCTCCCCACGTACGGGCTATTCGACGAGGAGCGCTTCGTGGACCACGGGCACGGGGTACACGCGTTCGACACCCAGTGGGGGCGGATGGCGCTCGCGATCTGCGAGGACGCCTGGCACTCGATAGTCCCGATGCTGGCGGCGCTTGACGGGGCGCAGCTGCTCCTCGTCCCCAGCGCGTCGCCGGCGCGCGGAGTGGCGCCGGATGTGGAGCGAGGCCATGACCCGGAGAGCCGGCCCACCAGTGTCAGGCGCTGGGAGATCCTGGCGCGGCAGATCGCCGACGAGCACGGGATGTACGTGGTGTTCGCTCAGCTCGGTGGGTTCGAGGGCGGCAAGGGGCTCCAGGGGAGCTCGCTCGTCGTCGGACCGCGGGGCAATGTACTGGTGCGCGGGCCCCTGTTCGACGAGGCGCTGCTCAGCGCCAGGCTCGATTACGACCAGATCACCCGGGCGCGCTCCGAGCAGCCGCTGCTGGCCGACCTGGAGCTCCAGCTGCTGAACCTCCTCAAGGCGTCTGAGACCGCCCGCCCTACCCTCGAGTACGACCCGGAGGACGAGTGTCCTCGCACGCCGAAGCCCTCCAAGCCGGCGAAGCACGAGGTGCGCACCGTATCCGGGGTCGGCGATTCGCTGATGATCGATCCGGCCCTCACCGAGCGCTGGCTGGTGAGCTTCCTGCGGGACGAGGTAGTGCGGCGCCGGGGCTTCGAGAAGGGGATCGTGGGACTCTCGGGCGGCGTGGATAGCACGGTCACGGCCGCCCTGGCCGTGCGGGCGCTCGGCAGGGAGAATGTGATCGGTGTGCGCATGCCCTACCGGACGTCGAGCGAGGAGAGCCTGGCGCACGCCGAGCTGGTGGCCCGGGAGTTGGGCATCGAGCTCCTGACAGTTGACATCACCGGCGCCGTGGACGGCTACCTCGAGGCTGCCGATCGCGACGCCGACCCCACGCGCCGTGGCAATGTGATGGCGCGGATGCGGATGATCACGCTGTTCGATCTCTCCGCGAAGTACCGCGCACTGCCACTCGGCACGGGTAACAAGACCGAGCGGTTGCTGGGGTACTTCACCTGGCACGGCGACGACGCGCCGCCGGTGAATCCCCTGGGCGACCTGTTCAAGACCCAGGTGATGGCGCTGGCGCGGCATCTCGAGGTCCCGGACGCGGTCCTGGGCAAGCCGGCGACGGCCGACCTGGTCACCGGCCAGACCGACGAGGTCGACCTGGGGGTCACCTACGACAGCGCGGATCGTATTCTCTACTGGCTCCTGTTGGGCTACGGGCAGGGCCAGATCGCCGCGATGGGCTTCGAGGCGCGCGAAGTGGAGATCGTGAGCAGTAGGCTCCACACGACGCACTGGAAGCGGCGCTTGCCCACCGTGGCGATGGTGAGCAGCACCACGATAGGGGAGAGCTACCTCAGGCCGGTAGACTACTGAATCCCACGCGTCTCAACCTCAAGCCCACGAGGAGAGCACCGTGACTCAACAGCAAGGGCTTTCACCGTCATCCCTTCGCTCGAACGTGGAGGCGGATGTTGCGCGGCAGCTCACGAGACTGAGCGACATCGTTCGGCACATCGCCTTTGCGGGCGTCGCCTGCATTTGGGTGCTGCGGCACGCGGGTAGCTCCGGGCCGGAGCTCACGATCGAACTGGCAGTGGCCGGCTTCTTCCTGATTTGCGCTCTGGGCACAGACCTGCTGGAGGCCGGACTGCGGGTGATCGTGAGCGCCCGCGGCGGCCCGCTCTCGCTCGACGTCTACGAGTCGGGCAAGGGTTGGCGCTACTGGATCAAGGGGTCCCCGGAACGCCTGCTCCTGTTCCTCAAGCTCGGCCTGGTGATCATGGCGTACTTGTGGCTCCTGGCACATCTCTACGGCATCATCGTGGAGTTGCAGATCGTCTGATCGTCTATCGCAGGCGAACCATGCCGTTCACGTATGTCATCGATCCCGATCGCAACCTCGTCTCGATCGAGGCGAGGGGGAAAATCACGCACGAGGAGGCCCTGGCTACATTCGACGAGGTGGTGGCGCACCCGGAGTACCGGCCCGACATGGGGGTGCTGTCGGATCACCGCGAGCTGGAAGAGGTGATGAGCGTGGAGTTCGTCAAGGCGTTCCTGAGGCGTGTGCAGCGGCGGGAGGATGTGTTCCGCGGCGCCAGGTGGGCATTCGTGGAGCGGGGGCTGGTGCGGTACGGGATGGCGCGCATGACCTCGATTCTGTCCGATGCCCTGGGGGTCGAGTTGCGCGCGTTCCGCAGCATGTCCGAGGCCCGCAGGTGGCTCGGCGTAGAGGAAGATTGATGGCGCCCGGGCGCGACCTCACCCCTCGCCCGGTCCGCGAGTCTCAAACCACCATGACCGAGCTCATGATGCCGAACATGGCCAACAATCTCGGCAATGTGTTCGGTGGAGTGATCCTGTCCTTAGTGGACCGGGCGGCGGCCGTGGCTGCGATCCGTCACGCGGGTGGCCCGTGCGTCACGGTCTCGGTCGACAAGGTCGACTTCCGCCAGCCCATCCACGTGGGCGAGCTCGTGATTGCCAGGGCGAGCGTGAATTTCGTGGGGCAGACGTCCATGGAGGTCGGTGTGCGGGTCGAGGCGGAGCACGTGCCCTCCGGCGGACGGCGCCACACCAACAGCTGCTACCTCACGTTCGTGGCCATCGACGAGAACGAAAAGCCACGCCGCCTCCCCCAGGTGGTGCCGGAGAGCGACGACGAGAAACGGCGCTACGAGGCGGCGCAGGCCAGGCGGGCGCGGCGGAAGCGGGCCGGGGAGGGATGAAGTACCAGAGAGTCGTGGCGGTGTTGAGCGGGGGTGGGGCCAAGGCAGCCGCCCACGCCGGCGCGATGCGAGCGCTGGAGGAGTGGAACTTGAAGCCCGCCCACTACGTCGGCACGTCCATGGGCGCCGTGGTGGCGGCCATGTTCGCCTGCGGACTCGGCTACGATGAGGTGCTGAAGCGCATGCTCCTCATCTCGCGCAACGATGTCGCCACGCCATCTGCCTCGCTGTTCCTCGGGCCGTTCGCCACGAGCCTCCTCTCGGGGAAGAAGCTCAAGCAGGCGATCCGTGACCTGGTCCCGGCGGATAGGTTCGCCGAGCTCGAGACCCCGCTCACGGTGACGGCGGTGGACAGCCACACCGGCCAGCTCGCGTTGTTCGGGGAAATGGGGTTCGAGCGGGTCTCTCTCGTGCAGGCGCTGTACGCCTCCTGCGCGCTTCCCATCTACTACCCGCCGGCGACCATCGAGGATCGGGAGTTCGTGGATGGCGGGCTCAGGGCGGTGCTGCCCCTGGACGTGGCAAAGGCCCTCGAGCCGGACCTGATCGTCGCCTCGGAGGCAGGCCCCTCCTTCTTCGCCGATCCGGTGGAGCCGACGCTTCCGGTCCCGCCCATGATCACCGCGCATAACGAGTCCATGCGGATCCTCATGGCAGCCCAGACGGAGGAGACCATCGCCCGCTGGAGGAACGGTCCCGTGCCCCTGGTGTTGGTGCGACCGCGGCTCGGGCAGGGCGCAACGTTCGCTCTGAGCAGCGTCGTGGCGTACGTGGAGGAGGGGTACCGAACGGCGCAGCGGGCGCTGCGGGATTACCTCGACCCGGAGTGAACGGGCTCACCCCTTGCCTGGCGGCTCTCTAGTTACCTTTCAGCGCATGCCGAACGCGGGGCACTCTTCCATCCCCTCCGGACGCCCCGCTGGGAGGTGCGCTCATGGGTGAGAAGAGGGCTGCTCGGTACTTCACGCTGGAAGAGGCCAACGCCACGATTCCGTACATCTCCCGCATCGTGGAGGACATAGTGGCGGAGTACGAGAAGTGGCGCGACTGCATCTTCCGCTATGAGGTGATCGCGGCCAAGAGCACTTCCGACGGCGAGACTGAGGCGCAGGAGGAGCTCCGCCGGGAAGTGGACGATATCGCCCAGCGCATCAACGCCTACATCGACGAGCTCACCCAGGTCGGTTGCATCTTCAAGGGCTTCGACGGCGGGCTGGTGGACTTCCGCAGCCGCATCGACGGCCGGGAGGCCTTCCTCTGCTGGAAGCTGGGCGAGCCCGAGGTCCAGCACTGGCACGAGCTGGACGCCGGATTCGCCGGCCGCCAGCCGTTGGTGTCCGAGCTTTAGAAGGGAGAATCCGACTAGTGGTCCTCTTCGTCCACATGCTGGGCATCGCGTTCTGGATCGGCGGGGCTCTCGTGGCCCTCGTCGTCGATTATGGGGTGAAGGCGGAGGCCCCGGAGCTTCGGGCGGGGGTGGCGCGGCAGCTCGCGCGGGTGCACACCATGGTGATCGGCCTCGGCGCCCTACTGGCTTCGGCGACCGGCGTGCTGCTCGCCCTGGGGCTGGAGACGAGTGAGCGGGCCGAGGCCATGCGGGAGCCCAGAATGTGGCTGATGCAGCTCGCGGGAATCCTGGGCGGGTTGATCGTCCTGTTCGTGGCGCTTCCCACCGCGGTCCGCATGGGCGGTCTGGCCGTCACCACCGAGAGCGGCGGGCTCCTTCCCGCCTTCGAGGTCTATCGCAAGCGTCTCAATGTGGTCACCATCATCGGGTGGGTGCTCGCGGTGGTCGCCCTGTTCGCGTGGGAGGTGCTCTGACGAGCATGCTGGCTGGTGCGTTGCCCACCGCGTTCCCGCTGACTGCACATGGCTGAAGAACGCTGGCGCCTTTCTTCGGCGTACCGCATCCCCATCGAGGGTGCCGCCAAGCTGGACCTGCGGCGCTACCTGGGGCGGGGTTTCCTGCAGGCGGCCACCCACCTGGGCCGCGTCACCTACCTGTTCGTAGAGATCTTTCGCGCCCTTCCCGATTGGCGCATCTGGCTGCCGCGCACCTGGGAACAGGCGTACCAGGTGGGGGTCGGGTCGCTGTTCATCGTGCTGTTGACCGCGGCCTTCGCGGGAGGGGTGACGTCCCTGCAGGCGGGCTATCAGTTCACGGCGACCATTCCGGTCTACTTCGCGGCCGGCGTCATCACGCAGTCGCTCATTCTCGAGTTGGGACCGGTGCTCACCGCGCTCATCCTGGCCGGCCGGGTGGGCGCGCGGTATGCTGCCGAGCTCGGCACGATGCGTGTCACCGAGCAGATCGACGCGCTGGAGAGCCTGGGCCGCTCGTCAGTATCACACCTCGTCATTCCGCGGGTGCTGGCGGGCACATTGATGCTCCCGGTGCTGGTGATCTTCGCCGACCTGACGGGGATCCTGTCGGGCTGGGCCGCGGCCAAGCACACGCTGGACATCACGAATCACGACTTCGTCTACGGCGCACGGTACTTCTTCAAGCCGTACGATTTGTGGTACTCGCTGTTCAAGTCGCTCTTCTTCGGCGTCGCGGTGACATTCGTGCCCTGCTACATGGGGTTCAGCGCGGGGAAGGGCGCCGAGGGTGTGGGCAGGGCGACGACCGGGGCGGTAGTGAGCAGCTCGGTGCTCATCCTGTTCCTGGACGCGTTGTTGTCGGAGTTGCTGCTCTAATGATCGGGAACGCGGAACGCGGAACAGGGAACGGGTCGTGCCGCGGAATGGTGGGAGGCCGTAGCAC
Source organism: uncultured Gemmatimonadaceae bacterium (assembly GCA_964348295.1). Taxonomy (GTDB): domain Bacteria; phylum Gemmatimonadota; class Gemmatimonadetes; order Gemmatimonadales; family GWC2-71-9; genus WVYX01. The sequence continues at coordinate 19,378 of CAYGBV010000037.1, forward strand.
GTGATCCGCCTGATCGGCGTCCACAAGCGCTTCGGCGACAACATCGTGCTCGACGGGGTGGACTTGAACGTCGAGGTCGGCGAGACGCTCGCGTTGCTCGGCCCGTCGGGCGTCGGGAAGAGCGTGCTGCTCAAGCACATCAACGGGCTGATCCACCCCGACGCCGGCGAGGTGTACGTGGATGGGCAGTCGGTACCGATGCTCGAGCGCAAGGATCTCGCCCGGCTGAGGACCAAGATCGGCTACGTGTTTCAGTTCGGGGCGCTATTCGACTCGCTGAGCGTGTTCGAGAACATCAAGCTGGGGATCACCGACCAGGCCAGCTCGTCCAACGAGCATTACTGTCGGATGCGCGTGCAGGAGTGCCTCGATCTGGTGAACCTCGCGCCCGATACGGCGCTGAAATTCCCCGCAGATCTCTCGGGCGGTATGAGGAAGCGCGTGGGGATCGCGCGGGCCATTGCGGGGCAGCCGACGTACCTGCTGTATGACGAGCCGACGTCCGGGCTCGACCCCGTCAACGCCGACATAATCGACGCGCTGGTCAGGAAGTTGCAGGATGAGCTGGGAGTCACCAGTATCGTGGTGTCGCACGACGTGCGCGGCTCGTTCCGGGTGGGGAACCGGGTGGCGCTGCTCGCCGAGGGGAAGATCCGGCACGTGGGACCGCCGGGTAGCTTTCAGGACTCCCGGGACCCGGCGGTCAGGCAGTTCCTCGAGCGCGACTTCGGTCAGTAAGGACTGAGCGACTAGGGCCATGGATCTCTATTACAAGCAGGAAATCACGGTCGGGGTGCTGGTAATCACCGCGCTCGGGATCATGATTGCCGGGCTGCTGTGGCTCACGAGCCAGGATGTCTTCGGTCGCGGCATGGTCACCGTGCCGGTGCAGTTCCAGACGGTGAGCGGACTCAACAGAGGCGACCCGGTGCAGATCTCCGGTGTGACCGTGGGTGAGGTGCGTGCCGTCCGGCTGGAGGAGATCGGCCGCGTGATGGTGCGCATCCGGGTGGACCGATCCGTGCGGCCGCGGGTGGACGCGCGGGCCGAGATCCGCGCCCTGGATTTCCTCGGCGCCAAGTACGTCGCCTACATGCCGGGGACCGCCGAGCAGTTGCTGCCCGACGATGCCGTCATCGTAGGGCTGGACGAGACGGAGCTTTCCGAGAGCGCCGTCGCGCTGGCCGAAGAGGCCACGCGCACTCTGCTGAGGGCCCAGGACGTCATGAGCGAGGACGTGGTCAATCAGGCCAGGGCCACGCTGGCGGCCGCGGAGCGGGCCATGGACGTGGTGGCGCGGGTGGGGAACGGTCCGATGGTCGAGAGCGCGACCAGCTCGCTCCAGTCGGTGCAGAGCGCGGCCGCCTCGCTCGATTCCATCGTGTCGAACCCGTCGATCCAGGAGTCGCTCAACCAGCTCGACGAGATCACCGAAGGCGTGCATGAGATGACGGACGGCCTGGCGGCGGTTACCCAGCAGCTGGCGCAGTTGCTCGAGCAGATGCGCTCGCCTGAAGGCACGACCGGGCGCCTGATGACCGACAGCACCCTCTACGTGGACATGCACGAGACCCTCGTGGCCCTGCGGAAGCTGCTGGATGACATCCGCGAGCGGCCGGGACGGTACATCAATGTGACGGTGTTCTAGGGAGCCGGGAGCGGACCTCCCAGCCCCCCGAAGCGAGACGCGCGCCCGGTGAGAGCCGGGCGCTTTGTTGAGCTAGAACTCGATCTTGCGGTCCGCTGCCCGGGCGGCAGGTTATGGCCTGTCAACTGCCGGCGGTCTCGGCGGCCCGCCGCCCGGGTGGCGCCCAGCGCCCGACGCACCCCCAAACGACTGGACGCCGGACCACGGACGGCAGCGCGCGCGGCTTGACGACCGCTTGACGCTGGGACGGCAGGCTGCCTGCCGACTAGACCATCACAGGGGGTGAAGCATGAAGACCGCAGCCAAGCTGGGTGCGCTGCTGGCGGTCCTGTTCGCGGCCGCTTGTTCCGACGCAGCACCGTTCGAGCCCGGGGCCGGTGAGGATCTCAGCATCGATGCCAGGCGCGGGCATGGTCTCGGCACGCAGGAGGTCCGAGTCCTGTCACGCAATCTCTACATCGGCTTCAACGTGGATGAGACCATTGCCGCGCTGGCGACGGGGGATCCCGAGAAGATCCAGGAAGCGATCGAAACCGCCCTCAACACGCTCATCGCGACAGACTTCCCCACGCGGGCGGGCGCCGTGGCCGACGAGATCGCCCGTCTGAAGCCCGACGTCGTGGGCCTGCAGGAGGTCTACGACATCAACATCAACCTGGGAGGCGGCCTGCCCGCCATCAACCTGCCCTTCAAGCTGATCCTGCAGGGCGCCCTCGCCGACCGCGGGCTCAACTACGTGGTCGCCGCCGAGAACACCCTCACCGACGCTCAGCTTCCGGGCATCAGGCTGGTGGATCACGACGTGATGCTGGTGAACCCCGATCGCGTGCAGGTGCTCGCGAGCGACGGGCAGCTGTTCACCTGGAACTTGGGTGATCCCGGCATCGGCGTGGACATCGTACGTGGCTGGACCATGGTCCGGGCCGTGATCGTCGGCACCGAGATGGAGGTGTGGAACGCCCACCTGGAGTCCGGGTCCGACGAGGCCATCGTCGGGCTGCGCGCGCTGCAGGCCGACGAGTTGGCGGGTCTGGTGAGCGACGAGCTGCCGGCCATCGTGATGGGCGACCTCAACGACCAGCCGGGCTCGCCCATGTACGGCGAGTTGACCGCGGACGGCTTCGAGGACGGCTGGGCCGAGCTGCGCCGCCGCGCGCGGGGCTACACCTGCTGCCACGCAGACGACCTGTCGAACAGGCGGTTCCGGGGGGACCAGCGAATCGACTACGTGTTTGCACGCGGGTTGGGCCACCCGCGCAGCGGGCTCAAGGGAGTGATCCGGCGAACCGGCATCCGGCCGTGGGAGCGCATCGCAGGACCGTTTGACAACATGATCTGGGCATCGGATCATGCCGGTCTGTTCGCGGGGCTCCTGATGATCCCGGCGCACGGGATCGTCGACTGAGGCTCGTCGCCCCACGGATCAGTCAGTGTGAAGCGCCCGGCTGAGAGCCGGGCGCTGCTGCGTCAGCACCATACCCGAGCGCTCGGTTCTGGATTCGCCCTTGCGGCGCGCTGTACCGGCGGCAGCTTACCCGGTTATCCGTCGAACCCGCCGGTGGTCTCGACGGCCCGCCGCCAGAGCGACGCCCCTCGCTGGACGCCCACCGACGACGCGACCGCGGGACGCTGAGCGAAAATCCCGTCACCCCTCTCAGCGAGGTTGAGACTATGACACAAGCAGCGCAGGCAGGTGCGCGGCGCGTGATCCCGCTGGTCGCTGCGGGACTCGGGATCGCAATCGCCGTTATGGCTTTCGCTCCCGCAGCAACGAGCCCGCCGCCCGGTGTGGCCGTGGGGGTGCATGAGGCGAATTTTGAGGTGTGGGGGGAAGATGGAAACTCGCTGACGTATTACTTTCGCGTGCATACGGCGGTGATGCTGGCTGACGCCGAGGAGTACGGCAGGGTCGAAGCCATGCTCACGGCGGACCCACCCGAGTACCAGAAGCTTGAGGATCATATCAAGGGCGTGCACTGGGGGAAGATCCCCGACGCACGTGCGCGGGGGATACTCGAGCAGATTGGACAACCGGCGGCCACAGGCGACACCCACTTTCTGAAGCACCGCCTCGATAGGGCATACCGCGGCGTCCCGGGCTACTTCCTCCACACCTTCATGGACTTCCGCATCACCAAGGCGCAGGCCAGCAACATTCAGGGGCATCTCGACGCGGAGCGCTTCCAGCCCATCCGGGGCATCCTGCAAGGCATCACACAGGGCGCGAAGCCCCTCGCTGTCGTGGCCGAAGTGCGGCGGCGCCCACAGCAGGACTAGCACACGCTAGGCCGACGACCCACCCCAAGCGCCCGGCCCCCGGCCGGGCGCTGTCTCGTTGACCCCCCGGCAGGGCGGTCCGGGACCGCCTTGCGGTGAGCGGTCGTAGCGGGATGTTAAAGGGAGAGCGACCACGCCGCCTGGAGGTGAGCCATGGCCTTCAAGATCCGACGCGCCGACTACTTCTACACCGCCATCCAGAACCAGCCCGGCGAGGGGTACAAGCTCTTGTCGGAGCTCGCCGGCCTGGGCGTGAACCTGCTGGCCTTCACGGAGGTGCCCGTGGGTCCGACCCGCACGCAGCTCACGTTGTTCCCGGAGGACGGCGGGAAGCTCACCGCCGCGGCGAAGAAGGCGGGCCTGGAGCTCGACGGACCGCACCCGGCGCTGCTGGTGAGCGGGGACGACGAGCTGGGTGCCCTGGCGAGCATTCGCGAGAAGCTGTACGAGGCCGACGTAAACGTGTTCGCCTCGACCGGCGTAACCGACAGCACGGGCAGCTACGGGTACGTGATGTACGTGCGGGAGAACGAGATCGCCCGGGCGGTGAGGGCGCTGGAGGCATGAGAGCCGCCCGCGCCGCGGCGCTGCTGGCGCTCGTGGCGGCGTGCGGGGGCTCCGGCCAGACCATCTCCCGTGAGACCTCGGGCGTCGTTCCCGAGCGGCCGGTCTCGGTCGTGGCGGTGATGCCGATCGTCGTCACCTGGGGCGGCGACGGGAACCCCAGGAACTGGGGCATGAGGTGGGTGACCGAGACGTGGACCTGGGCTGTCACGCCGCGCCTCGACGGCAGCACGCACCGGTTGTTCCTGCAGGAGCTGGAGGGCGCGCTGCCAGCGGTGCGCTTCATAGAGCCCCGCGTGGTCCACGACCACATGTTCGATGCCGAGTTCGCGCTGCTCGGAGGGGCCGCGGCGGGCGTGGCTAAGGTGTTCGGTGCCGACGGCGTTCTGTTGCTCGACCTCGAAGACGTCCGCTTCCAAATAGTCGACGAGCGTGCCTCTCCGGATTTCGTCAACGCTCGCTGCCGTGTCGAGCTGACGCTGTTTGATCCGGAGGGAGATCCGTTCTGGATGCTGTCGGGCGACGTGGCGCTGCGCGAGCACGTGCGGCGGTCGCGCACGTATCACCTGGTCGAGCTAGTGATGCGCCGGTTGCGCGATGACATGCTGGAGGTGATGCAACCCCTGATGTAAAGAACGCTGCTCTGCTACTACCTGCCCTCCGCTCTGCCCTTATATTCGCCCCATGCTCACGGTCACCTTCCTCGGCACCTCGGCCTCGCGGCCCACGGTGGAGCGCGGAGTCTCGTCCATCGCGGTGCAGCGCGAAGGGGAGACGCTGCTCTTCGAGTGCGGCGAGGGTACGCAGCGCCAGATGATGCGCTACGGGGTGGGGTTCACCCTGGACGATGTGTTCGTGTCCCACTACCACGCCGATCACTTCCTCGGTGTGATTGGCCTGGTGCGCACGCTGGGGCTCCAGGGTCGGGAGGAGACGCTGCACCTCTACGGGCCGAAGGGGGCGAAGAAGATCCTGGGTCACGCGCTCGAGGTGGGTGTCGAGCAGGCGCCGTTCCCAGTCGAGATCCATGAGGTGAGGCCGGGCGACCGGCTCGACCGGGGCCCGTACGCCATCGAGGTCATCAAGGTGGACCACGGTCGCAACGCCGTGGGCTTCGCGCTGCGGGAGCACGAGCGGCTCGGCCGGTTCCACCCGGATCGGGCGCGTGAGCTGGCAGTGCCCGAAGGCCCCCTGTGGGGCAAGCTGCACCGTGGCGAGACCGTGGAGTTCGAGGTGACGCGCGATGACGGAACCAGCGAGCGGCGCAGCGTCAGCCCGGAAGATCTCGTTGGCCCGCCGCGGCCCGGACGCCTCATCGTGTACAGCGGGGACACGCGGCCGTGCGAGAGCGTGGTGGCCGCTGCCGAGGGAGCCGACCTGCTGATCCACGAGGCGACGTTCGGAGAGGAGGAGAGGGACCGGGCCAAGGAGACCGATCACGCCACCGCCGTGGAGGCTGCGCAGGTGGCCCTGGCGGCCGATGTGAGGAGCCTGGTGCTGACGCACCTGAGCGCCCGATACTCCGCCGCGCCCGACGTGCTGCTCGAGGAGGCGAAGCAGGTCTTCCCCCGCACCTCGGTGGCGCGGGACGGGATGACAATCGAGGTGAAGTTCCCGGACGAAGCGGATGCCGCTGAGTGACGTGGTGCGGTGCACGTGCCGCTCGGTTCTCGGCCTCGCGGCGGCCGTCGTTGCCTGCTCTGCGGAACCGGAGCAGGAAGCGGCTTCGGAGCGCGTTGCCGCCGCCACCACTATGGTGTACGAGTGCGACGACGGTTACCAGTTCGTGGCTCGCATTCAGGGTGAGACCGCCTGGGTGTTCCTGCCCGAGACGACGGCGGCGCTGCCCCGGGTGCCCGCGGGCTCGGGCGCGCGCTACAGCGAGGGCGGCATCAACTATTGGTCGCAGGGAGAGGAGGCGCTGCTCGAGTACGGGGGCGCGGAACACCTGACCTGCGCGAACAATCGCCGCCGCGCCGTGTGGGAACACGCGAAGCTCAACGGGGCAGACTTCCGGGCGGTGGGGAACGAGCCCGGCTGGCACCTCGAGATCTACCCACGGCGCACGGTGCTGGTGACAGACTACGGAGAGCGCCGCTACGAGTTCGAAACCGCCGAGCCGGTCGTCAGCCACGAAGAGCGGCGCACGATCTACGAGACCAGCGACCGGGGACTCCACATCATGGTCGTACTGGAAGGCCGCGAGTGCCGTGACACGATGAGCGACGAAGTGTTCGAGACCACGGTCGCCGTGAAGCTAGACGACGCTACATACCGGGGCTGCGGCCGCGCGTTGCACTAGCAGCCAGGGACCCGCGCCCGGTCCAACCATCACGCGGAGCACACCGATCGACCGTCCCGACCGCCTCACCCCGGCTGCCCGCTTCGCGCTCCTCGCATTCCTCGCGGTGTACGGGATCATCATCATGCGCGATCCCGGCCACTTCCGCCTGCTCGACAACGTGGACCTCGCCATTCACGAGGCGGGTCACGTGTTCTTCGGACTGCTCGGCCAGTTCGTCGGCTACCTGGGCGGCACGCTGTTCCAGCTGCTGGTGCCGTTCACGTTCTTCGGCTACTTCCTGCAGCGGCGTGACCGGTTCGCGGCGGCGGTGCTGCTCTGGTGGGTGGCCCAGAACCTGTGGAACGTGTCGGTCTACGTGAAGGACGCGCGGAGCATGGAGCTACCACTGTTGGGGGGCGGCTTGCACGACTGGAACTACATTCTGGGCCGACTAGACCTGTTGCGCCGCGACCAGGAGATCGGGCAGATCGTCTTCGTGCTCGGGGTGCTGTGCTACCTGCTGGCGCTGGCCTGGGGCTTCATGAATGTCCGCAGGAGGCGGCCGCCGCTCCGGCGCGTGAGCCGCGTCATGGAGGAGGTACCGTGACATCGCCCAGTCCGGGAACCCCCCGGCTCCCCCTCCTGTTCTCCTAGCACTAGTAGACTCTTCCTGACACAGAAACCAGACGCCGACCTCCGGTCGCCCGTCCCCCAATGCGGGTGTCCCTCCCGGGCCGGCGGTCTGGCCATGGTGCAGCGGAGAGCCTCTTTCCACACCTCAACGAGGAGGCTGCCATGGCAATCCGTCTGGGAGACGAGGCCCCGAACTTCACGGCTGAGACCACCGAGGGCACCGTCGACTTCTACGACTGGAAAGGAAACAGCTGGGCGGTGCTGTTCTCCCACCCGAAGGACTTCACCCCGGTCTGCACCACCGAGCTCGGCTACCTGGCCGGTCTCAAGGGGGAGTTTGACAAGCGCAACACCAAGGTGATCGGTCTGAGCGTGGATCCGCTGGACTCGCACCAGGGCTGGGTGCAGGACATCGAGGATGTGACCGGCCATGCTCTCAACTACCCGCTCATCGCCGACCACGACCGCAAGGTCTCCGACCTGTACGACATGATCCATCCCAGCGCCGACGACACCATGACAGTACGCTCGGTGTTCGTTGTGGGGCCGGACAACAGGGTGAAGCTGACGCTCACCTATCCGGCGAGCACGGGCCGCAACTTCGACGAGCTGCTGCGGGCCATCGACTCGCTCCAGCTCACCGCCAACCATGCCGTCGCGACACCGGTCAACTGGAAGCGCGGTGAGGACGTGATCATCGGGACCGGGGTGAGCGACGATGAGGCCCGGGAGCGCTTCCCGGGATACGAGGCGAAGAAGCCCTACCTGAGGGTCACGCCGCAGCCCACGAACTAGCCGGTCGGGCACGCTTAATCGCTTGCACTGCAGGCGGTTACGTTGCCTGCGGTGGGCGAGTTGGGGCCGGGGCCAGATCCGGGCGCTCCCGCCCCAATTCATTGACCTGGTTGTTGACTTAGTGGGGCATCTATTCCGGGGCTTTTCCCGACTAGCGAAATCGGGGAAACGCCGACATCTTGTGTCGCTTAAGGCGCCCCCCAACCCCAGCGACAGACCCCGCCTCTGGGCGGCTCTCCGACCTGTGGCATGTGCCGCCGGTCAACCGCGTCCTGGCCGAGTTGGTGGCGCTCGGTAGTACGGTGAGGACGCGGTGGACGCGGGGCAGTGCCACACAGCCCCGACGGGGATCCAAACAGACATACACGGCAGACCTCAGCAACCGCTTCTGGGGGGGAGCGCTAGCATGAGCGAGATAACCGCACGTTTGACCACGGCGATCGCCGATCGCTACCGCATCGAGCGCGAGCTGGGTGCGGGCGGCATGGCCACGGTGTACCTGGCGCACGACGTGAAGCATGAGCGCAAGGTGGCGCTGAAGGTGCTGCGGCCCGAGCTGGCTGCCGTGATCGGGGCCGAGCGCTTCCTGGCTGAGATCAAGGTCACCGCCAACCTGCAGCATCCCCACATCCTGCCGCTGCACGACTCGGGCGAGGCCGACACGTTCCTGTACTACGTGATGCCCTTCGTCGAGGGCGAGACGCTCCGAGAGAAGATCGATCGCGAGAAGCAGCTGGGCGTGACGGAGGCGGTCGAGATCACGCGCTCGGTGGCGGCCGCACTGGATTACGCGCATCGCCAGAACGTGATCCACCGCGACATCAAGCCCGAGAACATCCTGCTGCACGACGGGCAGGCGCTGGTGGCCGATTTCGGCATCGCTCTTGCCTTGAGCCACGCGGGCGGTGCGCGCCTCACGGAAACCGGACTAAGCATCGGCACGCCGCACTACATGAGCCCCGAGCAGGCGATGGGCGACCGGGAGCTGGACGCGCGCAGCGACGTCTACTCCCTGGGCGCGATGCTGTACGAGATGCTGGCGGGGGATCCGCCGTACACGGGCAGCACGGCGCAGGCGATCGTGGCGAAGGTGATCACGGAGAAGGCCCCGTCGGTGACGGTGCACCGCGACACGGTGCCGCCACACGTAGCGGCGTCGATCACGAAGGCGCTGGCGAAGCTGCCCGCCGATCGCTTCCCCACCGCGCTCAGCTTTGCCGAGGCGCTGGTGCGGCCGGGGCTGGCCGACACCGACACTCACGCGCTGCCGGGTGAGGAGGAGAAGGCCGAGCGCGCAGGGTTCGACTGGCGGCTGGGTGCCGCTGCCGGTGTCGCCGTTGTCGCGATCGCGCTCGCGGCGTGGGGCTGGCTGCGGCCCGAGCCGCCCAGGCAGGTCGCTCGCTTCAACGTTGCGCTGCCGGACGTCCAGGCGCCCGTCACCCGTCTCGGTCCGAGTGTCGCGCTCTCGCCCGACGGGTCACAAATCGTATACCTCGGGCCGAGCGAAACCAGTCCGGCAGAGGTCTGGCTCAGGCCATTCGATCAACTCGAACCGACGCGCCTTCCCGGTACGGTGTCGGCCTTTGCCCCGTTCTTCTCCCCGGACGGTCAGTCGGTCGCGTATAACACCGGCTCACCGCTCTCCGTGCGCGTCATCTCCCTTGCCGGGGGTCCCCCGCTCACGGTGGTATCCGACTCGGTGCTGCCGTTAGGCAGCGACTGGGGTGAGGACGGGATGCTGTACTTCGTGCGGCAGGGGGACGCGGGACTGTCACGTGTCCCCGCCACCGGCGGAGAGCGAGAAGTGGTCACCACGCCGGACACGGCTAGGGCGGAACTCTCACACCGCTGGGTCGACGCGCTGCCCAGTGGAAAGGGAGCGCTGTTCACCGTCTACCGCGGTGGCATTGCCGATGCCGACATCGCGGTCGTGTCGGTCGAAACCAAGGAGGTGAAGGTACTGCTCCGAGGCACGATGGGCCGGTACGCACCGACCGGACACATCGTGTACACCCGCGCCGACGGTGCGCTGCTCGCCGCCCCGTTCGATCAGCACAAGCTGGAGGTCACTGGCCCGGCGACCCCTCTGCTCGAGGGGGTAGTAGTGCAAGGCTCGGGAGCGTCGCAGTTCACGATCTCCAACAACGGGACGCTGCTTTACGCCAGCGGCGTAGCCGCCTCGGAGCAGCTCGTGTGGGTCGAGCGAGACGGCACGGAACGCGCAGTCGCACCCGACATGGATCACGATTTCGAGTACGTGCGCGTTTCGCCCGACGGCAAGCGTCTTGCGCTCAGCTACCACTCGGATGGCGGCCAGGAGGACGTGTGGGTGTACGACGTGGAGCAAGGCACCCTGTCGCGACTCACGTTCGAGGGCGAGCTCAACACGCGGCCGGAATGGACCCCGGACGGGAGCCGCGTGACGTTCATGTCGTCGCGCAGCGGACAGAGGGCGCTCCACTGGAAGCCCTGGGACGGCAGCGGGCCCGCCGAGCTGCTCATCTCCTCGAACCGGCCGATCCAGGAAGCGTGGTGGTCGCGTGACGGGGAGGTGCTGGTGTACCGCGAGGGACCCGGTGGGCCCACTAGCCGTGATATCAAGTACATCCGGCCGGGCATCGATTCGGTGCCCTCGACGTTCCTTGCCACCGAGTTCGACGAACTCAATCCAACGCTCTCGCCAGATGGGAACTGGCTGGCCTATACGTCGAACGAATCTGGGCGGGCGGAGGTGTACGTACGGCCGTTTCCGGGGCCCGGTGGCCGCTGGCAGGTGTCCACAGATGGTGGCAGCGAGCCGCGGTGGACGAATGGTGGAGGCGAACTGGTCTATCGTAGCGCGACCAACGACCTGGTCTCTGTGGACGTACGCACGGAGCCCACCTTCAGTGTGGGAGTGCGCCGGGTGCTGTTCGACGCGGTGGACTACGAGCGTGACGGCGGATTGGCGCACGTGCCCTACGATATCACGCCCGACGACCAGACCTTCGTGTTCATACGAAGCCAGGGCGGGTCCTTCGACATCGTGGTCGTCATCAACTGGTTCGAGGAGCTGCTGCGGAGGACGGGCCAGTGACCGGAGTCGAGATCTCCCGGCTCACGTCGGCCCTCGCCGGCCGCTACAGCATCGAGCGCGAGCTCGGCACCGGCGGCATGGCCACGGTTTACTTAGCCCAGGACATGAAGCACGACCGTAAGGTGGCGGTGAAGGTGCTGAAGCCGGAGCTGGCGGCGGTGATCGGGGGCGAGCGGTTCCTCAAGGAGATCAAGGTCACCGCCAACCTGCAACACCCGCACATCCTCCCGCTGTACGACTCGGGCGAGGCGGACGGCTTCCTGTTCTACGTCATGCCTTACATCGAGGGGGAATCCCTCGGCGCGAAGCTGCAGCGCGAGAAGCAGCTCGCCGTGGACGAGGCGGTGAAGATCGCGGCGGCCTTGGCGAGTGGGCTCGACTACGCCCACCGGCAAGAGGTGATCCACCGCGACATCAAGCCCGAGAACATCCTGATGCACGACGGGCAGCCGCTCATCGTCGACTTCGGGATCGCGCTCGCGGTGAGCGAGGCAGGCGGCACGCGGCTCACCGAGACCGGGCTCTCGATCGGCACGCCGCACTACATGAGCCCCGAGCAGGCGATGGGCGACCGCGAGCTGGACGGGCGCAGCGACGTCTATTCCCTGGGTGCCGTGCTGTACGAGATGCTGGTGGGCGATCCGCCGCACACCGGCTCCACCGCGCAGGCCATTATCGCCAAGATCGTGACCGAGGAGCCGTCCCGTCTCGAGCGGGCGCGCCCCAGCACGCCGCCACACGTAGCGGCGGCGACGCACAAGGCGTTGGAGAAGCTGCCGGCCGACCGGTTCCGCTCGGCGGCGAAGTTCGGTGACGCGCTCGAGAAGCCGGGTCTGGTGGACACGAGGCCGTCGGTGGCCCCGGCGGTCGCCCGTGTCGGTCGCTTCAGGCTGCGCGTGGCCGCCGGGGTCGCAGCCGTCGCGATTTTGGCGGCCGGCCTGCTGTTGGGCCGCGCGACGATGCGCCCGGCTCCCGCCGACCAGCAGGTTGTGCGCTTCACGATCCCAATCGGACCCGACGAACAGCTCAGCGGGGCGCCCACCCAGACGATCGCCTTGTCACGCGACGGCTCACGGCTCGTCTACGTCGTGGCCGGTGGTGGAAGGCTGTACGTGCGGAACATGCGGTCGCTCGAGCCGGTTGCGATCAGCGGCCTGCAGGGAATCGACAACCCCTTCTTCTCCTACGACGGCGAGTGGATCGGGTTCGACAAGAACACGGGTGAGCTGGGACGCATTCCGGTCGGCGGCGGCGCACCGCTCAGGGTCACGCTGGGATCGAACAACGGCGGGTTCGCCTGGACGGAAGACGGCTCGATCATCTTCAAGGGCGTGCGGCCCGGGCTCATGAGGGTCCCCCTGTCGGGAGGCGAGGCCACGCCGTTCATCGTGCCCGACACCGCGCTGGGGGAGCTGGATCTCTGGCTCCCCGACGTCCTGCCCGGTGGAGACGCGGTGCTCGTCACGTTCAACGCGCGCGGGCTGGCGACCCCGCGGCTGGGAGGCACCGGGGTAGCCGTGGTGTGGCCCGAGACGGGACGCCGCAAGGTGCTCATTCCCGCGGGTGCCGGCGGGGCGCGCTACTCGCGCACCGGGCACTTGGTCTATGCGCTGGAAGACGGCACGCTCCAGGCGGTGCCGTTCGATGTGAGCCGCATGGAGATCACGGGCGAGCCGACCACGCTCGCCCAGGACGTGCACATCGCCGGCAGCACCCCCCAGTTCGCCATCTCGGACAACGGCACGCTGGCGTACGTACCGGCGCGGATCACCGAGTTGATGCTGGTGGATCGCGAAGGTCGGGCAACGCCCGTCACCGACCTGACGCGACAGTTCCACTCGCCGCGCGTCTCCCCCGACGGGGGTCACGTGGTGGTCGACATCAGCGACCAGGGTAGCCGCGATATCTGGGTGCTAGACCTCGAGCAGGGGACGCTGACGCGCGTCTCGTTCGAGGGCGACGCGAACGATCCAGTGTGGATGCCGGATGGCCGGCGCGTGTGTTACGCCACGGGCAGGAGCGGCTCGCGCGGGGTGTTCTGCCGCAACACCGACGGCGCCGGGGATGCCGACTCGATCCATGTCGCGGACGACGAGTTCACGGCAGGCGTCTGGCTGCCCAGTGCCGATTCCGTGGTGCTGATCTCGCAGAATGTCGAGACGCTGTACGACCTCTGGCTGCATGCGCCCGGCGGCGACGCGCCCAGGCCGTTGCTGACCTCCCCATTCTCGGACGGCTTCCCGGCTCTCTCGCCCGACGGCAAGTGGCTCGCCTACGTGACCGACGAGTCGGGCCGCAATGAGGTGTACGTGCGCTCGCTGTCGGGCGGGGGTGGGCGGGTGCAGATATCCCGGGACGGGGGTCAAGAGCCCGCCTGGAGCCCAGACGGGCGTGAGCTGTACTACCTCGAGACCGGCGGCGGCGGGAGCCGGATGATCGCGGCAGCCGTGCAGACGACTCCCGACTTCCGCGTCACGTCGCGCACTCCTCTGTTCGACGCGAGCGACTACGAGCGGGCCGCGCCGCACGCCAACTACGACGTGCACCCCGATGGCCGCTTCCTCATGGTTCGCCGCGCGGCCTCCTCAGAGGTCGTCATCGTGCAGAACTGGCACCTGGAGGTCGGAGGCGGCAGCGAGTGATGACACGTACCGTAGTGCTCGGCGCGGGTTTCGGCGGCCTCGCCGTGGCCACCGAACTGCGACGCCTCTTGGGGGGCGAGCATGAGATCGTCTTGGTCGACCATCGCGATCGTTTCGTCATGGGCCTGCGCAAGCTGTGGGCACTGGTCGGCACCGGCACGTTGGGGGAGGGGACCCGGCATCGCGAGTCGCTGAGCGAGCGGGGTGTTCGTTTCCTGCGGCAACGCATCACGCACATCGATCCCGTGGCCCGGCGGGTGGAGACCGAGGACGGTGCCCTCGACGGTGACTTTCTCGTGATCGCCCTCGGGGCGGTGCCGCGACCCGATCTCGTACCGGGGCTCGGCGAGCACGCGCACAACCTGTACGACGTCGCTGCGATCCAGGAGCTTGCGCGCGAGCTGGAGCGGTTCAGCGGCGGGCGGGTCGTGGTCACGATCGCCGGCGTTCCGTACAAGTGCCCGCCGGCGCCCTATGAGTGCATCATGCTGCTGCATGATCACCTGCGAGAGCGTGGCCTGCGCGACCGCACAGAGCTCACGGTCACGACGGTCCAGCCCATGCTGTTGCCGAACGCGGGACGGTCGGGCTCGATGTGGCTCGGCGAGCAGTTGTCCGCTCGAGGCGTCGAGTATCGCGTGGGACACAAGATAGAGCGTGTCGAGCGCGGGCAGGTCGTGTTTGCCGAGTCACAGCTCCAGGCGGACCTCCTGATCGGCGTGCCGCCACATCGGCCGTCAGCGGTGGTGAGGGAGAGTGGGCTCACAGGCGACGGTGAATGGATTGCGGTCGACCCCGGGACCCTCGCGACGGCGCACGAGCGTGTCTTCGCCATCGGTGACGTCACCCAGATCAAGCTCGCCAATGGGCTGCCGCTACCCAAAGCGGGTCTGTTCGCGGAGCTCGAGGGGCAGCGCGTGGCGGCTGCGATCGCAGCGGAGGTTCGCGGGGAGGCAGCACCACCGCCATTCGACGGCCGTGGGTTCTGCTTCATCGAAACGGGAAAATCGACGGCGACATTGGTCGAGGGCGATTTCTTTGCCGAACCGGAGCCCGACATCGGCATCAGGGATGTATCGCCGGCACACAAGGAGGAGAAGCGCCGGTTCGAGGCCGAGCGGCTCCAGAGGTGGTTCGGGGCGTAGCGGAGCGCGAACCTGGTGATAGAGCATGTCTGAGATAACTGCACGTCTGACTACGGCGATCGCCGACCGTTACCGTATCGAGCGCGAGCTCGGGGCCGGCGGCATGGCCACGGTGTACCTGGCGCACGACGTGAAGCACGAGCGGAAGGTGGCGCTCAAGGTGCTGCGGCCCGAGCTGGCCGCGGTGATCGTTGCCGAGCCGTTCCTGGCCGAGATCAAGGTCACCGCCAACCTGCAGCACCCACACATCCTGCCGCTGCACGACTCCGGCGAGGCGGATTCGTTCCTCTACTACGTGATGCCGTTCGTGGAGGGGGAGACGCTCAGGGACAAGATCGATCGCGAGAAGCAGCTCGGCGTTGAGGAAGCGATCGAGATCACGCGTTCGGTGGCGGCGGCCTTGGACTACGCCCACCGCCAGAACGTGATCCACCGCGACATCAAGCCCGAGAACATCCTGCTGCACGACGGCCAGGCCCTGGTGGCGGACTTCGGCATCGCGCTCGCCCTCTCTCATGCAGGGGGCACCCGCCTGACAGAGACGGGACTCTCGATCGGCACGCCGCACTACATGAGCCCCGAGCAGGCGATGGGTGACCGCGAGCTGGATGCCCGCAGCGACGTCTACTCCCTGGGCGCCATGCTGTACGAGATGCTGGCGGGCGACCCGCCGTACACGGGCTCGACGGCGCAGGCGATCGTGGCCAAGGTGATCACTGAGAAGGCCCCGTCGGTGACGGTGCACCGCGACACTGTGCCGCCGCATGTGGCAGCCTCGATCGAAAAGTCGCTGGCCAAGCTGCCGGCTGACCGATTCTACTCGGCGAGCGACTTCGCGGATGCGCTCGGCAACCGGGCGTTCACTGCGCCCGTGATGGAGACCGCTGCGCCGGCCAGGAAATGGCGCTCGCTGTGGAATCCCCTGAGTATCGCCTCCACGGCGGCTGCCGCGGTGCTCTTGATCGTGGCCGTGATGAGCCTCTTCGGCCCCGACTCACCGCAGCGGGTCGCACGCTTCGCGGTGGCGCTGGACGATGCCCAGGCTCTGTACTTCACGGGCCAGGGTAACCCGCCGCGCCTCGCCGTCTCGCCCGACGGCTCGGAGCTGGTCTACGTCGGTGAGGGCGAAGGTCGCGGCACGAGGCTGTGGCACCGTCCCTTCGACCAGCTCGATGGGCGGCCGCTGCCCGGCACCGAAGGAGGGTGGTCGCCGACGTTCGCACCAGACGGCGAGCGCGTTGCGTTCGTCACGTTCGACGACGGCGTTCAGGTAAAGGTCGCGTCGCTCGGGGGCGGCCCGCCCGTCACGGTGGCGGATTCCGGTGTCGCCAGCACTGTGACATGGGGCCCGGACGACCACCTCTATTTCATGGATCCATCGAATCTCGTGCTGCAACGGGTGTCATCCTCCGGCGGCCCCATCGAGGAGGTCACGGCCCTCGAAGCCGAGCCCGGCGTGCAGTACGAGTGGCCCCACATGCTCCCGTCGGGGCGCGGGGTCATCGTCACCGCGGTGCCCAACAGCCAGACGCAACAGGCCCAGGGGTCGGTCCGTTCGCGCGAGCTCCAGGTCCACGTCTTCGACCTGGAGACGGGCTCTTCGCGCGCGTCGGTAGCCGGAGCCCAGGGGTTCTTCGCGGCGACGGGGCATCTGGTGTACGCGACACAGGAGGGCTCGCTCATGGCGGTACCGTTCGACGAGCGCGGCCTCTCGCTCACCGGCCGGCCCACGGCGCTGCTGGAGGGAGTGGACGTGCGGGTCGTCGGCATCACCGACGTTTCGCTGTCCGAGAGCGGCACGCTCACCTATACGACCGAGAGCTTCAACGCACCGGAGGAGCCGGCGTGGGTCACGCGCACCGGCCAGGCCCAAAAGATCGACCCCGATTGGGTGCGCGACGTCGAGTTCGAGGGCATGGCCCTCTCGCCCGACGGAACCCGCCTGGCGGTAGTGATCGAGGGCGACGATCGCGCAGAGGTGTGGGTCAAGCAGCTGGACCGGGGCCCCCTCTCCCGCCTCACGTTCGAAGGCGACTACAACGGCTACCCCTCGTGGACGCCCGACGGCCGCTCAATCACGTTCGGCTCGCTGCGCGACGGCGAGTGGAACACGTGGATCAAGCGGGCCGACGGGACCGGGCCCGAGGAGCTGCTGCTCGACCTCGAGCGGGACGTCTGGGTCACGGAGTGGTCCCGCGACGGAAAGTGGCTGCTGGTCAGCGTGGACGGGCCGCCCGGCACCGACGACATCCTCGCGATGCACGTTGGAGTGGACAGCGTTCCCACTCCGGTCGTGGCCGGCGCGTTCGACGAATACGAGCCGGCGCTATCGCCTGACGGACGCTGGCTGGCCTACGTGTCCGACGAGTCGGGGCTGCCCGAGGTGTACGTGCGTCCCTTCCCCAACACAGCCGACGGCAAGTGGCAGATCTCCAACGACGGCGGCGTAGAGCCGGCGTGGAGCCACGACGGGAGTGAGCTGTTCTTCCGCAGCCTCGACGGGCAGTCGATCGAGGTGGCCGATATGCAACGCGGACCGAGCGCCGCCACCAGGGAGGTGCTCCTCAACCTGCCGCCGCAGAACGACTACGAGCGCAACGCCCGCAACCGGCTGTACGAAGTCGCGCCCGACGGCCGCTTCGTGGTGATCCAGCGCCCCGGCACGCCCGACGTGTCGGGCGACCTAGTGATCGTGCAGAACTGGTTCTTGGAGCTCAAGGAGAGGGTGGGCAACTAGCATGCCGATCCTCCCCAACGCCTTCTGGGCGGCCCCGCCGCGGGTGTCGAAGCCGCGCGACCAGGATATCGACGTCTACGGCCTAACCCACCCCGGCAAGCTCCGCAAGGAGAACGAAGACCACTTCCTGATCGCGTCACTCTCCAAGCGGATGGAGGTGGACCACACGAGCCTCCCCTCCGATGCGACGCTCGCGGTGGAGCCCGAGCGGCTCGCGTCTGTGGCGATGGTGGCGGACGGAGTGGGCAAGCGTGGCGGTGGTGAGTTGGCGAGCCGCGCGGCCGTGCACGACGTCGCGGAATACGTGGGGCGCGCCACCTCGGCGTTCTATGGGTGGGACTCCGAGGGCTCGGACGCGTTCGCCGACGTGCTGACGGAGGCGGCGCTGCAGTCCCACATGAACCTGCAGGAGCGGGCGAAGGGGGACCCGGAGCGCAGGGAGTACGGCACCACGCTAACGCTGTGGCTCGGCCTGTGGCCGCACGGCTACCTGCTGCAGGTGGGGGACAGCCGCGCTTACATGTACCGGGACGGTCAGCTCACGCAGATCACGCGCGACCAGACCATGGCGCAGGATCTGGTTGATGAGGGAGTCCTTACGCAAACCAAGGCGCAAAGTACTCGCTGGGCGCACGTGCTTTCCAGCGCGATCGGCGGCAAGGAGGCGGCGCCCGTGGTCACGCGCATCACGCGCGACTGGGGCTCGGTGATTCTGCTGTGCAGTGACGGGCTAACCAAGCACGTGTCAGACGAGCGCATCGCCGAGCGGCTCGCCAACCTGAAGAGCGCCGAGCGGACCTGCGAGGAGCTGCTGCAGGACGCGCTCGACGACGGCGGCAGCGACAACATCACGATCATCGTGGGGCGAACCATCAAGCCGTCGGATCTGGCGGAGAACGGTGGTTCGTGACGGACACGGCCGAACGCCTGACTGCGGCCCTCGCCGGCCGGTACCGCATCGAGCGCGAGCTCGGCGCGGGTGCCATGGCCACAGTCTACCTCGCAGAGGATCTCAAGCACCACCGATCGGTCGCGATCAAGGTGATGCGCCCCGATATCGCCGCGTCGCTGGGCGGCGAGCGCTTCGTGCGCGAGATCGAGACCGCGGCACAGCTCACCCATCCCCACATCCTCACTGTGTTCGACTCGGGCGAGGCCGACGGCTTCCTCTACTACGTCATGCCCTACGTGGAGGGGGAATCCCTGCGCGACAAGCTGGAGCGCGAAGGGCAATTGCCGGTCGACGAGGCCGTCACGATCGCCTGGGAGGTGGCGGACGCATTGAGCTTCGCGCATGAGCGCGGCGTCATCCACCGCGACATCAAGCCCGAGAACATCATGCTGGCGGCCGGCCACGCCGTGGTCGCCGACTTCGGCATCGCACGTGCGCTGAGCGCGGCAGGTGGAGACCGGCTCACCGAGACGGGCCTCGCCGTGGGAACGCCGTCGTACATGAGCCCGGAGCAGGCCTCGGGAGAGGATAAGGTGGACGGCCGCAGCGACATCTACGCGCTCGGCTGCGTGCTGTTCGAGATGCTGGCCGGTGAGCCGCCCTACACGGGGCCCACCGTGCAGGCCGTCATCGCCAAGCGCTTCACCGAGCCGTTGCCCAAGCTCGGCACCGTGCGCGACACGGTGCCGGATGCTCTGGAGCTCGCGGTCGCCAGGGCGGCGGCTCGCCTGCCGGTGGATCGATTCTCGAGCGCCGACGAACTCAAGCAGGCGTTGTCGGCCATCGGCACGTCGCGCGCCACGTCGAGTAGTGCGGCGCCGAGGGCCGTCGGCAAGCCTTCCCGGCTGCGCTTCGTGATGAGTGGCGTGGCTGTAGCAGTGGCCATCGTGATCGCCGCCGTGGTGTTCCGGACGACGGGCAGCAGCGCATCACTGGGGAGCCCGGACAGGCCCATGCTGGTGGTGCTGCCGTTCGAGAACCTGGGCTCCTCCGACGACCAGTACTTCACCGACGGCATGGTGGAGGAGATCACGAGCCGGCTGGGTGAGATTGAGGCGTTGGGCGTCATCTCGCGCACCAGCGCAATGAGGTACAAGGACACCGACAAGCCGCTGCGTGAGGTGGGCGAGGAGCTCGGCGTGCAGTACGTGCTGGAGGGAACCGTGCGCTGGCAGCGCACCGGCGGCGCGAGCCGCGTGCGGGTGACGCCGCAGCTCATCCGGGTCGAGGACGACACGCACCTGTGGAGCGACCGCTACGACGCGGTGCTCGAAGACGTGTTCGACGTACAGGAGGAGATCGCCGAGCAGGTGGCTGCCGCCATGGGGGTGACTCTGCTCGCCCCGTCCGGGAGCGGTGAGCCCTCGGCGCGACCCACCGCGAGCGTGGAAGCATACGACTTCTACCTGCGGGGCAAGAGCTTCGAGAGGGAGAGCTACTCGGAGGAAGCCCTGCGAGCGGCGTCCAACATGTACGAGCAGGCGCTGCTGCTCGATCCCGACTTCGCCGACGCGCACGCGGCGCTCGCGTTCACGCACACGTGGTACTTCTGGTTCGGCTACGATCCCAGCGTCACCCGGCTCGAGCTGGCCAAGAACGAGGTGGATCGCGCCATGGCGCTCGACTCCAACTCGTCCCAGGTGCGCTTCGCGGCCGGTGACTACTACTACCACGGTGAGGGACGCTACGACCTGGCGATCCAGCACCTCGAGATCGCAAAATCGCTTCAGCCGAACAACTCCGACCTCTACGCCGCGATCGGCGCGGTGAGGCGGCGCCAGGGGAGGTGGCAGGAGACGCTGGAGAACTACCTCAAGATCGTGGAGGAGTTGGACCCGCTCGCGCCGGTGAACAACTGGGAAGTCGCGTTCACCTATGTGGTGATACGGGATTACGACAACGCGCAGCGCTGGAACGATCGGTTCCTCTCGCTGGCGCCCGAGCAGGCCGTCGGGTATCTGACGCAGGCCTGGCTGGTGCTGCAGCGCGACGGAGATACGGAGGAGGCACAGCGCTGGCTCACGCGGGCCGCTGAGATCGCGAGCCCGGCCGGGATCGTGAGCGGGGTGAACCCGGTGCTGTTCATCGAGATGCTGCCGCTGGTTCCGCCCGCGCTGCGGGCGGACATGAAGCGGCTCCCGGTCGGGTCGTACAGCGGCAACACCCAGTACTACCACCTGGTGCAGGGGTGGATCGCCAAGCTCGACGGCGATGCCGCGAAGGCGATGGCGCACTTCGACTCGTCCCGCGTGGTGTTGGAGCAGGCGCTCGCCGCGGCGCCGCGCTTCGGCAACCAGGTGCCCACCTCCACGATCGCCCGCCACCTGGCGTTGAACTACGCGCACCTCGGCATGCGGGAGGACGCCGTCAGGACGATGGAGCTGGCGATCGAAGGGACTTCCGTCAACCGTGACGCACTGGAAGGCCCCGTGATGCTGAGCAGCGCGGCACGGATGTACACGATCCTGGGCAACTACGATGCGGCAGTGGACCTGCTCGAGCAGTTGCTCGAGATGCCGGCGCAGGTGTCGCGGCCATATCTGCGTGCCAGCCCCATCTGGCGGCCGCTCGACGGCCATCCGGCGTTCGAGGCGCTGATGCGCGAAGGATGAGGACATGAGCGAGATCACCGAACGGCTGAAGACTGCGATCGCGGAGCGCTACGTCATCGAGCGGGAGCTGGGTGAGGGCGGGATGGCGACCGTGTACCTGGCGCACGACGTGAAGCACGATCGCAAGGTGGCGCTCAAGGTGTTGCGGCCCGAGCTGGCCGCGGTGATCGGCGCCGATCGGTTCCTGCAGGAGATCAAGGTCACCGCTAACCTGCAGCACAGCCACATCCTGCCGCTGTACGACTCGGGCGCGGCCGAGGGATTCCTGTTCTACGTGATGCCGTACGTCGAGGGCGAGACGCTGCGTCACAAGATCGACCGGGAGAAGCAGCTCGGTGTCGAGGAGGCGATCGGGCTGACGCAGGCTATCGCCGCGGCGCTGGAGCACGCGCACAAGCAGGGCGTGGTGCACCGCGACATCAAGCCCGAGAACATTCTGATGCGGGACGGCGACCCCTTGATCGCGGACTTCGGGATCGCGCTGGCGCTGTCGCATGCGGGGGGGAACCGGCTTACGGAGACGGGACTGTCGATTGGCACGCCGCACTACATGAGCCCCGAGCAGGCGATGGGCGACCGGGAGCTGGACGCGCGCAGCGACGTGTACTCCCTGGCGGCGGTGCTGTACGAGATGCTCACCGGGGAGCCGCCCTACACCGGGGCGACCGCCCAGGCGATCGTGGCGCGGGTGATCACCGAGGAGCCGCGCTCGATCACGCTGCAGCGCCGCACGGTGCCGCCCCACGTGGCCGACGCGGTGCACAGGGCGCTCAACAAGCTGCCGGCCGATCGGTTCGGCTCCGCGGTGAGCTTCGCCGAGGCGCTGGTCACCCCCGGCTACGTCACGCCCAGCTCAACGCGTGCGGAAACCGCAGCGGCGCCTGCGCCGCGGGTGATGCTGTCGCGCGGGCTGTTGATCAGCGCGGCCGCGGGCGTGGCGGGCATAGCGGCGGCGTTTGCGCTCGGGCGCGGCACGGCGCCGGCTCCCGAGGCCCGCATCGCGCGGTTCTCGGTCGTGGACACCCTGCTCGGGGGGCGGTGTTGTGGCACCTCGGTGGCCATCTCCCCCGACGGGCGCGCGATGGTCATGCAGCGACAGGGCGAGGATGGGCAACCGGTGCTTGCGCTGCGCTCGCTCGACGGGCACGAGATCCGAGCGCTGCCCGGCGCGGAGAATGCGGCGAGCCCATTCTTCTCGCCCGACGGACGCTGGCTCGGCTTCGAGTCGGGAGGCCGACTGCGCAAGATCTCGCTCGCGGGTGGCCCGCCCATCACGATCGCCGAGCTGGGTGACGAGGCGCGTGGCGCGTCCTGGGGAACCAACGACACGATCGTCTTCGCGAACGACGACGACGACAAGCTCTACCTGGTCGCGGCGAGCGGCGGCACGCCGCGACGCGTCACCGGGGGCGGCGACACGGACTTCCACCGCAACCCGTCCTACCTGCCCGGCAACCGCCGCGTGCTATTCGGCCTCGACGACCCGGGGCCTTTGGCCGATATCCGCGTCGGTGTGCTCGATCTGGAGACCGGTGCGGTGGACACGCTCGAGACACCGGGCACCATGGCGCGGTTCGCGCCGCCCAACCACCTCGTGTTCACCGGCGCGGACGGCTCTCTGCTGGTTCAACCGTTCGACCCCGATCGCGGCCGGCCGACCGGACCGGCGGTGGCGCTGCTGGACGGCGTGATCGTGCGTGGCGACGGAACGGGAGAGTACGCCGTCTCGCAGCGCGGGGACCTGATCTACGTTCCGGGGAATCGCGGTGGCTCGGAATCGCTGGTGCTGGCCGACAGCCTCTCGCGTGACGAAGTGTCGCTCCCGCGGCAGGTCAACCTGGAGGACCCCGCCATCTCGCCCGACGGCCGCCGCGTCGCCGTGCGTCTAACGGACGAAGGCGATGACGTGGATTTGTGGCTACTGGATCGCGATCAACAGACGCTGAGCAGGTTCACGACAGAGGGCGGCACCTACATGCCGGTGTGGACGCCGGACGGGCGTCGGATCGCGTACGGCGCCGTGCGTGGTGACTCGCTTTCCAATGCGATCTTCTGGCGGGCGGCCGATGGAAGCGGGGGGGCGGAGCTACTTGTGGCCGATGAGTCTGATATCGGGCCCCTCGGTGTTCTTCCGGACGGCCGCCGCTTGCTGGTGCAGGGGTGGGGCCGGCCGGGTAGTCGGGCCGACATCGGCATCGTCACGCTGGGCGACTCTACGATCGAGTGGCTCGTCTCGACGGAGTTCCGTGAGCTCCATGGTCAGGCCTCTCCCGACGGGCGCTGGCTGGCGTACGCATCCAACCGGTCGGGGCAGTTCGAGGTGTACGTGGAATCCCTGTCCGCGCAGGCGGGACGGGTACAGATCTCCACGGGCGGTGGGATGGCACCGCGGTGGAGTCCCGATGGTCGGCGGCTCTACTACTCGCCGGCACCCGGCAGCGGCGGCGGGCTCGTCAACGTGGCGGAGCTGGATATCGGCGATCGCGTGCGGGTACGCTCCCGGAGTGTCGCTGCGCGGGGTTCGATCGACTTCAACGCGGGCAACATCAACTACGACGTGGACCGGACCACAGGCAAGCTCTTGTTGATCCTGTTCGACAGCGCCGAGACGGTGAACAGTGTCCGCTGGATCCTCAACTGGCCGGCGGTCGTCGAGGAAATGGCCACGGCGCGATGAGCGGCATTACGCAGCAACTCAAGACGGCGCTGGCCGACCGCTACGCGATCGAGCGCGAGCTCGGTGCGGGCGGCATGGCCACGGTGTACCTGGCCCAGGATCTCAGGCACGACCGCAAGGTCGCCGTCAAGGTGCTGCGGCCCGAGCTCGCTGCCGTGCTCGGCGGCGAACGCTTCGTGCAGGAGATCAAGACCACGGCGAACCTGCAGCACCCGCACATCCTGCCGCTGTTTGATTCGGGCGAAGCGGACGGGTTCCTCTACTACGTCATGCCGTTCGTCGAGGGCGAGACCCTGCGGGACAAGCTGGACCGCGAGACGCAGCTCGGCATCCAGGAAGCGATCCGCATCGCCCGCGACGTCGCGGACGCACTCGACTACGCGCACCGCAACAGCGTCATTCACCGCGACATCAAGCCGGAGAACATCCTGCTGCACGACGGGCGCCCGATGGTGGCGGACTTCGGGATCGCGCTAGCGGTGAGCGCGGCGGCGGGCGGGCGGATGACCGAGACGGGAACGTCGGTCGGGACGCCGCATTACATGTCGCCGGAGCAGGCGACGGCCGAGAAGGTCATTACGCACCGCTCCGACGTCTACTCGTTGGGCTGTGTGCTGTATGAGATGCTGGCGGGCGAACCGCCGCACACGGGCGCGTCGGCCCAGGCCGTGATCATGAAGATCGTGACCGACACGCCGCGTCCGGTCACCGAGCTGCGGAAGTCCGTACCTCCCAACGTTGCCGCAGCTCTGGACAAATCGCTGGAGAAGCTGGCTGCCGACCGGTTCGCCAGCGCCGCGGCGTTCGCCGAGGCGCTGGCGAATCCGAACTTCACGGTGCCTACGATGGCGGCGGCGGGTGGCGCACCGGCGGCGCGCGCCCGGCAGCGGCGGCTGGTGGCTGGGCTCGCGGCGCTCGGCGCCATAGCGCTGGTCGCAGCGGTGGTCGGTTGGACGCGCTCTCCAGCCCTGGCGGAGCGGGGCGTGAGCAAGCAGCGCATCGTGCTGGCGCCGGAGGGGAGCTCCGGGTGGTTTCCCGGCATGGTCCTATCGAGTGCGATCGCGCCGGACGGCTCGGCGATCGTGTTCGTCGCGGACACGGTGGAGAACGGACTGTGGATCAAGGAGCGGGACCAGGCGATGCCGGTGCCGCTGGCGGGGACGGACGGTGGATACGCCCCGTTCTTCTCCCCCGACGGGGAGTGGATCGCCTTCAGCACGCCGAGGCGGCTCAAGAAGATCCCGCGAGGCGGCGGCGCTGCGATAGTGCTATCGGACTCCGGCGGATCATTCATTCCCGGTACGTGGCTGGACGATGGCACGATCGTATTCACGACTCCCGATTTCGCGCTTCTGTTGCGGATGTCTGACGGAGGCGGCCCCGTGGAGCGCCTTCTGACCTCCGATGACATCAACCAGGTGATCGTTGGCCTGCGGGGGCTGCCGGATGCGCGCGGGGTTCTGGTCACGGGGTGCGCCAACTTTCCCTGCAACACCGGAGACGTCTGGTCGCTCGACCTCGAGACGGGATTGTTCGATCGCTTGGTCGAAAACGGAGGCGGGGGGTGGTATGTGGAGACGGGCCACCTGGTGTATGCGGCGCGGCAGGGGGGGGTGTTCGCCGTCCCGTTCGACCCCGACCGGCTCACGGTGGAGGGCACGGCGCTGCCGGTGCTCGACGGTGTGCAGATGATATTCGGAGTCCCCGAACTCCAGATGACGGCCGGCGGGACGGTGCTGTACGTGGCGGGCGACGCCGAAGTCGGCGTCGGCCACAGCGAGGTCGTCTGGGTGGATCGGCGGGGTGATGCATCGGTCGTCGATTCGACGTGGCAATTGGAGACAGTGAGCAATGCCGGAATGTCCCTCTCGCCCGACGGCTCGCAGGTCGCGTTCTCGGTGGCCCATTCCACAGAAGGCACCCACATTCACGTCAAGCGTTTGCCCGACGGGCCGGTGTCGAAGCTCACCTTCGAGGGCACGGTCAACCTCCGCCCCACCTGGAGTCCCGACGGCTCGGAGATCATCTGGATGTCGGACCGGACGGGCATCATGTCGGTATGGCGCAAGCGCGCTGACGGCAGCCAGGAAGGGACCCAACTGCTGGTGCAGGACCGCCCGGTTTGGGAGGCGTTCTGGTCGCGCGACGGCGAGTGGCTGATCTTCCGGACCGACGACCTGGCTCCCGGGAACGGCGACATCCTGGCGCGCCGCACATCGGGCGACACGTCAGTGGTCGAACTGGTCGCGACAGCCTTTGAGGAGACCTCGCCGGCGCTGTCGCCGGACGGCAGGTGGCTGGCGTACGCATCGGAAGAGTCCGGCACCAAGCAGATCTACGTGCGACCGTTCCCCGACGCGTCGCAAGCCCGGTGGCAGGTCTCGGTGAACGGCGGATGGGAGCCGGTCTGGTCGAACGACGGCACCGAGCTGTTCTTCCGTGACGCAGAGGGCATGAAGGTCGCGAGCGTTGCGACCGCGCCGACGTTCAGCGTGGAGGCCGTCCGTCCGTTGTTCCCACTTTCCGACGACTACCTCTCGAACGACAATCACCGCTTCTACTCCGTGTCTCCCGACGGCCAGCGGTTTCTCATGATCCGCTATCTCCCGGTGGAGCTCGGAGAGAACGTGAGTGGGAGAGATCTTGTGTTGATGGAGAACTGGCTCGCGGAGATCGACCAGCGGGATTGAACGCGCCGGGATCTGCGCCGCAGTAGGTGTTCTGGATGAAGTATCGGGTGGGGCCGTGAGTGAAGAAACCGCATCACAGTCAAACGGCAAGAAAGCGAGGCAGGAATGATCAAGGTCAGCGTGCTCTGCCAACTACACGCAGATCGAGCCCATGGTTCAGATCAGCGAAGTGAGGATCTAGGGCCGTGAAGCCGCGCATGACCGAGAACGACACCGACGCCACGGTCACCATCGACGGCCGCGTAATGTCGGGCTTCATCACGCCGGACGAGCCGTGCAACGACTGCGGCAGCGTCACGGCGTTCAGCCTGGGCTACTGGTCTCCCTTCTGCCCGGAGTGCAACAAGTGGCTCAGGGAATGCTGCGGCGATCCCACCTGCCTGTTCTGCATGTACCGGCCGAGAGTACCCCTGGTGGCGTAGCCCGGTGAGCCTCCCAACCGCGCTGTCACGCTCGCTCGATCTGCACGAGGCGAGCGCGTGGGGCGCGATGTACCGGGCTGCGCCACGGGAGGCGGCAGCTGCCGCGGGCTGCGGGATTACCACCATCGGCTCGGCCACCGTGGCGCACGCTTCGCGGGTGGACGTGCTGGCTTTCAACCGGGCCGTCGGGCTGGGGCTCGACGGCCCCGCCACTGAGCAGCAGGTCGACGAGATCATCGCCTACTTCGCGCGGCACGAAGTGCCGCGCTTCTTCGTGCAGCTCCATCCGAAAGCCCAGCCGGCAGTGCTGCCCCGGTGGCTCGAGCGACGCGGCTTCAGGCACCACAACAACTGGGTGCGGCTGTACCGCGACGTGTCGGAGTTCAGGGTTGAGCGGGCATTGCCCACCGTGCGGCGCATCGGACCCGAAGATGGCGAGACGTTCGCGCGCATCCTCACGCGTGCCTTCGGGTGGAGCGACGCGCTCCTGCCGCTCGTCGCCGGCCTGGTCGGGCGCCAGGGCTGGTGCCACTACCTGGCCTACGAGGGCGACACGCCCATCGGCACGGCCGCGCTCTACGCCGAGGGTGCGGTCGCCTGGTTCGACTTCGCCAGCACGGTGGCGGAGTTCCGCGGCCGCGGCGCGCAGACGGCGCTCATCGCGCGGCGCATCGCCGACGCGCGGGAGGCGGGTTGCAGGCACCTGATCGTGGAGACCGCCGAGCAGACGCCTGAGAAGCAGGCGCCCTCCTACCGCAACATCCTGCGCAGCGGGTTCGACGTAGTGTACGTGCGGCCGAACTACCTGTATCAGTTTGCGGTCTAAGCGGGCCGCGCTACCCGCCGCCGTGACTCACTCCAGCCTCTCCCCCCGCGCGACCACGAACTCTCCGGGAATCTCATAGCCGTTGCCGTCGCGGTGCGGCTCGATGGAGGCGAGGTACTCCGCGTGCGCCTCCTCGCGGGTCGCGTCGTCGAAGCGTGAGTAGGCGAGCGCCACCGGGCCGCCGACGAAGGCGGCGCCCAGCGCGTCATCTGCCGTGTTGTAGTGCAGTACCGTGGAGATGCGGGACACCTCGATCTTCGCGTAGCCTGCGGCCTCGAAGGCGTAGCGTAGGGCCTCTCCCGTCCCGAGCTGGAAGAACAGCGGGCACACCTCGGTGTTCACGCGCGAGTCCACGATCGGGAAGATCTCGGCCCAGCCGCAGTTGTGCCGCGCTCCCCACACCGCGGCTACGGCGCGGCCGCGCGGCTTGAGCGCACGGCGCATCTGGCGCAGCGACTCGACCGGATCGGGAAAGTACATGAGCCCGAGCGCGCACAGCGCGGCGTCGAATGCGCCTTCCTCGACGCGCAGGTCCTCGGCATCCATGCGCTCCGCGGTGACCTGCTCGAGGCCGCGCTCTGCCGCCGCGCTGCCCAGGGCGTTCACCATGCTGTCCGAGATGTCGGTGCCCACTACATGCCCCTCGCGTCCCACGGCCTCAGCCGCGGGGAAGGTCACGAGCCCCGTGCCGCACGCCACGTCGAGCACGCGCTCACCGGGCTGGAGTGCGGCGAGCTTGAGCAACAGAGCCTGCGCCGGCTCGAGCTGCCGGGCCCAATACGCCTCGTAGTGGTCGGCCGCGCGGTCCCAACCGTAGCGCTGCACGCGTCGCTGCAGTCTGGCGTCCATGGTCACTCCCGCACCGGCGCCACGACCTTCACCTCGCGCTTCAGGTCGACGGGTCGGCGGAACACGTCGTGGTAGGAGCTGTAGCGGTCGGCGTCGTCCAGCATCTGCAAGATGTCAGCCTCGGGCGCGTCACTCTCGACCGTCACCACGTAGCGGATCTGGCTGTAGCCCGGGTACACGTCGTCGGACACGCCGTTCTCACCGCGCGCGTCGTAGTCGGCCTGCACCTCCACCTCGAGCGCGGTGAGCGGGATGCCGCGTAGCGCCGCCCAGCGGGCGTAGCAGATGGCGAGGCAGGAGGCCAGCGCACCCCGGCCCAGGATGCCGGGGTTGGGCCCCGCGTTGGCGCCCCCGGCCTTCTCGCTCATGTCGACCACCAGCTTCCACGGGCCCTCCTCGACGTCGCACGTGAGGCCTTCGCGCAGCGTCGCCCGCGTGACCGCGGTGCCCTGGCCCAGAAAAGGGCGCTGCTCGAGCGCCTTAACGCTGCGCTCGAAGGCCTGCTTGATGCGTGCCTGATCGGTCATTCGGTGCTGTCCTCCGTGGCTGGACGTTGCGGTTTCCTTGCCGGGTGGGGCCGCGCGACAATCAATCCCGACTCAACATGTTGCACTTGTGGCGCGCCGGAAGCAAGGATCGCTGACCCACGCAATGATTCGGTAAAGCAACCCGCTCCCCACCGTGGCATCGTGGTTGCGTGTGCAGCCAACCCCTTGCTCCACTTCACATTCCAGGTAGATTCCACAATGGTTCCATTTCTATACCACCGAGTTGCCATGCGGTCTTTCACGCTGAAGGGAATCCCGGACGACCTCTATGAGCGGCTCAAGCGCAGCGCCGAGGCACACCGCCGCAGCGTGAACAGCGAGGTCCTGGTGTTGCTGGAGCGCGCGCTCACGGGCCGGCGTCGGGACCCGCAGGAGTCCCTGGCGCGCGCCGACGCCCTGCGGGCCCGGCTCGGCCTCACCCCGCTCACCGACGACGAGCTGGAGCGCTCGAAGCGGGCCGGCCGGCCGTGATAGTGGTCGACACGAACGTCATCGCCTATCTCCTCCTCCCGGGCGAGCACACCGAGGCCGCGCGCCGCACGTTGCTGCGGGATCCCGACTGGGCGGCGCCGCTGCTCTGGCGCAGCGAGTACCGCAGCGTGCTCTCGGGGTACGTGCGCCGCAGGGAGGTGAGCGTCTCGCAGGCGCTCGAGCTGTTCCACGCAGCGGTAGACGTGCTCGGGGGCGCGGAGCTCGAGCCGGAACCCGCCGGCGTGCTGCGGCTCGTGGCCGCCTCCAGGTGTTCCGCCTACGACTGCGAGTTCGTGGCGCTGGCCCAGGAGCTGAGCGTCCCGCTGGTGACCGGTGACGTGAGCATAGTGCGGGACCTTCCCGACAGTGCCGTGACGCTGGAGGAGTTCGCCCGGTAGTCGCCGGCAATCCCGGCCCGACCCGGCCTTGACGCTCGGCGCAGCCGGGAGATGTTAGCCCCATCCGTCGAACCGCCGCTGGTCTCGACGGCCCCGCCGCCCGCGCAGCGCCCGCGCAGGACGCTCACCTGACGACGAGACCGCCGGACCACCTGGCATGAACCCGTGCTGCGGGCCACCGGGCCCGGGAGGTCGAAACCATGATTCCATCGAGACGCGTCACTGTCGCGCTGGTGGCGGGACTGGCACTCGCGCTCTCAAGCTGCGCCGACCAGCCGACCGGGGTCCCGGAAGAGGCGGCGCAGCCGCAGCTGCTCACCGTCACGCCGCCCGTCCCGCCCGGGTGCTACGTGGGCGAGCAGGGCGGCGCACTATGGCAGGTGTGCGTCCCCCCGGAGTGGAACACCGACCTGGTCATCTGGGCGCACGGCTACGTGAGCCCCACCGAGCCGCTGGCACTGCCCGACGACGCGGTGGACGGCACCCCGATCTGGCAGATCGTCACCGGTCTCGAATACGTCTACGCCACCACGAGCTACCGGGACAACGGTCTGGTGGCCGTGGACGCGGTGGCAGACCTCGCCGCGCTCAGGGAGATCGTCGTCGGCATAGTGGGCGAGCCGCGCTTCACCTACCTGGTGGGCGGCTCGGAGGGCGCGCTCGCCACGACGCTGGCCATCGAGCAGCCCGCGCCCCCGTTCGATGGCGGCATGCCCACCTGCGGGCCGATCGGCAACTTCAGGAAGCAGATCAACCACTTCGGCGACTTCCGCGTGGTGTTCGACTACTTCTTCCCGGGCGTCATGCCTCCCACGCCGATCTGGATCGAGGAAGAGCCGAGCATGGACAAGTGGGAGACCGTATACGAGCCGGCGATCCGCGCCGCCATCCTCGCCGACCCCCACGCCGCCGAGCAGCTCATCCGGGTGACCGGCGCCGCGGTGGACCCCGGCGATCCGGCCTCGGTCCTGGAGACTGCGGTGGATGTCCTGTGGTACAGCTACTTCGCCACGAACGACGCCAACACCAAGCTGGGCGGCAACCCCTTCGGCAACCGGTGGCGCTACTACCGGGGATCGGACAACGACTGGCGGCTGAACCGCAACGTGCAGCGGTTCCGCGCCGACTGGGCCGCATTGGCAGCCATGAAGCCGTACGAGACCACCGGGCGGCTACGCACGCCGGCCGTCACGCTGCACACCACCGGCGACCCGATCGTGCCCTACTGGCACGAGCCGCTCTACAACCTGAAGACGTGGCTGGCGGGTACCCGGCTGCGGCTCACGAGCCTGCCCACGCTTGCCTACGGGCACTGCGAGTTCACGATCCAGGAGGTGCTGGCCGGCTTCTCGATCCTCGTGCTGCGGGTCTCGCTGCGCAACCTGCTCGCGTACGAGGACGTGTTCCCGAGCATCGCGGCGCAGCAGGAGTTCCTCGACCTGGCCCGCAAGGAGGGCGCGGACCCGCGGATCGTGGAGCGGCAGCGGAGGCGGTGACTCGCCGTGGAGGTGCCCCGAGTGAGAGGGTACGACAATGCGCAGCCCGATCGTGACCGCCGCGGCTCTGCTCCTGAGCATGCCGCTGCTCGGCGGGTGCCTCACGCTCGTCGGCGGCGGGGTCGGCTACCTGGTTGACTCCGGCAAGCCGGACTACCAGGTGGCATCGCGGGCCGACCTGGTGGCCCATGACGAAGGCAAACGGGTGCTGATTGCGACCCCCGACGGAAAGCTGTACCGGGGCCGGTATTGGGCGGCGCTGTCGGAATCGGGCGAAGAGTTCGCCAGGGCCTACGAGCGCTGGCGCGCGCCGCTACCCGACTCGCTCCAGCCATCGACGACGCAGCAGCGGCTCGCCGTGCACATAAGGACGAACGGAGAGCCCATCGTGTTCTTCGGCTTCCTCACGGGCTTCGATCGCGACACCGCCTACTTCAAGACGAACAAGGGCGGC
>CAYGBV010000038.1:0-2617 GCA_964348295.1 uncultured Gemmatimonadaceae bacterium
CGCGGATCTGCGGTGTAGATCTCGGTGGTCGCCGCATCACTAAAAAAGCGGCCACCGGCTCGGCCGTGGGCTGGACCTCCAAGACGTTGGAGCAGACCGTGCACCGCGCCCGAGTGCCCCCAGCAGGGAGCTTGTCTGGATCCACGCGGTAAACCGTCTCGCAACTGGGGCAGCGCACGTTCATGAAGTGATCTCCCGGAGCCTACTGACCGGCGTCGCGGCGGCGGTCCACGACGAACACGGATCCCGGCAGCGTCTTGGCATAGCTCTTCATCTCGGTCGCCAACTCGCTCACCTCGGCCGGGTGACTGTAGCCGCGGCGCTCGTTGGTTACGATGCCGATTGAGAGCGTCATCAGCGGGACCCGATGGAGGTGCCCGCGCCGGTCCTTCCCGAAGAAATACCCCGCCCGGCGGTCCTGCGCATTGTACTGGAACGGGATCAGCGCGTCGAAGACGGCGATGACCTCCCCGCAGATCTCCTGCACCATCCCCATCGGCAGGATCATGATGAAGTCGTCGCCGCCGATGTGCCCGACGAAGCCGTCCTTCGGGCAGAGCCCTTTCGTGACGTCGCGCAGGATCCTCGACAGAATAAAGATAACGCGATCGCCGTCGTAGTAGCTGTACCGGTCGTTGAACTCCTTGAAGTGGTCCAGGTCGGCGTAGCAGACGGCGAAGATCTCCCCGGTCTCCAGCCGCTTGCGGATCTCCCGCTCGATCTCGGTGGTGCCCGGCAACCGGGTCGAAGGGTGGACCGCCACGTTCCGCTCGGTGCGCGACAGGAGCACACCCAGCCGGCTGCGCTGCTCGTCGGGCGCGAGGATTGGCGTGAGCACCTCGTCGGCGCCCGACTCGAACCACTTGCGCACGTCTTCTGAGGCGTGGCCCCCGGACACGAACGCCACCGGGACGATGGCGGTGTACGGGTCACCCTTGAGGGAGCGACACAGCTCCACACCCACGGAACCTGCCCCGTCGGCGTCGATGATGATGAGCGCGGGCGGGCTCCGCAGCGCCGTGGTTTCGACCTCGTCGATGTCGTGGAGCGCGGTCAGCGGGATGGGCTGCTGCTGCACCCAAGCCGAGATGAGATCGGGTACCGGACGCTCTTCGGGTGAGAAGTAGAGTACCGTTGGACGCGTCCGCACCGGGCTCCTCTGGGTGGGCTAATTGTCGAAGTCGGCCAAACTTAGAGGCGCCCGGCTGCGAAGTCAAATGAGCTAAGTCACAGCGTGGCCGCCTGGTATGACGATTCGGACGCCCGTTCGAATCGGGCCTCAGAAGCCCACTTGGAGCGTCATGAACCAGCCCAGCCCGGTCCCGTCGCCCCGGTGGCGCACGGCCGAGCCTACCTCGACGGGATGCCGGTTGCCGGACAGCCGGGTGGTGAGGAATGCATCGATGGCGCTCAGCAGGTGGTTGACCAGGAGGAGCCCCAGCTGCGTGGTCGCCGCGCGAAAGGCCTCGTCGCTTTGGCGGATCGACTGGCGGAATAGATCCTGCTCCAGGCCGGCGTTGCGCCAGGACCAGAGGAAGTTCGGCCCAACCGCCCGCCTCCGGTAGAACTCCAGGGCCCGCTGGTACTCCTCGGAGCCAGGATCTGGGGGGTTGTCGGGGTCGGCGAAGAAGGTCTCGCGCGCCAACGCCCAGATGCTGCCGTTGAAGGTCCGCTCGTCCGATGCGGGCACGAGGTCGGGGCCGGGATCGGTGTCGAACGGGCCGCTCTCCCTGAAGTCCTCGAGCTTCTCGTAGTAGGTGAATGCCGTATCGAACACCGTGGGTGCGAAGGGCGCGCGCGCTACCGTGAAGGCGAGCTCGCGGTACCTGTCGCCCTCCCGCTGCCCTTCCCCGTGGAGCCGGAAGAACCGGGCGATGAGGAAGGCCTCGACCACGAGGTAGATCGCGCCCCGCTCCTGACCGAGCATCAGTTGGCCGCTTCCGGGAATGATCAGTGACGAAACGGGGGGCATCCACGACGGCCGCGTGGTGTCTTGCAGAGCGAACGCGTCCGGCGGCAGTAGAGCCAGGCTGGTCGGTGGGCTCGCTTGCTGTGCGCGGGTCCCGGCCGGCCAGCCGAGGAGGAGCGCGACGGTGAGGAGGGTGGCGCGGCGCATGTTCAGAGTATGGCCCGCAGGCTCACGTAGAACGGCTCGTCGAAGTTGGACCCCTCGAAGAAGATCCTGGCGATGTCCACCGCGATGCGCCCCACGCGCAGTCCTGCGCCGACGGACGGTCCACGGCTCTCCGAGTGCAGAAACGCGTACCCCGCCCGCAGCCGGATCGCTTGGCCGTAGCCCAACTCCAGGCCCAGCCGCGCGTCGGGGTTGTCGTACTCACCCCACGCCTCCTGGAGGTCCAGCAGAAACCTGGCGTCGAACCGCTCTGTCGCGTTCTGGGGCTGTGGGAGGAACACCCGCCACGCTACCCCCACGTGCAGGCGGGTCGGGAGCGGATCGGCCTGGTCGCGGTTCTCCAGCTGCAGCTTGAAGCCGGCGTGCCGCACGGCAAGTCCGAGCCGCACGTTGTCCTCTGCCCCGAACGCGTACTGGATCCCGATGTCCACCCCATGAGTGGTCCCCGTGATGCTGCGCGTGTTGCCACAGTCACCGGAGCAA
>CAYGBV010000039.1:0-12722 GCA_964348295.1 uncultured Gemmatimonadaceae bacterium
CGGACAGTCGACATTCATGGTCGAGATGAGCGAGACGAGCGCCATTCTCCACGGCGCCACCGAGCGGAGCCTCGTGCTGCTCGACGAGATCGGTCGCGGCACTGCCACCTACGATGGCGTCGCCATCGCATGGGCGGTGACCGAGCACCTGCACGACCACGTGGGATGCAAGACGATATTCGCGACCCACTACCACGAGCTCACCCAACTCACCGAGGAGCTGCAGCACGCTCGGAACTTCAACGTCGCCGTGCGCGAATCGGGCGACGATATCGTGTTCCTGCACCGCCTCGAGCCAGGCGGTTCGGATCGCTCCTACGGGATCCACGTGGGACGGTTGGCCGGCCTTCCGAGGGAGGTGGTGCGGCGAGCGTGGGAGATCCTCACGCTGCTTGAGTCGGGGCATCACGTCGCGGGCGAGACGCCGCCGCCGTTGCCCGACGTCCGGCAGCTCACCCTGTTCGCCCACGGCGACCAACGCGTGCTCGAGGAGCTGCTCGCCCTCGATCCCGAGAGCATGACCCCAATCGAGGCGCTGACGCGCCTCTCCGAGCTCAAGCGACGCGCCGAGGAACTGTGATGCGCTGTCTGTGGATCGGAACCGCCTTGCTGGTGGCATGCGGCGCGGAGGAGTCGGCGCCGCAGCAGGGAAGCTCGGTGCCGCCACCGCGCGGGTTCGAGGCGCCGGTGGTCACCAATGCGGAGTCGCCCATCGCTTATCCACCCGACCTCTACGACGAGGGGGTCGAGGGCACGGTGATCGTCCGGCTGTTCGTCGACGAGACTGGGGCCGTCGTGCCCGACTCGACGCAGATCGCCGAGGGGAGCGGCTATCCCGAGCTCGACGCCGCGGCGCTGGCGGGAGTGGCCGAGATGCGCTTCGCGCCGGCCCGGCGTGACGGCGAACCGGTCGCTACATCGTTCCTGCAGCCGGTGCACTTCAGGCGTACGGAGGGGTCGACGGGAGGTAACCAGTGAGTGAGCGCCACAGGCAGGCTTACGACAACGTCCTCGAGACGATCGGCTGGACGCCCCTGATCCGCCTGAACCGCGTGACCGCGGGCATCCGCACGCCGGTGTACGGCAAGGCCGAGTTCTTCAACCCGGGCGGCTCGGTCAAAGACCGGATCGGCATCGCGATCATCGAGGATGCGGAGAGCCGCGGAGAGCTCAAGCCGGGCGGTGTGATCGTGGAGGGCACTTCCGGCAACACCGGCGTTGGGCTCGCGCTCGCCGCCGCCCTGAAGGGCTACCGCTGCATCTTCACCATGCCCGACAAGATGTCGTCCGAGAAGGTGCGGCTCCTCAAGGCGTTCGGTGCCGAAGTGGTCATCACGCCGACGGCAGTCCCGCCCGACCACCCCGACAACTACGTCATGAAGGCCAAGGCGATCGTGAAGCAGATGCCCAATGCGATCCTGGCCAACCAGTTCTACAACCAGGTGAACCCCGAGGCGCATTATCGCACGACGGGACCCGAGATCTGGGAGCAGACCGAAGGGAAGATCACGCACCTGATCGGTGGCTCCGGAACCGGCGGCACCTTGAGCGGAGCCGGCCGCTACCTCAAGGAGCAGAACCCTAATATCAGGGTCGTCGTCGCAGAGCCCGAGGGCTCGGTGTATGCCGAGTACGGCCGCACCGGCAACATCACGGAAGGCCACCCGTACAAGGTGGAGGGTATCGGCGGAGACAAGATTCCCGAGACGATGCACTACGACGTGCTCGACGAGTTTCACTCAGTGAGCGACCGGGACGCCTTCCACATGGCGCGCCGCCTGACGCGCGAAGAAGGCCTCTTCGTGGGCGGCTCGACCGGGCTGATCGTGACGGTCGCGCTCACGGTGGCCCGTGAGGTCGACGATCCCGCCGCGTGCATTGTGGCCCTCTTGTGTGACACGGGAGAGCGCTATCTCTCCAAGGTCTTCAACGACGAGTGGCTGCAGGAGAATCAGCTCATGGAGGTCGAGCGGGTCACCGCCGCGACGCTCCTGGCAGCGAAGCCTCCCGGCCCGGCGCTCGTCACCGTGGCACCAGCGCAAACGGTGCGCCAGGCGATCAACCTGATGGAGACGTACGACATCTCCCAGCTGCCCATCGTGGAGCAAGGCGACAGCGTGGGCTCGGTCAATGAGGGAAGCATCATGGCGCAGGCCATCGCCCATCCCTCGGTATTGGAGCAGCCCGTGCGTGAGGTGATGGAAGCGCCGTACCCGGTAGTGGACGCGGACCTGCCGCTGGAGCAGTTTTCCGAGCTCCTCTCCCGGGAGACTCCCGCCGTTCTGGTGCGAGAGCAGGGCGCGCTGGCCGGCATTGTGACACGCTTCGACGTGCTGCACCACGTGGCGGGTATCAGATAACGATGTCGCATTTCCTGCTGTCCGCCGAAGCCACATTTTCCGCCGCGCACACGCTGCCCGGTGTGGAGAAGTGTGAGCGATTTCACGGGCACAACTGGCGGGCGCGCCTGACGGTGCGGGCGGGTGGCGCCACGCTAGATGAGGCCGGGATGGCCCTCGACTTCCGTGTGATCGAGGGCGCGCTGCGCGAAGCCGTGGCGGACTTCGATCACGCCTACCTCAACGAGCTGGAGCCGTTTCACGACCGGGCGCCGAGCGCGGAGCGCATCGCCCAGGTGGTCTGCACCCGCGTGGAGGCACAACTCGCCGAGCGCGCGCCCGGCACGCATGTGGAAGCCGTGGAGATCTGGGAAACGCCTCAGTACCGCGTGATCTACCGACCCACGTGACCCGCGTCAGCGTTCTCACCGGCGGCTCCACCCCCGAGCGTGACGTGGCCCTCGCCGGGGCCGGGCAGGTGGTGGCAGCCCTGCG
Source organism: uncultured Gemmatimonadaceae bacterium (assembly GCA_964348295.1). Classification (GTDB taxonomy): domain Bacteria; phylum Gemmatimonadota; class Gemmatimonadetes; order Gemmatimonadales; family GWC2-71-9; genus WVYX01. The sequence continues at coordinate 2,835 of CAYGBV010000039.1, forward strand.
CCGCAGGGGGTACGACGTCACCGTCGTGGACACGGTCGGTGGGCCGCTGTCGCAAGCCGAGGAACAGCGCCGCCTGGTACCAGTGGGCAGGGAGCCGCCGACCCTCGAAGAGCTCGCCCAGTTGGCGGAGCGGGAGCTCGGCCCGGAACTGGTGGACCTTCCAGCGCTACAACGCGCCGATGTGATCTTCCCGGTGCTGCACGGCCGCCAGGGTGAGGGCGGCGAGATGCAAGCGCTCCTCGAGAGCGCAGCCCTCCCGTACGCAGGCAGCGATCCGCTGGCCAGCAGCCTCGCCATGGACAAAGACGCGGCAAAGCACCTGTTCCGCGGCGCTGGTGTGCCGACGCCCGAGTGGCGGATGTGGCCGGCCTCCGACAGTGAGGTCGCCGCCCTCGGGTTTCCGCTCGTCGTCAAGCCGTCCAAGGCCGGCTCGACCGTGGGGCTGACGGTGGTGGAGCGCGCCGACCAGATCGAGACCGCGGTAGCGGCGGCCCTTCCTTACGACGATGAGGTAATGCTCGAGACATATGCCTCGGGCCGCGAGTTCACGGTGGGCATCCTGGGCGACGAGGCCCTCGCCGTGGGCGAGATCATACCCAGCCACGAGATCTTCGACTACGAGTGCAAGTACACGCCCGGCATGACCCAGGAGATCTTCCCGGCGGACATTCCGGAGGCGCGCGCTGAGGAGTTCCGTACTCTGGCACTCGTGGCACACCGCACCCTCAAGCTGCGCGACTTCTCCCGCGTGGACTTCCGTCTGGGGGGCGACGGGACTCCCCACTGCCTCGAGGCCAACACGCTCCCCGGGCTCACCGCCACCAGCCTCCTCCCCCAGTCGGCGGCGGCGGTGGGCATCTCCTTCGACGAGTTGTGCGACCGGATCTGTCGTCTAGCGCTCGAGCGGGCGGCCAGCCGGAACAAAGCGCGCGCGTAGGGGATGTAGATTTAGTATAGATGCGAACCCGCCCATTCTTCTCGCTGACCCCCTGGGTCTGGGGGCTCATCATCGCGAACGCGGTGGTCTACCTCCTCACGATCACCCTGTTCACGGGTCCGTGGTTCTACGATCTGTTCGCGTTCGAGCCGGCCACAGCGGCTCGCCGGTGGTGGACCTTCGTGACCTACATGTTTGTGCACGTGGGCTTCCTCCACCTCGCCTTCAACATGCTGATGCTCTTCTTCTTCGGCCCTGCCGTGGAGGAGCGCATGGGCGGGACGGCGTTCGCGCTGTACTACCTGATCTGTGGACTCGGTGGCGCGGCGTTCTCGTTCGCGGTGTCGCTGTTCACGCCCGTCACGCCGTTCGTGGGCGCCTCGGCGGCTGTGTTCGGAGTGTCACTCGCCTTCGCCATGCATTGGCCCAACGCGCCGATCTACGTCTTCCCCATCCCCGCGCCGATCAAGGCCAAGTGGCTGGTGGTGTTCCTGGCCACTGTCAACATGGCGCTGGCCATCTCCGCCACGGACGACGGCGTGGCGCACCTCGCGCACCTCGGCGGATTCCTGTTCGGCTTCATTTACGTGAAGAGCGAGGCGGCGGTCGTGCGCCGGGCCCGCGCAGCCGCCAGGATGCGGGCGCCGCCGCACGTCGTACCGCAGGGCCGCACGCTGGAGCCCCGCTCTCCACAACCGCAACCCACGCCGCCAAGCCAGCAGGAGGAGCGCTCCGACGAGCTCGACCGGGTGCTCGACAAGATCTCCGCGACCGGGCTCGAGAGCCTCACTCCGGAAGAGCGTCGCATCCTCGACGAGATGAGTCGAGACCTGCGCGAGCACTAGCCCGAAAAAAAGGGGGGGGCGCGATGCCACCCACTATTGCGGTTCGCCAGGGCGACATCACCACCTACGAGGGTGACGCCGTGGTGAACGCGGCCAACAACCACCTGCAGCTAGGCGCCGGCGTCGCCGGAGCAATTCGCCGCGCGGGCGGACCGTCGATTCAGGAGGAGTGCGACCGGCACGGCGCGATCCTAGTGGGGCAGGCCGCGATCACCGGCGCGGGTAACATGGCGGTTAGGCACGTCATCCACGCCGCTGCCATGGGTGACGCGCCCGTTTCCCACCGCTCAATCCGCGACAGCACCGAGGCCAGCCTCGAGCTCGCGGCGCGGCACGACCTCAAGCGCGTCGCGTTCCCCGTCCTGGGGAGCGGCATCGGGGGCTTCGACTTCGAGGAGGCCGCGACGATCATGCGCGACGCGATTCGCGAATCGCCCCACGCCGACACCTTGGACGAGATCGTGTTCTACGGATTCCTTCCCGAGGATGCGGCGGTACTGGAGCGGCTGATGCGGTAGCGAGGTCGCTGTCTCGTTACTGTCGGGAGTAGGAAAAAGGCGCACGCGGCACCGCACATAACCAAGACAGAGGGGTTGTCAGCATCCACCGAGCGTCCCAAATTGGTGGCGCCTCCATGCTCATCAACCTCGTTCCGGAGTTCCTCGCCGCGCTCGACGCACCGGATCCCTTGGAGGCGTATCGTCGCTACCTGCGAGACCACTTCCCCGTACTTTCCGCCTATTGGCACAACTACATCCTCGATCTCGACAGTCCTCACGCCGAGGAGGTCATCGAGCGGACGTTGACGGCCGATCGCCGCGACCTGCACGCGATGCTGGAACGCCGCGACCTCGTTAGCATGGCCGAGGAAGCCGTGCGGCGCTGCGAGGAGACGTTCCAAGTAGACCGGCAGTTCGACGTCTACCTCATGGTGGGTGTCGGCGGGGCCAACGCCGGGGAGCTGGTGGTGGGCGGTCGAGGGGTGGCATTCGTATGCCTCGAGCACTTCACCGGCAGACCGAACCATGAGTCCCTCGGGCTAGGGCTCAAGCCCGAGCTCGTGCCGATGTGGATCGCCCACGAAGTGGCCCACACGGTGCGCTACACTTCGCCCGAGAGCCGCAGCGATCTGGCCGCCATAGTGCAAGAGCTGGACGGCTCTTACGACTACTGGGAGACCGGCAGCCGGGCCACGCTGCGGGAGCTGTTGGTGAATGAGGGCCTGGCGGTCGCGGCGGCGCGGGCCGCGGCTCCGGGACACGAGGCGTGGGAGTACCTGGGCTACGTGCGCCGCCAGTACCGCCGCATGCGACAGCTCGAAGCCTTCCTCGGTCGCGCGATCGAGGACGAGCTCGACGAGTGCGGCCTGGGCTATCGGCTGCGGTACCTCTCAGGCGGCGTGCCCGCCGCGCAGCGGCTAGTGCGCGGCAAGGTCGTTCCCGAGCGGTCCGGGTACTATGTGGGTTATCGCATGGTGGAGGCCATCGTGGCGGAGCGCGGTATTGCACAGGCCCTCAGGGCGAGCGCTGCAGAGTGCCGGGAGTACGAGCGGCGCGCGCGCGGCGTCCAGACCGCATGAAGAAGGCGGCGAAGAAGAAGGCGCGCCCGGCCGCCAAGCCGCTGCCAGAGCGCCGGCAGAAGCGGGTGCTCCGAGAGGTGGTCGACGAGCTCATCGACCTCGTGCGCGAAGTCTCGCGCAACGCCCCCGAGATGGGAGCTGCGGACCTAGAGTACGCCCAGGAGAGGCTGCAGTGGCTCGCGGACGAGATCTGGCGCCTGGCGTTGGAGGGTGGCGACGAGTCGCTGCTGTAGGGAGCAGGGCGCGGAGCATGCGTTCGGCGATCGGGCTCGGGGAGTTCGGTCGCCTCGCGTATCGTGCCGAGTCTAGCTCGCGTGCCAAGAAGGAACAGGAAGTGGCGAGGCTAGGGACCCACCTGAACCGACATCAGCGAGCCCTGACCGGCGCCGGCCGAGGGCCAGACTAACGAGCCTACGGCTTGGAGGGGGCCGCAGTCGGCGGAGTCTCGCGGCGAGGTGCAGTTCGCGAAGGTGGGTCCCTAGCCGAGCAACCACCCGGCCTCGCTGACGCACCACCCCCTTCCCGTTTGCCGGCCCTCGGAGTCGAACCGTTCCCCGTTCCCCTTTCCCTACTTCCCCACACAGAACTTCGCGAACACGCGGTCCAGCACGTCCTCGGTCGTCACCAGGCCGATCACGTCTTCCAACGCCACCACCGCAGCGCGCAGATGCGTGGCGGCCACCGCTCCCTCGATGCCGTTGTCCCGAGCGCCGCGGAATGCCTTCACCTCCGTGAGGGCCCGCTCCAGCGCCTGGCGGTGCCGCTCCCGGGTGACGAGCGGCTCCACATTGCCGCGCACCGCCAGCGTAGTGAATGCCAGATCCGCGAGCCGCGTGCGCAACGTGGCCAGGCCTGCGCCAGTCTCCACCGACACCACGACCTCGTCGTCGGACGCAGGGTGCCGCGTTTCCAGCAAGTCCGCCTTCGTCCGCACACTGACGACCGGCGCTGGTGCGCTTGCCAGGAACGCTCGCTCCTCCGCTGTCAGGTCGCGGCCCGCCTCGGCGCAGAAGACCACCACGTCGGCCCCGGCGAGGTAGCGGCGGCTCACCTCGACTCCGATCCGCTCTACGGTATCGTCGGAGTCGCGCAGCCCGGCAGTGTCGATGAGGCGGAACGGAAGCCCGTCGCAGGTGGCGGGTGCCTCGATGGCGTCGCGTGTGGTCCCCGGGATGTGTGTCACGATTGCTCGCTCGCTCCCGAGGAGGGCGTTGAACAGGGACGACTTGCCGGCGTTGGGCCGCCCCGCAATCACCGCCAGCGCTCCCTCTCGTAGCCGTTCACCGTCGCTGGCCGTGCCGATGAGACCCTCCAGCCCTCGCTCGACGTGGACGATCGCGGCAGCGACGTGCTCCGGGGGCACCGGTCCGGCGTCTTCCTCGGGGAAGTCGATCTCGTAGCAGACCAGGGCCTCAAGCTCCAGCACCTGCTGCCGCAGATCACCGATGCGCTGCGAGAGTCCCCTGTCCAGTTGTCCCAGCGCGGCGCGGCGCTGGGCCGGCGCAGTCGCGTCGATGAGATCGGCCACCGCCTCCGCCTGCAGCAAGTCCAGCTTTCCATTGGCAACCGCGCGCCGGGTGAACTCTCCCGCTGTAGCCTGGCGCGCGCCCGCCGCAAGCAGGGCGGCCAGCACCTCGGCAGGGACCAGTAGCCCCCCGTGCGTGGAGATCTCCACCATTTCCTCCCCTGTGTACGAAGCGGGCGCCTGGTACGTGAGGTAGAGGATGTCGTCCAGGAGCTCGCCGCGGTCTGGGTGCACGGCCGGGGAGAGGCGCGCGGTGCGCCATGGCTCGGCTCGGAAGTTGGTCAGGACGGCGCGCGCCACATCGTGGGCGCCGCTGCCAGAGACACGAATGAGGGCTATTCCGCTCCGGCCTGGAGGGGTGGAGATGGCAGCAATGACGTCGCTGAGCACCTCATTCTCGCTTGTTCGCCCGCTTCATACGGCGCTTCGCAATCATCCACTGCTGGGGAATGCTCGCGATGTTGCTTACCGCGTAGTAGAGGTTCAGCCCCGCCGAGAGCTTGAGGAAGATGAACGTCAAGAACGCCGGCATCACGTAGAGCAGCATCTTCGCTTGCGGGTTCGGCGGCACCCCCATCTGCCCGATCTTCGAGACCCCGAACATGGACAGCCCCATGACGATCGGAATGATGTAGAGCGGATCGGGGCGCGACAGGTCGGGCAGCCACAGGAACGGCACGCCTCGGAACTCGATCGTCTCGCGGAACACGAAGAACAGGGCAAACAGCACGGGCATGGGGATCAGCATGGGGAGGCATCCTCCCAGCGGGTTCACCCCGTGCTCCTTGTACAGCTTCATGACCTCCTGCTGCATGCGCTGCGGATCCTGCTTGTAGCGCTCCTGCACCGCCTTCAGCTCGGGCTGGATCGCCTGCATGGCCATGCTGGAGCGCATCGCCTTCTGGTTGAGCGGCCACAGCAGCACGCGCACCAGCAGCCCGAAGATGATCAGCACCCAGCCGTAGCCGATGTTCAGCACGTCGTGCATCCACAACAGGATGCGGACGATCAGGTTGGCGAAGGGCCGAATGATGGGCCGGAAGACCCACCCGTAGGGGTTCACGTCTTGCAGGTCGTGCCCGATCCGCGCCAGGCGCCGGAACTCTTGCGGGCCAACGTAGCTCGAGAACCCGAACGCCCCGCCCGGCGCCGGCAGCGACGTCACCACGTCGGTGCGGACGGCTTGTCTCCCCTCCCGCGGCCCGCCGGTGGCCAGGGCGCCCCCGAACTGGGCGTGCTCCTCCTCGATCGCCAGCACGGCGGTGAGGAAGTACTTCGACTTCACCGCGACCCACTCAAACGGACCCTCCAGCGCGCGCTGTTCTGCGGGATCAAGCGACCGGAAGTCGAGGCGCTCGGTGTTCCCCGCCTTGGTCACCACGGAATAGGAGCGGAAGTCCACGGCACTGTCCGCCTCCACGAACGCAATGCGGGGCCCCAGGCGGACCAGGACGAACGCGCTAGCCTGGGTTCCTGCAATGCGCCCGTGGACGTCGAACAGGTACCGGTCGGGGCGGAACATGTACGTCAGCTCGACCCCGATGGGTCCCCGCCGGGCCGTCCAGCGTAGCTCGGCACCGTCCTCTGTCACGTCCACCTGGGTGGCGCTGGGCTCGAACATCCACTCGGCCAGTGAGAGCGTATCGTCACCGAACACGAGGGCGTACTCCAGGAAGCGCGACTCAGGAGGAAGCAGCTGTGCCCGGCCCGAGTCGCCCGGCGCAAAGGTCCGGTACTCCGCCAGCGTAGCCGAGACTGGCCTGGCCCCGCGGGTGGAGAATACGAACCGGTAAAGCGGGGATTGGACCACCACCTCCCGCTCCGAGACGGTATCGACGGCCTCGGGCCGCGCGGCGGCCACGACGGCGGGCGGGACTTCTGGAGCCTCCGGCGTCACGACGACGGTCTCGGGCGGCGCTGACACGACGGTGTCGAGAGCTCCCTCCGGCTGCCGGGGTGGCTGCTGGCGCCGTAGCAGCGCCGGTAGTAGCGCGACGATGAGCATCAGGCCAATGGCCAGGGCGGTGCGGCGGTCCATCGGCTCGCTACGGAACAGGGTCGTGGCCACCCGGGTGGAACGGGTGGCACTTGAGGATGCGCCGCACGCCGAGCCACGAACCCTTCAAGACGCCATACCGCCGCACCGCCTCCAGCGTGTACGTCGAGCACGTGGGGGCGAAGCGGCACGGCGACGGAAACGGCGAGGCCAACACCTGGTATCCGCGGATCAGCCCCATCACCACGTAGCGTGGCCAGCGGATCATCAGGAGAGCGTCTGTGCCCATTGCTCCAGGTCGCGGGCGAGCTCGTGGAAGTCGGAGCCGTAGGCCGACGCCCGCGAGCGAATCACCAGGTCGAGGGGGGCGAGGGCGGGAAGCACCCGCCGGCGGGCGATGTCGCGCAGCTGGCGGCGGAGGCGGTTGCGGCGCACCGCCGTCTGCCCGTGCCTGGGCACGACGACTGCGAGTCGCGGATGCCCCACCTCGTTCTCACGCCAGGAAATGTCCAGTCTTGGTGTGCGGCGGCGGCGGCCTGTCCGCATCACCGCCGTCATCTCAGGCCTGCGCGTCAAGCGCCAGCTCCGAGGCAGTCCCTCGGGCGTCAACGCCCTCCGTGCTTGGAGGGTGCCGAGGCGGCGAGCCGTGTACGTCCCTTCTTGCGCCGGCGGCTCAGCACCGCCCGACCCCAGCGGGTACGCATCCGCGCCCGGAATCCGTGCTTATTCTTGCGCCGCCGATTCCGCGGCTGGTAGGTCCGTTTCATGCCCTCAAGTCCCTGTGTTGCGGCCGCGAAAGCTAGTCGCACAAGGCGTTTGGGGTCAAGGTTGACTTTTCCACATCCGGGAGATACCATCGTGTGCCCTATCGAACCGCCTACCCGGTCGTCCGCATACCGTAGATGGAATTGACAGCTGAGCAGGCGTGGTCCCGTCTACTGGACGCGGCCCGCTCACAACTCCCCGACCCCACAGTCCGGACCTGGCTGGACCCAGTCGAGCCGATGGACCTGAAGGAGGGGCGGCTCGTTCTCGGTGCCCCCGACCAGTTCGCGGTCGAGTGGAACGAGTCCAAGCACTCCGAGCTACTGGGCCAGCTCGCCGCGCAGGAGCTGGGCACGCCGCTCCAGGTCACGTTCCAAGTTCAGGAGGAGCGTGCGCAGCGGCCGCAGATGGACTTCTTCGTGGCCCCGACCGCCGGAGACGGGAAGCCCCAGGGCCGAACCACACGCCCGCTCAACGAGCGCTATTCCTTCAAGACGTTCGTGGTCGGCAAGTCGAACGAGCTGGCCGGCGCCGCGGCACACGCAGTCGCCGAGGCCCCAGGGAAGACCTACAACCCCCTGTTCATTTACGGTGCCACGGGGCTCGGGAAGACACACCTCATGCAGGCCATCGCTCATGCGGTGCTGGAGCGGGATTCCTCCATCCGGGTCGTCTACATGGGTGCCGAGCAGTTCATCAATGAGGTGATCGAGAGCATCCACAGCCGCACGATGGTCGAGTTCCGCAAGCAGTACCGCACTGAGGTGGACATCTTCCTGGTAGACGACGTGCATTTCCTCGAAGGCAAGGAGATGACGCAGGAGGAGTTCTTCCACACGTTCAACGCGCTGCACGAGGCACAGAAGCAGATCGTCCTCACCTCCGACCGGCCACCTACGGAGATACCAGGCCTGGAGTCTCGTCTGGTGAGCCGCTTCGAGTGGGGGATGGTGGCGGACATCGGCCAGCCCGATCTCGAGCACCGGATTGCCATTCTGCGGAAGAAGGCAGAGCAGGATCACCTGGAGCTCACGATCCCCGACGATGTGCTGCGGTTCATCGCGGAATACGTGCGTAGCTCGGTGCGCGAGCTGGAGGGCTGCATCATCAAGCTCCTGTTGTACGCGTCCCTGAAACACCGCGAGGTCACCGTCGAGCTCGCGCGCGAGGCGCTGGCAGACAAGATCTCGCAGGACACGGGGACGCCGGCCGAGCCGCCCATCAGTCTCCCCAGCGTCGACCGGGTGCAGGAGGTCGTGGCCCGGCGCTGGGGCGTCACGCCGGAGGGACTGCGCTCGAAGGCGCGCACCAAGACGCTCACGGTGCCGCGCCAGGTCGCCATGTTCTTGGCGCGGGAGCTGTTGGGAATGCAGCTCGTCGAGATCGGCCAGGCGTTCGGGGGCCGCGATCACTCGACCGTGATCCACAGCCTGGACAAGGTGCAGCGCGAGATGGCGTCTGATCGCAAGTTCCGGGACCGCGTAGACCACGCGCGCCGCGAGTTGGTACACGTACACTAGGTGACACTGTGGACCGCGGCTGTGGATGAGGTGTGAACTCGGGGATTGAAGGGAAGCTCTCGACGCAGCCTCCACAGCAAACCCACATAACTCACACGAGCTGTGAGCCGCAATCGTTGGCCACGGAATGGGTTGGGGTGTTTATCAAGGTTTCAAGGCACTCTACTAGCACTACTAGTTAGTAACCAGTAACGTACTAGTAGGGTCTTTCCTCCACACCGTGTTAGAGAGAGCATGAAGTTCACGATCACGCGGGAGCGACTGCAGGAGGGCTTGGTGGCGGTGGCGGCGAGTGTGCCGACGAAGACCACCCTGCCCGTGCTGTCCAACATCTTGGTCGAGGCGACGGCCGACGGAGTCCGTCTGTCTGGTACCGATCTGGACATTGCTGTCAGTACGGTGGTGCCGGCGGAGGTCGATGCCGAGGGCGCAGTAACGGTACCTGCGAAGAAACTTGTCGAGATCGTGCGGGAGCTGCCGAGCGCGGCCATCCGGGTCACGGCTGCGGGTGAGCAGCGCGTAAACCTGGAGTGCGGTCGGTCGCGGTTCAAGCTGCTGGGTATCCCGAGAGAGGAGTTCCCGAACTTCCCGGCCGTGAGCTTCGACGACAGCTGGCAGGTCACATCGAGCGACCTGCAGAAGCTGATCAATCACGTGAGCTTTGCGGCGTCCACCGAGGAGAGCCGGCCCATCCTCAACGGGGTCCTGTGGGAGATCAAGG
>CAYGBV010000040.1:0-17829 GCA_964348295.1 uncultured Gemmatimonadaceae bacterium
AGTGTTGAAAATCTGGATAACCTCGACGGTTCCGCTGGTGCCGCCCGCTTCAACAAAATCACCACATTTGAAGGGTCGGAAGATGATCAACATGATGCCCGAGGCGAAGTCCGGTTTCCAGGCGTTCAACGAGGGGCCCAAGGGCAAGCGCGAGGTCGACTTCATCAAGCTGCGGCAGATGCTCGCCGACGGTCATCCGTGGGACGATGAGCTCCTGCGGGCGATCTCGCCGCAGTATCAGGGGGGGTGAGCGGGTATGGACCTGAGCCTGGAAGGCAGGAACGCCATCGTGACCGGCGGCAGCATCGGCATCGGCGCGGCCATCGCGCTCGCTTTGGCGCGCGAGGGCTGCAACGTCGCGATCAACTACCGCCGACACGATACCGAGGCGAAGGAGGTCGTTCGCAAGATCGAGGCCGCCGGGCGGCGCGGCCTTGCGATCAAGGCCGACGTCGCGAGCTACGATGACGCCCAGAACATGGTGCAGACGGTGGTACGGGAGTTCGACCGGCTGGACATCATGGTCTGCAATGCCGGGATCAACTGGGACGGCGTCATCTGGAAGATGACCGAGGAGCAGTGGGACACGGTCATCAACGTGAACCTCAAGGGATACTTCAACTACAACAAGGCCGCCGCGCTGGTCTTCAAGGATCAGAAGAGCGGCAAGATCGTGAACATCTCCTCCATCAACGGCATGCGAGGCAAGTTCGCCCAGACGAACTACGCCGCCTCGAAGGGCGGCGAGATTGCCATGAGCAAGTCCCTGGCGCGGGAGCTCGGCAAGTTCAATGTCAACGTCAACGTCGTGGCTCCAGGCATGGTCATGACCGAGATGGCGGAGGGCATTCCCCCCGAGTTCCTCACCAAGGCCATGGACGAAACGGCCCTGGGGCGGTTCGCCACATCCGAAGAGTGCGCCGACCTCGTGGCGTTTCTCTGCTCGGACCGAGCGCGGCACATCACGGGGGAAGTGATCAAGATCGACGGCGGCCAATACATGTAGACGGGACGCGAGAACACGATGACGAGAGTGGGAATCATCGGCCTTGGGCACGGCGTGTTCGGCCGGCGCAGCGATGCGACGGTCCAGGAGCTGGCCTTCGAGGCCTTCAGGGCGGCGATGGACGATGCGGGGATCGACCGGGACGCGGTGGACGCTTCGGTCATCGGGTCGGTTCCCGAGTACCACAAGCAGCGCTCCCTCGCCGGTGTGGTGCAGGAGTACCTCGGGCTCGTGCCCAAGCCCACCTGGCTCACCGAGGTGGCCTGCGCGTCGGGCAGCGCGGCCATGCGCACGGCCTGGATGGCCATCAAGGCGGGCGTGCACGACGTCGTGGCCGTGATCGGCTGCCAGAAGATGACCGAGCTCAGCACCCCGGAGATCCTGGCCCTAATGGGCAGGGTCGGCGAGGTGCAGTGGGAATCCGGCTTCGGCACAACGTTCCCTGGCTACTACGCCATGTTCGCGAAGCGGCACATGCACGAGTTCGGCACGACCCGGGATCACCTGCTGGATGTGGCCATCAAGAACCACCACTACGGGGCGATGAACCCCTACGCGCTGTTCCGCAAGGAGATCACCGCAGAGAAGGCCAAGGCGTCGGAGGACGTGGCCACGCCGTTTCAGGTCTACGACTGCTGCGCCAACGCCGATGGCGCGGCGTGCGTGATCCTCGCGAGCGAGGGCAAGGCCAGGGAGATCGCGAGCAAGCCGGTCTGGCTCAGCGGCATGGGGTGCGCGTCCGCTACCATGTCGGTGCTGCGCCGGCCGAACCTGGTCGGGTTGCCGAGCGCCGAACAGGCCGGTGCCCAGGCGTACGCCATGGCCGGCATCGGTCCCGACGACGTGAGGGTGGCCGACGTGCACGACTGTTTCACCATCGCCGAGATCATGGCTTACGAGGACCTCGGGTTCTGCAGGCGCGGCGAAGGGGGACCGTTAGTCGCGGAGAAGCAGACCTACATCGGCGGTAAGGTGGCCGTGAACGTGGACGGCGGCCTCAAGGCAAAGGGCCATCCCATCGGCGCCACGGGGGTGTCGATGACATACGAGATCGCGAAGCAACTGCGCGACGAAGCGGGGGAGCGGCAGGTGCCTGATGCCGACGTCGGCCTCACCCACAACGTGGGCGGGATCGGTCAGTACTGCTTCGTCCAGGTCCTGACGAGGGAGTGAGCGATGTTCAAGTGGTTCGGGAAGGTCAACTACACGCCGTACACCAAGGTCACCGACTTCGCTCGACACCTCAGGAACGGCCGGCTCATGGGCTCGCGCTGCAAGAAGTGCGGCGCAACCTCATTCCCGCCCAGGGCCGATTGCGACACGTGCATGAGCGAACAGTTCGAGTTCTCCGAGGTCAGCGGCAAAGGGACGCTGCATACCTACACCAAGATCGTCGCGGCGCCCACCGGCTTCGAGGACGTGACACCATACACTGTCGGCGTGGTCGATCTCGAGGAGGGGGGCAAGGCGCTCGCCTGGTTCGGGGAGAGCATCCCGGAGAACGACATCGAGATCGGTATGGAGGTGCAGGTGGTGCCCCGCATCTTCGAGGAGCTGGAGGAGATCAAGGTCTACTACAGCCTGGAGCAGCCCGGCACGACGTGGTCCAAAGCCGAGGTTCCCGAGTGAGGCCAGTATGACGGTCACGACCGCAATGGAGGACGGCATCGGCCGGATCACGTTGAGCCACCCGCCGGTCAACGTCCTCACAAGAGCAGTGATGGCATCGTTGCGCGGCGCGCTTCGCGAGCTGGAGTCGGAGAGCTCGCTCCGCGTCCTGTTGCTGACGGCGGAGGGTAAGCACTTCTCCGCCGGCGCCGACGTGGGGGAGCACCTCCCGCCTGACTTCGAGGAGATGATCCCCGAATTCCTCGACACCGTGGCCGCCATTCACGCCTTCCCCCTGCCGGTCATCGCCGCCGTGCGGGGCCGCTGCCTGGGTGGCGGGTTCGAGCTGGTCCAGGCCGCCGATATGGTGGTCGCCGGTGAAGGTGCGAGCTTCGGCCAGCCGGAGATCCTGCTCGGTGTGTTCCCACCGGCGGCCTGCGTGCTGCTGCCGCAGCTCTGCCCGTCCGGGCGGGCGGCCGAGCTCGTGTTCACGGGCGCCCCGCTGAGCGCGGCACAGGCCCACGAGGCCGGGCTGGTCACTCGCTTGTCACCGGACGACCGGGTCGAGGACGAGGCGCTAGCGTTGGCTCGTCAGATCGCCCAGCACAGCGCGGCGGCACTCCGGGCAACGAAGCGCGCCCTCCGAGCCGGCACGGCGGCCCAGCGCGCGGAGGCACTCAAGGCAGCCGGCCGAGTGTACGTCGACGAGCTGATGCAGACCCAGGACGCCGTGGAAGGGCTCAAGGCCTTCGTGGAGAAACGTCAGCCTACGTGGAGCCATCAATGACGCCGCACGATCCCGCGGGCTCCGTAGCGTCGCCGGTCGAAGCAGGACCGTTCGACACGCTGCGTGACTGGGAGAGGAACCGTCACGAATACGCGAAGGCCTGGAAAGAACGCACCGGCGGCAAGGTGCTGGGCTACTTCTGCACCTACGTGCCCGAGGAGATTCTCCATGCGGCCGGGGTGCTCCCGGTACGCATTCTGGGGAGCCACGAGCCGCAGGACGTCACCGAGCCCCACATCTTCGGGATGTTCTGTCCCTTCTGCCGTGACTGCCTGGCCCAGGGACTCAAGGGGCGCTACGACTACCTCGACGGGCTCATGATCGCCCAGTCATGCCTGCATATCCGCCAGGCCTTCACTTCGTGGGAAAAGCACCGCCCCCCCGAATTCAGCTATTACCTCTGCATGCCGCACCACGTCCAGAGTCCACGGGCCCTGCCATACCTGACCGGGGAACTCGCCACCTTCAAGAGTGCCGTCGAGGAGTGGACCGGTAGGCCGATCACTGATGACGACCTGGACAGCGCCATCGACATCTACAACGAGAACCGCCGTCTGCTGCACGCCGTCTATGAGCTGCGCAAGCAAGACGACCCGCCCCTGACCGGCGAAGAGGCCATGGAGATGGTCATCTCCGGCCAGATGACGGACAAGGCGGAGCACAATCGGGAGCTGAAGCGGGTGCTCGCGGAGCTCCCTCACCGGTCCACCGGCCGCGATCCGGGCGTCCGTCTCATGATCGTCGGCAGCGAGGACGACGACACCGAGTTCCTGCGGATGGTGGAATCCTGCGGCGCGACCTTCGTGGTGGACGAACACTGCACCGGGACGCGCTACTTCTGGAACGAGGTGGAGCCGCGGGAGAACCGCCTGGAGGCGATCGCCGCGCGCTACATCGATCGCGTTCCGTGTCCGACGAAGGATTGGGTGGAGCGAAGACGGGTCCCTCACATCCTCGAGCTTGCCCGGCAGTGGAAGGTCGCAGGGGCAATCGTGATACAGCAGAAGTTCTGCGACCCACACGAGCTGGATATCCCTGCGATACGGAAGGCCCTCGAGGAGAGCGGCATCAAGACGCTGTTCCTGGAGTTCGACGTCACCGTGCCGGTCGGACAGTTCAAGGTACGAGTCGAGGCTTTCCTCGAGATGCTCGGTGAGGAAGACCTGTTCGAGTAACGGGGAGACGGAGCATGGCCACGAAGCAGACTTACGAGACCAAGCCGCTGGCGTGCTGGAACAAGGCGAAGGAGATCCGGGACACTTACTACCGGGATTACGCGCGCGCCCACGACACCGGAGGCATCAGGTGGGCCGGCGGGGCCTGGACCTTCGGCGCCGTGCCCTGTGGCCTGGGAGACGACGTATATAGCCTGACCAGCGAGCCCTACGCAGCCTCCATTGCCGCCAACAAGGAATTCTCCCTCAAGTGCCTGGAGGCGACCGAGCGAGCGGGCTATGCCCGCGACCTCTGCTCCTACATGCGCAATTACTGGGGCTCGATCATCGTCGACGAGTACCTGTGGGGCGGCTCCTTCCCGAAGCCGGACTTCATATGGCAGGACCACATCTGCTGCAGTCACGCCAAGTGGTATCAGGTCGTCTGCGACCTCGAGCCGGATATCCCGCACTTCTGTATCGATGTGGCAGTGGGACCGGCAGGGGAAATCAACGACCACAAGCTGGACTACCTCGTTGGCCAGATGCACGACGGCATCGAGTGGCTGGAGCGGGTCACGGGACGCAGCTACGACGACGACAAGCTCATCGAGGCTGTCTACAATGAGTGCCGATCGACGTCACTCTGGGCGGAGATCTGCACGCTGAACAAGGCCGTCCCAGCGCCCCTCGAAGAGAAGACGATGTACTCCCTCTACGTCCTCGGCACGCTCATGAAGCACAGCAAGGTCGTGGCCGACTTCTACGAGGAGCTGCGCGACGAGGTGAAGGACAGGGTGGACCATCAAATAGCCGCCATTCCCAACGAGCGCTGCCGGCTGATGTCTGATACCCAACCGCCCTGGGGCTTTCTCGGCCTGTTTCGCTACCTCGAGGAGTTCGGCGCCCTCTCGGTGGGATCGCTCTACACCTTCGGCCTCATCGGCATGTGGGAAGACAAGCCCGATGGTACCTGGGGGCCGCGCACGACACCACAGGAGCAGGGTGTCGCAATCAACGACCGGGATCAAGCGCTACGCATCCTGGCCGAGTGGAATCTCCACAAGCCCGAGTGGCAGCACTTCTACTCACCACACCTCAAGACAGACATGATGGTGCGGATTGCCAAGGAGTGGTCGTTGGACGGCGTGATGTTGCACTACAACCGTGGCTGCGAGGGGCTCACTGTGGGCATCGCGGAGAACCGGCTGGGCTTGCTCGAGGCCGGCTTCCCGGTCATGACATTCGAGGGAAACATGGGGGATGAGCGCGAGTTCGACCTCGCACGCACCAAGGCTCGCGTCGACACCTTCATGGAGACCCTGGGGTTCACCAAGAGCTGAGTGTAAAGCGGGAGAAGGTAATGATCACTGCAGGCATCGACATGGGCGCCAAGACGATCAAGGCGGTCGTCGTGCGCGACGGTCAAACCGTCGGCAAGGCGATGAGCTTGGCGGGGTTCGAGGCCCGGGAGGCTGCCGAGCAGGCGTTCGCCGCCGCGCTGGCCGACGCCGGCGTGGCCGCAGACGAAGTGCTGCACGTGGCGGCCACCGGTGCGGGACGCCACTTGGCACCGTACGCCGAGCGTGACGTTTCGGAGGTGAGCAGCGACGCCAGGGCAGCCGTCGCGCTCTACCCGACGGCACGGACGGTGCTCGACGTGGGCGCCGAAGAAGGGAGGGCCATCCGGTGCACCGCGGAGGGCAAGGTATTGGACTTCGCGCTCAACGAGAAGTGCGCCGCCGGTGCAGGTGCGTTCACCGAGGCCATGAGTCGCGCCCTGGAGGTCGACATCGAGGCGCTGGGGCCCATGTCACTCGAGTCGCGGCAGGCCATACCCATGAACGCGCAGTGCGCCGTGTTCGCGGAATCCGAGGTGGTCTCGCTGCTGCACGCCAAGACGCCCAAGGAAGACATCGCCAGGGCCGTGCACGACGCCATCGCGAGCCGCATCGTGTCTCTGGCGCGCAAGGTCGGTTTCGAGCCTGACGTGATCCTCATTGGCGGACTGGCCCGCAACCCCGGCTTCGTCGACTCGCTGGAGCGGGCACTGGAGTGCAAGGTCAGCATACCCGATGACCCGGAGTACATCGGCGCCTTCGGAGCCGCGTTGGCCGCGGCGGAGGGATGAGGCGTAGCAGTATAGAGGGGAGCGGAGGCATGTCTGAATACTGGCGCTGGAAGGAATACCGTTGGGACGACCCGGACAGGGACTGGCGTGACGGGGAGCTCGTTACGGCCGGTGTGGATGTGGGGTCGGTCTCCTCCCAGGCGGTGGTCGTGGTGGACGGCGAGCTCTACGCCTTCTCCAACATGCGAACCGGGTCCGACAGTCCGGAGAGCGCCCAGAAGGCGATGGACTGGGCGCTGGAGGGAACGGGTCTGACACTGGACGGCATCGGCTTCGTGGTGGGCACGGGCTATGGTCGGGTCAACGTCCCATTCTCACACAAGGCGATCACCGAGATCGCCTGCCACGCGCGCGGCGCCAACTACATGTACGGCCCCAGCGTGCGGACGGTGCTGGACATGGGGGGACAGGACTGCAAGGTGATCCGGTGTGACGAGAAGGGAAAGGTCAGCGCCTTTCTCATGAACGACAAATGTGCTGCCGGTACGGGGCGTGGCATGGAGGTGTTCGCCGACCTGCTGGCCCTTCCCATAGAGGAGGTTGGCGAACTCTCCTTTCAGGTCGACGAGGAGCCGCCCCCGGTGTCGTGCACATGCGTTGTGTTCGCGAAGTCCGAGGCCACCGCTCTGCTCCGGGAGGGCTGGCCCAAGAGCAAGGTGCTGGCAGCCTACTGTTCTGCCATGTCGCACCGAGTCGTAACACTGCTTCAGCAACTCGGCATCGAGCAGGAGTTTGCCATTACGGGCGGCATCGCCAAGAACGTCGGTGTGGTCAAGCGCCTGGAAGATGAGATCGGCATCAAGGCGTTGCCTACCCGATTCGACACGCAGATCGCCGGAGGCCTGGGCGGCGCGCTGTTCGCCCAGAGTCTCCTCAAGAAGAAGCTGGGCACCAGGTAGCGGTCCGCTACGCGATCGCGCACCCCGCAGAGGCTGGCATGAAGGCACACTACGGTTACAAGGACGGCGCCGGCGACTTCTTCATAGTCATCGATACCGACAAGTGCATCGACTGCGAGGGCCGCGACTGCGTCCCGGCGTGTCCGGAAGGCGTGCTGGAGATCATCACCGACGATTACGACGACCAAGTCGCGGCCGTGCTAGAGGATCACCGCAAGAGGATCAAGTACTCCTGCGCGCCGTGTAAGCCGGACCGTGACCGCCCGCCGCTTCCCTGCGTTACCGCCTGCACACCCGGCGCGATCACCCACTCGTGGTGATGAGCGCGGGCCGTCCAGCCTCGATGATCGATCTGACGATAGATGGATCTGCCGTGCGATCCCCCGAGGGAGTCACCGTTCTGGAGGCGGCGGACAGCGCCGGCGTCTACGTCCCACGCCTGTGTGCCCATCCAGATCTACCCGCGATAGACGCGGCGACACTCGAGCCGTGGAGCGAGGTCTTTCAAGGGAGGATCTCGCGGCGAAATGCCCAGAGCGGTCGCGCCGCTCACGCGAATGGCCGGTACGAGGGGTGTCGGCTGTGTCTGGTAAGGCTCGAAGGCGAGCAGGAACCGGTGCGGGCCTGCGTCACGCTGGTGGGCGACGGAATGCGGGTCGAGACCTCGGGTCCAGAGATCGAATCGCGGCGCCAGGCCAGGCTCAGGAAGCTCTTCTCCACCCACCCACACGCCTGCGTCCAGTGCGCGCAGCGCGTCGGCTGTGCCCTCGAGCCCTGCTCCACCAACGTGGCGCGGGATGAGCGCTGCTGCCCCATCTTCCACAACTGCGAGCTCCGGAAGCTCGCAGAGCACGTCGGCATTCCCCAAGACACCCCACGCTACCGTCCCGCCCATCTGCCGGTGGTCGAGGACGAGCCGCTACTCCTGTGGGATGCCAATCTGTGCATTGGCTGTCTCCGCTGCGTACGTGTCTGTCGAGACGTGCGACGGGTCGACGCGCTCGGTTTCGTGCTGGATGACGACGGCGAGCCAGTCGTGGGCACGAGACAGCCCACGCTGACGGCCTCGGGATGTCACTTCTGCCTGAGCTGTGTGGAGGTGTGTCCCACCGGGGCGCTCCGGCTCAAGATCGAGGATCCCAAGCGCGACGGAGAGCGCATCACCCACTGCGTGGCTGCCTGCCCGGCAGAGATGGACATCCCCCGCTACCTCAGCGCGATACGGCGCGGTGCTTTCGGCCGCGCCGAAGCGGTCATCCGGGAGGCGGCGCCGCTTCCCCGAGTGCTGGGGCAGGTCTGCTACCATCCCTGCGAGGAGCATTGCCTGCGTGCGCATCTGAGCGAGCCGCTCGCCATCTGCGCGCTCAAACGCGCCGCCGTCGAGCACGCCGACGAGCCGATCTGGGAGTCCCATCTCAGGCCCGATCCGGCCACCGGCAAGAAGGTCGCCATCATCGGAGCCGGGCCTGCGGGACTCACGGCCGCCTGGTTCCTGAAGCTCAAGGGACACGACATCACGCTGTTCGACGCCCAGCCGTCAGCGGGAGGCTGGCTGCGCGACGGCATCCCGCGCTACCGGCTCTCGCCACGAGCGGTCGAGGCAGACATCGAGGACGTTCTCGGGATTGGCATCGTCTTCGAGGCGGGCGTCGAGGTGGGCAAGGACATCGGCTTCGAGGACCTCCGCGAGCGTTACGATGCGGTGTTCATCGCCGCCGGTGCTCGGCGCGCCAAACAGCTTCGTTGCGAGGGGGTCGACCTTCCCGGAGTCGAACACGGCCTGGAGCTGCTGCGGCGTCTTGCGCTCCCCCAGCGGGGAGACCAGCCGTCACTCGCGCGTAGCAAGATCGTGATCATCGGCGGAGGCAACGTCGCGATCGATGTCGCCCGCACGGCGTTACGCCTCGGTTCCCGCGACGTGCACCTCTACTGCCTGGAGCAGCGCGGCGAGATGCCGGCACACGACTGGGAGGTGACCGAGGCCGAGACCGAAGGGGTCGTGCTGCACCCCGGCTGGGGACCGGTGCAGATCGGGGGCGAGGGCAAGGTCGAGCGGGTCGACTTCTGTGGGTGCGCCTCGGTGTTCGACGGGGAAGGCAGATTCGCCCCCGAGCTCGACCCAGACAAGCGTGTCTCCCAGGAGGCCGAGCGATTGTTCATCGCCATCGGCCAGGAGCCGGCTCTCGCTTTTCTCGATGGCGTCGCGGGCGTCAGGCTCACGCCAGCGGGGCAGATCGCAGTGGACCCGGACTCGATGCAGACCTCGATCGAGGGTGTCTTCGCAGGAGGAGACGTCGTGTCGGGCCCGGCATCGGTCGTGGACGCCATTGGGCAGGCGCGCCGCGCCGCGTCGGGGATCGACCGCTACCTCGGTGGGGACGGTGACCTGCACTTCCCGTTGCTGGATGAGGAAGAGCTCGACGCCACACTGGAGCGCGTCGAGGGGTTCACCGACCTTACGAGACTCCCCGCGCCGCGGCTGACCGCGGCTGAGTCCGTGGGGAGCTTCGCGCCGGTGGTGGGGAGCCATCCAGCCGAGTCCGCAACCCAGGAAGCCCGCCGCTGCCTGCGCTGTGATCTCAGGCTGTCCATCGGATCAGTACCCGGGCCACCGGCGCCCTGGCTCGAACTCACCAGCCAGACCGCGGCCGCGGTGCCGGAATGCGAGGGAGTCTACCAGCTCCTGGATGAGAACAGCGTCGTATACGCCATCAAGGGCGTGGACAACTTGAGGCGTGCCTTGTCACAGGTCGCTACGACGTCAACCAGGGCCAGGTTCTTCCTGTTCGAGGAAGACCCCATGTTCTCCAAGAGGGAGAGCGAGCTCATCCAGCAGTATCTCCAGGAACACGGTTGCATGCCGCTCGGTGAGGGCGACGAGGATCTCGATGACCTGTTCTAGCGCTCCCTCTCATCAGAGTCGGGCCGGGCCCGGCTGGGGCCACGTGCGCACCCTCCGCGAGAGACACCGGCGCACGTGGAGCTATCCGTAACGAACACGATCACACCGATAACCCGGTAGGAAGGTCTCCTAGACCGCAGTGATCAGGCCAAGGAGTGTACGTTGACGCTTAAGCTCTTTCCCGAGTGGATCGATCAGCCTTTGGATGAGGTGCTCTACCAGTGCCGCGAGCTGGTGGAGGATCCGGAGTATCCGACTGCGCGCCGCTGGCGCGAGGCCGGCGGCAAGGTCATAGGCCACTTCCAGGTTTACTTCCCCGAAGAGATCGCTCACGCCGCCGGCCTGTTGCCGTTCAAGGTGCGGGGGGCTCCCGTGGAACCCACGCGGGCGGACTCGCGGTTCGGGTCGTATCTCTGCTCGATCCTGAAGACGTCGCTGGAGCTGGTACTGAGCGGCCGCATCGAGCTGGACATGTTCGTGACCCACCCCATCTGCGATGCGGCGCGCAACCTGGCTGCGGTGTGGGGGCGGAACTTCTCCTACCCGTGCCAGATCCTCTATCTCCCCCAGAACGCCAACTCGCAGCATGCGGCCGAGTACCTGCGGGGCGAGTACGAGCGGGTGAAGCGGACCATCGAGGACATCGCAGGACGTGCGGTCACCGACGACCACCTGCGGCAGTCCCTGGCCGTGTTCAACGAGAACCGCGGGCTGCTCCGGCAGCTCTACGCAATCAAACGTGACACGCCGTGGCTCGTCTCCGCCGAGGACGCGTACGTGCTCGTTGCCATTGGCGGACTCATCCCGCGTGAAGAGCACAACGCCCTGCTCCGGACCGTCCTCCCGCTCCTGCGGCAGCGCGAGGTGAAGCAGCAAGACCGTATCCGCGTGGTGTTCGAAGGGGGCTTCTGCGAGCAGCCACCGCTCGATCTGATCCGCGCCATCGGCCGGTCCTGCTATGTCGTCGACGACGATCTGCTGATCGGTCTCCGCTGGATCTTGGAGGACGTGCCAGTCGAGGGCGATCCGCTACGCAACCTGGCCGAAGCCTATCTCGAGCGCTCCTCCTACAGCCCCGTGCAGCACGACCTGCGAAAACCCAAGGAAGCGATGCTACTCAAGCGTATCGCGGATTCCGGCGCGCAGGCCGCCATCGTGACGGCCGCCAAGATGTGCGAACCGGGCCTGGAGGAGCAGGTCAGCTACACTCGCGGACTCGACGAGGCGAACGTGCCTTACTTCGTCAGTGAGTTCGAGGAGAACATGACCAGCTTCGATCATCTCGAGATCCAGCTGGAGACGTTCGTAGAGAACCTGCTCTTTGACTGAGTAACGAGGGATACAATGACCGACCTGACAGTTGACGGCACGAAAGTCGGACGGGGCAACAAGGAAGGTGCCCGGCTCTTCCGCATGTGGTTCGATGAACTCACCGAGGCCGCAGAGGCCGGCCGCGGGGGCGCCTACGTGTTCGTCATGGGCAGCCTCTGTGAGCTACTGCAGGGGTTCGATCTCCCCATCGTCTTCCCAGAGATCAACTCGCTCCAGACGGCGGTTCGCCGGGTAGCCCACGAGTACCTGAACGAAGCGGAAGACTACGGCTACTCTCCCGACATCTGCGGCTATGTCAAGGCCGACGTGGCTACACAACTGCGCCGCGGCGAGCTCCCGATGGGCCGTATTCCAAAACCTGCGATCGCCGTCTACACCAACGCGTGCAACACCTACATCAAATGGGCAGAGATCTGGGAGCGGATGCACGGCGCTCCGACGTTCACGCTTGACATCCCGGGCTCACGAGCAGCAGGCGCACAGACGTGGCCTGGCCACCCGGATTTCGAGAACGATCGCCGCTACGTCCTGGGGCAGCTGAGAGAGCTGATCTCGGTGCTGGAGGACGTGACCGGCACCGAGTTCGATATCGACCGGCTGCGGGAGAGCATGGAGCACGCCAACACCATGA
Source organism: uncultured Gemmatimonadaceae bacterium (assembly GCA_964348295.1). Taxonomy (GTDB): domain Bacteria; phylum Gemmatimonadota; class Gemmatimonadetes; order Gemmatimonadales; family GWC2-71-9; genus WVYX01. The sequence goes on from CAYGBV010000040.1 coordinate 12,451, forward strand.
ACCGTTGCTGGAAGCGCGTATTGGAGCTCAACCGGAGCCGTCCTTCGCTGTTCAACGCCTTGTCCGACGGCACGATCTACCTCGGCGTCTCCAACGGACTGCGGGGCACCGCGGAGGGGGCCAGTTACTTCACTGACCTCGTGGAGGAGATGGAGTACAAGGCCGCCAACGGCATCGGAACACTGACCGACGAACGGTACCGCCTCATTTTCGTGGGCGTGCCGTGCTACCCCATTTTCCGTCGCTTCAACGAGCTCTTCACTGAGCTGGGAGGCACCTTCGTCACTTCTACGTATCTGTGGTTTGCGTCCGGCGGCTCCAATGCCGGGTTCCAGTACGACCTCGACAATCCGCTCGAGAGTCTCGCCGAGGGCGTCCTCATCAGCGTTCGTGACGCGATGGATAGCATGTTCTTCCAGACGAAGATCCTGGCCGACATGATCGACACCCACCACGCGGACGGCGTGGTATACCATCCCATCAAGAGCTGTCGCACGGTGTCCACCGGTTTGGCCGACAACCGGCGCGCTTTGATGGAGGCCCGCGACATCCCCAGCTTGTTCATCGAGTCGGACATGATGGATCGGCGAGTGGTCTCCGAGGCACAGCTCAAGAACCGGATCGACGCGTTCTTCGAAGGTCTCGCCTCGCGACGGCAGCAGGCCGCTATCCGGGAATCGTAACCTCATCACGGGAAAGAGCTCATGGCGTACGCAGCGGGCGTGGATGTCGGATCCACCCAAACCAAGGCAGTCATCGTCGACGAGCAGAAACAGATCGTCAGTCGCGCGTTGACCGAGACCGGAGCCAACGTCATGCGGGCGGCGGAACATGCCTTCGAGGAGGCCCTGCGCAGCGGGGATCTGCGCGAGGAGGAGGTGGAGTTCGTGGTGGGAACCGGCTATGGCCGCTACAAGGTGACGTTTGGCAACACTCAGGTAACCGAGATCAGCTGCCACGGACGGGGGGCCGTCCACATGTTCCCGGGCACCCGTACCGTCGTCGACATGGGCGGTCAGGACACCAAAGCAATCCGCGTGTCCCATACGGGGGAAATCGTGGACTTCTGTATGAATGACAAGTGCGCGGCCGGCACGGGGAGGTTTCTGGGAGCCGCGTCGAGTGCCCTCGATATCCCTCTGGACCGGCTCGGCCCGACCGCGCTCCAAGGCGAGCGGCCGGTGAAGATCAGTACTACGTGCACGGTTTTTGCCGAGTCGGAAGTGCTCTCGTGGCTAGGCAAGGGCAAGAAGATCGAGGACATCCTGCTCGGAGTCCACCAGTCGATCGCGGCCCGATCCGCCGGGCTGCTGCGGCGCGTCGGGATCGAGCAGCAGGTCACATTCACGGGCGGCGTAGCCAAGAACGCTGCGATGATCGAGACCCTCAATGAGCGGCTGGACCTCGAGGTGAACGTGAGCGACGAGTCGCACTACATGGGGGCGCTCGGTGCCGCCCTGTTCGCGCTGGACCATATTCTGGCCAGCCGCGCACCCTCCAAGGCAAAGCGGGACGAGTCATGACCTACACCGCAGGAATCGACGTCGGATCGACCTACACCAAAGCACTCATCCTGAGTGCGGACAACGAGGTCGTGGGTCGGGCCATGGAGCCGACCGGCTTCAAGCTGGCCGAGGTGGCCGAGAGCGTACGCAGCAGTGCAGCGGCAGCAGCGGGTCTGTCGACGGACGACATCACTTACAGCATCGCCACCGGCTTCGGTCGCCACCAGGCGACGGTGAGCGACGCCCAGGTGACCGATCTGACTGCCGCCGCGCGCGGCACCACCTTCCTCTTTCCCAACACGCGGACCATTCTGGACGTGGGCGGGCAGACCATGAAGGCTTCCCGCTTGGGGGACGGCGCGAAAGTGAGATCGTTCCGCCTCAACGACAAGTGCGCCGCCGGGACCGGGGCGTTTCTTGAAAAGACGGCCCGCTACATGGGATACACGACCGAGGAGATCGGCCCGCTGGTTGCTACCTCGAAGGAGGCGACGTCGATCTCAGGTGTGTGCGCCGTGTTCGCGGAGTCCGAGGTAATCAACCATCTGTCGCAGGGGGTGGCACCTGCCGACATCATGCATGGGGCCATCGTGTCGCTGGTGGGACGCTCGGTACAGCTCATGAAGCGGGTGCGCATGCAGCCCGAGTTTACTCTCATCGGAGGCATCCTGCGCTTCGACCGCATGGTGGACGTGGTACAGCAGGAGCTGGGCGCCGAGGTGAACGTACCGCAGGGTGACCTCGTACAATTCGCGTCGGCGCTCGGCGCTGCGATCCTGGGACATCGGCGGCTCCGCAAGCTGCGTGAACAAGAAACGTCGGCCCGACACTGACCGGCTGGCCTCGCTGGTGCAGCAGGAGGCACGGCGATTGCTCACGGAGGAGGCGCTCACGGGTGATCCGCAGCGCCTCGCCGAGGGGTGGGAGCGCCGCTTCATCGCCGATGCCGAGCGGGCGAAGGAAGCAATGGAACTGTACACACAGCTCGGCTACGAGGTATGTGCCGACCCGCTACGGCCGGAAGACATGGCAGAGGACTGCGAGGACTGCAGGCTGCTGATGCTGCTCCAGTTCAAGACCATCTACACGCGCAAGAGACCCTGACACCCCTCCGGCCACGCGCCGTTCGCTCACAGACCCAGCAACTGCGCCGTGTTCCCACCCAATACCCTGGCTCGATCTTCGGCGGAGATGTCCAGCGCCCGGATGCTCTCCACCATTCGCTCGAGACTGCCGATCTGGTGAGGGTAGTCGCTCCCGGCCAGTAGGTGGTCGACGCCTGCGAACCCGATCGCGAACTCGAGAGCCCCGACGTCGAAGTTCACCGTGTCGTAGTAGAACCGCTTGAGATACTCGCTGGGCGGCATCCCGATCTCCCTCCGGCAGTCGGCGAACGCGTAGTACCCCCGGTCCAAACGCTCGGCGAGGTATGGTATGGCTCCGCCCAGGTGGGCCAACACCCAGCGGATGCCGGGAAACCGCTCCACCACACCACTGAACACGAGTCCCGCCGCCGCCAGCGTGCTGTCGAACACGAACCCCACGAGCGGCATGAGCCAGTACTCGGTCATGGCCTCGACGCCCACCGGATACGTGGGGTGGACGTACATCACTGCCCCGGCATCGCTCGCCCGCTCGTACAGTGGCCAGAAGCGCCGGTCGGCCAGTGCCACGCCGTTTGCGTTGCTGAACAGCATGCAGCCCTTGAACCCGTGGCTCTCCCTCGCTCGCACGAACTCCGTGACCGACGCCTCCGGTTCGTTCAGCGGGAGCGTCGCGAGCGCCGTGAACCGCTCGGACCTCTCCGCCGCGATCCTCGCCAGGGCGTCGTTGACCTTCTGGGAGAGCGACACCGACCGCGCGGGCTCCTCCATCAGCGTCCCGGGCGCGGTGAACGTGAGCACCTGCTTGTCGATGCCCGCCTCATCCAGCACCCGCTCACGATATTCCGCGTCGCGGTGCCCGGGCACGATGATGTTCTTGTCTCCCGGAGAGTGCAGGACGGGGTTATCCTGCTCATCGAATGTGACCTCGATCTCGCTGGGTCCGGCCTGCAGCGCTGCGAGATACTCCGGTGGGTAGTAGTGGTTGTGGAAATCGATGATCGTCATCTGGCAGACTCCCTCGCCCGGCGTCTCCATACCCAGAGGTAGTAGACGGGCAGCCCCGTCAGCACCAGCGAGAGCCCCACTGCGCTCTCGCCCGTATTGGACACGACCTGGTTCCCCACGATCGCAAACGACGAGATGACGAACACGGCCGGGAGCAGGGGATAGCCCCACGCCGAGAACTGGCGGGTCACGCCCGCTCTGCGGCGCAACAAGAACAGCCCGATCGCCATCAATCCGAAGAACACCCACTCCGTGTAGATGACCCGCGTGAACAGCGCCCGAAACGTACCGGTGCCGACCAGGACACACGACCACACGGCCTGGATCAGGATGGCACGGTGCGGCGTACGGTACCTTGGGTGGATCGCGCCGACCCAGTCGAACACGAGGCCGTCCCGCGCCATCGCGAAGTAGACGCGAGGGCCCGCCAGCACGATTCCGCTCAGAGCGCCGAACGTCGAGAACATGACGATGGCCGACAGCGTGGCGCCGCCGCCGAAGCCGAGGACCGCATCGGCGGCGTCGGCGGCGATCCGCACCGACGACGCCACGGTGTCCAGCGGCAGCACGTACATGTAGACCGCGTTCATGGCGATGTAACACACGGTCACGATGAGCGTCCCCAAGAGCAGGGCGCGCGGAATGGTGACGCGGGGATTGACGGTCTCCTCCGAGCTGTAGGTCACCATGTGCCATCCCCCGAAGGCAAACAGCCCCGCCACAAGGGCGGTAAGGAAATCACTGACCGAGATGCCACGAGTGAGGGCGTCGGAGCTCACGAAGTGCTCGGGCAGGCGGGACCCCAGCACGAACCCGAGCACGATGATCAGCCCGATGGCAAGGAGCTTCCCTGCCGTGAAGAGCGTCTGCAAGGTGCTGCCGTGTCGCACGCCGATGTAGTTGACGCCGGACAACACCAGTATGGCAACGACGGCGACCGCCTTGATACCGGCACTACCCAGCGGAATGAAGTACGCCGCGTACCTGGCGAAGATGACCGCTATCGCGGCGATGATCCCGGAGTGCATGGTCCAGAACATCGCCCATCCCCACAGGAAACCCAGCGGCCGGCCGTACGCTCGATTCAGGTAGACGTAGACCCCGCCCGTCTCCGTGAACGTCGACGCGAGCTCGGCACACACCAACGCTCCGATGAACGTGAGCGCGCCGGACACGAGCCACACCAGGAGGACGCCCGCGATCGACGGAACCTGGCCCGTGATTTCGGAGGGTTGGACGAAGATCGACGCGCCGATGATCGTGCCGACGACCATCGCGGTCGCGTGCGGCAACCCGATGGCTCTGCGGAGCGTCGGCGCGGATGGCGTGGAGCTCAGGAGCCCCCTCGCAGCCGACTCACCACCATGTCACCCATCACCGACGTGGGGATCCCACTGCGCGCGTCGGCCGACGGAACCTCCCCGCTCCTCAGCAGGTCGGCCACCGCGTCCTCGACCCGTGCCGCCCCCGAGGCCTCGCCGAGGAAGTCGAGCATCATGCTCACCGCCCCGACAGCCCCGAGCGGACACGCCACGTTCTTGCCGGCGTGTTTCGGCGCCGAGCCGTGAATCGGCTCGAACATGGAGGTCTTCCCCGGGTGGATGTTGCCGGATGCAGCGATCCCCATGCCGCCCTGGAGCATGGCACCGAGATCCGTGATGATGTCCCCGAACATGTTGGTAGTCACGATCACGTCGAACCACTCTGGGTTCTTGATCATCCACATGCAGCAGGCATCCACGTAGGCGTGGTCCGTCTCGACG
>CAYGBV010000041.1:0-8714 GCA_964348295.1 uncultured Gemmatimonadaceae bacterium
CACCATGGGCTACTTCCACGAAGGGCACCTGCACCTCATCGATCGCGCCACGGCACTGGCCGACGTGGTAGTGGTGAGCCTCTTCGTCAATCCCATCCAGTTCGCTCCCACGGAGGACCTGACCAGCTACCCGCGGGACCTGGAGCGGGACCGGGCAGCCGCACTCACGCGCGGCGTCGACTGCCTGTTCGTTCCGAGCGACGAGGACATGTACCCCACGTCGCCCCTGGTGCGCGTGGTCCCGGGCAGTCTGGGTGAACACCTGTGCGGCGCCCGCCGCCCGGGACACTTCGAGGGCGTCCTCACCGTGGTACTCAAGCTGTTCAACATCGTGGAGCCGCAGGTGGCCGTGTTCGGTCGCAAGGACGTGCAGCAGGCCATCATCATCGGGCGTATGGTCGCGGACCTCAACGTTCCCATCGCGATCGATGTGGCGCCGACCGTGCGCGAGCCCGACGGTCTCGCCATGAGCTCGCGCAATGCGTACCTCACCGGCGAGGAGCGGCAGGCCGCGCCGCTACTCGCTCGGGGACTCGACGCCGCCCATGCAGCATTCCGTTCCGGGGTGCACGACGTGGACGAGCTCCTGAGGGCCGCCCGCGCCCCGCTCGAAGCCGAGCCCAAGATCAGTGTCGAGTATCTCGACATCGTCGACCCCACCACGCTGGCGCCCACTGATCGGCCCCAGGAGGACAGCATCGTGGCCGTGGCCGCGCGGCTTGGCCTCGCGCGTCTCATCGACAACGTCGTCCTGGGGCAGGGGACCACCGTGGATATTCGGGTAGCGCCGTGAGCGGGGAGCGGGGAACGGGGACAGGGAAATGGTCGCAAGGCAGCGGGCTAGTCGAGCTGCCCCCGTGGGCACAGGTCAGCGGGAAGAGGGTGGGGCACATACGGCGGGTCGCGCAGCTCATAGGGCAGTGGGCCGACGCGATGGCGGTGCCCGACACCGAGCGGCAGCGCTGGCTGCGTGCGGTGAGCCTGCACGACGCGCTGAAGGACGGGCCACGCGAGCTGTTGCTGGAACTGGCGCCGGAGAGCTGGGACACGGACAGTCTGCGGCACGGCCCAGCCGCTGCGGCCATGGCGGCGCGGGAGGGCGAGCGGGATCGCGGGGTGCTCGACGCCGTGCGGTACCATTCGATCGGCTACGCCGGCTGGGACGAAGTCGGGCGCATGCTCTACCTGGCGGACTTCCTCGAGCCGTGCCGCACTAAGAGCGGAAACGACCGCCGGGAGCTCGTGACCAGGGTGCTGCACGACCGGCCCGGGGCCCTGATCGAGGTCGCACGGCGGCGACTCCACCTCACGCTGCGCTCCGGCCACCGCCTGCTCCCCGAGACCGTCGAGTTCTGGAACGACCTGGTATGCGCCGGCTCCTAGCCGGGGTGGCCCTGCTGACCATGGTGCTAGTCGGTGGATGGTGGGCGTGGTACCGCTCGGGGCAGCCTCGCGGTCGGTACCCCATTCCCGGCGAGGACGAGCGGGTCACGGTCGAAGTGCTGAACGCTACAGGAGTCGACGGCCTCGCCCGCGCCATGACGAGGCACCTGCGGCATCAGGGCATCGACGTGGTGTACGTGGGCACCGCGGCCATGGATACCCTGAGCGAGACCTTCATTGCGGTGCGCCGCGGCGACACGACGGTGGCCGCGCGCGTGCGGGAGGCACTGGGGGTGGGCAGGGTGGTGGCGCAGCCGGACCCGCGCCTACTCCTCGACGCCAGCGTGTTCCTGGGACGCGACGCGGTGCCCCTGGTCCATTTCCACCCGTAGCTGGCCGCAGGCGGCGCTGATGTCGAGCCCGCGGCTCCTGCGGATGGTGGCGCTCACGCCCCGATCCTCGAGCAGCTGCGCGAACCGCCGCATGCCCTGCGGCGACGTGGGCTCGAGCCCCGGTGCGCCACCAGGATGGAGCGGCAAGAGGTTCACCAGCGCTCCAAGGGCACGCGCGTGGCGTGCCAGCTGCTGGGCATCCTCGTCCCGGTCGTTCACGCCCCGGATCATCACGTACTCGAATGTGACCCGGCGCGGGAAGCGCCGCAGTGCGGCCAGCACGTCTTCCAGACGGTACCTCTGCTCCACCGGCATCAACGCCCGGCGGCGCTCGCTGCTCGGCGCGTGGAGCGAGAGGGCGACACGGAATTGCTCCGGGCGGGCGGCGAGCTTCTCCAGGTTGGGAATCACTCCCACAGTGCTCACCGTGATATGTCGCGCCCCGATTCCCAAGCCATCTGGGTGGTTGAGGATGGTGAGTGCGCGGTCCACGGCTTCCCAGTTGTGCAGCGGCTCGCCCATGCCCATGAAGACCACGTTGGTGGGTGGCCCTTGCTCGGGGTCGAGGGCGAGCTCACGAACCTGGGCAGTGATCTCCCACGCTGCGAGGTGGCGCACGAATCCCATGCGGCCCGTGGCGCAGAACACGCAGCCGTAGGCGCATCCCGCCTGGCTCGAGATGCAGAGCGTGCGGCGTGCGCCTTCGGGGATCAGCACCGACTCCACGGCGCCACGATCGGGGAAGTCCCACAGGAACTTGACCGTGCCGTCTTTCGAGAGCCGACGGGTAACGGCCGCTGGACGCGGCAAGGGGTACTCGGTCTGGAGCGCGTCGCGCATGCTCCGCGGCAGGTCGGTGGCATCACTCCAGCTCGCCACGGGTCGCTGCCACAGCCGCGGTAGGATCTGACGCGCCCGGTACGCCGGCTCGCCGCGCTCGGCGATCCAAGCCTCGAGGGTCGAGCGCGCCTGCGGCGGCGCGCAATCGAGGAGGTTCACCGCAGGATGTCCACGTCCAGGCCCACGCGATAGGTGGCGCCGACATCGTTGAGGCCTCCGCCCCTGGCGACGGCGATCGTGTAACGGCCGATGCGCACCCCCAGCCCCAATCCCACGCGCCAAGCGCGCTCGCCGTAGGCCGACTCGTTGGTCACGGCGAAGTCGATGCGCACCTGGCGGTTGATCACCGCGCCCGCCGCCAGCATATGCTCCAGGTCGCCAGTCGTGCGGTACGTCGCCCCGTAGCGCAGCGCCACGAGCGTCGGGGTACCGGCGATCCCGGCGCTCTCCACCGGCACCGCCTCGACGCCGAAGTAGAAGTCGGTGCTCTCCGTGTCGCTGAAGTCGAGGGGGAAGAGATGAGTGGCCGCCGCCACCGTGACGCGCGGGTGCGGCTCGATGCGGAACCCGGCATCGAGGGTAATCCCGCCCTCAGCCTCGCTGTCGAACCGCGCATCGTGGATCTGCAGCATCGCGCCGATCGCAACTGGGCCGCGGTCGTAGGCCGCTCTGAACCCCAGGAACTGCTCGTAGACGGGAATCGAGCCCTCCTCGCTGCTGGGCGAGGTCGTCGTCCGCACCAGGTCCTTGACGTCGATCCTCCCGTAGAGCAGTCCCACGTACCCCGCCCCCCCGACGGCCTGGTCGGCTGCGACCAGGAGTGCCCCCATTTCGAGTGCTTCGGGCGTCTGGACGACTTGAGCGCCGGCGGCGAGGCTCACACTGTGCGACGGCGCGGCGGGGTTCCAGAAGGCCGCCGTGACCCCCATCTCCAGGGCGGGCGGTGTGGAGAGCGAGGTGGCGGCGACGCGCCACAGGCCCGCCGCGGAGGGTGCCTGTGCGTGCAGTGGCGCCGCCGATGCGGCGAGCGCCACAAGAACGAGCAAGCTTGCCAGTCGCACGCGACAAGGTTCGCCCCGCTCAGGGCGGGGTGTCAACCCGCTTGCTGGCCTCCCCGAGGCCCATTATGTTCAACCAGCAACAGGACTTGGGCGATTTTGCCATTGTATCGGTTCGCGACCCGCCGGCTCCCAAAACGGCCAATCTCCGCCCGCCAGCGGCTCTCCCGCGTCGGGAACGCAGAGGAGCTCCACCGCATCCTGTGCCCATCCCGCGGCCACTAGCCTGAGAGAATGACTGCCACGGCCATGCGCACTCACCGCTGCGGTGCGCTCCGCGCGGAGCACATCGGCACCCGCGTGGGGCTCGGCGGGTGGATCCACCGCCGCCGGGACCTGGGGGGCCTCATCTTCCTCGACCTGCGGGATCGGGATGGGATAGTGCAGGTAGCGGTCGGGCCCGACTGGACGCCGCCCGAGGTGATGGAGCGTGCCCTCGCGGTGACCACCGAGTCCGTGATCCTGGTGAATGGGGAGGTCGTGGGGCGGCCGGCGGAAGCCCGCAACCCAGATATGGCCACCGGAGACGTGGAGGTGCACGCCGAGTCGCTCCAGGTTGTAGGGCCGGCCCAGCTCGAGGCACTGCCCATTCCGGTGTGGCGCACCAAGGGCGAGGACCTGCCCGCCGAGGAGCTGCGCCTGCTGCACCGGCACCTCGACCTCAGGCGCCCGGAGTTGCTGCGCAACTTCGCCCTGCGGCACCGGCTGCTGCAGCGGACCAGGGCGGCGCTCACGCAGCTGGAGTTCTACGAGGTCGAGACCCCGATCCTCACGAAGCCAACCCCGGAGGGCGCCCGGGACTATCTCGTTCCCTCGCGGATTCATCGGGGCCAGTTCTACGCGCTTCCCCAATCACCGCAACTGTACAAGCAGCTCCTGATGGTGGCTGGCTTCGATCGCTACTTCCAGCTCGCCCGCTGCTTCCGCGACGAGGATCTGCGCGCCGACCGGCAGCCAGAGTTCACCCAGATCGACATAGAGGCTTCGTTCGTCTCGCCCGAGGATGTGTATGGGATCCTCGAGACCGTGTTCGTCGCGTTGTGGGACGAGGCGGGGCACGCGCTGTCCGCGCCCTTCCGGCGGCTTCCCTTCGACGAGGCAATGGAGCGCTACGGCACGGACAAGCCGGACCTCCGGTTCGGCCTCGAGCTGGAGGACATCACCGATCGGTTCCGAGCGTTTCGAGCCTTCGAGCGGCCTTTGAGCGACGGCGGCAGGGTGCGGGGGCTCAAGGTGCCTGGCGGGGCGGCGCTGTCCCGCAGGGATGTAGACCGGCTGGCCGAGCTGGCCAAGGAGTCGGGCGTCGGGGGGCTCGCGACCCTCAAGCACCAGGACGGCAAGCTGAGAGGGCCCTTGGCCAAGATCGACGGGATGAGCGCCGCGGCGGCGGGCCTGGGCGACGGCGAGCTATTGCTCGCGACGGCGGGGCCGGACGACGTCACTGCGCGTGCCCTCGACCAGGTGCGGCGTGCCGTGATCGCGCGCCTCGAGCTCGAGCCGCAAACGCAGCACGCCTTCGCCTGGGTGCACGACTTCCCGCTGTTCGAGTGGGATCGCGAGACCGAGTCCTGGCTGGTGGCGCACCATCCGTTCACGTCGCCGCACCCGGACGACCTCGAGCGGCTGCTCCAAGGAGAGCGCTCCGGCGTGCGGGCGCTGCACTACGATCTGGTCTACAACGGGCATGAGCTGGGGAGTGGGTCGATCCGGATTACCGATCCGCGGGTCCAACTGCACGTGTTGGACCTGTTGGGGATCTCCGAGACGGAGGCGCAGCGACGCTTCGGCTTCCTGCTGCGGGCGCTTGCAGCAGGCGCGCCGCCTCACGGTGGGTTCGCCGTGGGATTCGACCGGGTGGTGATGCTACTCGCCGGTGCCGAGAACCTGCGGGACGTGATCGCATTTCCCAAGACCACGGCGGCACGGGCGCTGTTCGAGAACGCGCCCACGGAGCTGGATGAGGCGGAGTTGAGCGCGCTGGCGCTAAAGGTGGACAACCAATGAGCCAGGACGTCACGCACCGTATCTCGACCGAGGGCGCCGACCTGCTCTCGCTGGCCGGCGTCAACGATGGCAACCTCCAGGAGCTCGAGCAGGCCACCGGCGTGCGCGTCACCCTGCGGGGTGAGCGGATGACGCTCGCCGGGGAGCTCGAGGCAGTAGAGCGCGCAACGCGCATCGCCACGGCGATGATCGACCTCGCCCGGCTGGGCCAGACGGTCAGCCCCGAGGACGTGCGGCGGCTCGCGGCGAATGGCGGGAGAGACGCGGCGCAGCTGGTCAACGGAAACTACAAGATCGTGCTCCCGGGAATGCGCCGCGTGGTCCAGCCCAAGTCCGCGGGTCAGCAGGCGTACGTCGAGGCGATGCGGGAGAATGACATCGTGGTTGGTGTCGGCCCGGCGGGTACGGGGAAGACGTACCTCGCCGTGGCGATGGGTGTCGAGGCCCTCACCCGCAAGCACGTGCGCCGGCTGGTGCTGGCGCGACCGGCCGTGGAGGCCGGAGAGCGGCTCGGCTTCCTGCCGGGCGACCTGCAGGCCAAAGTCGATCCGTACCTGCGCCCGCTGTATGACGCCCTCGAGGACATGATGCCGTACGATCGGATTCAGCGCGCGCTGGAGACGCGCACGATCGAGATCGCACCACTGGGTTACATGCGGGGCCGCACTTTGCAGGACGCGTTCGTGATCTTGGACGAGGCGCAGAACGTGAGTGGCGGGCAGATGAAGATGTTCCTCACGCGCTTGGGGTTGAACTCGCGCGCCGTGCTGTGCGGCGACAAGACGCAGATCGATCTGCCGAGCCGGGAGGAGTCGGGGCTCATCCAGGTGGAGCGCATCCTGCCGGGGATCGACGGGGTCGCGTTCTGCTACCTGGACGAGCGCGACGTAGTGCGCCACCGCCTGGTGCGTGAGATCATCCGGGCCTACGCGGAGGATCAGGGCGCATGAGTCGCGACGGCCGTCCCTCTCTCAACCTGGAACTCATGCCGAGCCGGCTCCCGGGCGCGGTCGCATTCCACGCGAGTCGCTGGGGGCTGCTGGTGCTCCTGGCGGTGCTCACTTACGCTGCGTTCCCGGTGGCTGGTGGGACCGAGGCACCGGTGCTGGAAGCCGGGGACGTGTCGCCGGAGCGGGTGATTGCGCCGTTCGAGTTCGACGTCATGAAGTCGTCAGGCCAGATCGAGCGGGAAGCTGCGGCATTGGAAGCTACTGCGCGGCCGATCTACGAGTACCGGAGCGCGGTGGTGGACACAGTGTTGGCTGCGGCCGACACCCTGTTCGCCGCGCTGGCGGCCGCAGCCACTCCAGACTCGCTGGTCGTTGCCGCGCAGGAACGTGGCGTCCGGCTCACGCCGGAGGAGGCCCTGTACCTGCAGGAGGGGGGGCGGCTCGGCGCGTACGGCCGCGCGTCGCGCCGCTTTCTGCGGCGTGAGCTGCGACGGGGCGTCGCCGAGTCGCGCAGCCTGGAAGCCGAGATCGTCCCCGAGGTCGTGATTCGGCGCAACGGCTCAGAGGGCGTGGCGCGCCGCGACACAGTGCCGACGTATGAGCAGGTGCTCGCCTCGCGCAGCACCGCACACCCCGATCCGAACTCACTGGTGGGTGATCAGGTCTACGTAAAGCTCATCAACGGCCTGTTTCGTCCCACCCTGATCCCCAACACGGCGGAGTACGAGCAGCGCAAGCAAGAGCTGCGCGAGAGCGTGAATCCGGTCAAGGACCACGTTCGGGCCAACGAGCGCATCGTGGATGCCAACGAGGTGGTGACACAGGAGGCGCACGAGCGGCTGCTGGCCCTCCACCGAGCGCAGCTGGAGCGCGGCGGCGGCACCGGCGCCACGGCCGGCGGCACGTTCGGCCAGATACTCACCAATGGCTCGGTGCTCGCGGTGTTTTGGGTCCTGATCATGCTTTACCGGCCCGACACGTATCGCACGTTCCAGCACATGCTGGTGTTGAGCCTACTGTTCGGACTGGTGATCCTCGGCGCCGCCGTCAATCGACAGTTCATCAGCGATTCGCCAGAGCTCATCCCCATCCCGTTCGCGGCGATGCTCGTTACCGTGCTGTTCCGGGGGCGCGTGGCCATGGTGGGGGCCATGGTGCTCGCCATCCTCATCGGGTCGCAGGCGGCCTACGGCGGGGTGGATTCGCTGTTCATCGCGCTGGTGGGTGGTGTGGCAGCGGCGGTGAGCGTGCGCGCTATGCGGCGCCGCAACCAGTTCCTCACGGCGGTGGCGCTGGTGGCCGGGGCATATCTGGTCGCAGGGGTGGCCGTTGGCCTGCGCGTCGACTGGTCCGCGGTCGAGGTGGGCCTCACCGGGCTGCGCGGCGGCCTCAACGCCCTGGCGTCGGGCGCCCTCGCTTTCATGCTGCTCCCCGTGGTCGAGTCGATCAGCCGCGTGACCACCGACGTCACGCTGCTCGAGCTGTCGGACCCCGATCGGTCGCTGCTGCGCCGGCTGGCGACGGAGGCCCCCGGCACCTACGCCCACAGCATCGCCATGGCCAACCTGTGTGAGCCGGCGTGCAATGCGGTGGGGGCCAACGGTCTCCTCGCCCGGGTGGGCTGCTACTATCACGACATCGGGAAGCTGAAGAAGCCCCAGTTCTTCGTGGAGAATCAGACGCCGGGGGTGAACCCGCACGACAAGCTCAAGCCCGAGGTGTCGGCGGGGATCATCCGCAACCACATTCGGGACGGCGTGGCGCTGGCCGAGGAGTACAAGCTCCCCGAGGTCGTGAAGGCGTTCATCCCCGAGCACCACGGCACGATGGAGATCACCTACTTCCTGGAGCGTGCCCGGGGACGTAACGGGGAAAAGGAGCCCAACGTCGAGGAGTTCCGGTATCCGGGGCCGCGGCCGTGCTCCGTCGAGACCGCGTGCGCCATGCTGGCCGACGGGGTGGAAGCCAAGGCACGAGCCGACACACCACGGAATGACGAGGAGATCGACCGCATCGTGCTGCTCGCTCACTCCGCGATCGAAGGGCCGCAACTCATGAAGGGCCGGAAGCTGTTCATCACGAGCCGC
>CAYGBV010000042.1:0-21045 GCA_964348295.1 uncultured Gemmatimonadaceae bacterium
GGCTCCGGCGATCGCCCTGCCTGGCGAGCCGGTCATGGAGCAGCGAGACGAGTTCGCCGATTTCCTGTCCGACGTGGCCCACACCGTGGAGGAGCAGGTCGAGGTGTGGCGGTCTAAGCTGGGCGAAGCGATCATGCGCTGGGAGGCGGAGGGCTATCGTACGACGCGGCTGGAGAAGCTGTTGGAGCAGGACGTCCCTGTGGCGGTGGAACGCGTCCTGAAGCAGTACGAGCGGGACATCGAGCGCCTGCGCTCCACGCAGGCGACGATGGGCAAGCTCGACCCAGAGCGGGCGGAGGACCCTGTGTTCTCCGATCCGGACCGGGTGGACGAAGCCGACCAGCTCGTGCAGACGGCGCTCCACGAGCTGGGCCCGCCGCCCGGACCGTCGGCCGCGTGGGCATTCGCGTCGTTCGTCTGCGGCGAGTCGAACAAGGTCGCCAACAACGCGGCGCGGGCGGCGGCGGAGCGGCCCGGTGCGCGCTACAACCCGCTCGTGCTGGTGGGGGCGACGGGCGTCGGCAAGACGCACCTGTTGCACGCCATTGGCCAGGAGCTCGCCGCGAGGCCCGACGCCGTGGTGGCATGTCTCTCGGCGCAGCAGTTCCTGGATGAGCTGGTGGAGGCGATCGACCGCGACCGGGTCGACATGTGGCGGACGCGCTACCGGCGCGCCACGGCGTTCCTGCTGGACGATGCGCACCTCCTGGCCGGCAAGGACCGCAGCCAGGAGGAGCTCTTCCATCTCTTCAACGAGCTGTTCGACTCGCAACGCCAGCTGGTGTTCACCATGACCAGCATGCCCCACGAGGTCGAAGGCTTCGATGATCGCCTGGTGTCCCGGTTGGAGGGTGGGTTGGTGGTGGATATGGCGAGTCCCGACCGGGAACTCAGACGGGCAATCGTGGTGCGGAAGCTAGAGGAGGAGTTCGGAGTGGCCGAGGAGGAGCTCGCCGACTACCTGGCGGCCCGCCCCGCCGACTCGATTCGCGCCGTGATGGGCCTGTTGCAGCGGGTCGCCGTGGCGGCCGAGGCGCAGGGGGTCGCTCCCAACGCCGCTCTCGCCCGCGAGCTCGTCGAGGGGGCCACACCGCCGCGCCCGCGGGTCTCGGCCGGGGTGCGCACCAGCGGGATCATGATCTCGCCATCGGGAGGGTTGCGCAGCCGTGAGAAGGTGGTCTGGTTCTGGCCCGATCCCGCGCAGCGGGTGATCGAGGAGATGGCCTAGTGGCGATCAAGGGCAGCCTCAAGGAAGCGTCCCTCGCCGACGTGCTGCAGCTCCTCGCACTCGGTCAGAAGACTGGGTGTCTCTCAGTCACCGACCGGACCAACCTCGGTCACATCTATTTCGACAGGGGCCAGATCACCTACGCGTCCCTCGTCAATCGCCGCGACCGCATCGGCGACATCCTGGTCAAGAACGGCAAGATCACCCAGGACCAGCTGCACAACGCCATCGACCAGCAGGGCCGCGAGCGCGACAAGCGCTTCGGAGAGCTGTTGGTCGAGCAGGGAGCCATCTCGCGGGGGGAGCTGGAGCACTACATGCGGCTGCAGATCGAGGAGGCGGTGTACTTCTTGTTCACGTGGACCCGCGGCTCGTTCAACTTCGAGGCCGACGTGCAGCCCGAGGAGCAGGACTTCCTCGTGGAGATCAACCCGGAGTCGCTGCTGCTCGAGGGAGCGCGGCGGGTGGACGAGTGGAGCCTCATTGAAAAGAAGATCCCCTCGCTCGACATCATCTTCACGGTGGACGAGCGGCGCATCGCCGCCTCGCAGGTGACCCTCACCGAATCCCAGCAGCGCCTCGTGCCGCTGCTCGACGGCAACCGCGATTTCACACGGCTCGTCGAAGACTCGGGGCTGGTGGAATTCGACGTGGGCAAGGCGCTGTACGGGCTCATCACGGCGGGGTTCGTGCACCGCACCGGCAGGAGTCAGCCGCAGGCCACCGAGGTGAGGGATGCCCGCGTGGACGAGCACCGCAACCTCGGCTTCGCGTTCTACAAGACCGGGATGTTGGATGAGGCGACTCGAGAGTTCCGCCGCGTGGTCGAGCTGCGCCCCTCCGACGGCAGCGCGTACTTCCATCTCGGTCTCATCGCAGTAAAGCAGGCCCACTGGCAGGAGGCCGCGGGATACTTCAACCAGGCGGTCGAGCGGGGGGGTGCGCGGCCGGCGGTGCTGCATAATCTCGCCCTCAGCTATGAGAAGGCGGGCCGCTTCGAGGAGGCGGAGGCCACTTACGCGGAGGCTGCGAGCAAGGCACGCCGCAACACGCAGGTCATGACCAGTTGGGGGATCGTGGCCTTGCAGCGGGGCGACTACGAGGTCGCCGCGGGGCGGCTCGACCGGGCCCGGGAGGTAGGGGGCGGAGAGATCCCCAGCGTGATGTGGTTCTGGGCCCGCTCCCTGGCCGCGGCGGCGATGGAGGAAATCGAGGAGGCGGAAGCGCTGCTGCGAGAGGGACTCGAGGTGCATCCGGGCAGCGTGGTGTTGCGCAACAACCGCGCCGTCCTGTTGGAGACCCTGGGAGACGTGGAGCAGGCGGAGGAGGTGCTGCGCGGGGCTCTCGCCGAGGACCCGTCCGTGCCGCAGCTCTCCAAGAACCTGGGCGACATCCTGTATCGCACCGGGCGGTACGACGAGGCGTGGGACGCCTACCAGCGCGCCGTGAAGCTGCAGCCGACGCTGGGCGACGACGTCTACTTCAAGCTCGGCAACATCGCTTACAAGCGCCTCGACCGGGAGTCGGCCGCCGACTTGTGGAAGAAGGCTCTGGAGCTCAATCCCGGTCACGAACTGGCCCGGACCAATCTCGAGACGGTGAGCGCGCTGACGTGAAGCGACGGGAGCGCGATCCAGCGCTGGCGGCGCTCCTGGGGAAGATCGGTGAGGTACGGGGCTTCAGCGGGGGCGCCTACAAGGAGGGCTGTCTCCGACGGCGGATAGCGGTGCGCATGCGGGCACGGGGGGTGCACACCTACGATCAGTATGCGCACGTGCTGGATGGGGACGCCGAGGAGTACGACCGCCTGCTCGACACCATCACCATCAACGTCACCAAGTTCTTCCGCAATCGGGAAACCTGGCAGTTGCTGGCCGACCGCGTCGTACCCAAGCTCTGGCAGGAGCGGCAGGGCAGCGTGGAGTGCTGGTCTGCCGGCTGTGCCTCGGGAGAGGAACCGTACACGCTGGCGGTTCTGTTCCTGGAAGCGGCGCGCCGCGCGCCGGGCGGAGCGGGCGGGCGCGCCCGCATCGACGCCACCGATTTCGATCGTGTGAGCATCGAGCGGGCGGTGGAAGGCGCGTACCGTCCAGCGGCGTTCGAGGAGATGCCGCCGCAGCTGGTGTCGCGCTACGTCACGGGCGCCGACCCGTGCCACGTGACACCGGAGGTGAAGGAATTGGTACGGTTCCGCCAACACGATCTGTTGCGCGAGCCGCCGCCCCATCCGCCCTATGATCTCATCATGTGTCGCAACGTGGTGATCTACTTCGACCAGCCCACCCAGGAACAACTCTTCCGGCGCTTCGTGGATGCGCTGCGCCCCGGCGGCTACCTCGTGCTCGGCAAGGTCGAGACCCTGGTGGGCGAGGTGCGCCAGGAGCTCCAGCTCGAAGACGCCAGGGAGCGCATCTACCGCCGGCCATGACGCGCGGGAACGACGAGATCGTCGTCGGCATGGGCGAGTTCGCGGTGGTGGAGGGCAGCGGTACGCTCACCGCACTGGGACTCGGGAGCTGCGTCGCCGTGATCCTGCACGACCGGGAGGGGCGAGTGGGGGCCCTGGCCCACGTGCTGCTCCCCGCCCAGTCCTTGGCACGCCGCCGCAACGCCCCCGCGCGGGCCGCCGACACGGCGGTGCCGCTGCTGGTGAAGCAGATGAAGAAACGCGGCGCCGTCCTGGAGCGCACGCACGCGCGTCTGGTGGGCGGGAGCACGATGTTCGGAGACCTGCTGCCCACCGGGAGCGTGCACATCGGCGAGCGTAACGTGCTGGCCTGCCGCACCGCACTGCGCCAGGCGGGGGTGCCGATCGTGGCAGAGGCCGTGGGCGGGCGCGCGGGCCGCTCGGTGTGGCTGGACGTGGCTACGGGGACGGTGACGGTGCGTGTGGTGGGAAGGGAGGCGATCGAGCTGTGAGCGAGGGGGCAACCGTTCTCGTCGTCGACGACAGCGCCCTGATACGGCGCGTGCTGTCGGACGTGATCGACGCCTCCGACCGCTACCGTGTGGTTGCCACGGCGCGCGACGGGCTCGACGCCGCGGAGAAAGTGCACCGCTTCGATCCCGACGTCGTCACGATGGACATCGAGATGCCGCGGCTCGATGGGCTGGGGGCGATCGGCTACATCATGAGCGAGTCACCGCGCCCCATAGTGGTGGTGAGCGCCTATGCCGGTCCCGGGACGGAAGCGGCGATCCGTGCCCTCGAGCTTGGCGCGGTGGAGGTGGTGGCCAAGCCGCGGGCGTCGGGCCGCCAGGCGATGGAGACTCTCGGCCCGGCGCTGCTCGGTGCCTTGGACGCGGCGCTGGCAGCCGAGCTCGATCGCGTGCCGATCCTGGCCCGGGTGCCCACACCGGTGGTGCCACCGCCTTCGACCGCGTGGGTGAAAGGGCGGGCACGGTTCGCCGTCGCGATCGCCGCGAGCACGGGCGGACCGAGGGCGCTGGCCGAAGTCGTCCCGCGGATGTCGCCGGGCAGCGACGCCGCCCTGCTGGTGGTGCAGCACATGCCGCCGCACTTCACGCGCTCCCTGGCCGAGCGGCTCGATGCGTCGAGCGCGTTTCGTGTGGTCGAGGCGGGCGACGCCACGCCGCTCCTCTCGGACACGGCATACGTGGCGCCGGGGGACTTTCACATGAGGGTGGAGGCCGGTCCCGATGGGCCGCAGGTGCAGCTCCGCCAGGATCCGCCGGTTTGGGGGGTGCGACCGGCGGCGGACCCGCTCTTCAAGTCGGTGGCGCGGCTCTTCGGGGATCAGGCGCTCGGCGTGGTGCTGACGGGGATGGGTAGGGACGGGGCAGAGGGGCTGCGGGCCATTCGGGACGCCGGCGGGGGTGGACTGGCCCAGGATGAGGACTCAGCGGTGATCTTCGGGATGCCCCAGGCGGCCATCGCGGCCGGAGGAGTGGAGGAAGTCGTGTCGCTCGGGGCCATAGCCTCACGCATCGAGGCCCGCATCGAGCGGCGCGTCGGAGCATGAAAGGCTATCTTTTGGTGGAGGCCGGGGGCACCAGGTACGGCCTGCACCTCGCGGACGTTCGCCAGGTGATCGAAGTGCCGCAGGCCTACGCCGCACCGAGCATGCATCGTGCCGTGCTCGGCGTCATCCAGGTGGGCGGGCGACTCCTGCCCCTGGTGGACCTGGGCGCGCTGGTGGAGACTGACCGGCCGCCGGCGGGCCACGCCTCGCTCGGGGTCGTGACGCGCTGCGCCGGCCGGCTGGTGGCGCTGGCCGTGGACGATGCGGATACGGTGGTGCCTGAGGATCCGGAGCCTCTACCCGAGGGCTGGGACCTGCCGTGGGCCTCGGGGGTGGCGCGTAAGGGGGGGACCCTGATCCCGGTCATCGACATGGACATATTGGCGGAGCGGCTCGTTGCGGCGGGCACGATCGAGGAGCGATGAGTACAGGCGACGAAGTCCAACTCGTCACCTTTCGTGTCGGAGGACACGAATTCGCGGTCAACATCTTCCAGGTGGAGCGGATTCTGCGATACCAGAAGCCGGCTCCCTTGCCGAAGGCCCCCGCGTTTCTCGAAGGGATGGTGCAGTACGGCGACGCGGTCGTTCCCGTCATGGACCTGCGCAAGCGCGTGGAGGCGGAGGCACCGGTCCGCGAGGAAACGCGGACCATGATCCTGGAGGTGGAGGGGGAGAAGGTCGGTGTGGTGGTGGACGCGGTGCAGGAAGTGTTGCGCGTTGCGGCGGAGCATATCAGTCCGCCGCCACCCATCGTCCGGGGCCTGGCGGCCAAGTACATCAGCGGCGTTGTGGCCGATGGCGACCGCACGCTCGTAGTGCTTCAAGCCGGCAAGCTCCTCTCATCCAAGGAGCGGCTGTCGCTCGAGAAGCTGGAACTGGAGGCGGCCAATGGGTGACTCCATGATCTCGTCGCTCCGCAACTCGTACGCTGACATCGCGCGCCGCCTGGACGCGGCCCCCGGTGGTCCCGAGCGCGAGAATCTGAAGGCGGAGATCATCGCCCTCTTCAAGTCGGTCGATCAAACGATCACGGATCTCAGCGCGCTCAAGGAAGACATCCGGGTCTTGGTGGACCGTTATAAGGAGCTTGCGCAGAGCCAGAGCGGCGATCAGGCACCGCAGTTCACGGGCACTGTTCCCGTGATGCAGGATCACCTGGGCGCTTCCACGTTCATCGAGAAGGGATGGAGCCTCATCTCGTTGGGCGACTACCCGGGGGCGATCCAGGCACTGACCAAGGCGCTGAAGCTCTCGCCCGGCGACGTGCAGGCACAGTCGCTTCTTGGCTGGGCGCAGATGCTCAACGAGGAGTACGATGCGGCACTGGCCACGTTCCAGATGGTTCTCACTAAAGAACCGGCCAACTCTCTTGCCCGCATCAACGTGGGCTACATCTGCTTGAAGAAGCAGATCTTCGGCGAGGCCATCGAGCATCTCTCCAAGGCGATTCGCCTGAACAACGACAGGAAGGCGACGCTGTACGCGCACTTCTATCTCGGGCTCGTCTACCTGGAGCGCGAGATGTTCGAGGACGCCCAGACGTTCTTCAGCAAGACCCTCGCGCTGGGCCCCAATCTCATCGAGGCTTACTTCGAACTGGGACGCTCCCAGTGGTATGCGGGCGATCAGGATGCGGCGCGGCGGACGTGGGAGCAGGGGTACGAGGCCAACAAGTTCAACCCGTGGGGCAAGCGCTGTAAGGAGACGCTCGATCTGGTAGCGCAGGGCCAGGAGCCGCCACGCTAGCCGTCCTCCTCGTCCTGCTCGCGGCACCGCAGGAGCCCTCGGTGGTGCATGTGGGCCGGGTGACCGCCACATACTGGTCCAGTGAAGCGACGGCCATTGCCCTTGCCGAGTTCGCCGACCGCGCCGGTCCGTGGCCTGGGATCCCCGACCCGCCGCGGCGGCGTATCCAGCTGGTTCTGGCACCCAGCCAGGCGCATTTTGATTCGCTCACGGCGGGGCGGGTGCCCGAGTGGAGCGCGGCCGCGGCGTTCCCGGCGACCAGCACGATCGTGCTGCAGCCGGGCCGCGACCATCGGCAGGTGTTGCGACACGAGTTGGCTCACCTCGCGCTGCACAGTGTGGTACGGCGCGTGCCGCGCTGGTTCGATGAGGGCTATGCCACGCGTGCGGCGGGGGAGTGGGGCCAGCTCGACGCCCTGCGCGTGAACTGGGTCGTGTTACGTGGCGTGGTGCCGACCCTGACCGGGCTAGACCGCCACATTCGCGAGGGTGGGGCGGTGGATGCGGAAGCGTCGTATGCCCTGGCCACGACCGCGGTGCTGCTGCTGGAGCGGCTCGGGGGCGAGCGGGGGCTGGAGCCCCTGCTCACGACTTTGCGGGGGACCCCGGACTTCGACCTCGCGCTCCGGGCCACGCACCAGGTCACGCTCGGCCAGTTCGAGCAGATGTGGCGCCGCGACCTCCGCAAGCGGTATGGCTGGCTGCTGGTGTTCAGCTCGGTGACGGTGTTTTGGGCCTTCGTGGGCCTGCTGCTGGTGGCCCTCTGGGCACGGAGACAGCGGCGGGACCGGCAACGGCGTCAAGCCCTTGAAAATGGGTGGTTTGTGCCCGAAGATCAGTGGAACCCGAATGCTTGACGGTTCCGGAACCTGCGATTAGCCTGGGTGTCTATGTTGAATAGGATGGGGTCGCCCGCGCGGTTGCGGTTCCGGCGGCGGAACCTAGTGCTGTTGAGCGGCGCTCTTGCCTCCATCGCGGTTGGCTACGCGCTGCTCGCCGGGGGGTCGACTACGGTGGCGCCGGTGCTCCTGGTACTGGGCTACTGTGTCCTGTTTCCACTGGGATTGGCGCTCTAGGCGATCGCGATGCGGGCGAATAGCTCAGGGGTCCAGAGCGCCTGCCTTACAAGCAGGAAGTCGGGGGTTCGAATCCCTCTTCGCCCATCTCGTGAGACGATCAATTGGCTCGGGTAGGGATCCGGGCCACCACAACCGGAGGACGCTAGCGGTGCGGTGGACACCAATGATCGTTCGGACAGGCCTGGCGGCAGTCGGCATCGGGTTGGCCTGGGCCGCCATGGCGACGAGTGTGTACGCTCAGTTCGGGACGCCCGACCGTCCAGCGGAGCGGGTGCTGTTCCTCATTCCCACGCCCCAGGATCCCGCAGACTCGGGGTACGTCGCGACCGTGGCCGAGGAAGTGCGCGACCGGATGGAGTCCAAGTTCCGCAACGACCTCGTTACCGTAGGGAGTGAGCAGGTCTGCAGGGTTCTCCAGGAGTCGGCGTATAGCTGCACCGCAGTGCTGGGCTACGCCGACTCAGATCGGCTGGCACGGGCGCTGCGGACGGACGCTTACATCGTCGGTTCGGTGTGGCGTGAGGGCGAGACGCCGATGGGCCGCTTCCGCATGGTGGACATCGGTCGCTCCGGCCTGTCGGGGTGGGTGACGGTCGACGGCACCGGCGATAGCAATGCCAAGGACTTCGCTCGCACCATCGTCGATTCGCTCGATAACCAGGTCAAGGCGGCAGAGCGCGCTCGCGACTGCTCCGAGGAGCGCGACCGCGGCGACTTTGACGACGCCCTGAGTCGCGCCGAGCGCGTGTTCCGCGACTACCCCAATCACCCGTCGGCGGCGATGTGCGCCCAGGTTTCGGCAGAGGCGATGCAGCTATCGCCGGATTCCCAGATCACCTACCTGCGGCGCGCGGTGGCTGGCGACTCGCTGCTGCCGCGGGCGTGGGAGCGGTTGGGGCGACTGTACCAGCAGCAAAATGACTCGCTCAATGCGCTGGACGCGTTCGCGCACCAGAGCCGCGCGATCCCGGCCGATCGCCAGTTGCGCATCGGGGTCATCGCCGGGGCCATTACGCTGCGGGCGTACGAAGAGGCGGAGGAGTTGGCCGACGATTGGCTCATGGCCAACCCTGAGGACCTGGAGGTACTGCGACTCAAGACGCGCGCGTGCGTCGAGGGCGGGCTGTGGGGGTGCGCCCTGGAGGCGCTGATCCAGCAGTATGCTGCCGACACCAGCCTGGCCAACGACGAGGTTTTCTACCAGCAGGTGCTCGGCGCGGCGCAGGCACTGGGTGACGTCCACGCCGAGCTAGAATGGTCGGGTCGGGCAGTGGAGAATGTGCCCGGGTCGCTCTCGCTGTGGCGAGCGCACGCCACCGTGCTGAGCGCAGCCGCGGGGGACACGATTTTCGTCGAGGAGTCCCTCAGGGCGCAGCTCGGCGACTCGGCGGTCGTCGTATACGATCACATTCTCGCGCTGGACTCCACCGACGTGCGCAGCGCCCTGGCGGGCTCGGAGTTCCTGCTCGAGGGCCTCGTGGTCGACACCGCGTTACCGCTCGACACCACCCGCATGTTCAAGGGCTTCCTGTTCCTCGATCATGCCACGGGCATCAGCGCCGACACCGCCGTGCTGATGAACGCCGCGGTGAAGTACTACCAGACGGGCTCCGCCCTGGTGCAGAGCCGGCAGCAGATCGCCTACGCCGTAGGCCTGCTGGAGAAGGCCATCGAGTACGACGTGCTCGAGCGGCTCTCGATGCAGAGCAACTTCTTCCTCGGGCTCGGTCTGATGTTCCGGATCTTCGAGTTCGACCCGGAGGTAACGGCGACTCAGTCGTGCGAGTTGGTGGATCAGGAGGCCGAGATGATCGCTCGGGGCAAGCAAGCGATGACCATCGGCTCTGAGCTGGCACCGGCACAGTCACAGCAGTTCTTGCAGCAGTTCGAGGCCTTCGAGCAGCGGGTCCCGCAGCTCCGCCGGGCCTACAGTTGCCTATGAGCGGCGCTTGAAATCGGACCACGGTGCATCTACATTGCCACGCTGCTTCTGGTTCGGGGCTGTAGCTCAGTTTGGTTAGAGTGCCGGTCTGTCACACCGGAGGCCGCGGGTTCAAGTCCCGTCAGCCCCGCTCGATCCATGGCGTCGCAAATGAGTATCGGCCCCGCGCATCGCTCGCGGGGCCGTCGCTTTATGGGGGGGATCGGCTGATCGTGCGCCACCAATCGGTGCTGGCTGAGGCCGTTGCCGAGCTGGCTGCGGGGTGCAGCCGGGTGGTCGATGGCACCGCCGGCAGCGGCGGTCACACGGAGCGGTTCCGGGAGGCCGGCGCCGCGGTGCTGGCCGTGGATCGGGACCCAGACGCCCTGCGCCGGGCCCGCGAGCGGCTGGGCGGTGAGGGGATTGTCTGGCTCCGCGGGCGGTTCGGAGATCCGCAGGTGCTGGCCGAGGTCGCTCGGTTCCGTCCCGACTTCGTGCTCCTGGACCTCGGCGTATCCTCGGAGCAGCTGGATGCCGATGGCCGCGGCTTCTCCTTCCGGCCTGCCGTGCCGTTGGATATGCGGATGGAGGGCCGGGGGCCTACCGCCGCGGACCTGCTGAACCGGCTCCCCGAGGACGAGTTGGCCGAG
The DNA here is from genome assembly GCA_964348295.1 of uncultured Gemmatimonadaceae bacterium. GTDB lineage: Bacteria > Gemmatimonadota > Gemmatimonadetes > Gemmatimonadales > GWC2-71-9 > WVYX01. Next base: position 10,610 of record CAYGBV010000042.1, read on the forward strand.
GTGTTTCGCGAGTACGGCGACGAGCCGCGCGCCCGGCGGCTGGCGGCGACAGTGGTGCGGCGTCGGCAGACGCCGTTCGCCACCAGCGACGATCTGGTGAACGCCATCCGTGCGGCACTGGGGCCGCGGGCCGGACCCTCCACCTTCGCCCGGCTGTTCCAGGCCGTGCGAATCGCGGTCAACGACGAGCTGGGCGAGCTGCGGCGCGCGCTTCCCGCCTTGCGCGACGCCCTGCAGCCGGAGGGGCGGCTCGCGGTGATCAGCTATCATTCGGGTGAGGACCGCATAGTGAAGCACCTGTTCCGAGACTGGGCGCGGGATTGCATCTGTCCGCCGCCGCAGCCGGTGTGCACCTGCCGCGGCCGCGCGCTCGGGCGGCTCGATCCCCCGAAGCCCGTCGTGCCCACCAGCACCGAGATCGAGGCGAACCCGCGGGCGCGGAGCGCTAAGCTCCGCGCGTTCCGGACGCATGCTGCGGCCTAGAGGTCGGGTCTGGGTGGCCCTATGGCTCGTTTTCGTGCTCGCCATCCTGGCCTGGGTCGTCGCGCGCCAGACCTCGGCCGTGGTGACTGCTGCGGAGCTGGACGAGCACCGCAACCGGCGCTCGCTGCTCGAGGCGCGGCGCGCGGAGCTGGTGCGGCGTATTCGTGAGGCGGAGAGCCGGGCGGTGCTGGTGCCGCGGGCCGAGTCACTGGGCCTCCGGCTGCCGGCTGATAGTGAGATAGTGATCCTTCCCGGCCCGAACCCTGGAGGACGGTAGGGATGGCGCGCGAGTTGGTGCGGCTGCGCGTCGTGCAGGTGGCGTTCGCTGTCGCCCTGCTCGCGCTCGTCGCCCGCGCGGCCCAGGTGCAGCTCGCCGAGGGCGCTCGGCACGCCGCCACGGCCCAGGCGCAGCGCACCGACCGGGTGGAGCTTCCCGCTCGTCGCGGCACGATCTACGACCGCAACGGCGTGCCGCTCGCCCTCACCCAGGAGATCTTCCGCGTCGGGGTGGCACCCAACGAGTTGCGGGATCTCGAGGCTGACGGCCGCGCCATCGCGCGCCAACTGGATGCCCCGCTCGGCACCGTGCGGCGTCGCCTGCGGCAGACGTGGGCGCACTTCCATGGCCCCTTCACGGCCGTGCAGGTGGAGCCGCTGCGCGAGCTGCGCGGCGTCTATCCCGAGTTGGAGCTGGTGCGCTTCTATCCGGACCCGGATCTTGCCCGCGTGGCGCTTGGGCGGCCGAATGCGGAGGGGCGCCCAGCCAGTGGGCTGGAGCGGGTGTTGGATGATTGGCTTACGGGCACACCGGGGCAGGCGGTGGTACTGCGTGATCGGCAAGGTCGGCAGATCGAGTCGCCCTCCAGCCTCGCCGCGTTCCCGGTGCCGGGACACGACGTGTACCTGACGGTCGACGCCGAGCTGCAGGAAATCGTGGAGCGGGCGCTGGTGGACGGCATCGACCGCTACGAGGCGGCGGGTGGCGACGTGGTCGTGCTCAGGCCCCGCACTGGTGAGATCCTCGCCGTGGCGTCGCGCGATTCGGAGGGGCGAAGTCTGGCCACGGCGTTCACTGGCGTGTTCGAGCCGGGCTCGACCGCCAAGCTCTTCGCCGCGAGCGCCCTCCTCACTCACGGTCTCGCCGACCCGCACGACAGCGTGTGGGCGGAGCAAGGGGAGTTCCGCCTCGGCAACCGCACGATCCACGACGAGCACCCGAAAGGCTGGCTCACGCTGGAAGGCGTGATCGAGCAGTCGAGCAACATCGGCATCGTGAAGTTCGGCCGGCTGCTCACCGCGGAGCGACAGTACGAGATGCTGCGGGACTTCGGGCTCGGCACGGCCACCGGCGTCGAGTACCCTGCCGAATCGCCGGGGCTGCTGAAGCGTCCGCATCAGTGGAGCGGAACGACGCCAGCGAGCCTCGCCATGGGTTACGAGGTCGCCGTGACGGTGCTGCAGCTGGCCCAGGCGTACGCCGCCATCGCCAACGACGGGCTGCTGGTGCAGCCCACTCTAGTGCGGGAGATCCGCACGCCCGAAGGCAGGACGGCGTACCGCCACACGCCCGAGCCGGTGCGTCGGGTGGTGCAGCCCGAGGTCGCCGCCGCGCTGCGTGCCATGCTGCACGGGGTCGTCTACCGCGGCGGCACGGGTGAGACGGCGGCGCTCTCGAGCTACGAGATCGCCGGCAAGACCGGCACGGCGCGGCGTGCTGGTCCCGGCGGCTATGTTCCGGGCTCGTACACGGCGAATTTCGCATCGCTGTTCCCGGCCGACGACCCCCAGCTCGTCATGGTGGTGAAGCTCGACGACCCCCGCGGGGCGTACGCCCGATTGACCGCGGCGCCCATCACGCGGGAGGTGGTGGAGCAGCTCCTCGCGGCGCAGTCCGCCGCGCTCGACCGGGGGCGTCTCACAGCGGAGTCGGCGCCGGGCTCCTCCGACCCGGCCATCGCGGCTGGCACGGTTCCCTACGTCGTCGAATGGCCACCCCGGGAATCACCGGACTCCGTCGCGCCGAGCACCGTGCCGGATGTGGCCGGCCGATCGCTGCGCGATGCGGCCCGTCTGTTGCACCGGGCGGGGCTGCGGATGCAGGTCGATGGATGGGGTACCGTGACGCGGGTGAATCCTCCGCCCGGTACCCGCGTGGCTCAGGGCACGCTCGTCACGGTCACCGCCAGGGAGGAGCGGCGCCGGTGAGCCGGTTCACCGATATCGTCCGGGCGCTGGCCGAGGGAGAGCAGCTGGTGCGCGCCCCGGCCCCGGCCGTCGAGATCAGCGGCGTCGCCGACGACTCCCGCCGCGTCACCCCGGGGATGCTGTTCTGTGCGGTGCAGGGGACGGTGGAGGACGGCCATGAGTACGTGGCCGACGCGGCGCAGCGAGGCGCCGCGGCGGCAGTCGTGTCTCGACCGGTGCCCGTTGAGCTTCCGCAGGTGCTGGTGCGCGACGGCCGCGCCGCGGCGAGCATCGCGGCCCGTGAGTGGTACGGCCGACCGGCCGACCAGCTCGACCTCGTGGCCGTGACCGGCACCAACGGGAAGACCACGACGGCGGCGATTCTGCGCCACCTGCTGAACGCGGACGGGCGGGCGGGTTCTATCGGGACGCTGGGGGCGTTCGCCGGCGGAGCGGAGGCGCTGGAAGGCTACGGCACGCTTACCACCCCGGGGACAGTGGAGCTCCAGGCTGCGCTCGCGGAGCTCGCGGAGCAGGGAGTCGCCCGGGTGGTGATGGAGGCGTCGTCCCACGCGCTCGACCAGCGCCGGCTCGAGACGCTGGTGCTGCGGGCGGCGGTGTACACCAACCTGACGCACGAGCACCTGGACTATCATCCCGATCTCGAGGCGTACCGGCGGGCGAAGCTGCGGCTGTCTGACTACCTCGCCGCGGACGGCGTGGAGGTGGTCAACCGCGATGACGAGGCGTGGCGCGCCCTTCCCGAGCGCGTGGGGGTGAGGCGTGTGTGGTGGGGGAGGGAGACGGAGGTCGACGTGTTTGCCAGCGAGGTGCGGCTCGCGGCCTCCGGCGCAGTCTTTCAGCTGCATCTGGGCGAGACGGTGGTGCCGGTGCGTCCGCCGCTGCTCGGAGACTTCAACGTCGGCAACACCCTGGCCGCCGCCGCGACAGCGTGGGCCCTGGGTGTCGCGCCCGACGCGATCGGCGCCCGCCTGGCCAGCGCGCCCCAGGTGCCGGGACGCATGGAGCTATTGGCCGACGCCGGGTTCGTCGTGCTGCGGGACTACGCCCACACGCCCGACGCCCTGGAGCGGGCCGTGCAGGCGCTGCGGCCCGTCACGCAGGGCCGGCTCGTGGTGCTGTTCGGCGCCGGTGGCGATCGGGATCGCGCCAAGCGCGCGGTCATGGGCAGGGTGGTCGCCCGCGGTGCCGATCTCGCCGTCGTGACCTCCGACAACCCGCGCACCGAACACCCCGACCGGATCATCGACGAGATCGAACAGGGGATGGAGGGGACGCCGCACTTGCGGATCACCGACCGGCGCGCTGCGATTCACCAGACCGTGGCCGACCTCGGGGAGGGCGACTGCCTGCTCCTTGCCGGCAAGGGACATGAGACCTACCAGATCATCGGGACCGAACGACTCCCCTTCGACGAGGGGGAGGTCGTGCGCGAGGCGCTAGCCGCCCGAGGGCTCACGTGACCCGCTGGCCCAGCGCGCGGGTGGCCCGGGTGCTCGGCGTGGACGCGCCGCGCGCGGTCACGTTCAGCGCCATCGGCACCGACACGCGGACCCTCGAGCCCGGCGCGCTGTTCGTCGCCCTGGAGGGCGAGCGGTTCGACGGCCATGAGTTCCTGCGGGAAGCGGCGCAGCGCGGCGCCGCAGGCGCCGTCGTGCGCCGCGGCACCGGGCCGCAGGACGGGCTCGTGACATTCGAGGTCGAGGACACGCTGAGCGCCCTCGGAGCCCTGGCCGGCGCGCGGCGCCATGATATCGCGGGTCCCGTGGTCGGGGTCACCGGCACCAACGGTAAGACCGCCACCAAGGAGATGCTGGCGCGGGCGGTGGGTACCCGTCACCGGGTCCACGCGACGCGCGGGAACTTCAATAACCTGGTGGGGGTGCCGCTCACGATCCTGGCCGCCCCGGATGACGTGGAGGCGCTCGTCGTGGAAGCCGGTGCGAGCGTACCCGGGGAGCTGGCGCGCCTGCGGAGCGTCATCGAGCCGACCCTCGGTGTGGTGACCAATGTGGCGGTGGGGCACGTCGCAGGCTTCGGCTCGCTGGAGGGCGTGCTCAGCGAGAAGACCGAGTTGCTGCGCGAGGTGCCCGTGGCGGTGGTGGGCGCAGACCCGCCAGAGCTCGCCGAGCGCGCCCGCGCGGTGGCGGGCCGCGTAGTGGTGGCGGGCACCGCGCCGTCGGCCGACGTGCGACCCGAGGCCTGGGAGCTCGACGGGGACGGCAGGGTCGAGTTGACCTTCCGGGGTGCGTCGCTGCATCTGCCGGTGGTCGGGAAGCACCAGGTCGACAACGCGATGCTCGCCCTCGCGGTGAGCGAGGCACTGGAACTGGAACTGCCCGCAGTGGCCGCGGCTCTGGGCGACGTCACCCTCCCGCCGGGACGCTGTCAGGTGCTGCGCAGCGGTGAGCTGATCGTGCTGCACGACGCATATAATGCCAACCCGCGCTCGCTAGCCGCCTCGCTGGAAACCGCGGCAGCGATGCGGGGTGACCGCCCGCTGGTTGTGGTCCTGGGTACGATGCTCGAGCTGGGAGCCGACAGCGCCGAGTTGCACGCGACGATGGCCGACCGGGTGATGCGCGACGACCCGGCCCTCGTGGCGCTGGTGGGTGAGTTCGTTCCCGCCTTCGAGCGGCACGCCGGCGCCCTGGGTGACCGGTTGATCACAGCGCCCGACCCCGCCACTTTGGGAGAGCGCGTGAGCCGCAGGCTCACCGGGCGCGAGTTCGTGCTGGTCAAGGCGTCGCGCGGCGTGCAGTTGGAGCGCGCCATCCCCTATCTCGTTCCGGATAGCGACACGTGCTCTACCATCTCCTAAGCCCGCTGGCCGACAGCTTCATCGCGTTCAACCTCTTCAACTACATCTCCTTCCGTGCCGGCGGTGCGGCCGTGACCGCCATCGTGCTCGCCTTTCTGGTGGGCCCCGCCGTCATTCGCAGGCTGAGGGACCACAACGTGGGACAGGTCATCCGGGCGGAGGGCCCCGCGTCGCACCAGGCGAAGCGGGGTACGCCCACCATGGGTGGTCTAATCATCCTCATCGCCACGCTGGTCCCGACCGTGCTGTGGGCGCGGCTCGACAACCGGTACGTCGTAGTGGCGGCACTCGCGACGCTGTGGATGGGCACCATCGGCTTCGTGGACGACTACCTCAAGTTCGTTTCGGGGAAGTCCCGCGGCCTGGTGGCGCGGCACAAGCTGATCGGCCAGGTCACGTTCGGCGTCGTCCTGGGCACCTACCTCCTGTTCTTTCCGCTGGCGGACAACCTTCCCGCCAACGCCACGACGCTGCCGTTCTTCAAGTACCTACTCCTTCCCCTGCCGCCGTTGCTCTACGTGGTGTTCGTGACGTTGGTGCTAACGGGGACGAGCAACGCCGTCAATCTGACCGACGGTCTCGACGGGCTGGCCATCGGGTTGAGTGCGGTGGCCGCGGTGGCGTTCGCCATCTTCGCCTACCTGTTCGGGCGCGTAGACGCGGCTGAGTACCTGTGGGTGTACTACCTGCCCGGCACCGGCGAGCTCACGGTCTTCTGCGCGGCGCTGCTCGGCGCGGCGCTCGGGTTCCTGTGGTTCAACGCCCACCCGGCGCAGGTGTTCATGGGCGATACCGGGAGCCTCGCGGTCGGCGGCGCGTTCGGGACGGTGGCCATCCTGATGAAGTCGGAGTTCCTGCTGCTGATGGTGGGCGGCGTATTCGTGGCCGAGGCGGTGTCGGTCATTCTGCAGACGGGCGTCTACAAGTGGCACAAGCAGCGGCGGGGCAGGGACTACGCGGATCAGCACCGCGTCTTCCGCATGGCGCCGCTGCACCACCACTTCGAGAAGCTGGGCTGGCCCGAGTCCAAGGTGGTGATGCGGTTCTACATCATCGGGATTCTGTGCGCCCTGTTCGCCCTGTCGACCCTGAAGATCCGATGATCCCCGACGCCTGGCGGCGCGGCGAAGTTGCGGTGCTGGGCATGGGGCGCAGTGGGGTGGCCGCCGGCAAGTGGCTGGCCGCACACGGGGTAAGGGTGTACGCCTCCGACGTGGCGGACGGTGCCGAGGTGCAGGACGGCGCCCGGCAGCTCGCGGCCGCCGGCGCCGAGGCGGAAGCGGGGAGGCACGACCTGGAGCGGATTCGTGCGGCCCGCGCGGTGATCGTCTCGCCCGGCGTCCCGCCCGATGCACCGCCGGTACTGGCGGCCCGCGACGCGGGAGTGGAGATCATCGCGGAGCTCGATCTCGCCGTGCAGCAGCTCGGTGCGTCGCAGCTCGCCGTGGTGACCGGCACCAACGGGAAGACCACCACCACTGCGCTGCTGGCACACCTCTTCGTGACCGGGGGGCTCGAGGCCGAAGCGGCGGGCAACATCGGCCGGCCGCTCACCGAGCTCGCTTCGGACGCAGCCCCACCCCAGTGGATCGCGGTGGAGGTGTCGTCGTTTCAACTGCACGATGCGCCGCACCTCGCCCCGGCCATCGGGGTCGTCACCAACCTCGCCCCCGACCACCTCGACCGCTACCCCGACGTGGCGGCGTACTACGCGGACAAGCGGCTGCTGTTCCGCAATGCGACCGACCGTTCGATCTGGGTGCTCAACGCCGACGACCGGGCGGTGCTCGACCTGGCTCGCGGCGCGCGCGGCGCGCGCCGGCACTGGAGCCTCGAGGAGCGCACCGACGCCTGGCTCGATCGTGACGCCGACTGGCTCATGCTGCGGGACACACCGCTCCTGGCTCGTGGCGAGTTCGGGCTCCTGGGTGATCACAACGTGGCGAACGGTCTCGCGGCAGCCCTGGCTGCGCAGAGCGCCGGCGTGGGCACGGCCGACATCGCCCGGGGCCTCGCGACGTTCCGCGCACCGCCGCATCGTCTGGAGCCCGTCGGCACCGCGCGGGGCGTTACGTGGATCAACGACTCCAAGGCCACCAACGTCTCGGCGGCCGCCGTGGCGCTCAAGGCGATGGCGTCACCGTACGTGGTCATCATGGGTGGGCGACATAAGGGCGAGCCATACATGCCCCTCGTGCCGCTGCTCGAGGCGTGCCGCGCGGTGGTGGCCTACGGTGAGGCGGCACGGCTCATTGCTGGAGACTTGTCCGGAAGCGTGACCGTCGAGCGGGTCGACCGCTTCGACGATGCCGTGGCAAAGGCAGCCGAGCTGGCGCGGGCGGGCGATGCCGTCCTGCTTTCCCCGGCCTGCGCGAGCTTCGATCAGTTCGGCGGCTTCGAGGAGCGTGGCCGGCGCTTCCGGGAGCTGGTGGAGGCGCTGTGAGAGTTGCGCGGATCGACACATCCGTGCTCTGGGAGAGCCGTCTCCTCGGTATCGTCGCGGCGACGCTCGTGGTCTTTGGGGTGGCCGCCGTGTACGGAGCGTCGAGCATCTGGGCCGTGCAGACCGGACATCCGGGGAGCTTCTACGCGCTGCGCCAACTGATCGGGGCGGTGCTCGGCGTGGCGCTGCTGTTGGTCGCCGCTCGCGTCGACTACCACGTGTGGCAGAAGTACGCTTGGCCCCTCCTGGGTGCGGTCGTGGTCCTGCTCATCGTGCCACTGCTGCCGTTCACCAGGGGCATCGCCCCGGAGATCAACGGCGCGCGACGGTGGATCACGCTCGGCCCGGTGACCATCCAGCCGTCGGAGTTCGCCAAGCTCGCCGTGGTGGTGTGGAGCGCCATGCTCGCCGTGAAGAAGGGCGCCATGGTGCGAGAGTTCAAGCGTGGCCTAGTGCCGTTCCTGGTAATCCTGGTTCCGGTTGCCGCGCTAATTCTACTGGAGCCCGATCTGTCCACCGCGGCGGTCACCGTGCTACTCGCCGGGCTGGTGTTGTTTGCTGCCGGCGCCCGCATCGGTCACTTCCTGCTGTTGGGAATCGTGATGCTACCGCTCGCGTGGCACGAGATCGTATCGGCGCAGTACCGGCTTGCCCGCATGGTGACCTTTCTGAGTGCCGGCGGCGACGTTGCCGAGTCGAGCTGGCAGATACAGCAGTCGCTCATTGGGATCGGCGCGGGCAGGGTGCTGGGCGTGGGCTTCGGCGAGGGCCTGCAGAAGCTGGGCTACCTCCCGTACGCCTACTCGGACTTCATCTTCTCCACTATCGGCGAGGAGTGGGGCTTTCTCGGTGTCTCTCTGGTGATCGCGCTGCTGGGGCTCTACCTCGGACTGGGGTTCCGCATCGCGCGCACGGCCGGCGATGCCTTTGGTAAGCTCCTGGCAACTGGCCTCACGACGATGATCGGGCTCGCCGCGGTGCTGCACATCGGCGTGACCCTGGCCGTCGTGCCCACCACCGGAATCCCGCTTCCGTTCATCTCGTACGGACGCTCGAGCCTGATCGTATCGCTGGTCGCCACCGGGATCATCATCAACATCGCCGACTGCCGCACGCCGGCGGGGGCCAAGCGGTGACCCGCGTCCTCATCGCTGGTGGCGGCACGGGCGGCCACCTGATGCCCGCGCTGGCGCTGGCCGACGCGCTCGCGCGGGAGCGCAAAGACCTCGAGCTCGTGCTCGTGGGAGCGGCGCGCGGCATAGACGCCGCGCTGCTCCCGTCGCGGCCCTACCGTCACTACCTGCTCCCGGCCGAGCCGATCTATCGTCGTGCGTGGTGGCGCAATCTGCGCTGGCCGGTCATCCTGGCGCGTCTGCTCCGGGAGGGGGCCCGGGTGCTGGACACCGAGCAACCTGCGCTGGCCGTCGGCACTGGGGGATACGCCTCCGGCCCCATCCTCGCCCAGGCGCTGCGGCGGGGCATTCCGTTGGCGCTGCAAGAGCAGAACGCCTATCCGGGGATCGCGACCCGCTGGCTCGCCCCGCGCGCGCGGCAGATCCACCTCGGCTTCCCGGAGGCGAAGCGCTACCTGCGGCCGGGCAGCGACACCGCCGTGCACGAGCTCGGCAACCCCATCGTGCCGCCGCCCGAGCCCCGGCCCGACAAGGCGAGCGCCCGCGCGGAGCTCGAGATCGCGCCCGGGGATCCGGCAATACTCGTCATGGGGGGGAGCCAGGGGGCGCGCAGCATCAACGGGGCGGTGGCCGATGCCCTGGAGAGCGGCCAACTCGACGGGGTGACCCTGCTGTGGAGCACGGGCCCGGCGACGTTCGAGGCCTACAGCAGGTTTCAGCGGCACCCTGACCGGCTGGTCAAGGCATTTTGGGATCCGATCGCGCAAGCCTATGCGGCTGTTGACCTTGTGGTGGCCCGCGCCGGTGCCATGACCACCGCCGAGCTATGTGCCTGGGGACTCCCGGCGATCCTCGTCCCGCTCCCCTCGGCTGCGGCGGGCCACCAGGCCCGCAACGCGGAGGCCCTCGCCCGGGCAGGGGCGGTCATCCACCTTCCCGACGCCCCGATCACGGCCTCAGGCCTTGCCCAGGAGGCCCAGAGGCTGCTCGGCGACCCCTCCCGGCTGGACGCCATGGGCCGGGCCGCGGCCGCTCGTGGACACCCGAAGGCAGCCCAAAACATCGCCCGCTCGATCCTCGCCCTAGTGAGCTAAGTCCAAGGGCTTTCGTAACTTTCGCGTTTCTCCTATATTAGCTGCCCAAAGATGCACCTATTCGCCCCGGACGATCCCCGGCCCATCCATTTCATGGGGATTGCGGGCGCTGGGATGAGTGCGCTAGCGCTCGTTGCCATGCGCCGCGGGGTGACCGTTACCGGATGTGATACCGACCCCGATGGGGCTCGAGACCTGGCCCAACGGGGCGCGACGATTGCGGCGGGGCACGACGCTGGCCACGTAAATGGTTGTAG
>CAYGBV010000043.1:0-6481 GCA_964348295.1 uncultured Gemmatimonadaceae bacterium
GCCGGCTTCGACAGCGATAATACCTCCAGCCTCGATGCATGCACCCGCAACCGATGATGGAGGTATGTTCCCCGGCCAATTCCATTCGGGGTTCGTGTGATAGTACAGGTTCGCGTTTCCGGAGACGCTGAAGTCAACGGAAACATCTCCCGAAACCAGCGCGCTCGTGCTAAGAACAACGAGATCATCCCCGGGTGCTGTCGGTGCAGCACGCTCAGCGCATGCGGCCAATGTGGCCGCAATGAGCATCAGGCCGAGAGCATGGGCGTCTTTTCGCATGCCCCCACCTCCGAATTAAGAAGGTTGATTTCCTCTCGTCGGTGGTCCGGCGGGCGCGTCGTGCGGGGAGGTGGGGAGACGGCGCAAGCGGCGGTCCCTCGAGGCCATCGGCGGTTCGACGGAAGTCAAATCAATATATTCCCATTTCCAATGCAGAAAAAGGCCAATTCCACTCGGGATTAGCAGCCCGCAAACACCAGCGCCCGGCGCGGGGCCGGGCGCTGCTGCGATCCGAGATGCGGGCATCCGGTTCACCGGAGCTGTGGGGTCAGTTTCCCCCTAGCATGCTCATCTACTCCCGGGGCACCGGCGCCCAGCACCATGAGCCTGGGCCCCCGCAGGAGGTTGCTGAGAAAGTGGTCATCCGAGGTCAGGCGGCGCTCGAGCCGGCGCCGCACGTGGAGCAGCAGCACGTCGTCGGGGAAGACGCTCAGCGCCCCGAGCGCGCCGCCGGGCCGCCAGGCCTTCGCGAGCGCGATCACCCGACGTCGCCACGCGTTCCGGCTCGTGGCTCCCGAAGACCCCCAGCCTTGCGTCCATCCGGCCGGTCCGCTGGTTCCCAAGCAGCGGCAATACGTCTTCGCGTGGAACGGTAGAGCCCCGTGACGGAGCCGGCAGCAGGTGCAGAGGCTCGACGTGAGCCGCTGTGACGGGGCGGGCTGCTGAAGGGTACACAGTGTGAGGCGGCACGGGAGAGCCCGGATTCCGGGTGTACGGCAGCCGCCGGGGCTCGCGTCGCGTGTCAGGGTGATTCATCATGATGGCCTGCCAGTATAATGGTGTGAGACGGGGCGCTGCCGGCCCCGTGCGGGTCTGGGCGGTGGCGCTGGCCGCGGCCTTGGCGGCCGCCTGCGGTGACTCGACGGCGCCGGGGGCGTGTCCGGAGTCCCGCCGTTGCGAGCCATGGCTGACCGTGTTCACTCCGTCCTTCGATGTCATCTTCGAGGCCGACATCCCCACGTATGACGGCTCGGGTCAAACGGTACACCCGGACGTCGCGCGCGTCCCCGAGGGGTTGAGCTCAGAGCGGCTGGATCACTGGCTCGCGGTCACGCCGTATCCGGCGGGCAACGCGGAGTTCGAGAATCCGTCCGTCCTCGCGTCGCGGAACCCCCGGTACTGGGGGGTCCCGCGCGGCCTCGTCAACCCGCTGGCCGTTCCGCGGGACGTGAGCATTCCGGCCGAGGTCGGGGAGCCGCCCGACTTCGAGGACGAAGCGGGCGAGCGGCCCGAGACCATCGACGCCGGCGTTCACGGTCATTTCTCCGATCCCGACCTGGTGTGGGCCGGCCGGCTGGTGGTGTACTTCCGCTACTCGACCAACGCCGACTACATCTTCCGCGCGACCAGCGGCGACGGCGTCGGCTGGTCCCGACCGGAGCTCGTGCTGACCGGGCCGTTCGCTTCGATCCTGTCTCCGTCCGTGGTGCATGGAGCCGCGTGGCAGATGTGGGCGGTCGATGGCCGCAACGGCGGTTGCCGCGCGGCCGCGACTCAGGTGACACGGCGCAAGTCGAGCGACGGCGTGCTATGGTCGGAGCCCGTTCCCGTATCCCTCACCATTCCGGGGCACGTCCCGTGGCACCTGGACGTGCAGTGGATCCCCGAGCATGCCGAATACTGGGCCCTCGTCGCCGCCTACGCCGAGGGCGCCACCTGCGGCGCCACCGATCTGTTCCTGGCGACGAGCGCCGACGGTCTCACGTGGCAGGTGCTGCCGCGTGCCGTGCTGCGGCGGGGGGAGTGGCGCGGGTTCCAGAACGCCGTGTATCGCTCGACGTTCGTGTACGACGCGGCAGCCGATGCGGTGATCATCTGGTACTCGGGCTACACGGGGAGCGAATGGCGTACGGCCGTGGAGCGCGTCCGCCGGAGCGAGCTGGTACGACGGGTTGGGGAGTGACGGGGGGCAACGCCGCGAGCAGCCGATCACATCCTCGCGCGAGCGGGTCTAATCGCGTCAGGTCACCGGCCGAATGCACCGAAGGACCAGGTCCCCTCCGAACGTGACCTGCCTACATCGCGACCTGGCGAATTACCTGCGAGCGCGATCGGCTGGCCAGCAACCGCGTGCCGTCCTTCATCCGCACCTCGAGCCTGACCGTATCGTGCGGCACGAACGTCTCGACCCAGTCGAGATTCACCACGTGTGATCGATGGATCCGGAGGAAGCGATCGGGATTGAGCCGCGCCTCGAGAGCGGTCAGTGTGATGTGCACCAGGTGTCGCTGTCCGCCCGCGTACACCGCCACGTAGTCGTCGCGTGCCTCCAGCCGCGTGATCTCACTGACGGGTACCGGGATGATCTGGCCGCGCCCACGCACGAAGATCCTGGTGAGCCGCCCGCTCAGGGAGAGCGCCACCTTGTTCTCCGGATCCATGCCCTCTTCATGCCTCCCTGATTGACTCCTCCGCGGTTTCCTCCTCGTCATACTGCGATCCGCAGCACATCGCCGTCATATGGGGCATCATCTCAGCGCACCCGCTCATCATTCCTTCCATCATCCCCCGCGAGCGCCCACCCTCATCGGGAACGCAGGAATCCCGGTCACGTTCGCGTTCATCGGTCATTTGGACGTACCTCCATGGTCTAATGTGGTCCCGGCCTCCGCTTCATCCTGTCAATGCCTTGGCCGGATTGCGGTCTCTGCCAAGGGTGGAAATCCCGAACGGGAGGTAGGCCGGACAGAAGCCGGCCAAGCCTGTCAGAATCGGCATCGCGGCAACAGCTGCGACCACGATGCCGATGAGATTCCCCTGCCCGCCCCCGAGCGCGAACAGCCCGGTCGGGATCAGTACTGCTCCGACGAAGAACCGCAGCGTGCGGTCGAGCCGGCCCATGTTCTTCCTCAGCATGTTCTCCCCTTTCCGTTCTTCTTGACTCGCCCGGCGGCACCCAGCTCAGAACGTGTCACCGCCCATCATCACGACCATCATCGCGACCATCCCAAGACTGCCGACGGCCGCCGCCGGCATCAGCCAGTCATGTCGGTCGACGTGCGCTTCTGTGGAGACTTCCGCTTTGGTCGTCACCGACACCGTTCGTACGTCCCCTCCCGTTCCCAGCCGAGCGTCCGCCGTTACGAGATACAGGCCGGGGGTCACGAAGCCATACCGCGCCCGGTGTGTCGCCGCACCAGGGGAACGCACGCTCTGCATGCGGAGCCGATCGACGCTTCCGCCGGGCGTCTGGACTCGCAGCCAGATTTCCCCATCGGTCGGCTCCTGATCGCCGCTGTCCGATAGGAGCAGGGCGCTGATGGTAACTGCGGTGCCGCTGGTCGGCGCAGGGAAGGAGAGCGCGATCGTGAGACCTCCGCTGCTGGCTTCGGCACGCTGCAGCAACCCCTCCGCCTTCTCGCCCTCCATGGGGCCGGCCATGCCCGTCCCCGCGAGCCCACCCGTATGTCCCAGCGCTCCCATCATCATACAGCCGCTGAGGAGCGGGACCCCCGCGACGCCGAGCACTGCTCTTGTCAGTTGCATTTGCGTCTCCTCCCCCGATGTTGTGGCCGCGCATGCGCGGCGGTTGCCTGCTCTAATGGGGTAGACGGGATCGCGTGCAAGAGGGATACACCTCGCGTGCCCTCCATCACCCCGCGCGCCGCCAGATGTGTGGGGTGTATCCCTTGCGAGCCGAGCTCCGTGAAAGGAGATGAGGGAGTGCCGCAACGGCACGACTTCCTCACGGACATCAACATTGCGATCGGGAGAGAACTCCGGGTTTCGATGACCATGTCCCTGACGCGCGGAAGGCTGCCCTCAGCAACCCGCAGCCCCACGAAGACGATGAGCATCACCCTGGTCGACCGGGACGACGGCCACCTCGGCTCCGACCTGAGTCGCCGCGCCGTTTCCCCCATTTCCAGTGGGGTTTGCCCCACTAGGGGATGCCCGCGTCAAGGTTCCTTGCAGCCAACTCGTTGTGCCCCAGCGACCTGCGGTTGTCGTAGCACAGGGCACAATTGCTGCGAATGGGGCGGGAGAGCGGAATCAAGCGCCCTGTCTCTTGCCATGGGGGGTCGGCCATGCCCGCTGAGCAAGCGTCCAACTGCGGCCTCCGGTCGGGGGCGGTATTGGGACGTCGAACGTCGCTGGCCGTTCCGTCCACGCCATCGCGAATCCGCTCACCCCAACCGTACACCCGCCGAACAACTCCGGCGTCTGTCTCGACCTCCTGTCCAGACCAGACCGTACACCCGTCGCGGAGCCCATGGCGGCGGGGGGGCTGTTGGGGCAGAGGAACCGGCGCCGGCCGAAACTCGAGCGAAGCACGACGACGGTCTCGCAGCTCCGCCATCAACCGGTTTCGACGACCCGTGGTGCAGGTTCTAGCTCAGCCCACGCTCCTCTAGCCGCGCACCGGTGCGGGGCGCTCCGAATCCCGGTCAAACGAGGTGTTGTTCTTTGATTCCGAGCCGCTACCGTGGGGCAACGCCTGTAGGTAGGTCGCTCGACGAGACGGGAATGCGCGCGGACACAGGTCAGTAACGGAGGTCGCCATGAAAAACTACACACCCGATTTCTCGCTGGACGTGCGGGGCGTCAAGGGATTCTGCCCCGCAGGTGACGCGTACGCGCAGCAGCAGATGGAGGCCGGAAGCATCCCTGTGCTGTCGTGTGAGGGACCCTGCATCCGGGGAGAAATCGCGCGGCTCGCTGCAAGCCACGTCGCGCACGACGTCCCCTCCCTCGCGCGCGCCTGTCACGCCGAGGCGTTTTTCGTGCCGCATTCGTCAATGGCCCAGTGGGTCAAGCAAGCCGACAAGACCGTCATGGTCGACGGCTGCTTCCTCAAGTGTCACGGGCGCGTTCTGCAGGGAATGATCGACGGGGAGAAAGTCGTTCACATCGATGCGCTATCATTGTACAAGCGGTACACCGATCTCTTCTCGATCGACGACGTGCCGGAAGAGGAACGGAAGGTGGTAGCACGAGAGGTAGCTGACAAGATCATCGCGAAGCTGGAGCAGGAAGGCTCAATCGACGCGAGTACGGCGGCTGCGTGAGCGGACGGACCACGCTGGGGAAGCGGTAGAGACGTCGCCTGCGCGGGACTGCGAGACGTGCGCCGGAAGGGCGGCGAGACCGATCGTGCGTGCTGTCTTCGGCGGCGTTGGGTATATCCGCGACCCAGGGGGTGGGGTGACGGGGTACGAACTCCTCACAGGAGGGAGCAATGGAAGCCTCTGGCGATCGGCCTCCCCTGGCGCACGTTGTCGCGGAGCTGTCAGAACCTCTGCTTCGGTACCTCGTGCGATACGTTGGAGAACGCGCCGTCGCTCAGGACCTCCTCCAGGAAACACTGATCCGGATCGACCGCGGCCTGCCCAACTTCGAGGGGCGCGCGAGCCTGAAGACGTGGGCCTTTTCCATAGCCACCCGGGTTGCCGCCGACTATTTCCGCAAGCCGGCTAACCGAGTGCGCATCGTCGACGTCGACGAAACGGCGGAATTGTCGGATACCGACCGCTTGGTGGACCAGCGGCTCGTTATCGACGAGATGAACTCTTGCGTACGGGAGGTCATCGACAGCCTCCCGGAGGACTACCGGGCGGCTATTGTGCTCCACGACCTCGAGGGCCTATCCGCGATAGAGACCGCCGAGGTTTCCGGCTGCTCCGTCGCGACCGCGAAGATCCGGATCCATCGGGCCCGGCTCCGCCTCAGGCAGGCGCTGGAGCGAGAGTGCGTCTTCTACCGCGACGACGACAACGTGCTCCGGTGCGACCGGAAGCCGGTGACGGTGCTAGCTCCCAACCGTGTCGTGGACGGGGGAGCGCCAGGTCCGAGGGGAAGTGACGCCTAGCCGGCGCTTCCAAGAGCGGTGCTCGACGGGCAGACGGCTTTTAAAGTGAACACGACTCCCGCACAAAGCGGGCACACTCCCCTGAAAACGCAAGAACGCGACAGCAGCTAAGCCGCCATCGCGTCTCGAGTTGCCCCGCCTGGGATCATTGCGCAGCAGAGCGCGGCCGGGCGCTGCTGGGCGGGTGGCGCTCCACCAGGACTCTTCTGATCCGGAGCGTCGGCGCTAGGGGCTTCAAACCCGGCAGAATGTCGTACTAAACGCGGGTTCGTGTCGTCCTTTGCCGAGATTGGGAGCCGAAATGTCGTGTCAAATGTCGCGATATGTCGTGTTCGATCCTTGAGACAACAGCGCCCGGCGCGGGGCCGGGCGCGCCGACTATTCACGGGCAGC
>CAYGBV010000044.1:0-19068 GCA_964348295.1 uncultured Gemmatimonadaceae bacterium
GGCGGTGCCGGCCGCGCGGGCGCAGGTCCCCACGTTCGAGGAAGTCACCGGACACGCGTTCGGGAAGCGTGCCACGCTGCATCACGAGATGGTGGCGTACCTCGAGCGGCTCGCCGAGGTCTCCCCTCGCGTGACGGTGACGGTGCAGGGCAAGAGTTGGGAGGGCCGCGAGCTCATGCTCGCGGTGGTGACCGCGCCCGATAACCGCGCACGGATCGACGAGATCCAGGCCAACTCCCGGCGGCTCGCCGATCCCCGTACCACGACACCGCAAGAGGCCCGCGCCATCATTCAGAGCCAGCCGGTGGTGGTGTGGTTTGGCGGCTCGATCCACGGGTTCGAGCTCTCGGGGGGGGAGGGAGCGCTCAAGCTCCTCGAGCGCCTCACCACGCGCGACGACCCGGCCACGCTTGAGGTGCTGCAGAATGCGGTCGTGCTGATCGACCCGATGCTCAACCCGGACGGGCGCGACGCTTTCGCGCACCTCAACCACGAGAACATAGGCCGCACGCCGACCCCCGATCCCCAGGACTGGGCCAACAGCTTCACCAGGTGGCAGGCGCTCAAGTTCCGCACGGGGCACTACTACTTCGACACCAACCGCGACTGGTTCGCCCACACGCAGCAGGAGACGCGGGAGCGGATGCCGCACCTCCACGCGTGGCGGGCACAGGTTGCGGTCGACATGCACGAGATGGGCTCAGGGACCGAGTTCTACTTCGACCCCCCCGGTGATCCCACTAGCCCCTATTTCCCGCGCTTCGCCCTGCGCTGGTTCCAGCGCTTCGGAAACGCGTACGCGCAGGCGTTCGATTCGGCGGGCTTCGAGTACATGACCCGGGAGCGCTACAACTACTTCTATCCGGGGTACACCTCGAACCGCGCCTACCACGGGGGGGTGGCCATGCTGTTCGAGCAGGGGTCGAGCCGCGGCCTCACGCTGGAGCGACCCGACGGCACGGTACGCACCCTGGCCGACGCACTGGAGCAGCAGTACGTCGCCGCGTGGACCGCAGCCCACACGGCGGCCACCAGTCGCGAGACGCTGCTCACCGAGTACTACGACTCGCAGCGCGCGGCTATCGCCGAGGGAAGCCAGGGCGTGCGACGCTACCTGATAGCCCACGAAGGGGACCCGCTACTGGTGCGCGAGCTCGCCGATCTGCTACGGCGCAACGCGATCGAGGTGTCAGTGCTCACACAGCAGGTCACCCTCTCGGGAGTGAGGGACCGCACCGGTGCCGCCGTGGGCCGCAGGGCGTTCGCGCCCGGCACCTACGTGGTGGAGGCCGCGCAGCCATCGGCTCGCGTCGTTCGAGTGCTACTGGAGCCGGAGACGCCTCTGCCTGAGGACTTCCTGCGCGCCGCCCGTGCCAGAGACCAGCGCGGCGAGAACCCGCGGTTCTACGACATCACCGGGTGGTCGCTGCCACTGTTGTTCAACGTCGGGGGCTACTCCAGCACGGACGGGAGGGAGCTGCCCACGGAGCCGCTAGTGAGAGCCGAGCAGTTGGCGGCCCCTGAGCCGCTGGCGCGGGCCGGCTACGCCTACGTGCTGGACGGCCGCTCGGCGGCCTCGCTGGCTGCCCTCTACCACCTGCGCCACAAGGGATATCGCGCCGCGGTGCTCACCAGGCGGAGTCGTGTGGGTGGCCGTGGCGTGCCGGGTGGGTCGGTGATCGTGCGCGTGGGCCAGAACGACTCCACGGTGCATGAGGCGGTCGGGAAGGTCGCGCAGCATTTCGGCGTGGAGGTCTACGCCATGAACACCGGCCTGTCCGATTCGGGCTACCCCGCACTGGGCTCGGGGGATCACACCTTCAACGTGCAGCAGCCGCGGATCGCCATCGTCGCCGAGGATCCCGTGTTCGGTTACTCGTTCGGGTGGGCGTGGTACACCCTCGACCGGCAGCACCACATTCCCACCACGGTGCTGCGCACCGCCACCGTGTCAGACGCCGACCTTTCCGAGTACAACGTCCTGGTGATGCCCGCCGCCTCGGGTGCGGCCCTCCAGGAAGAGCTGGGAGAGCAGGGGGCCGAGCGCCTCACGCAGTGGGTGCGCGACGGCGGCACGCTGGTGACCATCGGCCCGGCCACGGAGTTCGCGCGGGAGCAGCTCGACCTCATCCAGCTCCGCAGCTGGTACGACACCGAGGAAGGGAAAGAGGCACAGCACTTCGACGTGCCGGGCGCGATCTTCCAGGCTACGCTGGACGGCGGCTACTGGATGTCGGCGGGGTACGACGCCGGCGAGCTCCCCGTGCTGGTGGACTCCGACCGGCTCTACCTCGCGCCCGAAGGAGAGCCCTCGTCGCGCCGCAGGGTGGTGGCGCGCTTCGGCGCCAAGCTCTCGGGGCACGCCTGGCAGGAGACCCTGGAACGGATTCGGGACGCCGTGTTCGCCTACGAGGAGCGCGTGGGCCGGGGGCGCGTGATCGCGTTCGCCGAGGACCCGAACTACCGCGCGTTCTTCAGGGGGGCGAATCGGATGTTCCTCAATGCAGTGGTTCTGGGACCTAGCGCACCGTAGCGCGGGGAGAGCTGGGAGCTGGCCCCGATAGGGGAACGGGGAACAGGGAACGGGGAACGGTACGACCGGCGGCCCGACCGGGAGCTCGTCGGGCACGCGGAGTGGCTGGAACTGTCGTACCGTTCCCTGATCTCCGTTCCCCGTTCCCCTGTCGTTATGCTGCCCGCCTTTCCCCCGTCGTGTACGGCTGCCGTAGCTCCACCGGCTTCACCCGTTTCCGCACCCTGAGGTTCAGGATCTCCACGATCACCGAGAAGCCCAGCGCGAAGTAGAGGTAGCCGCGCGGAATCTCGTGGTCGAAGCCTTCGGCGATCAACGTGACGCCGATGAGTAGCAGGAATGCCAGCGCCAGCATCTTGACCGTGGGGTGGTGGTCCACGAAGGCCGAGATGGGCTCTACCGAGATGAGCATGACCACCACCGCGATGATGATCGCGGTGGCCATTACCCACACCTCCTTCACCATGCCCACGGCGGTGATCACCGAGTCGAGCGAGAAGATCATGTCCAGCACCATGATCTGGGCGATCACGCCCGCGAACGAGCGCACCGCCTTGCCGCTGGCCCGGCCCTCCTCGCCCTCCAGCTTGTCGTGAATCTCGTGCGTGCCCTTGGCGAGGAGGAACAGCCCGCCCCCGATCAGAATGATATCCCGCCCCGAGATCTCCTGGCCGAACACCTCGAACAGGGAATCGGTGAGTCGCATGATCCAGGCGAGCGAGAAAAGCAGGAGCAACCGCATCACCATCGCGCCCGCGAGGCCTACGCGGCGGGCCTGGCGCTGCTGGCCGGCGGGGAGCTTACCGGCGACGATCGACAGGAAGATGATGTTGTCGATCCCCAGCACGATCTCCAGCGCCGTGAGGGTGATGAGCGCGATCCAGATCTCGGGATTGGTGAGCCAGTCCATGGGTGCCTCCTGCCATCCCCACAGCTCTGGGGGGCGGGGAACGGGGAACGGGGAAAGGTACGATAGTTCCCCCGTCCGACGAGTCCGGCCGGGGCGCGGAGCCAGCGGTGGAGGGCTGCGTGAGGGCTCGGAGCGAGGCGGGCAGGGGGTGCCAGACCAATGGCCTGTGGAGCGCCCGATCCGCCGCCCCTCCCGCGGCCGGGAAGTAACCCCCACGTAGTGACTTAGCTCATATCGCCAGCTTGACTCCGCCCCTAGGATTACCCATCGTTGGCACAGTTTTCCCCCCGTAGCAGCGAGGATCCTCGTGCAGCGTAAGCGCTTGCCAATCGCCGCGTTGGCCCTCTCGGTCGCAGCCGGATTCGCCGCCTGCGTCTACCCCACCGACCGCTCCGGGGAGCTGGAAGTGCGGATGACCGCGCTCGGCACCCTGTTCCTCAAGGACACCGCGCAGCTCGAGGCCCGCGTGGTGGATGCCGAAGGGAACGTGGTAGAGAACGCCGTGGTGGAGTTCTCCTCCGATGATCCGACCGTCTTGGCCGTTGACCCCGGCGGCCTGGCGCTCGCCGTGGCCGTGGGCAGTACCACGGTCCGTGCCACGGCCGTGGACTACGCCGAGGCGAGTCCCCAAGCTCAGGCGGCCGTGGTGCGGGGTCTGCTGGAGGTAGACAGCGTGCGGCCGCTGACGGCGAAGTTCGGCGAGCTGGTGGAGATCTACGGGGTGGGTTTGCAGAGAGACTCGATCTTCTCGGTGAGCTTCGGCGGCGTCGACGCGGAGATCTTCGCCTTTCAGGCCGCGGACCCCGAGAACCCACACCAGTTGGGCAAGCTGTGGGTGTGGATGCCGCCACCTGCGCCGCGGCAGTCGCCGCTGACGATCCTGGGGTTCAAGGGTGGCCTGGTGCACTCCGAGACCCTCACCGTGCAGCAGCGCGACATCTACGAGCCCAACGACACCGCTCCATGGGACCTGGGAGAGATTCCCCTCGGCTTCGGCAACCCGGCCGTTGCCTTCGAGGTACGGCCCCGCAGCGACACGAAACAGCCGGCGGACTGGTACACCTTTGAGAATCTGGGCGTGCAGGACCGCACGATCATCGTGTTCTCCGAGGTGGTGGGGGCGGAGACGTACAGCGTGTTCCTGACCGACTCCCTGTGGTTCACGGGGAATCCCGATGACCAGTGGAGCGTCGGGCCGGGGTCGTGGACCATCGGTCCGCGCACGTATTTGTGCGGCGGTCTGCCCATCACCATGGGCAACGCGGTATTCCGGCTGGCGGAGCTGCCCTTCCCGTTCACGCTGGTGGCGCTGAAGGACTTGCCCGCCGGACGGTATCACATCCTGGCGCCCTACACCTCTCAGGGTGACCCGGTGCGCTACGAGATGGCGATCTTCTCGACCTACGCGTCCGTGCTTAGTCTCGACGTCGCCGAGGAGAATGACTACTGCGACGTGGCGGCCGACCTGGCGCTCACCCAGGGCACGACCCTCACGATCGACAACTTCCGAGACATAGACTGGTACCAGTTCGAGGTCACGACGGACACCAGCATGACGGTGACCACCACGGCCCTGGACCCCGAGGCCGACCTCGACGTGTACGTGATCCGGGCCGACAGCCTGGCCGGCAACCTCGTGGATCTGGAGCTGATCGATTTCACCGCGGGGACGGGCGTGGGCGACGTGCTCACTATCGACCGCCTCACGCCGGCGGGCTACTACCTGATCGTGATGGATTTCCCCGGTGTGCCGACGGAGTACACACTTGACGTAAGCTTCGGCCCGCCGCTCGCGCCCCCGGGAGTGGCTCCCACCACCAGCGCCGCCGCCATGGAGGCGCTTGCAGCCAAGCGGGAGCGGGCGCGCAGCGAGCAGGGGTCGAGGGCCGGATTGATGAACCTGCTCAAGCGACTGAGGTAGCAAACGACGCCGGCGATGCTCTGCACCCATTGCCACACGCCGCTGCCCGACGGCACGCAGTTCTGCCCCGCCTGCGGTGTCGACTCATCGGACCCCGGCACGAGCCCCCGGGCGGGCATGACGCAGACCGACACGCTGCTGGAGCAGCTCCGGGTGCGCATCGAGGGCCGCTACACGGTGGAGGAGCTGCTGGGACGCGGCGGCATGGGTGTGGTGTTCCTCGCCACCGAGACCTCCCTCGCGCGGCCCGTGGCGATCAAGGTGCTGCCGTCCGACCTGTCCCACGACGAGAAGTTCGTGCAGCGCTTCGAGCACGAGGCGCGCACCGCCGCCCAGCTCGATCATCCTAACATCATCCCGATCTACTCCGTGGAGAGCGTAGGCGGGCTGCACTTCTTCGTGATGAAGTACATCACCGGGCGCGCCCTCGACGAGATCCTCGAGGCGGGAAAGATGCCGGTCCAGCACACCCAGCGGATCCTGTGGGAGTCCGCCTGTGCCCTGGGGCACGCCCACACCCGGGGGATCGTGCACCGGGACATCAAGCCGGCCAACATCATGATCGACGACGCCGGCCGCACGATGCTGACCGACTTCGGCATCTCCAAGGCGCTGCAGTCGGCGAGCCAGTTCACGGCGACGGGGCAGGTGATCGGCACGCCGCACTACATGAGCCCCGAGCAGGCGAAGGGACTGGAGGTGGACGGACGCAGCGATCAGTACTCGCTGGCCGTGCTCGGGTACCGCATGCTCTCAGGCCGCTTGCCGTTTCAGGACGACTCGGTCCACACCATCATCTACAAGCACATCTTCGAGGACCCCCCGTCGCTCAGAGACCTCTGCCCGGAGGCGCCCGAGTACGTGGTCGCGGCGCTCAACAAGGCCCTGGCCAAGGACCCGGCCGACCGCTTCGCGACCATGGAGGAGTTCGCCACCGCCGTGCTGCCCACCCACCCGGTGACTGCAGCGACGTCGTCCGGGAGCCTCCTGAGTACGGCGGGCGGCTCGCTCGATGCGGCGACCGAGATCACCACCTCGGGCGCCCGGCCCGGCAAGCGCAGGCGGCGCGGGCTCGCGGTCGTCATGACCCTCGTCGTGCTCGGAGGTGGCGCCGGCGGGGCCTACTGGTACCTGTCCACCACGGGCCAGCTCGACGCCCTGCTGGGCCGGGGTGGTGATCCGGCTGCGGCCATGGCGGCCGCGTCGGTGGAGGACTCCGTCGCTGCCGCCGCGGCGGCGCCGGACACGGCCGCCGCGGATACCGGTGCGACCGTCCCGGCGGGCCAGCAGCAGCCGACGACGGCGAGGCAGCCACAGCAGACCGAGCCGCGGCAGCAGCCGACCACGCCGCGGCCCACGCCGCCGCGCCCGACGCAGCAGCGGCCCGCCGCGCCGGCCGTGGGCTGGGTGACCGTCGATGCCAGCCCCTTCGGCACGGTGTGGATCGACGGCGTCGAGATCGGCGATACGCCGGTGGTGCGACATGAGCTGCGGCCGGGCAGGCACATCGTCGAGGTCCGGCGGTAGGGCTACCGCACCTTCGTCGACACCGTGCGCGTCACCGCCAACAACACGCTGGCGCGGCGCTACACCCTTGTTCGAGGAGAGCCATGATCCGCCGATTGTGTGTCGCGGCCGCGTTGCTCGTCGCGCTGACCCCGGCGGCCCTGTCCGCGCAGGAGCATCCATTCGTGTTCAGGGCCCAACAGGCCTACGAGGCGCTGGACTTCTCGGCTGCCATCGCGAACGCACGCAGCGCGCTGCAGCAGCGGCTGAGCCGTGAGGACCGCATCCTCGCGTACGAGCTCCTGGGCTTTTCGTACGGCGCCCTCGACTCGACGCGCCAGGCGGTCGAGGCGTTCCGCCAGCTCATCTTCCTCGACCCCGACCGTGAGCCCGACGTGGAACGGGTGTCGCCGCGAATCACGTCGCTCTACGCCTCGGCTCTGGGGCAGGTGCTCGTAGTGCGCAGGGTGCGCGTCGACAGCACCTCGTTCATCGCCGGGCAGGGCTACGTCCCGATCCGCTTCGAGGTCACGCGGGCAGCCCGGGCGGTGACGCGGGTCATCGGGGGCGGGCTCGACCTGGTGATCGATTCCTCCCTCGTGGTGGCCGGCGAGACACAGGTCTTGTGGAACGCGCTCACCGTGAGCGGGGAGCCGGTGACGGCCGGAACCTACCAGATCGTGGTGACGGTCATCGAGGGGAGCAACGAGTTCGGCGCGCCCATTGACCTGGCCCTCACGCATGCGCCGGTGGATACGGTGGCGCACCTCACTAGCCTCCCCGGCTACAGCGAGCAGCCGGAGTTCGAGACGCCACCGCGGAACTGGCAGCCGCTGGGAATCGCGCTGCTGTACACCGGGCTCGCCGGGGGAGCGGCTGTGGCGCTCGAGAGCCCCAACCTCGAGGTGGGCGAGCGCAAGGAGCTGGCCGGCGTCAGCCTGCTCACGCTCATCGCCGGCGTGGCCCTGAGCCTCAAGAAGCCCGACCCGGTGCCGGTCGAGGCGAACATCCTGTACAACCAGCTGCTGCGCGAGGAGTTGGCCCGGCGCAACGCCGAGATCGCCCAGCAGAACGAGGAGCGACGTCGCCAGGTGATGCTGACGGTGGCGCCGCTCGAGGGGGCACCGTGAGGCGCGCGCTGCTGGTCGCGCTCGCCCTCGGCCTGACGTGCGCCACCCAGGCCCGGGCGCAGAAGATCCGGCTCGGGCTCTCGGGCGTGGGGATGTCGTATGCGGAGACCAATGAGAGCCGCAGCTGGGAGGGCGGTGGCCTGGCGGGCTCCCTGGTGCTGCGGATCGGTAGGTTCGGTCTCGATGCCTACGGCTTCGCCGCCAAGATGACCGCCGACTCGACCAACGTGAGCGACTTCGACCTGCTCTGGGGCGACTTACGGGCGAGCTTCTTCATCGTGCCCATGGTGGCCATCGAGGCCGGCTTCGGCCGGCGCGCCACCAATCCAGAGTTCGCCGCCCAGGACGTGGGCCTGTGGCGGCTCGGCATCCTCTCCGAGACCCAGCTCACGCGCCTGGGGATCATCTGGATCCGCGGGGCGTACCTCATCGCGCCCAAGTTCGAGGGTGGCGGCGACGCCGACCTGGCCGTCGAGATCGGTCTCGGCCTCGCCGTCGGCACCGCCAACGGCCGGTTCCGCGTGCGCGCCGACTACGAGTTCCAGCGCATCGACCGCGAGGTGAGCGGCGCGGACGCGCCGATCCAGTACTCGCTGGCGAAGCTCGGTGTGGAGGTCGGGTTCTGAAGGTTGCAAGCGTGCCGCCGGCCCCACGGTCGGCCACCCGACAAGCAAACGGCAGGCCATCTGGCCTGCCGCTTGCGCATTGTGGGCGCCGCGGAGCGTCGCCCTAGAGCCCCTGCAGGTACTTGGGCGGGATATTCACGTCGGCTCCCACCCCGAACCACATGATGTTGGTGATCCACCAGCGCGTGCCGTCCCACATCAACTGGATGCTGTTGATGCCGCGGCTGAACGGCTCGGGGTCTTCAGCCGTCCAGCGGGAGTCGTAGGTCGAGAACACGTGGGCGATCCGCTCCCACCGCTCAGTGACCCGGCCGATCTCCCGCTCGAAGAAGCCCCGTTCCACGAGGATCGGCTCCGCGCGGGTGATGTAATCCTCCATAGACAGGTATTGAACCTGCGCCGCGGCGCCCTCGGGCGGCGTGGACACCGGCATGAGGCGCGCCTGCGGCGTGAACAGGGAGCGCATGCGATCCCAGTCGCGCTGCTGGCCGGCGGGTCCCGAGATCACGTCGTACAGCGCGGCTATGATGGCGTCGATAGACTCGACGTCTCCCGCAGCGGGATAGCAGGACGCGGCCTCGTCGCTGCTGCATACCTGGGCGGTGGCGGTGCCGGCGGCTCCCCAGAGGGAGAGCAAGGCTATCACGAGTCTTGCAAGGCTCATGGTTGCTCCTGGTCGTTTGTGTCGCCCGCGCGGCGCTGCGGGAGGAACCGCAGCATGAATCCGACGGCCAGCACGGCTATGCCGGCCCACACCGCCCAGGGCCACGCCAGCCGGCCGCCCGCCAGGACCAGCACGGCGCCGATGAGCAGCGCCGCGGCCTTCCAGGGCATGTACCGGTCGGGCCCACGTCTCGAGCGACTGGGGAAGAACACGCCGTAGAATAGCACGGGCTTGACCGGCCCACACCCCCCGGCCAGCTTGGGCATCACCTTTCCGTCCTTCACATGCATTACCTGCGCACCGTTGCTTCCGGGCTGCTGCTCGCTGCGCTGCTGTTCGTCGGCTTCCGCGCCGTCGGGCCGCTGCCGCCGCTGGGCCGGCTCCTCGATCCTGCGAACGGCGTCTGGTCGGTGGCAACCACGGCACGGCTCCCAGAGCATGCGGCCGCAACGATTCCCGGCCTCAGCGACAGCGTGCTCGTGCTGTACGACGATCGCCGTGTGCCCCATGTCTTCGCCGCCACGCAGCGGGACATGGCCCGGGCGCTGGGCTACGTGGTGGCACGGGACCGGTTGTTCCAGCTCGACCTCCAGGCGCGGGCGCCGGCGGGCCGGCTGAGCGAGCTGCTGGGCGAGGTGGTGCTCCCGCTCGACCGCCAGCAGCGACGCCTCGGCCTGGCGCGCAGCGCCGAGCGGGAGTTCGCCGCACTCGACTCGACGTCCGAGGCGTACGGCATGATGGCGGCGCACGCCGCCGGCGTGAACGCCTGGATCGCCGGGCTGGGACCGCGCGATCTCCCACTGGAGTACCACTTGCTGGCGGCGCGGCCCGAGCGGTGGAAGCCGGTCAACACCCTCTACCTGGGGCGCCGCATGGGGTACATGCTGGCGTACTCCAGCGACGAGTTCCGGCGCGAGCGTGTCGTGGCGCTGGTAGGCGAGGAGGCGGCCGACGCGCTGTTCCCCCTCCACAGTCCGATTCAAGAGCCGGTCCAACCGGGCAGGGGCGAGTACCCGCGATTCGATCGCACCCCGCTGCCCCCGCCGGGAGAGGGTTCGCGTGCGGCGTCGGTTGTCGGGCTCGCATTGGGCGTGGAGGATCGGCCGCGCCCCCGGGCCAGCAACAACTGGGCGGTGGCGCCCAGCCGCAGCGCAACCGGTCACGCGCTGCTGGGCGGGGACCCGCACGTGGCGCTCACGCTACCGAGCATCTGGTACGAGGCGCACCTCGTGGTGCCGGGCGCGCTGGACACCTATGGCGTGACGCTGACGGGCAGCCCGTCCATCATCATCGGCTTCAACCGCGATGTGGCATGGAGCTTCACCACCCACACCGCCGACGTGATGGACTACTACGTCGAGGAGCTGGACGAACTTGAGCGACCGACCAGCTACCGGCTGGACGGTGAGTGGCGTCCCCTCGAGACGGTCGTGGAGCAGTATCGCGGCAAGCGCGGCGAGCTGCTCGCCAGCGACACCGTGTACTCCACCCACCGGGGGCCGATCGTGTGGCGCAACGGGCGCCCGCTGTCGCTACGCTGGACGGTGCTGGAGGACCAGGGCTCGGGCGACGCGATCTACCAGGCGACCATGGCGCGGTCGGTCCGGGAGTGGCTGAGCGCCATGGAGGGCTACCTGGCGCCGGCGCAGACCGGGGTCGTGGCCGATCGGGCGGGCAACATCGCGATCCGGGTGATCGGCCGCTATCCGATCCGGCCGGGCGACGGGCGCGGCGACCGCGTGTTCGATGGCACCACGAGCGCGACCGACTGGCGCGGATGGTGGCCGGTGGCGCGCCACCCGACGGGGCTCAACCCGCGGCAGGGGTATCTGGCCTCGGCCAACCAGCAGCCGATCGATCCGGCGGAGGACGACGGCTACCTCGGAACGAATTGGTTCCCGCCGTGGCGCGCCATGCGCATCAACGAGTTGTTGCGGGCCGACGGCGCGGTGACCCCCGCAGAGATGCAGCGCTTCCAGACTGACCCCGGCAGCGTGCGCGCCGACCTGCTCGTGCCGTGGTTCCTGGGCGCTGCCGAGCGGCTCGCAGAGAGCGGGCGGACTCCCGCCGGGGCCGCAGAGGCGGCGACGCTGCTCGCTGAGTGGGACCGACGCTACACGCGGGACAACACGCGCGCCGTGCTGTTCGAGCTGGCAATGGACGAGCTTGAGGACCGCACCTGGGACGAGCTGGTGCCGTCGCCGTCGGACGGCGAGGCGTCCCGGCGGGTCGCAACGCCGATGGAGAGCGTGCTGTACCGCCTGCTGCACGACGGGAACAGTCCGTGGTGGGATGTGCGTGCTACGCACAGCGTGGTCGAGGACCGGGACCTGGTGCTGGCACAGAGCCTCGCGGCTGCGCTGGCACGGGCGAGAGAGCGCTACGGCGATCCCGCCGGCGACGGCTGGCGCTGGGAGCGGATACGCCACGCGAACATCTATCACCTGCTGCGGCTCAGGAGCCTGTCGGCGCTCGGGCTGCCCGTGCAGGGCGGACCGTCCACGCTCAACCCGTCATTTGGCAGCGGGAGCTGGGGTGCCAGTTGGCGCCAGGTGGTCGAGCTGGGGCCCGAGGTCACCGCTCGGGTGATCTACCCCGGCGGGCAGTCCGGCAATCCGGTGAGCCGGTGGTACGACGACCGAATCCCCAAGTGGCTGAGCGGTGATCTCGACTCGGCACTGGTGCCGGCCCGACCCTCCGAGATCCCGCCGCAGCGCGTGGCGGCGACCCTCGTGCTGCGGCCGGAGGGCTGAGCGATGCGACCGGCGTTGCGCGTGGCGCTCCTCGCCGTAGCGGTCGCGCTCGCGACGGCGACGTTCGGCTGGTGGATGGTGCCGCTGCTGGGTGCGGTGTGGGGGGGTGTGGCCGGCCGCGGGACGCGGCCCGCCCTCACGATGGGGGCGGCGGCGGGGCTGGGCTGGTTATTCCTGCTCTTGTGGACCGCCACACAGGGGCCCGTGTGGCTGCTCGCCGACAAGGTGGGGGGCGCGCTGGCCCTTCCTGGCTGGCTCTTCGTGGTTCTGACCGTGGGCTTCGCTGTGCTGCTCGGAGGCAGCGCGGCGGCATTGGTGCACGGGGCGCTGGGTCGGAACCGGTGACGGTTGAAGTGCGTTAACTGGTTCCTCTGCAAGTACTTAAGGCCACCGACAGCAGAGAATCGCCTCGGCGGGCCGGCCCGACTCCGAGGGGTGGCGTCGCGAAAGCGCTTGCCCTCTTTTATATTTGCGGCAATCCAGTATCGGAGGATAATGCAATGAAGCGGGTGTTCACATTCGGTCTGGCGCTGGCATTTGCCGCCATCCTCGTCAAGCCGGCCGACGCCCAGATGCCTGGCAATATCGTTCTCGGGCTGCAGGGTGGTGGCACGTACAGCACCGTGACCGGTGACGACGTCACCGACAAGAGCTACGACTTCAGTTTCATGGGCGGAGTCCACGCGGGGTTCCGGTCGAACCAGTATTGGGCCGTGCAGCTCGAGGCGAACTACGTCGAGCTGAAGAGCAAGGACGTCACCGCTGGCGGGCCCGTGCCCGTGACGGCCGGGAAGCTCAAGGTCACGTACCTCGACATACCGTTGACGATCCAGGCCGTCATCCCGGCCACGGAGATGCTCGCCTTCACGATCTACGGCGGCG
Source organism: uncultured Gemmatimonadaceae bacterium (assembly GCA_964348295.1). Lineage (GTDB taxonomy): Bacteria > Gemmatimonadota > Gemmatimonadetes > Gemmatimonadales > GWC2-71-9 > WVYX01. Next base: position 12,926 of record CAYGBV010000044.1, read on the forward strand.
GCGCCCTGGGGATCAAGCTGTCGTGCGATGCTGACGGCGTCGACTGCAAGGACAGCATGAAGAGCACGGCGTTCTCGCTGCCGTTCGGAGCGATGCTCGGCTACGAGCTTGCCGGCGGTTCGATCATCGGCCTCGACTTGCGCTACGTGCTCGGCTTCACCGACGTGTTCGAGACGGGCGCCCTGAAGACCAACTCGTTCCAGGCGATGCTGCGCTGGACGTACGTGTTGCAGTAGGGTAGGCAAGGCCACACAGCAGTCGTCGCAATAGGGCAGACAGACAGATAGGCAACACTCCCGCCGGGGCAATCGCCCCGGCGGGCAGCGCCCTGGGCCGCGATGCGGCCCGGGGCTTCTCTGTGTGTGCTCCGACTTGGGTGCGCTACCGCGTCGGGTCTGTCGGCGGCGGGTGTCCGGGGCGCATATTCTGCTCCGAGGGCCGAGCTCGGGCGGCGGAGCAGCGCGTCGTCGGTACGTGACCGGAGGCATCCCATGGAGCGCACCAGGTTCGTGGAACACGAAGGGCGGCAGATCCTGTTCATCGACTTCTCGGGCCTCACCGAGAAGGCCGACACCCTTGCGGCGATCACGGCGTCCCAGGCGTTCGTCGCCCGGCAACCCGAGGGGTCGCTGCTCACCCTGACGGACGTCACCGACATGGACTTCGACGAGGAGATTGCCACGGCGCTGTGGGGGCTGCTGCGCCACAACAAGAAATACGTCCGCGCCGGCGCAGTGGTCGGCCTCTCCGCCGGCCGGCAGACCGATCTGTACGATCTCCTGACCCACCAGGCGCGCCGCGAGCTGCCCGTGTTCGAGACAGCCGAGGAGGCAATGCACTGGCTGGTGACGGAAGGGGCGCAGCAACCATGACCAACCCAAGCTCTTTCCTGGAGGAGACCCTCCACGCCTGGCGCGACGTGCGCGAGGGGATCATCGACGAGGTCGACAACATTCCCGAGGAGCGGCTCGACTTCCGGCCCGTGCCGGAGGTGAAGGACGTGCGGGAGCTAGTGCAGCACATCCTCGAAGTCTCGATGATGATGACCGGAGAGCTCACCCGGACCGACACTGACTTCCGTCGCGCCCCGTGGCCCGAGCTGCTCGCGCTGTACGCCAAGCCCGCATACGAGGCAACGACCAAGCAGGAGCTGCTCGACCTGCTGGAGTCCCAGATGGCCGAGGCGGAGGACGCATTCCGCGCGTGCGGTGAGCTCGAGATGCGCCAGTTCATCGACAACTTCGACGGTAGCCGCGGCACTAAGATGCAGTGGCTGCACCATGGGATCGCGCAGGAGATGTATCATCGCGGTCAGCTCACGCTGTACGCGCGGCTGATGGGTCTGGAGCCGGCGTTGACGCGGCGGATTCGAGGTGGCTAGTGTGGCGACGGACCGATTCAGATGATTGGGGAGGGGCAACATGAACAACTGTGAGCTCACGGTGTGGATCGACGGCTCGCCCGTTCCCGGTATCGGTCTCAGAGAGATCAGCGCGGCGTGGGTCGAGGCCGTCGAGGTGTACCGTGGCCTGGACACGCCGCCCGAATACGGCGATCGCTGCGGAGTGGTGCTGATCTGGTCCAAGCGGTAGGGCCGCACCCGAGGGGTGCACTTGTGGAAGCGGCGTGGGGCTCAACTCCCACGCCGCTTCGTGCTGCTTGGCCGTGCTCTAGTTCACGGGTACGGTCACGTTGCCCACCGAGGTCTCGCCCCCGGCCGTTACCACCACGTCGAACACGCGCGCGCTGCCGTACCCCGAGCCCTGGTACGCGTCAACGGCCAAGATGTAGGACCGCGGCCACAGGTAAGGGATCAGGAAGTCCCCCTGGGCGTCGGTCTTGCCGCTGGACATGAGGCTCCAGGTGTTCTCAGGTAGGCCCGGGTTTCCCTGGAGCACGGAGACGGTCGCATCGGCGATCGGCTCGCCCGCCGGTCCGACCGCGGTGCCGCCCACGGCGCCGGTGCCCGCGCTGTTCACCGCCCGGATGTAGGGGATGAACAGGAAGGCCCGTCCAGCGGTCGTGTCCACCCCGAGCGGAATGAAGCTCCGCCCCACGTCGAAGTCGATCACCACCACGGCGCCCGTGTCCGCCACCTCCACCGGCTCGTGCACGAAGGCGTTGAGCCCGATCTCCCCCGCGAACTGCCAGTAGATGCCGGGGTTCGACTCACCCGTGAGCACTCTCCCGTCCTCGAGGGTGAAGCTCGAGGAATCGGTGTCTATGGTGAGCCGCACGCCGCGGTATACGCTGGCGGGGAGCTCGCCGTCCCCCAGGTACGCGGTGGCGCCCCCCTGGAGCTCCAGCAGGTTGTACCGCTCTCGGGGCTCGACGATGGTGCGCAGGCCGGTCTGCAGCGTGTCGCCCGCGAACAGCCCGGTATCGGCCTGCTCCGAGGCCTGGATCCGCACGACGTAGATGTCCACCCGGGCCACCTCGTGGTATGGGAACGGCGAGTCGGTGAGGAGCACCGAGGTCAGGCCTCCCTGTGGCTCCGTCGAGCCGCACGCGGCGACCGCCAGGGCAGCGAAGAGGGCCGGCGGCATGTTGGTCATGCTGCGCATGGGTACCCCCGAGTGTGGGCATCAAGAGGCACGGACCGGGCACGTACGCGGGTCGCGGTGCCCGCCCGACTGCGGGAGGCGGGTAGTCTGACTCCTTGTACCCGCGGAGACGCTTCAGGGTCACCCGCGGCGTGCACCAGCAGCGTCACTCCGGCGGGTCAAGTGGCCGTCAAGCGAGGCTCGCGTCCGGGAGGACCGCGCGCCAGCTTTGAGGCTACCACCGCACCCACCTGGAGGGTATCGTGCGCTGCCTCATCATTCGCTCACTGCTCGTGCTGCTCCTCGCGGCGCCGCCGGGCGCGGCCATCGCACAGGAGCGCGGCCCGTTCGCCGTGGGGCCGATCGTGGTCCAGCCCGGCCAGCAGGCGTCGGGCTATCTCGACGTTCCCGCCGGCGTGGACGACGGGACCCGCATCCCGGTCACGGTGGTCCACGGCGCGCAGCCTGGGCCGGTCCTGGCCCTCATCGCCGGCACGCACGGCTACGAGTACCCGCCCATAACTGCGCTCCAGCAGGTAAGGCAGGCGCTCGACGCGGCGCGGCTGAGCGGCACGGTGATCATGGTCCACGTGGCCAACATGCCGTCGTTTCTGGGGCGCACGGTGTACTACAGCCCGGTGGACGGCAAGAACCTGAACCGGGTCTACCCCGGGCGGGCGGACGGCACGGTCAGCGACCGGATCGCGCACGCCGTCACCACCGAGGTCATCGATCGCGCCGACGTCGTGGCGGACCTGCACTGCGGCGACGGGAACGAAGCCCTCAGGCCCTACACGTACTGGATGGTGACGGGCAACGCAGCGCTCGACTCGGCATCGCGCGGGCTGGCCATCGCGTTCGGGCTGGACCACATCGTGATAGACCGCGGTCGGCCCCACGATCCCCAGGCTTCGGTGTACACCTCGAACACGGCGCTCACTCGGGGCAAGCCGTCGATCACGACCGAGACGGGACAGCTTGGCTCGAACGATGCCGCCTGGGTGAGCCTGGCCGAGCGCGGCGTGTGGAACCTGCTGCGCCACCTCGGTATGATGCCGGGTGAGGTCGAGCGCCCCGGAGCAATCGTGTGGCTCGACCACTATGAGGTGCTGCGCAGCCCGGTGACCGGTATCTTCCGGCCTGCCGTGCGGGACGGCTACGCCGTGGCCGAGGGAGGGCTGCTGGGCACGCTGGTGGACCTGTTCGGCGATCCGATCGAGGAGGTGCGGGCGCCGTTTGCGGGGGTCGTCAACTACGTGGTGGCGACCCCGCCGGTGCGCGAGGGCGAGCCGCTCGCCATGGTGAGCCGGGTCAAGGAGGGGCAGTAGGGTGACTTGGGGGTATCATTCGGGGTATCAATGGTGACCGCACACGAGGTTCGAGCGACATGAGACGCTTCCGCTTGCCGGTCCTTGCCGCAGCGGCCCTGACGGCCCTGGGAATCACCGGGTGCATGGACACGGCGAGCCAGTGCGCCTGCACGGCTGACTTCCGGGCATTCCCCCTCGTCGTGATCGACGAGGCCGGGCTTCCGGTAGCCGAGGTCACCGTCACGCGCACTAACCTGCGGACGGGCCGCGTTCTCGTACCGACGTGGATGGGGCTGCCGGTGCCCGGACGTTACATCGTGGCCGACGACGGCATGCGCGATGAGTTCTCGAGCGAGGGTGACTCGCTGCGGGTGACCGGCGAGAAAGGCGACGCCGGATTCGTGGCGGACTTCGTGTTTTCCGTGCCAGATCCCTGCCGCTGCCATGTCGTGCGGCTGGACGGGGTGGATACGGTCACCATCAGATAATCGCTACGCCAACCATCAGGCATTGAGGAGCTGACCGGTGTGCCGCCGAGGCCGCCGGTCGGGGCTACCGGCGTGTACCCCGGCCAGCTATGTTGGGTGGCGACCTCGGGACGTGGCGCAGTCCGGTAGCGCACCTGAATGGGGTTCAGGGGGTCGCGGGTTCAAATCCCGCCGTCCCGACTGTCGAAGAGCCGATGAGGCAAGGAGTTAGCCTCATCGGTTTCTTTGTTCTACCGAAGCGGGTTGCCGTTGGGTTGCCGTTTCCTACGGGCCCGTCGCCCGCTCACGGAGCTTGCGGCCCTCAATCATGACTGCCAGTAGGCTCTCGTCATCGGGCTGTTGGTAGCAGCGCAGCAAGGTGTCGAGGTCCTTCCAGCCCCCGGCTGCGGCCACGTCCGTAGGTGAGCGATGCTTGCGTTCCGTCGCCCACTTTCGACGGTAGGGATGCCAAAGGCCGCCCTTCAACTTTGGAAGGTCCGCGTGCACTTCCGCCACTCGTAGCCACTTGTTGAACAAGTGGCGATCCATTGGCTGCGCGCCGTCGGACGCCCGAGCGAAGACCCAGCCACCGATGGCACCGAGTTCCTTCTGGATCTCCTTGATCTCGGGGCGCGCACGACGTGTTCGACGCTCCCGCCCGCCAGGTAGTGGGCCTCCAAGTCGTTGGTGTGCAGGGCGAGTCCTGCCTTCGTCGCGGCGATCAGGGGACGAATAATGGCCGGTGGACTGACCTTTCGCAGGCGCATGCCGACCAGATGCCCGAGCCCGATCCGCACGCCCGAGAACCAGGCCTCGATCCACAGGCGCACAGGGACGAAGGAGAACAGCACGCCGACGGCGATGGCCACTAGGAGCAACACCACCGGCAAGAGCCATGGGGCGGCTTCGATCAGTCCACGCATCACGCGTCCCTTCTTGGTCGGGCGGGGGATCCCGCTCCAAGCCCGTGCGCGCTATGTACCTGTCCGACTGGCGCTCACTCGAGGCGCCGCCCCCGACCTGGTCTTTCTCTGCCTCCGCGGCCTTCGGAGCGAGGGCGAGCTTCATTAACGTTGAGCGCTTGCCCCTTCAGCTCCTTGCCGTTCAGACCGTTGATCGCCGACTGGGCTTCAGCTTTAGCGGGCATCTCCACGAATCCGAATCCCTTTGATACGTCGGTGAACTTGTCCTTGATAACAGTAGCCGATGAGACCTGCCCAAAGGCCTCGAACGCCTGCTGCAACTCCTCGTCGGTGACCTCGCGCGACATGTTGCCGACATAGATTCTCATTCTGAGCTCCTTGCTCGTCACGCCTGCTGTCACAGGAAGTCGACGCCATGGCCAGCGGCAGGGGCCCGACGTCGCACTAGCTATGCTGAAAGCTAGCGCATGGTCAGGGTGGGGTGAGGTGCGACATCAGAGTTGCAGCCGACCGAGTGGAATCGGTCGCCGGGACGGGCGAACTTGCATGAGCGGAGAGCCTGTCCAAGCTTGCCGGTGTTCGAGGAACCGCCCGGCCCCGCGCCGGGCGCTGGTGTTTCCGGCCCAGAATCCCGATCAATCCTCGCCTTGATGCCCCACGCAGCGGGAGCACATTTGCCCTAGTCATCGAACCGCCGATGGCCTCGGCGGCCACGCCGCTATAGCGACGCCCTCCAAGCTGGACGCCCCACCGACGACGCGACCGCCAGACCACCGCGCAGCACCTACGGGAGGGCCAAAATGACAGGAATGGACTTCATCAGCTTCCTCATCCTGCTCGTAATCAGCGTCGTGGTTTCCGCGATCCTGCACTTCGGGCTGAAGTACTACGTGATCCCCG
>CAYGBV010000045.1:0-15199 GCA_964348295.1 uncultured Gemmatimonadaceae bacterium
GGGTACCATGACGATTGGCGGCCTCATTCTCGGGCCCATCGTGCAGCAGTACGCGTTCGGCGCGCTGTGGACCGGCTTCCCGTTCGGGTACGATCTCACCGACAACAAGACGCTCATCATGTGGATCGTGTGGGCGGTGGCGTGTGCGGTCGTGGGGTGGAAGACGACCTGGAACGAGCGGCTCGCACGGGCGATAGTCCTGCTGGCCACGGTGGTAATGCTGGTGGTATACCTCATACCCCACAGCCTGCGCGGCAGCGAGCTGGACTACTCACTGGTCGATGAGGGCGTCGATCCCTCCGAGGCCGTCGAGACGGGTAACCCCTGACCGCTAAGGGCTCTGCGGAGGCGGACTTCAGACCCGCCCCGTGGCTGCGGGGACGCCACGCCCAGACTGTGGGGGCCCGCTTGCTGCGCTCCCGTTGGGGAGTGCGCCTCGCGCGTGAGCGCGTGGAGCTGCCCGACGGCGATTTCCTCGACCTCGATTGGGTGGAGCGTACCGCTGCTGGCGCAGTCTCGCAGACTGCACCGCTCGTAGTGGTGCTGCACGGCCTCGAGGGTTCTGCCAGGTCCGGGTATGCCTTGCAGATGTACCGAGCGCTCGGCCGTGAGGGCGTCGCGGCGGTGGGGCTGAACTTCCGGGCCTGCAGCGGCGAGCCCAACCGCCTGCCGCGCCTGTACCACTCTGGCGAGACCGGGGATCTGGCGCACGTGCTGCGACACCTCAGGGCACGCCACCCCGAGCGCGCGCTCGGCGCGATGGGCTTCTCCCTGGGCGGTAACGTGTTGCTCAAGTTCCTGGGGGAGCGGGGCGTCGCCGAGGGCGGTGGCGCCGCAAGCGGGTCGCCGGAGGAGCGGGTCGCTGGGTTGCGGGCAGCCGCGGCGATGTCTGTGCCATTCGATCTGTCCGCCGGCGCCGAGTGGATCGAGCGTGGGTTCAGTCGAGTCTACCGTCGCTACCTGGTGTGGCGCTTGCACCGCAAGGTGCGACGCAAGACCGAGCTGTTGCGCCCACACGTGGACGTGGGTCGGATCCTCCGCTCCCGCACGTTCCGGGAGTTCGACGACGCCGCGACGGCGCCACTGCACGGCTTCGCCGGTGCCGAGGACTACTACCGACGCTCCAGCTCGGCGCAATACGTCGCCAGGATCGGCATCCCGACGCTGGTGATTCACTCGTTGGATGATCCCTTCGTCCCGGCCACGGCAGTGCCGTGGGAGGCGCTGCGGAGAAACTCGGTCATCGAGACCCGGATCGAGGAGCGGGGAGGCCACGTGGGGTTCGTGACGGGGCCGCCGTGGAGGCCGGTGTACTGGGCGGAGCGGGAGGCGGCGCGGTTCTTGGTGGATCGACTCGTCGGTAAGCGGTAGAGGGAGACCTGCCCACGATCCCGAGAGGTTAGATTCCCTCACCTCACTCACCAGGAGACAACGGATGGCCACCACCAGCACCGCATCGGCGACGTGGCACGGCGTGTTGAAGTCCGGCACCGGCAGCTATCGAGCGGGCTCGGGCGCGTTCCAGGGCGAATACTCGTTCGCTACTCGGTTCGAGGGCGCACAGGGGACCAACCCCGAGGAGCTCATCGCGGCGGCGCACGCCGCGTGCCTCAGCATGGCGCTCTCGGCCGCGCTGGAAAGGGCCGGGACACCGGCGACCAGCATCACCACCACGGCGTCATGCACCATGGATCGGGTCGACGGCGCACCGCAGATCACCAAGATGCGTCTCGAGGTCCGGGGTACGGTCGAGGGGCTGGACCAGGCAGGGTTCGTGAGCGCGGCAGAAGGCGCGAAACAGAACTGCCCGGTCTCGCAGGCCCTCAAGGGGAACCTCGAGTTCGAGCTGGACGCGGCCCTGGAGTCGTGACCCGGAACCCCATCCCACAACGCATCCACTGCGGTGGCCGCGAGATCGTCATCACCTGGCATGACGAGCACGTCGGAGCCTACGCGGCGCGGGAGCTACGTCTCGCCTGCCAGTGCGCCGGCTGTCGCGAGGAGATGACCGGTCGCCCCCTGTTGGACCCGGTCACCGTGCCGGAGGACGTCGAGGCTCTCTCCATCGCGCTGGTGGGTAGCTACGCGATCCGCATCGACTGGAGCGACGGCCACGGGAGCGGGATCTATACCTACGAGCAACTGGCCGCGCTCTGTCCCTGCGACGCGTGTCGCGCCGCGGGCGGCGAGGAATGACCCCGACCGTCAGCGCCGGGACTCGCGCGGCTGTGGTGAGGCAGGGCGGAGGCTAGCGCGCGTGGATCTGGTCTGCCACACGCTGGTGGGCGCTACCCTCGCGCAAGCCGGACTCAAGCAGCGCACGGCTCTGGGCACGGCCACCCTCCTCATCGGGGCGAACCTGCCCGATGTGGACGTGCTCGCCTACTTCGTGAGCCCAGTGACTGCACTGTGGTTCCGGCGCGGCGTGACCCACGGTCTGCTGGCGCTCGCCGTGCTCCCCTTCCTGCTGGCCGCTGCGGTGATCTTGTGGGATCGGCTGGTGCGGCGACGACGAGGGCGTGTGCCGCCCGCGTCTGTCGTGCCTGGTCAGATCCTGTTGCTGTCCCTGGTGGCCGTGGCCAGCCACCCGCTGCTCGATTTCATGAACGTGTATGGCATGCGCTGGCTCATGCCGTTCTCCGGGCACTGGCTCTACGGTGACACGCTGTTCATCGTGGATCCGTGGATCTGGGGCTTGCTCGCTGCGGGGATCTTGCTGGGGCAGCGACGGAGAAGTGAAGGACGGGGGACGGGAAACGGGGAACGGGGAACGGTTGAACCGGGCAATACAGGGCAGGCGGCGGTACGCGCACACGGAGCCCCCGCACGGGTCGCGTTGCTCCTGCTGGGTGTCTACGTCGGCGTGATGGCGATCTCTAACTTCGCGGCGCGCGGTGTGGTGCGGCGCTCGCTCGCCGTGACGGGCCATGCGGAGCCGCAGCGGTTGATGGCTGCGCCGCTGCCGCTCAATCCGCTGAAACGCTGGGTGGTCATCGAGCATGAGGACGTCTACCGCTTCGGCACGTTCGACTGGCTGCGCCGCCCCCGCTTCGCGCTCGACGACTTTGTCATCGAGCGCCATCCGTCCGGGGTCGCCGCAGCGGCAACGCGCGGGCCGAACGTGCGCAAGTTCCTGAGCTGGGCCCGCTTTCCGTATTACGTGGTGGAGCGGCGGGAGGGTGGTCACATCGTGTACATCGGCGACGCGCGATACACGATTGACCCGGAGGGTTCCTGGGCGGCGATCACGGTTCCCGTGCGCTGAGCGTGAGCCGCCGGGGAACGGCATTGGCTCCACACGAAGCAGGGTCGGTGAGTGTGTCACCCACCGACCCTCGTCTATCCAATCTCGTGCCGCGTCACTCGGCTACGGTGCCACTACCTTGAGCTGGTTCCACGGGGCGGACTGCTCTCGGTTGTGCCGCTGCACCGCGTCGCGGGCGTTGCGCACCCCACGCAGCACGGACCGCGTGAAGTCCATGGGGATCTGCTCGGATCCCGCCGGCAGGGTGATCGACGCGACGAAGTCGTTCAGATAGCAGCGCCGCTCCGACGTCCCGCCGTTGGGACTGGCCAGCATCCGGTTGTGCACGATCTCCACGTCCAGACGCACCGTATCGCGATACCGGAATAGCCGTGCCACCACCTGGCCACGCCCGATGCCGTCGGGGAATCGGAGCGGAACGGCGAACCGGTGACCCGCCTCGGCGGACTCGCTGATCACCGCTTCGTCCGGGGAGATGGGTTGCAGCATGGTCTCCACTCCCGGGACGAGCGACTCGATGGTCTCGTCGAGCTCCCGATAGATCAGGCCAAGGCTGCTCTCAGTGCATCCGGTCATGCTGTCTCCACGTTGCGAGCGTTGTGCTCGGTCCACTCCTCCGCGAGGTCTGTGTGCCACCAACAGGAATTGCGAGAACCGTGCCAGAGTTCCCACTGCGGGCTGTCTTCGGGGAACCCGTTTGAATATAAGCGATTGGGGAATCGCCCCGGTGTAACCGATCGCACACCGCACACGGGGTGTCTCACCTCGTGTCTCCCTTTGGGTACACGCTGGGGACAAGCCGGAGTGTGACGCGGCTCACATCGTTCGGTGTCGTTGAGTGCGGTCAACAGTTTACGGCTGCAAACAGGTGCGTGCTCACTCCCGCAGAGCCGCTGCGCGAAACAGTCCGTCCGCCGCCTGCAACAGCTTGCCTCTGAGGCGTGGGGGATAGTCCGGGTGTTCCCTCAGGAATTCCCTGACCGTTGCGGCAGCCGCGGGAGAGCTGTGGCCGTCGAGTGTCGCGTTGAGCCAGCGCAACGGGAAGAAGATGTCTCCGGTGCGCTGGATCTCCTCCAGGAGGTCGAGGCTCGGCCGGATGTAGTGCTCCGCCGCCCGGGCGCGTAGCGGATGGTGCAAGGCGGAGACGGCGCTCAGCACCCACGGCTCATGCCCCCGGTGCTGTGCGTCCTTGAGCAGTTCGAACAGGGAGTCGCGCACCGCTGGCTCGGCGGAGAGCGCGGGCATGATGAACTCGAAGCGGGCCCGACGGTCCGGGTTCTCGATCCGCTCCAGTTGTGCCGCGAGGATCTCCTGCGCGTCGGGCACCGAGCGCACGGCGAGCGCCTCGGCCAAAGCGGTGTAGCGGCGCTCTGACATGGCCAGGCCGCGGATCGTCATCTCCTTGCGCCAGATGGCCGCGAGCCGGGCCACGGCGTCGGGAGAGAGCGCCGTGGCAACGAACCCGTCGAAGTAGGCGGCCTTGAGGCTCGTGTTGGGAGCGCGTTCGAGCTCCTCCCAGAGGAGCGCCTCGACCCGTGGAGCGATGCGGCTGCGTTCGTCTCTCAGCAGATAGCGCCAGTAGGCGGGGCGTAGGTAGCCCAGGATGCGCTGCACGTTTTGCTCGTCGGACTCTTGGGGCAGGGCGCGCAGAGCCAGCTCGACGAACGCCGCCGCCGGCAGCTCGGCATGCAGGAGCGCCTCCCACAGCGACGCCCAAGCCACGGCACGCACCACGGGATCGTCGATTGCAGGGAGGTGGTCGAGCAGATAGTCGCGGCTCCGGGCGTCGAGCCGGAACAGTCCGTAGCCCAGGCCGTCGCCCCCGGCGACCACGTAGTCGGGTGCCGGAAGACCACTGGCCGCCCCCTCGGCCGAGGTGCCGCTGAGATGCACCGGTACGCTACGGAGCGTATCGCTGTATCCGAGCACGACGGCGAAGCGCTGGTTCCAGCGCAGATTGCGGCCACGCGGATCGGACTGGGTCACCCTAAGTGAGGTGATGCCGCCGCTGCCGTCGGTCTCGAGCGTAGCACTCACGGTGGGCCGTCCCGGCTCCTCCACCCAAACCCGGCTCCACGCCTCGAGGTCCTCCTCGGAGCGACGGTCGAGGATCGTGACGAGGTCCGGCCACGTGGCGTTGGCGAACGCGTGGGTCCGCAGATACTCCCGTAGGCCGGCGCGCATGGCGTGCGCGCCAATGAGCTGCTCGAGATGCTGCATCACGATCGGCGCCTTCTGATAGATGATCGCGCCGTAGAGCGTGCCCGCCTGGATCAGGTTCTCCAGCTCTTGGCGAATCGGGTTGGCGCCCTCGGTGCGATCGACGGCGTATGCCGACCGGTGGTGAGCGAGGTAGAACCGCAGGTCGTGGCGGATCTCGGGGAACGACGGGTTCACGATCTTGGCCGCCATGAAGTTGGCGAAGACTTCCTTCATCCAGACGTCGTCGAACCACGCCATGGTGACGAGGTCCCCAAACCACATGTGGGCAGTCTCGTGGGCGATGAGGGAGGCGCGTCCCAGGAACTCGTTCTGCGTGGCGGACTCGTCCAGGAACAGTCGGGAAGCCCGGTACAGGATCGCCCCGGGGTGTTCCATGCCCCCGTACTGGAACGCCGGGACCGCGACGAAGTCGAACTTCTCGAACGGATAGGGAATGCCGGTGTAGTCCTCGAGCCACGCCAGTGCGGCTGCGTGCAGGTCGAAGATCGCCGGCAGGTTACGCGTCACCCGTTCCCGGTCGGTCTCCCGGTGGTACAGGCGGAGCGTGCGGCCCTCCCGGTTGGCGCTCTCCACCTGGAAGGCCCCGGCCGCGAAGGAGAACAGGTAGGTGGACAGCGGCTGCGTTTGGCCGAACGCGATCGTGCGCGCGCCGTCAGCCGTGTCGCTGCTGGCGGCGGGCGTATTCGCCACCGCCGCCCAGGTTGCAGGGACGGTGAGCGTGAGCCGGTACGTCGCCTTCAGGTCCGGCTGGTCGAAGCAAGGGAAGGCCGACGAGGCACGGTCGGGCACGAACAGGGTGTAGAGGAACTCCGCATTCCGGTTGAGGGCCGCGTCGTCCGCCACGAAGCCGATCTCGATCTGGTTGTCTCCGCGCTGCAGTGCCGCGGCGGGGATCACGAGATGTCCGTTGACGTGTTCGTAGGGCAGGGCGCCGCCCGGCGCCGCCACGCCGAGGACGCTTCCTTGCGGTGCGGTGAAGTCGAGCACCAGGGGATCCGCGCCGTCGCGCAGATCCACGGTCAGGGTGAGCACGCCCTGAACTGGCTCGTCGAGGCTCGTGGGGACCTCGAGCGCGAGGTCGTAGTGCACCGCCGTGATGGTCCCGGCGCGGTGCTCCGCGAGGTCCCACGAGACCCCGGGGGTGGTGTCGGGCCCCGCATGGCAGGCCACAACGAGGGAGCCCACCGCCATCGTGCCGATCCGTCGCACTGCGTGTGGTGTCATGTCACCCTGGCCTTCGGCTAACGGCTTACTTACGTTGCTACGCTGTATGGTCCAACCGAGCTCCACGCCGCCGCGCTCGCCGGACGCCCTCGGACGCTCGCTCGAGAGTCTGCGTGTGTCGGTCACGGACCGCTGTAACCTGCGGTGCCGCTACTGCATGCCGGAGGAAGAGTACGTATGGCTTCCCCGGCAGTCCATCCTCACGTACGAGGAGACGGAGCGCCTCGTGCGCGTCTTCAGCACCCTCGGTGTCACGAAGGTGCGCATCACGGGCGGCGAGCCGCTGCTGCGGCGCGACCTCGTAGAGCTGGTCGCCGAGATCGCCGACAACCCGCGCATCAGTGACCTCGCCGTGACTACCAACGGGCTGCTGCTCGCTCCACATGCTGGTCCGCTGAAGGAGGCGGGTCTCGGGCGTGTCACCGTGAGCCTGGACACGCTGCGCCCGGAGCGCTTCCAGCAGTTCGCCCGTCGCGGCCGGCTCGGCGACGTGCTGGCCGGGATCGATGCCGCCCGCGAGGCGGGCTTCCGCGGCACCAAGCTCAATGCGGTGATCATCCGCGGGTTCAACGACGACGAGGTGATGGACCTCCTGGAGTTCGGGCGCGACCGCGGCGTGGAGATCCGCTTCATCGAGTACATGGATGTGGGTGGGGCAACTCGCTGGTCGCCCGAGGACGTCGTCTCGCGAGCCGAGATGCTGGCTGCGCTGCGGGCGCGCTTCGGCCATGTGGAGCCGATCACGGCGTCGGGCAACCACCGCGCGCCCGCTGAGCGGTTCGCGCTGCCCGACGGGACGACCTTTGGGATCATCGCGTCGACCACCGAGCCGTTCTGCCGCACCTGTGGACGGAGCAGGCTCACCGCCGACGGCATGTGGCTGCTGTGCCTGTACGCGGACCAAGGCACCGATCTCAAGGCGTACCTGCGGCAGGGCGCCTCCGACGAGGAGCTGGCGGCGGTTATTGCCCGGGTGTGGAGCGGGCGTGCCGACCGGGGTGCCGAGGAGCGGTTGGCTACACCGGACCGCGGGCCGCTCTACCGCCTCGAGCGGTTGCGGCAGGATCCTCACAGGGAGATGCACACCAGGGGAGGCTGAGATGGTGAAGACCCGCTGGACGGCGTGGGCCACACTGACGCTGGCAGTCGGACTGAGCGCCTGCGGCTCCAAGCCGCCCCCCGACTACGCCCCGGACCCGGGGCTGGTGGCTCGGATTTCGGAACTACAAATGCTGACCGCCGACAGGGCCTGCCCGGGCCGGACCGTGCGTGCGGAGTATCAGGCGGTCCTCGAAGACGGCCGGGTCATGCCGTTCGCTAGGAAGTACGACGACGACAACCCACCGCCGCTCCACGTGGTGTTCCTGCGGCGCTGGAGCCCGGAGGCCGTGTCGGAGGAGGACGGGGATTGGGACCTGGCCTCAGACCCGCTGCGGACTGTCATGGATGGCTTCCGGCTCCACGCCGAGATGAAGACCGACCCCTCGCTCACGGTGACCCGCGTGGTGGCCCCGGAGTACTCCTGCATGCCGCATGCCTTCCGGTTCGACGGCCCGTCGGGGCGGCGCGGCGAGCCGGGCTACCCGGGCCCCGACGTGCTGGTCCGGCTGGACGTCCTCAGCTCGCCGTTCTATGACCGCCTCCTGGTGGTGAGTGTCGAGGTGGGCGAGGCGCCGCCGTTCTACCTGCTACAGGACGCCGACCTGGTCCCGCCGTCGGACTGGCTCGTGATCGAGTCCCGGGGAGGGCGTGGTGGCCGGGGCCTGGACGGGGCTGCGGGCGCCCCGGGCGCCGACGGTGCTGAGGGTTGCCCGGGAGGAAACGGGGGCGCTGGCGGAGCCGGCAGTAATGGCGCTCCGGGCGCTCCGGGCGGCTCCGGGGGGCACGTCACGGTGATGGCCCCCAACGAGCTGCCCTATCTGGCCGGCATGGTGGACGCCTACACGAGCGGTGGACCTGGTGGGCGGGGCGGGAAAGCGGGCCCTGGAGGCCCGGGGGGCAAGGGGGGCGCGGCCACCGCTCGGCGCTGCGCCGCCGGGAGGGATGGCGCCAGAGGGCCCGAGGGCAAGCCGGGGCCCGACGGGATCGAGGGCAGCCCGGGGCCGCGGGCGCGAGTCATCACGGTCTCGGCCGCCGACCTGTTCGGCCAGCCGGTTCCCCCGCGGTTGCGTGCGCTTTTAGATTACCCGCGCCGCTGAGAGGCGGCCGTGCAGCGATTCTTAAGTGGTCGTTCATAGATCCTATCACGAAACTTGGAAGTCGGCTGTTAGCATTGTGCGGGGCGTGGAGCGGAGCGGTAACCTGTTACGGCATCGGCACCTGGCCCACGGGGTCGGGGGGTCGAGCCCCGGGGTCCCGCTTCCGACTCCCCGCTCTTCTCATAGGTGAAGGTCAAATCGGTATTCAGGAGCCAAGCTCGTGATCATCTGCGTACCAAATGAGAGCGGCGCGATCGAGCATCGGGTGGCGCTGACCCCCGATGTCGTGAAGCGCCTTGTGAAACAGGGGCACGAAGTGCGCATCGAGCAGGATGCCGGCGTCGCGGCCTCGTACACCAACGAAGCATTCACCGAAGCCGGGGCGACCATTGTGTCCGACGCCAAGGCGTTGTGGCGCGAAGCTGACTTCGTGCTGATGGTGGGGTGCCCCGAGGGCGAGATCCCGCCGATGAAGGACGGAGCCATCCTGGTCGGGATGTTGTTCCCCCTCACCAACCCCGACCTGGTCGAGAAGCTCGCGCAGGCCAAGGTGACGAGCTTCAGCCTCGACCAGCTTCCCCGCATTTCGCGCGCACAGGTGATGGACGTGCTGTCGTCCATGAGCACCATCGCCGGCTACAAGGCGGTCCTGCTCGCCGCAGCACATCACGGCAAGTTCATGCCGATGCTGGTCACGGCGGCCGGCACCGTCGCGCCGGCCAAGGTGTTCATTCTCGGTGCGGGGGTTGCCGGGCTGCAGGCGATCGCCACGGGGCGCCGGCTCGGCGCCGTGGTGTCCGCCTTCGACGTGCGGCCGGCCGTGAAGGAGCAGGTGGAGAGCCTCGGTGCCAAGTTCCTCGTGGCCGAGGCGCTGGAGAGCGAGGGAGAGGGCGGCTACGCCAAGGAGCTGTCGGAAGAGCAGCACAGGCGGGAGCAGGAGTTGCTGCATGAGCATATGAAGGGTATGGACGTCGTGATCACCACGGCGCTCATCCCCGGCAAGCCGGCGCCGGAGCTCATCACCGAGGAGATGGTCAAGGACATGAAGCCGGGGTCCGTGATCGTGGATCTGGCGGCGGAGACCGGTGGCAACTGCGCGCTCACGGAGAAGGGTAAGACGGTGGAGCGCCATGGCGTGACCATCATGGGACCGCTCAACCTGCCCGCTGGCACGCCGGTCCATGCCAGCCAGATGTTCGCCAAGAACATGTTCGCCTTCCTGGGCCCCCTCTTTGACAAGGAGGGGCAGCTCAACCTCGACTTCGAGGACGAAGTCGTGAAGGGGACGTGTGTCACGCATGAGGGCCGCGTCGTGCACGAGGCGACGCTGCAAGCCATGGAGGGAGTGAAGGCGTCATGATAGAGGAATTGGTTGTCCTTTTTGTGATCTTCGTGCTGGCGATCTTTGTCGGCTTCGAAGTCATCACGAAGGTGCCACCCACCCTGCACACGCCGCTGATGTCCGGCTCCAACGCGATCTCGGGCATCACGATCATCGGCGCGCTGATCGTGGCCGGGCAAGGTGAGACCCAAGTGGCGAAGTACCTGGGCATGGTCGCGGTGGCATTCGCGATGATCAACGTGGTCGGCGGCTTCCTGGTCACCGACCGGATGCTGCAGATGTTCAAGCGGAAGCCGGAGGAGCAGAAATGAGCGGCGCACTGATCAAGCTGTTCTATCTGCTGGCCGCCGTCATGTTCATCTTCGGGCTCAAGCGATTGAGCTCACCCGCGACGGCGCGGACCGGCAATTGGCTGGCCTCGCTCGGCATGCTCATTGCCATCGTGGTCACGCTGCTGTTCCAGGAGATCCTGGAATGGCGCGAGATCCTCATCGGTATGATCATCGGCTCGCTGGTCGGCGGGATCTTCGCCCGCACGGTCAAGATGACTGCGATGCCGCAGATGGTCGGCCTGCTGAACGGGTTCGGGGGCGGCGCCTCCGCTCTCGTGGCCAGCGCGGAGTTCTTCCGCTATCTGCAGGCGGGGGGCGAGATCCCGCTCAACTTCGCGATCGCGATCCAGCTCTCGGTGATCGTCGGCACCCTGACCTTCACCGGCAGCCTGATTGCCTTCGGCAAGCTGCAGGAGCTGGTGACCGGCAAGGCAGTCACCTACCCGCTGCAGAAGACGCTCAACGCGATCATCCTAGTCGGCACGATCGGACTGGCGGTGTGGCTGGTCGTCGAGCCGAACAATCCCACCGCGTTCTACGGTGTGCTGATCGGGGCCGCGATCCTGGGTGTGACATCGGTCGTTCCGATCGGCGGCGCCGACATGCCCGTGGTGATTTCGCTGTTGAACTCCTACTCGGGGATCGCAGCCGCGATGACCGGGTTCGTGATCAACAACGAGGGCCTCATTATCAGCGGCGCGCTGGTCGGCGCTTCCGGCCTGATCCTCACGAACATCATGTGCCGCGCGATGAACCGCTCGCTGGCCAATGTGCTGTTCGGCGCGTTCGGCGCGACGGTGGCGGAGATCGGTGGTCCGGAAGGTGCCCCGGGCGACCTGTCGGTGCGGTCGCTCACGCACGAGGACGCGGCCACGATGCTGGCGTACGCCCGGCAGGTGGTGTTCACGCCGGGGTATGGCCTCGCCGTGGCCCAGGCGCAGCACGAGGTGCGGGAGCTGGCGGACATGCTGCAGGAGCGGGGCGTGCAGGTCAAGTATGCGATCCATCCGGTCGCGGGCCGCATGCCGGGTCACATGAACGTGCTCCTGGCCGAGGCGGACGTGCCGTACGACCAGCTGTACGACATGGACCAGATCAACCCCGAGTTCCCGCAGACGGACGTGTCGGTGGTGATCGGGGCCAACGACGTGGTCAACCCGGTGGCGCGGCACGACAAGTCGAGCCCGCTCTACGGGATGCCCATCCTGGACGTGGACAAGGCGGCGCACTGCATCGTGATGAAGCGCTCCATGCGCCCCGGGTTCGCCGGCGTCGACAACGAGCTGTTCTATCAGGAGAAGACGTCGATGCTGTTCGGCGACGCCAAGGACAGCTTCAAGAAGCTGATCGAGGAAGTGCAGCAGTTGTAGCGGGGGCGGCAGCCTCCAGCGGTCGAGCGGTCGGGATTCCCGACCGCTCGTCTGCTGTTGGGCACAGGGAGCCGGTTGTAGTGAGGCCGGTGAAGGGCGGTGGGCGATGACGGTTGCGGGGCTGGCACTCAGGATCAGGCGAGGCCGGGGTCCTGCCGGAGCGAACGTCAGCGAGCTCTCACCGGCAGCCGCGTGTTGTTCAGAGTCGGGAGCCTACGGCTTCAAGCGGTGCGATCCGTACTGAGTCTGGCAGCGAGGTGCAGTTCGCGGAGGTAGGACCCCAGCCGAGCCGAGAGCGTCGGAAGCCCCCGTCGAGAGGTACCACACACCCCGCAATTGAGCCGCGCCGGCAGCTTGCGCAGTCAGGGCCCCGGCCGAGCTCAGCCTGCGGCCCTGGTCTCTGCTCAGGCTAGCGCCCGTATGTCCCCATCGTCGAGGCTTCCTCCATGACGTGCCCCTTCATGGCTTGCAGTAGCACCGCCTTGCTCGCCCCGGGCGGGACATCGAGCGGTGTATCGAGGGCATAGAGGGTGAAGACGTAGCGGTGTGCCGGGCCCGGTGGTGGGCAGGGGCCCCCGTAGCCGAGACGTCGGAAGTCGTTGGTGCCCTGGCGCGCCGGGATGGGGCTCGTCACGTCGCCGTCCTTGGGAAACCCCGCCGGTAGGTTCGTCACCGTGGGGGAGAGCCCATAGAGCACCCAGTGTACCCACGTTGTGCCGGGTGCATCTGGGTCGTCCACGATCAGGGCCAGTTCCGCGGCGTTGTCGGGCGCTCCGGTGAACACGAGCGGGGGTGACATATCGGCCGCGTCGCAGGTGTGGGCACGGGGAATGGGGCCGCCGTCGGCGAACGCGGGACTCGAGATCTTCAGCATGGCGGAACCCTCCGCGGAGATATCGCGGTTTGTTAGTCGTCGGGCTGCGGGGGGCGCCGGTCGCGCTTGGTGTCGGCTCGGCGCCGCTTGTCAGCGAGGCGTCGCTCCTCAGCCGCCCGGGGCCGCTTGGTCTTCTTGCGCGGCCTGGGCCGCTTGAGTGCCTGCGTGACCAGCGCGGTGAGGCGCTGGAAGGCGGCCTCGCGGTTCTGGAGCTGGCTGCGGCGCTCGTCGGCTACCACCCGGAGCACACCACGGGAGTCGATGCGATTCCCGAGCTTCTGGAGCAGCCGCTCGCGTTGCGCTTCGCTCAGGCTGTGGCTGCGCCGTACGTTCCACCGCGCCTCGACGCGCGTGGCGGAGCGGTTCACGTGTTGGCCACCGGGGCCGCCGGCGCGGCTCGCTCGGAATCGGACCTCGTCGCGGGGCACTGTGAATTTCATGACTCACATAAGTTAAGGGCCCATGTCGACCGTGAGTAACGCCCCGAACCCAAGGGTGTGCGTCCCATCGATCTCTTCCTGTTGCGTCCCTCGCGGGATCTCGGTGAGATGGCTCGGGGGTGCCGGGTGGAGCTGCCCTCGCTCGTGGAGTTCCTAGTGCGCTCGGTCGGTGGTGAGCAGGCGAAGTCGTCGGATTTTCTCAGCTACCTGATGTTCCACCCCGAGTACACGGGTCGGCTCATCGAGTTGGGATATCAGGACGCCAAGCATCAAGTAACGGGGATCGAGCAGTTCCTGCTCGGAAGAGCGGTGGGGTGGTAGGCGCCATGCGCCTCCACCCCACCGCCGCGTGATGCGCCGCGGTTCCTCCATCAGCGCTTCTTCTTGCGACCGACGGTCTTCTTCTTTCGCTTGACCGCCTTCTTCTTCGCGGCAGGCTTGGCGGCCTTGGCCCTCCTTCTCGGCTTCGCCTGCTTCGGCTTCGCGCCCTTGGCCAGGCTGCGCAGCACGTACGGCAGGATACCCCCGTTGCGGTAGTACTCTACCTCCACGGCCGTGTCGAGGCGCACCAGCGCGTCGAACCCGACGGTCGATCCGTCCTCCCGGGTGGCGCTCACGTGGGCGGCGCCGCCCGGTGTGATCTCGGCGCCGGCAATCCCCGTGATGTCGAACGTCTCACGACCGGCGAGACCGTGTGTCGCGGCGCTCTCCCCAGGCCGGAACTGCAGCGGGAGCACCCCCATCCCGATGAGGTTGCTGCGGTGTATTCGCTCGTAGCTCTCGGCCAGCACCGCCCTCACCCCGAGCAGGGACGTACCCTTGGCCGCCCAGTCGCGGGAGCTGCCCGACCCGTACTCCTTGCCTGCCACGACCAGCAGTGCCGTGCCGTCGTCGGCGTACTTCATCGCCGCATCGTACATGCTGGTCACTTCACCGGCGGGGAGGTACTCGGTCCAGTTTCCCTCCCTGCCCTCCACCAGCTGGTTCTTGATACGGATGTTCCCGAAGGTGCCCCGCATCATGATCTCGTGGTTGCCACGGCGCGAGCCAAAGGTGTTGAAGTCCACGGGATTCACACCGTGCGCCACGAGCCAGCGACCCGCCGGGCTGTCCTTGGGGATCGCGCCGGCCGGGGAGATGTGGTCTGTGGTCACCGAGTCGCCCAGCCACGCCAGCACGCGGGCCCCCCGTGCGTTCCCGACCGTTGCCGGCTTGGCCCGCATGCCCGCGAAGAACGGCGGGTCGGCGATGTACGTGGACGTGGCGTCCCACGCATAGCGACCGCCCGCCGCCGTGGGAACGGGGAGCGACCGCCAGGCCTCGTCGCCTTCGAACACGCCCGCGTACTCCTGCTCGAACATCTCCGGCTCGAGAGAGTCGGTGACCGCCTGCTTGATCTCCTCGGGTCTAGGCCAGATGTCCCTCAGGTACACTGGATTGCCGTCCCGGTCCTCACCCAGCGGCTCTCGGTCGAGGTCGACGTCGACCCGGCCGGCAATAGCGTATGCCACCACGAGCATGGGCGAGGCGAGGTAGCTGGCCCGCACGAGGGGGTGCACCCGCGCCTCGAAGTTGCGGTTGCCAGATAGCACCGAGGCGCAGACCAGGTCGTGCTGCGAGATCGCCTGGGCGATGGGCTCGGCCAGTGGGCCGCTGTTGCCGATGCAGGTGGTGCATCCGTATCCCACTACGTGGAAGCCTAGGGCCTCCAGGTCGTGCAGCACACCGGCCTCCTTGAGGTAGTCCGTGACCACCTTGGAGCCCGGCGCGAGGCTGGTCTTCACCCACGGCTTGCGCTCGAGCCCGCGCGCGACCGCGTTCCGCGCGACCAGGCCGGAGCCGATCATCACCGACGGGTTGGAAGTGTTGGTGCAGCTGGTGATCGCGGCGATCACCACCGACCCGTCCCGCAGGTCGAAGCGGGTGCCCTC
>CAYGBV010000046.1:0-43973 GCA_964348295.1 uncultured Gemmatimonadaceae bacterium
CGCGGCCGTTGCGTTATAATTGGCTCCGACCATGATGCCGTGCGGCGCGGTCGGCGCAATGCCCGCGCGGCTCCTGTCTCGACGACGACACCGCGAGGGAGCGGCGACCGACCATGAGCGAGAGAGTGCTGGTGACGGGAGGGGCGGGATTCATCGGTTCGCACGTGGCCGATCGGTATCTCGCCGAGGGCTTCGAGGTCACGGTGCTCGACGACCTCTCCAGCGGCCGGCGGGAGAACGTGCCGAACGGCGCCAGCTTCGTGCAGGCCGACGTGGGATCGCCCCAGGCGCGCGAGCTTATGGCCGGCGGCGGCTTCACCATCCTCAACCACCACGCTGCCCAGATGGACGTGCGTGTCTCGGTGCAGGATCCCGAGTTCGACGCCCGCACCAACGTGCTGGGGCTGCTCAACCTGCTGGAGGGTGGGCGCGAGGGCACGCTACGCCGCGCGATCTTCGCCTCGTCGGGCGGGGTCGTGTATGGCGAGAGTGCCGCACTACCACACCCGGAGGCGGCCCCGAAGCTCCCGGTCTCGCCCTACGGTGTGAGCAAGTTGGCCTCCGAGTTCTACCTCGCCGCGTACGCTCAGCTCCACGGGCTCGAGGTGGTCTCGCTGCGGTACGCCAACGTGTTCGGCCCGCGGCAGAACCCCCACGGGGAAGCGGGGGTGGTGGCTATCTTTGGGAGTCGGCTGCTCGCCGGCCAGGCGCTCACCATCTACGGCGACGGCTCGCAGACGCGCGACTACGTGTACGTGGGCGACGTGGTGAACGCGAACATGTGTGCCACCCGGTGGCGGGTGCCGCCCGTCCGCAGCGTAGACGACGTGGCGGTCAACGTGGGCACGGCCATTGAGACCAGCGTGACCGAGTTGGCCCACGCGCTGCTCGAAGCGACCGGCGTGACGGTGCCGATCGAGCACGCGCCTGCCCGGGCGGGGGAGCTGCAGCGCAGCGCGGTGAGCGTGGAGAAGGCGGCCAGGGAGTGGGGGTGGCGACCCGAGGTCTCCCTCGGCGAGGGGCTGAAGCGCACCTACGAGTGGATCGAGGAGGAAGCGGCATGATGCTGCAGGTGGGTGGGGCGCTCCCCACCAATGCCTGGGAGCTGGTCACCACGTCGAGCACGGCCACCAAGATCGTGCTCATCGTGCTGGTGGCCTTCTCCCTGGTGAGCTGGTTCATCATCGTCCTCAAGTGGGCCCAGTTCCGCCGGGTGCGTAAACAGGGAGACCGGTTCTTCGACGCGCTGGAGCGCACCACCCGGCTCGAGGACGCCTATCACGCCGTGATGAAGCTCCCGCCCTCGCCGTACGGCAGGCTGCTGCGGGAGGGGGTGAACTTCTTCTCCGAGCTGCGCCCCGGTGCGCTCAAGCAGACCCGCGGCGGCCAGCACGAGGCGCTGAGCGTCACCCAGCTCGAGGTGCTGCGCATGGTGCTGGCCAAGGAGGTCGGGGCGGAACGCGACCTGATCGCGCGGTTTATACCATGGTTGGCGACGATCGGCTCGGTGAGTCCGCTTCTCGGGTTGTTGGGAACCGTGCTGGGTGTCATGGACGCCTTCATTGGTATCGCGACCGGCGGCTCCGGCAACATCTCGGCCGTGGCCCCCGGAGTGGCGGAGGCCCTCGTCACCACCGTCCTGGGACTAGCCGTAGCCATCCCCGCGGTGATCGCCTACAACCTGTTCGTGAGCCGGCTCAGCGTGTTCACGGGTGAGCTCGAGGGCTTCGCCCAGGAGATCGTCGGCACTATGGCGCGCGAGGGCAGGATATAGCCAATGCCGGGCACGGGGCTGCGCGGGCGCGGTGAGCTGCAGGTGTCGGCCGACATCAACGTGACGTCGCTGGTGGACGTGGCGTTCGTGCTCCTCATCATCTTCATGATCACCGCCCCCATCATGCAGGGGGGCGTCGACGTGCAGCTTCCCCGGGCCGAGGCGCGGCCGCTGCAGCCCAGGGAGGGGCTGGTGGTGTCCATCGACCGCCAGGGGAGGATCTTCGTGGACGAGACGGCGCTCTCCCTGGAGGACTTCCGGGCGGCGTTCCCGGCCATCGTGAGCGCCCGAGAGCCGAGCGGGGTGTACCTGCGGGCCGACAGCCGCGTGGACTACGGCCAGGTCGTGCGCGTGCTCGCGGTGATGCGCGCCGCAGGGGTCGGCGACGTGGGCCTGGTGGCGGAGCCGGAGGAGATCCGACGATGACCCGGCCGCGCCGGCCGCGACGGCGGGCGCCGGAGGCGCGAGGCACGGGCGTCGCGTTCACGGCCACGTTGGCGATCCACGTCGTTGCCGTCGCCGCCCTGTTCTCCTCGCCCGACCTCGTGCGCCGGGTCGTGCCGCCGGTCTACACCGTGAATCTCGTGGCGGCCCCGCTGACCCCACCGGAGGCGCGCCGGGCGCCAGAGGTCGTCGAGCGGCCCGCCGAGCGCCCCGCGCCGGTCTCCAGTCGACGCCCGCGCCGCACGACCGTGGCCGAGACGCCCCCGCCCCCCGAGCGGCAGGCGGAGCGCGAGCCCGCGCCGCGCACCACCCCCGACGTGGAGCTCGCACCGGACGTCGAGCCGTCCACGGGGAGTGATCCGGCGACGGTGAAGACCAGCGGGGTCGAGTTCGCCTACCCGGAGTACCTGAGGAACATCGTGGCCCAGGTCTACCGCCGCTGGCACCGCCCCGAGGGGAACGTGTCGCTGCGCGCCGAGGTGCTGTTCCTGGTGCACCGCGACGGCTCGATCTCGGGCCTGCGGTTCATCCGGCGCTCCGGCAACTTCGGCTTCGACCTGGAGGCCCAGGGTGCCATCGAGGCGGCGGCCAACGCCAGCGCATTCGGTCCGCTGCCGGCCGGCTACGGCGCCGACGTGCTGCCGGTGAGCTTCTTCTTTGATCCGTCGAGTACCAGGTGATGAGGGCACCCGGGAGTGGTGAGACGGGAAAAGGGAAGGGGGGAGGGGGAAAGGTACGACCGGCTCCCTTTCACCAGCTTGGGTGGGGGAGCCTGCGCCGCGTTCTGGGATTGCTGTCTTTGGGGGTGGCGGCCACCTCCCCCCTCCCCGCCCAGGACCCCCCAGTAGAGCAGGGCGTCCGCATCGGCATCACGTACACGCCGGGGCTGCGGCCCGGCATGCTGGTGCTGGGTGGTACGCGGGGCGAGCAGCTGGACTCGGTCCGAGCCATCCTCGCTCGGGACCTCCAGTTCACCGACCGGTTCGAGATGATCACCCTGCCGGGCGGCGACAGCCTCCTGCTGGGGCTGACGCGGCTCTCGGGGGTGGGCGAGGACACCAGCGGCACCGAGATCCCGTTCGTCAACTACTCCCTCTACGCTGCCCTCGGTGCGGACTACGCGGTGGCCGTGACACCAGAGGCCGACTCCACCCGGGTGCGGGTCACGCTGTACGACGTCCGGGGAGAGACGCCGCGCCGCCAGATTCGGGGCGATCTGAAGGCGCTCGCCGATCCGGACTTCCGCATGAGCGCCCATCGGATGGCCGACGAGGTGGTCCGTGCTGCAAGCGGTGAGCCGGGGTCCGCGGCGACGCGGCTGCTCTTCATCCAGCACGGGCGGCTCTATCGGGTGGATGCCGACGGAGCCGAGCTGGGGGTGGTCTCTCCCGCGGGTGTGACCGCCTTCTCGCCGGCATGGATGCCGGATGCGGCCCGCGTGGTCTATAGCGAGCTCTCGGAGGGGTGGGGCCGGCTGGCGATCCACCACCTGGAAACGGGCGAGCGGCGGACGGTCCCGGCCACGGCCGAGCTCCTCAACTATGCCGCCGCCGTCTCCCCCAACGGCCAACTCCTCGCGTTCACCCGCAGCGGGGACGAGGGGAGCGATGTCTACCGGTATAACCTCGCACGGGACTGTTGCTTAGAGCGCTTGACGGTGGGGCGTTTTTCGGATAACCTATCACCCACGTTCAGCCCGGACGGACGCCAGATCGCGTACGTCTCGACGCGCCCGGGGCTGCCGCAGATCTATGTGATGGCGGCGGACGGGACGGGGCAGCAGCTTTTTGCCCCGTTCGACTACGGCGTCACCGGCAGTTCGAATGCGCCGGCGTGGTCCCCGGACGGTACGCGCATCGCGTTCCACCGCGACGTGCAGGGGAATCCCCAAGTCTTCATCATGGACGCACGTTCGCGGATGGTCCGCCAATTGACCAGCGCGGGGCGGAACTCAGACCCGACGTGGGCGCCCGATGGACGACACCTCGCGTTCATCTCGAACCGCACGGGGCGGCGCCAGGTCTGGGTGATCGACATCGAAACCGGCAGGGTACGCCAGTTGACGACCGTCGGGGATGCCAGATTGCCGGCCTGGTCGCCTCGAATTCCGGAGCTTAGGACACCATAAGATTGGAGCGAACATGCGACTCAGCCTACCGATTGCTCTCACCTTCGGCGCTGCTGTGATGGTGGCGGCTGCGTGTGGCGGCGGACAGCCCGAGCCGGTGACTCCGGCCGTCGACTCAGCGGCGATTCTCGACTCGATCCGCCGGGCCGACTCGATCGCGGCGGCTGAGGCAGCCCGGCGCGACAGCATCGAGCGGGCGCGGCTGGAGGAAGAGCGCATCCGCCGCGAGCGGGAAGAGGCTCTGGCCCGCGAGCGCGAGATCACCGCTGAAGTGCGCGCGATGCTGCAGACGGTGATCAACTTCGACTTCGACAAGTCGAATATCCGTCCCGGGGTGGACACGGAGGTGCTGGAGCAGAAGCTCGCGGTCCTCCAGGCGAACGCCAACGTGGCGCTCGAGATCACCGGCCACTGCGACGAGCGCGGCTCCGACGAGTACAACATGGCACTCGGCATGCGCCGCGCGCTGTCGGCGAAGAAGTGGCTCACCGACCGCGGTATCGCGGAGGACCGCATCACGGTTCGCTCGATGGGTGAGGAGATGCCCGTCGATCCCGGGCACGATGAGGACGCCTGGGCACTGAACCGGCGCGACGAGTTCGCGATCACGGCCGGCGGCGACAAGATGGTGAAGCCGGCCGGCATGTGAGACATCTCGGGCTCCTAGCGACAACGTGCGTGGCCCTGAGCGCCTGCGCGCTCAAGGGTGACGTGCGACGCGTGGAGGAACAGCTCCAGGAGTTCAGAGCGGAGACAGCCCGCGCCGACTCGGCGCGGGCTGTCATGCTTGATCAGGTATTGCTGCTCCAACAGCGGCTGCACGACTCGCTGGTGGTGCTGCAACGCCGCCTGTCCGCGTTCCAGGGCGACGTGCGCAGTGACGTGACTGATGTGCAGCGGCAGCTGGTACAGATCCAGGAGCTCACCGGTCAGAGCCAGCAGCGGCTGACCGAGCTCCGGTCTCAGCTCGAGGCCCGCACCGCGGTTCCGGCAGTGGTCTTGCGGCCCGCCGCGGGAGACACGGCCGCGGTGGCGCGGCCCCCCGCCGCCGGCGGCATCGGTGCCGAGGAGCTGTACTCGGTCTCGCTGCAGCAGTTGCGGCGTGGCAGCCCCAACACCGCGCGCGCCGGCTTCGGCAAGTTGCTCGAGGACTTCCCCGGTCACCCGCGGGCGGCCGACGCCCAGTTCTTTATCGGAGAGACGTGGGAGGAGTCGGAGCCCGACTCGGCGGCGGCGGCATACGAGCTGGTGATCCGCAACCACCCCAATTCACGGCACGCCCCCACCGCGCTATACCGCCTCGGTCTGATGGCGGAGCGCCGCGGGGACCGTCGTGCCGCCCAGGTGTACTACAGTCGTGTCATCGCCGGGTACCCCCGGTCCGAGGAAGCTCAACTCGCGCGGACGAAGCTCGGCACTCCGGACCGCTGAGGGGCGGCCGATCCCGGCCCCATCCACATGGTGAAGCACGCAGCCAAGGGCGAGATGCCCTTTCTGGACCACCTCGAGGAGCTGAGGTGGCGTATCCTGTGGAGCCTGGCAGCGCTCCTGCTGGGTGCGGTCGTGTCGTTCTACCTGGTGCAGCATTACGATGTGCTGGAGTTGCTCAAGGAGCCGATCGCACCGTACCTCCCCGACGGCAAGCTGTTTGTCATCCGTCCCACCGACGCGTTTCTGATCACTCTCAAGCTGGCCATCGTGATCGGCGCCGTGTTGGCCTCGCCGGTCATCTTCGCGCAAGTCTGGCGCTTTCTCTCGCCCGCGCTCTACGAGCACGAGAAGCGCTACATCGTTCCGGCGCTCATAGCGGCGCTCGGCCTGTTCGCGGCCGGTGCGTTGATGGCCTACCTGTGGGTGCTGCCGGCCGTGTTCCGCATCCTGCACGGCTTCCAGTACGGCTTCCTCGAATGGATCATCACGGCCGACGCGTACTTCAGCTTCGCCACCCGTCTGATCCTGGCCTTCGGCCTGATGTTCCAACTCCCCCTCGTAATGGTGCTCCTGTCGGTGCTCGACCTGGTGAGGCCCCAGACGTTCGCCAGGCACCGTCCCATCGCGCTGGCAGCCGGCGCGATCCTCGCAGCGCTGCTCACGCCGCCCGACGTGTTCTCTATGCTGATGATGATGCTGCCCATCCTGATTCTCTATGAGGCTGGCATCCTGGTGGCGCGGCTGCTCGGGCGGAAGCGCACCGCCAGGCGCATCGGGGAAACCGCGGTGATCGTGGCGCTGCTCCTGGGTGCCCCCGGGGTCGCGGAGGCGCAGATCGAGCGGCCGGCTCCGGAGCCGCGGGACACGACGCTGGCCCCGCTCGACTCCCTGGGCCAGCCGATCGACACGGCCACGGCCCGCAAACTGGGGCTTCCCTCCAACCCCTCACGCTCCTTTCCCCAGGCCGACTCGATCATGCGGGAGCTGATGGAGCGGGCGGGATTCGGGGTGACTCGCTACGCAGGCGACTCGATCACCCTGTTCGGCGAAACGCAGGAGATCGTGCTGGTGGGCTCGGCATTGCTGGAGCGCGAGGGAACGACGCTCGAGGCACAGGAAGTGACCTTCCAGGAGAGCGAGTGCCGGCTCGAGGCGAATGGGGAGCCGGTGCTGTTCGAGACGGGCACGGTGCTGGTTGGCGAGGGGATGCGGTACGACACCTGTGAGCGGATCGGGACGGTGGAGCGGGCGCTCACCAGCTTCCAGCAGTCGGGGGTGACGTGGTACCTGCGGGGCGGGTTGGAGATGGACTCCGGCTCGACGCGGATCTACGGCGCCTCCAATGCCATGACCAGCTGCAGCGAGCCGTCGCCGCACTATCACTTCTCGGCCGGCAACGTGAAATGGGTGTCGAACACGATCATGGTGGCCCGACCGGCGGTGCTCTACGTGCGCGACGTCCCGGTGCTGTGGCTCCCGTTCATCTTCCAGGACATGCGCCCCGGGCGGCGGACCGGGCTACTGGTGCCGCGGTTCGGCATCAGTGACCTGATCCGTCCCAACGAGGACTTCCAGCGCGGGATCTCCAACGTCGGCTTCTACGTCGCCTTCAGCGACTACGCCGACTTTCAGATCTCCATGGACTGGTACTCGGGATCGTACATCGGCCTCAACGGCCAGATGCGCTACCGCTGGCTGAACCGCTTCCTCTCGGGGGGGCTGGCCGTTTCGCGCATCTGGGAGGCAGACGTGGACGGAGATCCGGGCGACAAGTCGCTGCGGCTCCAGTGGAATCACCAGCAGAGCTTCGACCAGCGAACCCGCCTCACCGCCAGCGTGGACTTTGCCACCAAGACCGACGTCGTGCAGCGCAACACGGTGGACCCGTTCGTGCAGACGGCGACCCTCTCGAGCCGCCTCAACTTCAACAAGCAGTACTCGTGGGGCACGTTCTCGCTGGGCGGGTCGCGGACCCAGGACCTGAGCAACGGCACCGTCAACCAGACGCTGCCGACCGTCACCCTCACACCGTCACCAATCGACATCACGAGCGACGTCACCTGGTCGCCATCGCTGGCGTTCACCAACGCCCAGGCGTTCGACCTCGGGCCGGGAGTCGAGGTGCCGCTGCCCCCGGTGGACGGCGTGCCGCAGGTGGACACGGTGTTGCGTGACACACGGACCACGACGCTCTCGTTTCGCACGCCGCTCCGTGTGGGCCGCTGGAACTGGACCAACGACATCAGTGTGGCGGACTTCCGCAGCCAGGGTCCGCCGGAGGCGGTCAAGATCCCCGACCCCACGAACCCAGACGATTCACTCACCCGGTACTACAGCGAGAACTTTAGCACGGGGATCGACTGGAACACGGGCATCAATCTCCCGGTGCTGTTCTCCGCGACGTGGAAGCTCCAACCGGGGGTGGGTGTGCGGAATACGACCTCTGGTCCCTTCCTGCTGCGTAACCGCCTCACCAACGGCGAGTTCGTGAGCCAGGGGAAGCGTCTCTCCTTCACTGCGAGCCTGACCCCGACGCTGTTCGGGTTCTTCCCCGGAGTGGGCCCCTACTCGCGCATTCGCCACTCGCTATCGCCGATCCTCAGTTGGAGCTTCGCGCCGGAGGCCGAAGTGCCTGAGGACTACGCCGCGGTGACCCAGAGCGGCGCGCGCACCAGCCCGGCCCTACACCGCATCAGCCTGGGGCTGTCGCAGACCTTCGAGGCGAAGCTCAAGCAGGAGGAAGACGACACAACGGGGGCCGAGCGGCCGGCCCGTAAGGTCAAGCTGTTGAGCATCCAGACCTCGCCGATCGAGTTCGACATCGAGCAGTCCAAGCAGCCGGGGCGCAACGGATGGGCGACGCAGCGGATGACCAACCGCTTCACCAGCGAGCTGCTGCGGGGCTTTTCCCTGGCGATGACCCACGACCTGTGGGATGGGCCGGTGGGGTACGACACGACTTCATTCGATCCCTTCCTCACGTCCCTCTCGATGCGCTTCAGCCTCTCCGAGGGGTTCTTCCGTCGGCTGCTCTCGATCTTCACGGGAGAGGCGGAGGCGCCGCCGGAGCCGGGCGCCATCGAGCCGATCGGCGTGGAGCAGCCAATGCAGCCACCCGGGTCGGCACTCGGACCGTCGACGCGACTGGACCGCGGGTTCTACACGATGCCGACCAACACCCAGCGCACCGCAGGAGTGCGGATGTCCCTCGCATATGACCTGCAGCGCACGCGGCCGCGGTTCGACCCCTCCGGGGAGGAGATCGAGACACCGGCCAACCAGACGCTCAACTTCTCGACGCAGTTCTCCCCGACGGAACACTGGTCCGTCTCGTGGAACACGCAGTACAACTTCACTACGGGGGAGTTCGGTCAACACGTGCTGCGGCTCGACAGGGACCTGCACCGCTGGCGTCTGACCTTCGGGTTCATGCGGGCGCCTAACGGCAACTTCGCGTTCAACTTCTTCATCAGCCTGAGGGACCAGCCCGAGATCCGCTTCCAGTACGACCAGCAGACGACGCGATGAGGGCACCCCCCCACCCACCCCCCCTTTCCCCTCGTGTCCCATCGAGAGGACAGCCGTTGCTAGTTCTATCGCCGTAAGTCATTAACCCACAAAGGATTAGCTGCAGGGCGCAGCGCGGCACGTTCCCTGCACTCCTAGGAGCCGGAACCTTTGGGGAGGTCGCCATGCGACGCACAGCTGTGGGGGCGCTGGCATTCCTGGGCATCCTCTCGTGCACCAGCGACGAGGTTGTGGGACCGGCACCGCTGCCGGCGCCACAGAATGTGTTCTACGACCTCGAGCCAAGCGGCGACCTCGATCCCGCTGGAATGATCCTGAGGTGGGACGAGATCGTGGACTCGCGGCTCATGGTCTACCGAGTCTACTCGCGGCACGACCCCGCCATGGCCTTTGGGCTGCGCGGGGAGACGACCTCGAGCACGTTCCACGACCGTGGGATACCCGATCTCGAGTACTTCGTCGCCGGAGTGGACCTAGAGGGCTTCGAGGGCACGCCCAGCGACATCGTGGTGGTGGACGAGCGGCTGCGCCTGGGGCAGCCCCAGTGGATCGTGGGCACGAGCCTGAACGGGGCGATCCACCTGGCGTGGGACGACAGTCCTTACACCAACGAGCCGGAAGGCTTCAAGCAATACCGCGTCTACAGCGCTGCGGGTTTCCTGGGTGACCTGGGTTACGAATGCGACGCCGTGTGGGGGCTCGAGGGCACGACCATCGCCCCAGAGTTCCTGGCCGGCGCAATGCCCAACGGAGAGGCGCGCTGCTTCGGCGTTACGGCCGAGAGCATCGAGGGCTGGGAGAGCCTCTGGTCGGATATCTGGGCCGACACGCCGCGGCCCGATTCGCGCAACGTGCTGATCTCTGCGCTCGACGTTGACCTGGCGACGAGTGGCTTCCGCTTCTGGCTCGATTCCAACGGTGACGGCATCGCGGTCGAGACCGAGCTGGGTCTGGTGCTCCCCGGCAACCAGGCTAACCTCGACTTTCGGGTGACCCGTGACGTGAGCGGCTTCTGGATCGAGCCGAGGCGACTGGCGACCACGATGACGGTATATCCGGACCAGCCCGTCGCCGACCTGACCTCGATCGACCTGGCACCGGTGAACGGCTACACTGGCCTCGCGCGGCTGGCCGAGGTGGGGAATGGCTACGTGTTCCAGATGGACGAGGGTGATGGCTTCTTCCGCTACGGCGCGATCCGCGTGACCCACATCGGGTCGGAGGTCATGATCTTCGACTGGAGCTACCAGACCGATCCGGGGAATCCGGAGTTGTCGGTCGGAGCCGGGATCTTCACGGCTGGTGGGAGGGGAGTGGTGGTGGAGCGCTAGCTGCTCAGAGGGGAAATGTGAAAAGGGGGAAGGGTACGGCAATCCCCGACGTAAGCCGTACCTTTCCCCCTTCCCCTTTCCCCTTTCCCCGTCCGTATATTCCCCTCGATGCCCCAAACCATCACGCTCACCGGTGACTCCCTCACCCTCGACGACGTAGTCGCCGTTGCTCGCGACTTTGCGGGTGTTGCGGTTGACGCCGCCGCCGCCGCGCGGGCCGATCGCTCCCGCGCTGTCGTGGAGCGGATGGTCGCGGCGGGCGAGCCGATCTACGGAGTGAACACGGGCTTCGGCAAGCTGGCCAGCGTGAGCATCCCATCCGATCAGCTGCTACAGCTGCAGCGCAACCTGATTCTCAGTCACGTCGCCGGTGTGGGGGATCCTCTTCCCGTGGAAGCCGTGCGTGCGGCCATGCTGCTGCGCGCCAACGTGCTGCTCAGGGAAACGAGCGGTGTCCGCTCGGCGCTGGCGTCGCACATCGCCGATCTGCTGAACGCGGGCATCCACCCAATCGTGCCGGAGCAGGGGAGCGTAGGGGCGAGCGGCGACCTCGCGCCGCTATCGCACATCGCGTATGGGATGATGGGGGAGGGTGACGTGGTGGTGGGTGGGGACCGTTCCCCGTTCCCCGTTCCCCGTTCCCCCGACGAGAAGGGAACAGGGAACAGGGAACAGGGAACGGTACGACCGGCGCGCGATGCACTCCGCGACGCCGGCATCAGTCCCATCGAATTCCAGGAGAAGGAAGCCCTCGCCTTCATCAACGGCACGCAGGTGCAGACGGGCATCCTGACGCTCGTGGTGCACGAGGCGCGCAACTTGTGGCGCACGGCGCTGGGAGCCGCAGCCATGAGCCTCGAGGCGCTCATGGGCACGCCGGTGCCGTTCGACGAGCGCATCCACGCGGTGCGGCCGCACCCCGGACAGGTGCAGGCCGCCGCGCTGATGCGTGAGCTGCTGGCTGGTTCACAGATCCGCGAGTCGCACCGCGAGGAGGATTACCGGGTGCAGGACGCCTACAGCCTGCGCTGCACGCCGCAGATCCTCGGGCCGGTGGGGGACGCCATCGAGTACGCGGCGGGCGTAGCTGCCGTGGAGCTCAACGCCTCCACCGACAACCCGTTGGTGTTCGACGGGGTGATCCTCTCGGGCGGCAACTTCCACGGGCAACCCGTGGCGCTTGCCCTCGACGTGCTGGGCATCGCGCTGGCTACGCTGGCGGGGCTGTCGGAGCGGCGCATCGACCGGTTGGTGAACCCCGAGCTGTCGCACGGCTTGCCGCCGTTCCTCACCGAGCAGGCGGGTCTCAACTCGGGGCTCATGATGGTGCAGATCACGGCCGCTGCCCTGGCGGCGGAGGCCCGCACTCTGTGCACGCCCGCGAGCGTGCAGTCGATTCCGACGGACGCGAACCAGGAAGACGTGGTGCCAATGGGCATGGCCGCGGCGTGGAAGACGCGGCGCGTGCTCGCAAACGCCGGCCGGGTGGTGGCGTGCGAGCTGGTCGCCGCGGCCCAGGGCCTGGAGTACCGCAAGCCCCTGGCGCCGGGCCGGGGTGTGGCGCGAGTGTACGAGAGGGTGCGTCAGTTGGTCCCGGCGCTCGAAGCCGATAGGCCACTCACCCCCGATATCGAGCGGGTGGCCGAACTGGTCGCCCAGGAGGCGCTGGTATGACGACGGCAACGGCGAGCCGAGTGGTGCACGCCCCGCGCGGCACCGACATCTCCTGCCGCGGCTGGGTCCAAGAGGCCGCCATGCGGATGCTGATGAACAACCTGGACCCGGACGTTGCGGAGAAGCCGCAGGAACTGATCATCTACGGCGGCACGGGGCGCGCGGCGCGGAGCTGGGAGGCGTACGACGCCATCGTGGCGGCGCTAAGAGAGCTCCGCGGCGACGAGACCCTGCTGGTCCAGTCGGGCAAGCCCGTGGGCGTGTTCCCCACGCACGAGGACGCCCCCCGGGTGCTCATCGCCAACGCCAACCTGGTAGGCCGCTGGGCCAACTGGGAGTACTTCCGCGAGCTCGAGCGCCAGGGGCTCATCATGTACGGCCAGATGACGGCCGGCAGCTGGATCTACATTGGCACCCAGGGGATCCTGCAGGGCACCTACGAGACGTTCGGTGCGGTGGCGAAGCGCCTCTTCGGCGGCTCGCTCAGGGGGAAGACCGTGCTCACCGGCGGGCTCGGTGGGATGGGTGGTGCCCAGCCGCTCGCCGCCACCATGAACGAGGGCGCGATCCTCGCGGTGGAGGTCGATCCCGCCCGCATCCAGCGGCGGCTGGAGACGAAGTACCTCGACGTCATGACCGAGTCTCTCGACGAGGCGTGGGCGCGAGTGACGCAAGCGCGCGACCGGGGGGAGGCGCTCTCGGTAGGGCTCGTGGGGAACTGCGCCGACGTGCTGCCCGAGATGGTGCGGCGCGGCTGGATCCCCGATGTGCTCACCGACCAGACCTCGGCGCACGACACGCTGAACGGGTATGTGCCGGGCGGGATCACGCTGGAGCGGGCGCTGGAGCTGCGCGCGAGCGACCCGGCGGAGTACGTGAAGCGGGCGCGGGCCTCGATCGCGCAGCACGTGCAGGCGATGCTCGCGATGCGGCGGCAGGGCGCCGTCACCTTCGACTACGGCAACAACATCCGCGCCGAGGCGCAGGACGCGGGCGTGGCGGACGCGTTCGAGATTCCGGGCTTCGTGCCGGAGTACATCAGGCCGCTGTTCTGCGACGGCAGGGGACCGTTCCGCTGGGTGGCGCTCTCAGGCGACCCCAAGGACCTGTACCGCACCGACGACCTCGTGCTGGAGCTGTTCCCCGAGGACGAGCTGTTGGCGCGCTGGATCCGAAAGGCGCGGGAGCGCGTGGCGTTCCAGGGACTCCCGGCGCGCATCTGCTGGCTGGGCATGGGCGAGCGCGCCGAGTTCGGCCTCGCGCTCAACGACCTGGTGCAGCGGGGCGAGCTGTCGGCGCCCATCGTGATCGGCCGCGACCACCTGGACACGGGATCGGTCGCCTCACCGTTCCGGGAGACGGAGGGGATGCGCGACGGCTCCGACGCGATAGCCGACTGGCCGATCCTGAACGCGCTGCTGAACGCCGTCTCCGGTGCCTCGTGGGTCTCGTTCCACCACGGTGGCGGCGTCGGCATTGGCAACTCGCTGCACGCGGGGCAGGTGACCGTGGCGGAGGGGACGGCCGGCGCTGCGCAGCGCCTCGAGCGGGTGCTGAACAACGATCCCGGAATAGGGATCGCGCGGCACGTGGACGCTGGCTATCCCGAGGCGGTCGCCGCGGCCAAGCGGCATGCGATGAAGCTCCCCATGCAGGAGGCGGACTCCTGAGCACTCTGCTGGTCGGCGCCTCGCAGGTCGTCACCTGTCACGGTCTGGCCCGGGCGCGGTGCGGCCCCGAGATGGCCGAGCTCGGCGTGCTCGAGGACGTGGCGGTGCTGATCGGGGACGACGGCCACATCGCGGCGGTTGCACCCCACGCCGAGCTCATGACGCGGGCGCGGGACGCCGTCGTGCAGGAGGTGGACGGTGTGCTCTTCCCGGGCTTCGTGGACTGTCACACCCACGCCGTCTTCGGAATGGCCCGCCTCACGGACCACGAGCGGCGTGCCCGGGGCGTCGGGTACAAGGAGATCGCGGCGGCGGGTGGGGGTATCCTCTCCTCGGTGCGGGACGTCCGGGCGCGCTCGCGCGACGAGCTCGCCGACCTCACCCGGCGTCGCCTGGAGCAGCTGCTGGCGTTGGGGAGCACGACGGTCGAGGTGAAGTCGGGCTACGGGCTGTCCCTCGAGGCGGAGCTCAAGCAACTCGATGTCATCGCCGCCGTGGCGGCCGACGCCGGCCCCTCCGTGGTCCCGACCTTCCTCGGGGCGCACGAGGTGCCGGAGGAGTACCGGCCGCGCGCCGACGAGTACGTGGACGTGCTGGTCCACGAGATGCTCCCCGCCGTGGAGCGGCAGGGCGTGGCGCGCTACTGTGACGTGTTCTGCGAGCCGGGCGTGTTCACCGTGGAGCAGTCGCGGCGCGTGCTGGAGGCGGCGGCGCGACACGGGCTGCGCGCGAAGCTGCACGCGGACGAGCTCGATCCGTCGGGTGGGGCGGAGCTGGCGGCGGAGCTGGGTGCGGTGAGCGCCGACCACCTGGCGGCGATATCGGACCGGGGGGTCGCGGCGCTGGCCGGGAGTGGCACGGTGGCGGTGTTGCTGCCCGGCACCATGATGTTCCTGGGACAGGGGCGGCAGGCGCCGGGCCGCCGCCTGATCGACGCCGGCGCCGCGGTGGCCCTGGCGACCGACTTCAACCCCGGCAGCTCGCCGGGAATGAGTCTTCCCCTCATGGCGACCATGGCCGCGTCGCAGTGCGGCATGGCCCCCGCCGAGACCATCACCGCGATCACGGTGAACGCAGCGGCCGCCGTGGGCGAGGCCCACACGCGCGGCCAGATCGCGCCCGGGTTCCGGGCCGATCTGGTGTTGGCGGCCATCCGGGACTGGCGCGAGCTTGTATACTGGTATGGTGGGAACCTGATCACGGAGGTATGGTTGGCCGGCTCCGCTTGTCACCCCCGCCGGCAGCCCGTAAATTTTCTAGTTTGAACAAGTTGCCGACATCCGCGTCCGGCCCGTCTTCCACCTCCAGCCGCTAGAGGTCTGCCCTGAACGTCGAGAAGGCCAAGGAAAAAGCGCGCAAGTTCGAGGCCAAGAACCAGATCGATAAGGCACTCGACCAGTACAGCAAGATCCTGCGGGAGCTGGACGGCACCCCGGAGATCGAGAAGGAGCTGTCGCTGTTCAACAAGGTCGGTGACCTCTATCTGAAGCGCGGCAAGGTGCAGGCCGCCGTCGAGACCTACGAGCGCGCCGCCAACTACTACGAAGAGTCGGGCCTCCACAACAACGCGATTGCCCTGTGCAACAAGATCCTGCGGAACGCTCCCGGGCGTACGCCGGTCTATCTCAAGCTCGCCAAGCTCATGGTGCAGCGGGGCTTCGTCGCCGAGGCGAAGCAGAACCTGCTGGAGTACGCCAGCCGGATGCAGCAGGCGGGCCAGCTGGAAGACGCGTTCAACGCGCTCAAGGAGTTCGCCGACCTATCGCCCGAGAACGAGGACATCCGCTTACTCCTGGCGGAGCAACTGAAGGCGGCAGCCCGCACCGAAGAGGCGAAGGAGCAACTCGCCAAGCTGTACCATGAGCTCGAGGCCCAGGGGGACAAACGGCGCAGCAGGGCGACGCTCGACAAGATCCAGGCGATCGACCCCGACTTCGACGCGAAGGCTGCGCCGAAGCCGGAGGTGAAGGAACAGGCGAAGCGCGGTGAGCTGGTGTTCCTCGATCTCAGTGAGGCGGAGCCCGAAGCACCGGCCGCCGTGGCGGAGCCCGAGCCAGCGGAGGCGCCGCCGGCACCCCCTGCCGAGGAGCTGGACATCGAGCCCACTGCCGTTGCCGAAGCGGCACCCCCGGAGGCACCGGCCGAGCCCATCGAGCTGGAGCGCGCCTCGGCCGACTACCTCGCGGTGGCCGAGGAGGCCGGCGAGGTGGAGCCGCTGGCCGAACTCGACGTGCCCGAGACGGCGGGCGAGGTCAAGGCGGTGTCTGGGCTCGACGTGGGCGCGGAGTTCGAGGCGCCTGCCGAGGGCGAGGTCGCGGCGCTCGACATCGAGCCCACCGCAGTGGCTCCGGCCGAGGGAGCTGAGCGGGCATCCGAGGGCTTCGTCCCGCCCGAAGCGATCATCGAGCCCCCTGAGGAGGCCGCTGCCGGGGCTGCTGTAGCCGAGCCGGAGGTCGAGGAGGTCCCGGCCGAGGACGTGGAGCGGACATCCGAGGGGTTCGTCCCGCCCGACGCGATCATCGAGCCACCGGAAGGGGCCGCGGCCGTGGCCGAGGTGGCCGAGCCGGAGCCCGAGTTCCCAGAGGTGACGCCACCCTCTACGCCGGTGCCGCTCGCCGAGCCGGCGGCCGGGCCGCCGGGGGCCGAGATGGAGGTGCCGGACATCGATCTCGGGGGCGGGATCGATAAGGAGGGCGCTGCGGTCGCCGAGGCTGAGCCGGTCACACGAACGCCGGTTCCCGGTGCGCCGCTCGACGTCGGCGCGGCCGGCGTCGTCGTCGAGCCCCAGAGCGCCACGCTGGAGGTGGAGGCGGAAGCGCGGGCCGCAGAAGCTCCCGCCGAGCCGGCCGTGCTCGAGCGCGCCGACGTCGCTGCGCTGGAGTCGCTGGTCGCCGAAGATCCC
This sequence comes from uncultured Gemmatimonadaceae bacterium, assembly GCA_964348295.1. Classification (GTDB taxonomy): domain Bacteria; phylum Gemmatimonadota; class Gemmatimonadetes; order Gemmatimonadales; family GWC2-71-9; genus WVYX01. Next base: position 16,883 of record CAYGBV010000046.1, read on the forward strand.
GACGACCCCACGCTCCACCGCTCTCTGGGCGAGGCCCTCCTGGAGGAGGGGAACCGGGAGCGGGGGATCGAAGAGCTGGACATCACACTGGACATCTACGAGTCGGGCGAGGACTGGCGTCGCGCCGAGGGGCTCGCCGAGGAGATCCTCCGGCTGGATCCCAACAGCGTGCGGCACCACCAGAAGCTGGTCGAGTTCGCGTTCCGGCGGGGTGACCGGGAGCGGCTGGCCGATGCCTACCTCGGGCTGGCGGATGCGCTGTTCCGCACGGGCGCCACGGAGCGAGCGCACGCGGTGTACCAGCGCGTGCTGGAGCACGACCCCGCCAACGAGCGGGCCCAACTGGGGCTGCAGACGCTGGAGCCTGCGGTGGAAGAGGCGCCGGCCGAGCCGGCGGCGCCTGCCCAGGTAGAGGCGCCAGCTGCGGCGCCATCTGGAGAGGGCGACTTCATCGATCTCGGCTCCCTGGTGTTGGACCAGGAGCCCGTGGTGCGCGACACGCGGATGCGCATCGAGGAGGAGGAGCCCACCGGCGACGAGCAACGCGACTTCGAGGAGATGCTCAGCCAGTTCAAGAAGGGGATCGAGGCCAACGTGGCCGAGGAGGACTGGCAGGCCCACTATGACCTGGGGGTCGCGTTCAAGGAGATGGGGCTGCTGGACGAGGCGATCGCCGAGTTCCAGAAGGCGCTGCGCTCCGAAGAGGGGCGCATGCGCGCCGCCGAGGCCCTGGGACAGTGCTTCTTCGAGAAAGGACAGTTCTCGGTCGCGGCGACCGTGCTGAGGCACGCCGTGGACGCCGGGCCGGGTGGGGACGAGGGGAAGATCGGGCTGCTCTACTCGCTGGGACGGTGTGAGGAGGAGCAAGGCCGCACTCCCGAGGCGCTGGTCTACTACCAGCGCGTGTTCGCCATCGACATCAAGTTCCAGGACGTGAGCGACCGGGTGAAGGGGCTCGCCGAGGCCGGGGGCTAGGCGGTGGAGCCTCAGGTCGCGCGCGTGTCCCTCGCCTCGATCCAGGAGCCGGTTCGGGCCGAGCTCGACACGGTGTTCGCCGAACTGGGCCGCATCATCACGGCCGACTTCCCGCTCATCGCGCAGGTCAACCAGCATGTGCTGCGCATCAAGGGGAAGATGTTCCGGCCGACGCTGCTGCTTCTCTCTGCCCAGGCGAGCGACAACGACCGGCCTCGCGTGGTGACGTTGGGGGCGGTGGTGGAGCTGATCCACCTCGCCACCCTGATCCACGACGACTCCGTGGACCACTCGGTGCTGCGCCGGGGTCAGCCCACGGTGAACGCGCTGTTCAGCCATCAGACGGCGGTCATCATGGGCGACTACCTGTACTCCCGGGCGGTGCAGCAACTGGTGGACCTGGACGACCTCGAGCCGCTGCGCGTGATGAGCCGCGTTACCAACGAGATGACGATCGGCGAGATGCGGGAGATCGAGGCACACGACGTGCTCGGCTTCTCGCTGGAGGACTACGACCGGCTGATCGATGCAAAGACGGCGTCGCTCATGTCGGGAGCGTGCGAGGTGGGCGCTCTGGGCGGAGACCCGGTCTATCGCGAGCCGCTGCGGCGCTACGGCCGCTATCTCGGCATGGCGTTCCAGATCGTGGATGACCTGCTCGACTACACCAGCACGCAGGAAGTGACTGGGAAGCCCGCGGGCCTTGACCTGCGGGAGCACAAGATCACGCTGCCGCTGATCGCGGCGCTGCCGGCGATGGACGCGCAGGAGCGCGATGTGGTGACGGCGCTCATGGCCGATCCCGCGCCATCTGAAGAGCTGGTAGCCGAGGTGGTGCGGATCGTAGGCGAGCGCGGCGGCATGGCGGCGGCGGAGGAGCGGGCGCAAGAGTTCGCGGCACTGGCGGATGGGGAGCTGGAGCGGCTCCCCGAGTCCCGGGCGCGCGACGCGCTGCGGGACTGCATCACGTACGTTGTCGAGCGACGGAGCTGACACGTGCCGATCGGACCGCGCAAACCGCTGTTCTACGTTGGCGTGCTCGCCATCGGGTTCGTCTTGGGAGGGTTCATCTCGGCCTTGCTCAAGCGGTTCCTGCCCGCGGGGCCGGCCAAGGAGTTCTTCACCTGGACGGTGAGTCCCTCCCTCGGCCCATTGCACCTGGACCTGATTATCTTCAGTTTGACGTTAGGGCCGATTGCGGTGCAGGTGTCGCTGTTGGGGATCGTGGGAATCGTGTTGGCGTACTTGCTCGCGAGGTCGTTGTTCTAGGGGCCGCCGCACGTTGCACGGCAGTCCCGCACTCTAGCCTGAGGCACATATGCCATTCAACCTGGGCGTCACCGAGCTGATCGTCATCATGGTGATCCTGCTACTCGTGTTCGGCGCCAAGCGGCTTCCCGAGATCGGGTCGTCCATGGGCAAGGGAATCCGGGAGTTCAAGAAGAGCATCCGGGAAGTGAAGAACTCGATCGACGAGACGGACGACGCGAGCACACCGCCGTCGCGCCAGATCGACGCGCCGGGCGAGCAGCAGCGGCAGGGCGGGGAGCCGAAGAAGCTCTCCGAGTAAACACCGCCCGCTCGTCCTCGGCGGGGAACGGGGAACGGGGAACGGTACGACAAAGCAAGCGCCGCGGAGTGTGGTCTCGCTCCGCGGCGCTTTGCATTCAGGCTGGAACGTGGTCGGTCGTACCGTTCCCCGTTCCCTTCTTTCCCCTCTCTCCTATCTGAGAAACCCTAGGGGACTCTGCTGCGGCAGCTGCTGTTGCTGTTGCTGCGCCTGCTGTAGCTCGCGCCGCATGTCCAGCACGTCGGCCTGCTGCCTGACGGAGGCTAGCACCAGCTGGAGGCGGGCCTGGCGCGCCTGCTGCACCATCTCGCTGCGCAGATCGCCGAGTTGCTGTGCGAACGCCGTACTGTCGGCGAAGCGCAGGCGGGTGGGCTCCAGCAGGAAGATCGCGAACTCCGACTCGAACGGTCCGCCGACCTGGCCGAGCGGCAGGCCGAAGGCGGCACCGACCGCCTCGGGGGCCTCCACCAAGGCTGGTCCGGGGTCGGCGCGGGTGAAGGGGCCGATCGGCCGCGCCTGGGCGCCGTTGCGCTCGGCAGCCTGATCGAGGCTCGTGCCCGAGTTGACCTGGTCGGCGATCGTCTGGGCGAGCTGCAGCGTCATGTCCCACTTCTTTGCCGTCCTGGCCTCACGGCGCACCTGCTCCTCTACCTCTGCGAGCGGCGGCACGCCGGCGGGGAGGATGCTGTCCAGCCGGAACACGTAGTACGCCGAGCGCGTCTCCAGCACCGTCGACGTTTGCCCCGATTGAGCCTCGAACGACCAGATTCCGACGTCGGGTACGAAGTCGCCGTCCACCACCATGCGCGTGCCCTGCCGCAGCGGCGCGGCGGACAGCACCTCGATCCCCATGTCCACCGCCACCGAGTCGAGGATCGTGGGGTCGTCCTGGTCGGCCGCCAGCATGTCGAGGGAGTCGGCCTGTCGGTCCACCATGTCCAGATGCTCGCCGTAGGGCTCGATCGGGATCAGGATGTGGCGCGGGTGGTAGGTATCGCCGCTGCGGGACTCGAGGCGGATGATGTGGTAGCCGAAGCGTGTGAGCACCGGCTGGGAGAGCCGTCCCGGCCGCAACGCCAGAGCCGCCTCCTCGAATGGCGGCACGAACGCGCCGCGCTCGACCTCACCCAGGTCACCGCCCAGGTCGCGGTTGGCCGAGTCGGCGGACTCACGGGCCGCGACCGCCTCGAAGTCGGTACCGGCCAGGATCTCCTCCCGCACCGCCTGCGCCCGCTCCAGGGCGGCGGCGGAGTCGGCGGCGTTGGCCTCCCGGGAGATGGTCACGTAACTCAGATACGCCAGCGCCGGCTGCTCGAACTCCTCCGCGTGCTCCGCGTAGTACGCGCGGAGCTCCTCCTCGGACACCTCGACGTCATCGTCGGACACCACGACCCCGGGAACCAGGGCCACCACGTTGGCGGTCACCGAGTCGTTCCGATCCCGGTACAGGCGCCACAGCTGGGCGTCCGACACGTACACGTCCTGGGTGATCCGCTCGAAGTACTTGATGCGTGGCAGCTCCTGTCGGTAGCGTGCCTCGAGTGCCAGCGCGAAGCCAGGATCCGCTCCCGAGCGGAGGTAACGCTGATACTTCGCCAGGTCGAACTGGCCCTCGGTCTGGAAGATCTCCACTTCCTGCAGCTCGGGCAGGGGCGCGTTGAGCAGCGCGAGGCGAACCTCTTCGTCCGTGACAGTGATTTCCTGGCGCCGGTACTCGTCTTCCAGCAGCATCTGCTGGATGAGCTGCTCCAGCACCTGGTCCTCCAGCTGGCGTTGCTCCTCCAGCGTGGTCGCCGCGGGGGCTCCCTGCTGGCGCGCCTGCTCTTGCACGTCCCGTACGGCGGCGTAGAAGGTCTGGAGGTCGATCTTCCGGCCGTTCACGCGCGCGACCTCGTCGAGGACGCCGCCAGTGGTCTGGCCCCGGACGTCCATCCCCACCTCGAAGACCATCCAGCCGACGAAGCTGACTGCGACGATCGCCATGATCCACGGGGCGATCGAGCGCATGGTTCGCATCATGGTGACGACTCCTTAAGCGGCGAAATCGGGCCGTCGGCGGCCCCGGGAGAGGGTGCCTGCCGCTCCCGTTCGGGGGGGTCCGAGCAAGCGAGGCTCGATGCTCCCTGCGAGGCGCTAAGTCTAAGTGTGACAAGGGGGAATCTCAAGCGGGCGGGGCCAAATCCGCTGTTGACACTGCCCCAAAGTGCACTAAGTTCGGTTGGCAACACAACATAACCCCCTTCCGCCCCGCGCCATGGCCTATCAAAGCGAGATCGAGAAGCTCGAGCAGCGCTTTGGCGAGAAGCCGGAGCAGTGGTTTGCCGCGCTCGCCGACGCCTATCGGAAGGCCGGCGAGCTCGACATGGCGCTGGACATCCTCAACACCTGGATCGAGAAGCGCCCGAACTACACGAGCGGGCACATCGTGCGGGGGCGGTGTCTGCTCGACAAACAGGAGGATGAGGAGGCGGCGCGCGCGTTCCAGGGGGTGCTGGAGCTCGATCCGGAGAACATCATCGCCATCAAGGCGCTGAGCGATATCGCGACGCGGGCCGGCAACCCGGCCCAGGCCCGCCACTGGCTGCAGCGGCTCCTCGAGGTGGATCCAATGAACGAGGAGGCGCACGCGGCGCTGGAGGCCATGGCGCGGCCGCCCGCCGCGGAGGCGGCTGCCGGGCCGGCAGCGGCCGCAGCGCCCACGGAGGAGATGCCGGCGCTGGAGGCGCCGCCCCAGGAGCCGGCGGCCCCCGCCGCGGCGGGACCGGGGCCGACGGGCCCCGCGGCGCCGTTCGATCCCATGGCGATCGCGCACCAGATGCGCGACTCCGAGGAGATGGAGCAGGTGACGGAGGCTCCGCCCGCGGGCCCACCCGAGCTCACCGCCGAGCCGGCTCCGGAGATTGCGGGACTTACCCCGGGTGGTGCGGCTCCGATGGATGTGGCCGGTGCCGAGCCGGCAGAGCCAGAGTTCACCGTCGAGCCTGCGGCCCCCGTCGAGGGGCTGGAGACCGGTGGGGTGAGCGCCGCGGACGCCGAGGCGGCCGGTGTCGAAACTGGCGGGCTCGAGATCGAGGCGTTCGACGAGGAGATGGGTTGGGACGCGGGCGAGCGCATCTCGCACGCGATCTCCCAGGATGACCTCGCGGAGGCGCAGAAGGCGCACGAAAAGAGCCTGGACGTGGCGGCCCACGCGCTGCCGGGGATCGAGGCGGAAGAGGTACCCGACGTCGGTGTCGAGGAGCGCGAGACCCCTGCCGTGGAAGGGCTGGACGTCCCGCCCGAAGCGCCGGAGGAGGGGGCGGAGCCGGTCACCGGATTCGAGCCCACGGTGGCGGAGCCCGGGGAGGCAGCAGAGCCTGCGCCCGCGGCCGAGCCACCGCCCGCCGCCGAGCCACCACGTGCGGCCGAGCGCAAGCCCACCCCCGGGCCTGCACCCGCCAAGCCCGAGCCGGTGGCCCCGCCCCCAGCGGCTGCGGAGCCCAAGGAAGCCCCTAGAACGACCCCGCCCCGCTCCCCGCTCCTCGCTCCCGAGCCCCCGGGCGAGCCCGAGGCCCCCAAGGAGGAAGCGCTCCCGCTCATTCTCCCCGAGGAAGCGGCGCCCGAGGCGGCCGACGTGGCCGAGAAGCCCGGGCCGCTCGTCACCGAAACGATGGCGGAGGTCTACGTCGGCCAGGGGCACTTCGACGAGGCCCGCGATATCTACCAGAGGCTCCTGGCGCAGCAGCCGGGCAACGCCGCGCTCCAGGCGAAGCTCGCCAAGCTCGAGGCGCGGGCTGCGGCGGCCCGCGCCGCGGCGAAGCCGCCCCGGGAGGGCCGCTTCGCGGCGGCCGCCACGGGCCGTCCGTCGGTGAGCGTCGTGCTGGCCCAGATCCTGGGCATCGAGCCCACACCGGCGTTGGCCGCGCCGCCCGTGCCGCAGGGCGTGACACCCCCGGAACCGGCCGCGGCGGAACCCCCTACGCCCCCGGCGCAGCCACCAGAGGGAGAGGGCGGCAGCAAGGGCTTCTCGTTCGACGAGTTCTTTGGGGAGGAGGGCTCGAAGCCTGACAAGGGAGAGCCCACCACGCGCCGTGCAGCCGAGGACGAGGGTACCGAGAACGACTTTCGGACCTGGCTCAAGTCGCTCAAGACCTAAGTGCGGATCGCCGTCCTCAACGGTCCCAACCTCAATCTCCTCGGCACGCGTGAACCCGAGCTGTATGGCTCGGAGCGGCTCGATGACCTCGAGCAGTCCGTGCGCCGCCGCGCCGCCGAGCACGGCGCCGAGATCGCGTGGTCCCAGACCAACCACGAGGGCGAGTTCGTCGACCTGGTCCAGGGGCTCCCCGGCACGGTGGACGGCGCCCTCGTCAACGCAGCCGCCTTCACGCACACCTCCCTGGCGGTGCGCGACGCCTTCCTCGCGGTGAGCGTGCCGTTCGTGGAGGTGCACCTGAGCAACATCTTCGCCCGTGAGGAGGAGCGGCGCCGCTCGCTGCTGGCCGACCTCGCGGTGGGGATCGTGGCAGGGTTCGGGGCGCAGAGCTACCTGCTGGGGCTCGACGCCCTCGTCGGCCACCTCGGGCGTCGTGCCTCCTGACCGCCGGGCGGCGCGTCGCAGCGCGCTGCTCGGTCTCCTGGAGCAGCAGGGTCTCGACGGCCTCATCGTCACGCACCTGCCCAATGTCCGCTACGTAACGGGGTTCACCGGCTCGTCCGGGCTCGCCCTGGTGCTGCGAGCGGAGACCATCTTCATCTCCGATTTCCGCTACCGCACGCAGGCGGAGAGCGAGGTGGGTGACGTGGCCCGTATCGAGATCACGCCGGCGGACCGCTGGGAGCGGGTGCGCAGCCTGCTCGGCGAGTATGCCGGTGTCGACACGGTCGGCTTCGAGGCCCAGACGGTCACGGTGGACGAGGCGGCGCGCCTGCAGGATTCTTCCGCCCGCTTCGCCTTTCGTGCGGCCAAGGACCTGGTGGAGCGGCTGCGGGCGCGCAAGGACCCCGAGGAGGTCGAGGCGATACGCCAGGCTGCCCGACTGGCGCACGAGGCCCTGGAGGCCACCCTGGAGACGGTGCGGGTCGGCCAGCGGGAGCGGGAGGTCGCGGCCGTGCTGGAGGCGGAGCTGCGCCGGCGCGGCAGCGAGTGGCACCCGTTTCCCACCATTGTGGCCTCGGGGCCGCGCAGCGCGCTGCCCCACGCCGGTACCGCCGGCCGCGAGATCGCCGGGGGCGACCTGCTGCTCCTTGACTTCGGGGCTCAGATGGATGGATACTGCGCGGACATCACCCGGACGGTGGTGGTGGGTAAGGCGCCCGACGAGCGGCAGCGCACGATCTACGAGCTGGTGCGCGAGGCGCAGCTCGTGGCGCGCGAGCAGATTCGGCCCGGTATGACTGGCAAGGAGGCGGACGCGCTGGCTCGCTCGCTCATCGAGGCACGCGGCTTCGGTGACGCCTTCGGGCACTCCCTCGGACACGGCCTGGGGCTCGAGCTACACGAGGGGCCGCGGGTGAGCACACTCAACGAGGAGCCGCTCCCCGAAGATGCAGTGGTCACGATCGAGCCCGGTGTGTACGTTGCGGGATGGGGCGGTGTGCGGATCGAGGATGATATCGCGCTGCGCTGCGACGGTGCCGAGCTCCTCTCCAACGGAGATACGCGACTTCGAGCATTGACGTAGGAAACCCGATGGCGTCGACTGTGGATTTCCGGAACGGCATGGTCCTCGAGATTGACGGGCAGCTGCTCCAGATAGTCTATTTTCAGCATGTGAAACCGGGCAAAGGCGGGGCCTTTGTCCGGAGCAAACTGAAGAACGTCAAGACGGGTGCGGTCGTCGATCGCACCTGGACGGCAGGCGAGCGTGTCAATGAGGTGCGGCTCGAGCGGCGCCCCGTGCAGTACTCGTACCACGACGGGCACCACTACCACTTCATGGACATGCAGAGCTATGACGACATCCCCATCAGCGACGAGGTGATCGGCGACGATCAGCTCAGGTACCTGAAGGAAGGGATGGAGTGTAGCGGACTGGTGCACGATGGGAGCGTGATCCAGGTAGAGCTGCCGTTCTTCATCGAGCTCCAGGTGGTTGAAACGGATCCCGGAGTGCGGGGGGACACCGCGCAGGGCGGCACCAAGCGTGCGAAGCTCGAGACCGGTGCCGTCGTCCAGGTCCCACTGTTCGTCGAGCAGGGCGAGACCATTCGCGTGGACCGTCGCGAAGACAAATACCTCGAGCGCGTATGAAAGACCTCGAACTCATCAAGAAGCTCCTGACGCTGCTGAATGAGTCCAACGCAGGCGCCATCGAGGTTCGCAAGAACCTGTGGAGCACCACGATCCGCGTCTCCAGGGACGCATCGTTCGGCAATTCCGGGCCGGTTACGTATCAGGTGGCGGCTCCTGGTGCCGGCAACCCGGCGCCAGCCGCGGCGGAGCCGGTTCCCGTTTCCCGTATGCCGCATCCCGAAGAGGGTGGCGAAGCGGGAAGCGGGAAGCGGGAAGCAGCGGTCGTGGAGGTCGACCTCCTGGACGTGAAATCCCCCATGGTTGGCACGTTCTACGCCCAGCCGGAGCCGGGGGCGGAGCCGTACGTCCGCCCCGGGACCAGCATCGCGCCGGGACAGACGTTGTGTATCATCGAGGCGATGAAGATCATGAACCCCATCGACGCGGAGGTGTCCGGCGTGATCAGGGAGATCGCCGTGCAGGACGCCCAACCCGTCGAATTCGGACAGGTGTTGTTCAGGGTGGATCCCAATGGCTGACGTCCCTCCGTTCAACTTCAAGGAAGCCATCACCGAGATGGCACGGCAGAACGCATCCGACCTGCACCTGAAGGTCGGGCGTCCGCCTACTATCCGCGTCGCCGGTGAGCTGATCCAGCTCAACCAGGCGCTGCTCAAGCCCGACGAGCTCAAGGCGCTCGCCGAGCAGATCATGACGCCGAGACAGGTAAAGGAGTTCGCCGAGCACAAGGAGGCGGACTTCGCCATCGGCGTGCCGGGTGTGGGCCGCTTCCGGACCAACGTGTTCCAGCAGCGGGGCACGCTCTCGTTCGTCTTTCGCTCCATTCCCTACGAGGTGAAGACGATTCGGGAGCTCAACCTGCCGCCGGTGCTCGAGCAGATCGCCCAGAAGCCGCGCGGCCTGGTACTGGTCACTGGCGTGACGGGGTCGGGGAAGTCCACGGCACTCGCCGCCCTGATCGACCACATCAATCGCAACCGCGCCTGCAACATCATCACCATCGAGGATCCCATCGAGTTCCTGCACCGGGACGGTCACGCCAACATCTCACAGCGTGAGGTGGGAAGCGACACCCTCTCGTTCGAGTCGGCCCTGCGCCACGTGCTGCGGCAGGACCCCGACGTGATCCTGATCGGTGAGATCCGCGACCGGGTGACGCTAGACACTGCCATGAAGGCGGCCGACACGGGGCACCTCGTCTTCTCCACGTTGCACACCACTGACGCGACGCAGACCATCAACCGTGTCATCTCGTTCTTCCCGCCGCACGAGCACAACGCCGTCCGGGCGCTGCTGTCCACCGCGCTCGCGGGAGTCATCAGCCTGCGCCTGGTGCCGGTCAAAGACGGTAAGAGCCGAGTGCCGGCCTGCGAGATCCTCATCAACACGGCGGCGGTGCGAGACAACATCCGGGACCAGGAGAAGGCGCTCGCCATCCCCGACCTCATCAAGGAGGGGGCGGTGCAGTACGGGATGCAGTCCTTCGACCAGTCCCTGATGAACTGGTATCGCAAGGAAACGATCACGTACGATGCGGCGCTCTTCTACGCCACCAACCCGAGCGAGTTCGCGCTGGCGGTGAGCGGCGTCAAGGGTACGTCGGACCGGACCTTCGAAGAGGAGTCCGTCAGGGGCACGGCGTCGGAGCCCTCCGACATCGAGCGCTTCGGCGAATAGCGCCGTGTTCAAGAAGGTCCTGATTGCCAACCGCGGGGAGATCGCCCTGCGGGTCATCCGGGCCTGTCACGAGCTCGACGTCGAGACGGTGGCGGTCTACAGTGAGGCGGACCGCGAGTGCCTGCACGTGCGCTTCGCCGACGACGATGTCTGCATCGGACCGCCTCCCAGCCGCCTCTCCTACCTCCGCATCCCCAGCATCATCGCCGCGGCCGAGCTCACCGGGGCCGACGGCATCCACCCCGGCTACGGCTTTCTGGCCGAGAGCGCGGCGTTCGCGGAGACGTGCGAGGCGTCGGGCATCACCTTCATCGGTCCCACGGCTGAGCAGATCCGCCTCATGGGCGACAAGGCGACGGCACGGAAGATGGTGCAGGACCTGGGAATTCCCGTGGTGCCCGGCTCCGAGGGCGCGATCGAGGATTCCGACAAGGCGCTCAAGGTCGCCAAGGAGATCGGGTTCCCCGTGATCATCAAGGCCGCGGCGGGCGGGGGCGGGAAGGGGATGCGCGTGGCCGAGGATCCGGCGGCCTTCGCCCAGGCGTTCCAGCTGGCGCGCAACGAAGCGCTGGCGGCGTTCGGCTCGGCCGAGGTGTACGTGGAGAAGTTCTTGGATCGCCCGCGGCACATCGAGATCCAGGTGGTGGGCGACCGCCACGGCCGCGTGATGCACGTGTGCGAGCGCGACTGCTCGGTGCAGCGCCGCCACCAGAAGCTGATCGAAGTGGCGCCCAGCCCCGTGGTGGACCAGGATCTGCGGGAGCAGATGGGGGAGTGCGCGGTGCGGGCCACCCAGCACATCGGCTACGTGGGCGCGGGCACCGTGGAGTTCCTGCTCGACGAGGCCGGGCACTTCTACTTCATGGAGATGAACACGCGGATCCAGGTGGAGCACCCCGTGACCGAGATGGTCACCAACTTCGACCTGGTGAAGGAGCAGCTCCGCGTGGCGGCCGGCGAGCCCGTCATGCTGAACCTCTCGGGCAACCGCCTGCGGGGGCATGCCATCGAGTGCCGTGTCAACGCGGAGGATCCCTACCGCAACTTCCAGCCCGCGCCCGGCACGATCACGGCGTATCACCCGCCGGGCGGTCCGGGTGTGCGAGTGGATACGCACATCTACGCGGGCTACACGGTACCGCCCTACTACGACTCGCTGCTGGCCAAGCTGATCGTGCACGGAAACACGCGGCAGGAGGCGCTGTCGCGCATGCGCCACGCCCTCGAGTCGTTCATCATCGAGGGGGTGACCACCACGATCCCGTTCCTGCGGCGCGTGATCGAGCACCCCGACTTTGAGGCTGGAGAGGTAGACACTAAATTCCTTGAGCGGGAGACCGACCTCTTCAAGCCTGCTGCATGAAGCTCACCGTCTACTTCACCCCGCTGGGCGTCAAGGCAAATGACATCGCTGGGCGACCAGTGCTCGTGCTGGATGTGCTGCGCACCACTACCACCATGGTGTCGGCCCTCGCCAACGGCGCCAAGGCGATCCTGCCGGCCGAGACCGCCGAGGAGGCGCTGCGCGTGGCAGCCAACTTGGAGCGCGACGCCGTGCTCCTGGCGGGCGAGAGGGGGATGCACGCCATAGAGGGGTTCGCCCTGGGGAACTCGCCCGGAGAGATGGCGGAGGAGGTCGTGCGCGGCAAGACGCTCGTCATGGCCACCACGAACGGGACCGGCGCCGTCGTGGCGTCGGACCAGGGGAAGCCGGTCCTGATCGGCGCGATCACCAACTTCACGGCAGTGGTCGAGCGCGCCAAGGCGGTCTACGCCGAGCAGGAGGACTTCGTCATCCTGTGCAGCGGGCGGGAGCGCGCCTTCGCGCTGGAGGACGCCTACGTGGCGGGCCGCTTCGCGCAGGCGCTCATTCCGGGCCGGCAGCGGCGCTCGGCGGATCTCAACGACGCCGCCCTCGCTGCGCTGGAGCTGGTGCGCCGCTACGGCGACAAGTGGAAGAACGCCGTCTCCGCCAGCATGGCCGCGAAGCAGCTGAAGGCGAACGGCTTCAAGGCCGACGTCCTGGCGGCGACGGAAGTGGACACGCACACCATCGTGCCGGAGTACGCCAACCGACTCGTGACTCTCCCCGACGGAGCCTGACATGGCCGTGACGCCGCGCCACAGGCAGGAGCTGCTTGCGATCGTCTCCCTGCTGGTGGGCGTCTTCGTCGGACTCACGCTGCTGCCCTGGGACGTCACCGGCGCCGCCGGGCGCATCATCGGACGCTTCCTGTGGATGTCCCTCGGGGTGGGTGCGGCCTTGCTGCCGTTCCTCGGTTTCGGCATCGCGCTCGCCGGCTTCGGGCGCTTCCCGCGACTCGACGTCACGCGCGCCGCAGTGCTGCTCGGCGGGCTCGTCGTCCTGGTTCCGTTCGCCATCGCTATCGCCACCGGTGCCCGCGGAGCGGGGGATTTCCCGCCCGACTACGACGTTTGGAGTACGACGCAGCGGCTGACTGGCATCCTTCCCGCGCTCATCGCGACCGGCCTCGCCGGTGCGGTCGGAGCGGCCGGCGCGGTGATCGTGGGCTTGCTGGCTCTGTCGGCGCTCACGATGTATACGCTCGACTGGCATCCGTTCGGCCGGTTGGCTAAGGGAAGGGGGAAAGGGGAAAAGGGAAGGGTACCTGGCTGGGGTGGGGTGCCTGCGCCGGAACAGGAGGACGTGGAGTGGGAGGTGAGTGGCGCAGGCGAGACGAAGCCGAAGAAGAAGCGCGCCGCGCCGGGGGGTGGCGTAGCCGTGCAGGAGCTTCCCCCCGTGAGCCTGCTGCACGCTCCGTCGGCGGATGCCGGTGGGGACTGGGAGGAGGAGATCGAGCGCCAGGGACAGGTGCTGATCGACACGCTGGCCACGTTCCGGGTGGAGGGGAGCATCGTGGGCCGCACGACGGGCCCCGTGGTCACGCAGTACGAGATCGCGCCGGCCCCGGGGGTCAAGGTGGGGCGCATCGCGGCGTTGGCCGACGACCTCGCGCTCGCCATGCGGGCGCAGTCGATCCGCATCGTGGCGCCCATTCCCGGGCGCGGCGCCGTGGGGGTCGAGGTGCCCAACCCGACGGCCCGCATCGTCACCGTGCGCGAGCTGCTGGAGACGCCCGACTGGGAGGGCTCGCGGGGGACCCTGCCCGTCGCCCTGGGACGCAACCTCGAGGGCAAGCCGGTGGTAGCTGACCTGGCGCGGATGCCGCACCTGCTGATTGCGGGGGCCACAGGCACCGGGAAGTCCATCTGCATCAACTCGATCATCACGAGCCTGATATTCCGCTACACGCCCCAACAGCTGCGAATGATCATGCTCGATCCCAAGATGGTCGAGCTCTCGATGTACAACGCGCTGCCGCACCTGCGGCACGCGGTGGTCACCAATAACAAGGAGGCGGCCCAGGCGCTCAAGTGGGTGATGGTGGAGATGGAGCGGCGCTACGAGCTGTTCTACGCCAATGGCGCGCGGCAGGTCTACGACTTCAATCGGTTTGTGGCGGAAGGGAGAGAGCTCGTACTGCCGGGGGACGGGGGACCGGGAACGGGGAACGCTGGTCGAGGAGAGCAGGGCGAGCTGGAGTTCGAGCCGGCGCCGTACGACGAGGGGCCGCTGCCCTATATCATCGTGTTCGTGGACGAGTTGGCCGACCTGATGATGACGGTGCAGGGAGAGGTAGAGAAGCCGCTGGCGATTCTGGCCCAGAAGGCGCGCGCCACGGGGATCCACCTCGTGCTCGCCACCCAGCGCCCCAGCGTGAACGTCATCACCGGGCTCATCAAGGCCAACTTCCCCTGCCGCATCGCCTTCCGGGTCGCCTCCAAGGTGGACAGCCGCACCATCCTCGATCAGAACGGTGCCGAGACGCTGCTGGGCAACGGCGACATGCTGTTCCTCCCACCGGGGAAGAGCGAGCCGGTGCGCGTGCAGGGCTCCTACATCTCCACGGCCGAGACCGAGAAGCTCACCAAGTGGTACGCGCAGCTCGCCGCCGAAGCCGAGGCGGCGCCGGTGGCCGAGGAGGAGGACATCATCGCGGTGGTCGAGGCGCTGGAGGAAGAGGAGGGAGTCGGCGTCGGCGCGGGGGTGGAGAGTGGGGAGCGCGATGCCCTGTTTAAGCAGGCCGCCGAGTTGTGTATCTCGAATCAGCTAGGCTCTACTTCACTGCTGCAACGCAAGCTCCGTATCGGCTATGGCCGCGCGGCACGCATCATCGATCAGCTGCACGAGGCGGGGATCCTGGGGCCGCCGGACGGCTCCAAGCCGCGGGAAGTGCTGATCGGGATGGCTGAGCTGGAGGAGTACTAGTAGCGGCTCTCGCTGGGCCGGGTACCCACCTTCGCTCACGGCCGGGCTGCGTAAGCCTTCCCCCGGCCCCACCACGCCCCCCCGGGAGCGGCCTTCGGCCCAACCCTCACGAGCCGGGCGCCCGGATGCTCGCTCAGGTGCGCACCCGGCCTCGCTACGTCCTGGTCGCGGCCGCTGGCCCAACCCTCCCGTGCCGGGCGCTCGAATGCTCGCTCGGGTGGGACTGCGGCCTCGCTCCGGCCCTCAACCATAGCCCCCGGAAGCCCCTGCTTGACGAGGTCCCCCTGCTGTCACTCCTCCGGCTCGCGCACCAGCTCCGCCACGATCTCGAGCACGTCCCCGCCGCGGAATCCACGGCGGTCGAGGTAGGCCAGCAGCCGGCGGCGTTTGACCTCCTCGGGCAGGTCACCCAGCTGCCGCGCCCGCTTCTCGGCCAGCGCGCGCGCCTGGGCGGCTGGGTCGACCCCTTCTGCGTCCAGCACGGCATCGATCGCCCGCTCGGCCAGGCGGCGCTCCACGCCGCGCGTGAGGAGGTCGGTGAGTAGTCGGGAGGGGCCGTGCCCTCTGGCCGAGCGCACCCGCACGAAGTGACGGGCGAACTCCTGGTCGTCGAGCAATCCCTTTTCCTCCAGGCGCCCCACGGCTTCGGCGGCGGCCGAGGGGTTGTGACCGCGCACCCTGAGGCGCTGTAGAACCTCGTTCACCGCCCTGGGCCGGGCGGCGAGCATGCGGATGGCGACCCGATAGGAGCTCTCGACGTCGGCCAGGTAGCTGAGCTGCTGGAGCCGCTCGTTGTCGATCTCGTCTTCCTGCTCGAGTCCGAGAGACTGAACCTGCTCTTCCGGCAGAGATGCGAAACGCGCCCCGTCCAGCTCGATGACGAGGCAGCCGGGAGCGCGCTTGTCGGGGCGGAGGCCGGTTACGCGCATCTTGCCACGGGCCCCGGGGGAAGGGGGAAAGGGGAAAGGGGAAAGGCACTACAGGACTGTCGTACCTTTCCCCTTTCCCGTTGCACCTTGCACCTGTGGAGGCTAGGCGTCGGCTTCTCCTTCCGCTGTGCTCTCCTCGACCCTCGCCTCCTCGATCCCCAGCACCACCTTCACCTTCTGCTCGATCTCGGCCGCGACCTCGGGGTGGTCCTTGAGGTAGAGCTTGGCGTTCTCCCGGCCCTGGCCGATGCGCTCCTTGCCGTAGGAGTACCAGGCACCGCTCTTGTCGATGATGCCCGCTTCGGCGCCGATGTCCACCAGGAGCGACGTGTGGCTGATGCCCTCGTTGAACATGATGTCGAACTCGGCCTGCCGGAACGGCGGTGCCACCTTGTTCTTCACGACCTTCACGCGGACCTTGCTGCCGGTGATCTCGTCCCGTTCCTTGACCGGGCCGATGCGCCGCAAGTCGAGCCGCACCGACGAGTAGAACTTGAGCGCCCGGCCCCCGGTGGTCGTCTCCGGGTTGCCGAACATCACCCCGATCTTCTCGCGCAGCTGATTGATGAACACCACTGAGGTGCGGGACCGGTTGATGCTGCCGGCCAGCTTGCGCAGCGCCTGCGACATGAGCCGCGCCTGCAGCCCCACGTGGGAGTCGCCCATGTCGCCCTCGATCTCCGCCTTGGGGACGAGCGCCGCCACCGAGTCCACCACGATCACGTCCACCGCGCCCGAGCGCACCAGGATCTCGCCGATCTCCAGCGCCTCCTCGCCGGTGTCCGGCTGGGAGACGAGCAGATCCTCGATGTCCACGCCGAGCTTGCGCGAGTACTCCACGTCCAGGGCGTGCTCCGCGTCGATGAACGCCGCCACGCCGCCCGCCTTCTGCGCGTTGGCCGCGATGTGGAGCGCGAGGGTGGTCTTGCCCGAGGACTCCGGCCCGTAGATCTCGGTGATCCGGCCGCGTGGTATCCCGCCCACCCCAATGGCCGCGTCGAGGTTGATCGCGCCGGTTGAGATGGCACCCACCTGGACCCGCGGGGCGTGTTGCCCCATGCGCATGATCGAGCCTTTGCCGATGGTCTTCTCGATCTGCGCGATGGCAAGGTTGAGCGCCTTCTTACGCTCGTCGGTGAGGCCGGTGGTGGACTGCTGGTCGGATTTGGCGGGCATGGCTACCTCGAGTGCGGGTCTGGTCTGATTCTCACTGGGGAACGGGGAACAGGGAAGGGGGAACGGTACGACATTCCCGCTATCACCTGTGTGCGAGGGCATGCCTAGAGGCGCCCGTCCTACCGTTCCCCGCTCCCTATTACCCCATTCAGCGATACCGAATATAAACCGAAGCTCGTTCTACCGCCACCCCACCCGGAACGCGTCTTCCACGTGCTCGACCCGGTGCGGACCGGTCGTCGAGAGCGTAACTCCAATCACATCAAAGCGATAGACATCCTCGGGGCGACCGTGGCGGTCCACCCATGCGGTGGCCACCCGCGCGATCTCCCGCCGCTTGGCCCAGGTCACGGATTCTGTCGGATGCCCGAACTCGGTCCCCCAGCGCGTCTTCACCTCCACGAATGCTACCAGGTGATCCTTGCGGGCCACCAGGTCGATCTCCAGGCGGCCCATGCGGAAGCGGTGGTCGGTGACCCGCCAGCCGGCGAACGTGAGGTAGCGCATCGCCACCTGCTCGCCGTGCAGGCCACGCAGGTGGCGCGGGTCGGTCCAGGTCTCGGGATCGGACTTGAGGGGCATGGGCGGGAAGCTATGGCGGAGCACTGCTGCGCCGTTACCGAATGAGTGCGGGGTGTAGCGTGGTTGTGCATTCCGGACGCTACGGTCGCGCCCAGTCAGCAGCCGGTCGTACCGTTCCCCGTTCCCCGTATAGTCCGAGCCCAAGGACGTCGTTAGTATTACAAGATGCGTTCCGCCGATATCCGCCAATCATTCATTGACTACTTCAAGGAACGGGGCCACGCCCACGTTCCGTCGTCGTCCCTCGTCCCGGCAGACGATCCCACCCTGCTGTTCACCAATGCGGGGATGGTGCAGTTCAAGCGAGTCTTCCAGGGGCTCGAGCATCGCGACTACAATCGGGCCGTCACCGCGCAGAAGTGCGTACGCGCCGGCGGGAAGCACAACGACCTGGAACAGGTCGGGCTCACCGCGCGGCACCACACCTTCTTCGAGATGCTGGGCAACTTCTCGTTCGGCGACTACTTCAAGAAGGGCGGCATCGAGTACGCCTGGGAGTGGGTAACCAGCGAGCAGTACCTCGGCATCGACCCGGCCCGGATCTTCATCTCGGTGCACCACACCGACGACGAGGCGCGCACGCTGTGGCGCAGGGTCGCCGGGATCCACAACGCCCGCATCTACGGCCTGGGTGACAAGGACAACTTCTGGCAGATGGGCGACACGGGGCCGTGCGGGCCGTGCTCCGAGATGTACGTGGACCTGCGCCCCCGCTCCGAGTGGTCCCGCCCGGCGCCGACCACCGAGCGGTTCGAGGAGCTGGCCGAGGAGGGTCTGCTGTTCGAGATCTGGAACCTGGTCTTCATGCAGTTCGACCAGGCGGCCTCCGGCGACCGCTCTCCGCTCCCTGCTCCCTCCGTAGACACGGGAGCGGGGCTGGAGCGCATTGCCGCCGTGCTCCAGGGGGTCGAGTCCAATTACGATACCGATCTGTTCATGCCGCTCATTCGGCGGGCCGAGGAGATCGTCGGGAAGAGGTACGGCCAGGGCTCCGAGGGGATCAGCTTCCGGGTGCTGGCCGATCACGCTCGCGCGGTGGCGTTCCTGCTGGCCGACGGCGTCTACCCCTCGAACGAGGGCCGCGGCTACGTGCTGCGCCGCGTCCTGCGGCGCGCCGTACGCCACGCCTACAAGCTGGGCCAGAGCGAGCCGATGCTGGTGGAGCTCGCGGGCGTGGTGATCGACCTGATGGGCGACGACTACCCCGAGCTGCGAACCAAGGAAGAGCACATCAAGAGTGTGACCCGCGCGGAGGAGGAGCGCTTCCTCGAGACCATCGAGGGCGGGCTCAAGCGGCTGGACGAGCTCACCGCGGGCGGGCCCGGCATGATCCCCGGCGCCGACGCCTTCAAGCTGTATGACACGTACGGCTTTCCGTTCGATCTCACGCAGCTCATCGCGGCGGAGCGGGGGTGGGACGTGGAGCAGGTGGGCTTCGAGCGGGCGCTGGCGGCGCAGCAGGAGCGCTCTCGCACCGCGGCCACCGCCACAGAGGAGGTCGGCGCGCCCGTGGTCAAGCGCTCCCGCGGCAAGGGGAAGTTCACCCGGGTGAAACCGCGCGTGCGCCAGAAGTTCGTCGGATACGACACCACCAAGGCCGACACCGAGATCATCGCCTTCCGGCAGGGAGACGACCAGCTCGAACTGATTCTCCGGGAGAACCCCTTCTACTCCGAGTCGGGCGGGCAGGTGAGTGACACCGGCCTGGTGAAGGGCGAGGGCTGGACCCTGCCGGTGGAAGACGTGGTCAAGGTCGACAACAAGCAGGTCGTGGTCGGCCCGTACGAGGGCGACTTCGAGCCCACCGACGTCGAGGCCGTGGTGGCCGAGGAGCGGCGCCGCAACATCGAGCGCAACCATACCGCGACGCACCTGGTGCACGCCGCGCTGCGCAACCAGCTCGGTACGCACGTGCGGCAGGCGGGCTCCGTGGTTGCGCCCGACCGGCTGCGGTTCGACTTCTCGCACCACTCTCCGGTCTCGCTGGAGCAGCTCGACGCCATCGAGGAGGAGGTCAACGAGGGCATCTGGCAAAACGTCGGTGTGGAGACGCACCAGATGCCGTACAAGGAGGCCCTGGCCAGGGGCGCCATGGCGTTCTTCGGCGAGAAGTACGGCGACGTGGTGCGGGTGGTAGACGTGCCGGGAATCTCGATGGAGCTGTGTGGCGGCACCCACGTCCGCTCCACCGGCCAGATCGGCCTGTTCCACTTCAGCGGCGAGACGGGGGTCGCAGCGGGTGTGCGCCGCATCGAGGCGGTGAGCGGGCCGGTGGCCTACACCCTGGTGAAGAGCCTGGGGGAGAAGATCGAGGAGGCGGCCGACACCCTGCGAACCAGCCCCGAGCACGTGGCGCGCCGCATCGAGGCGCTGCTAGAGGAGAAGAAGCGGCTGGAGCGGCAGGTCGAGGAGCTGCTGCGGGAAGGGGGAAGCGGGAAGCGGGAAGCGTACGACCACTTCAAGGTCGGGGAGACGCAACTCGTGGTCGGGGAGTCTCCGGTCTCCGACCGCGGCCAGATAGGGCTGCTCATGGACTCGTTCCGCGAGCAGAGCAAGAACGCCGTCCAGGTGCTGTTCGTGAGCGGCGAGCGGCCGGGGATCCACGTGGGCGTCACCGACGACCTCATCTCCCGCGGCGTCAAGGCAGGCGACCTGGTGAACCGCATCGCCTCTGTGAGTGGCGGTAGGGGCGGTGGCCGGCCGCACTTCGCGTCGGCGGGGGCCGGCGATCCCGCCAGGCTCCCGGCAGCCCGCGAGCAGACACCCAAGATCGTGGCCGACGCGCTCGGCGCGGGGGTCGGCTGAGTTCCGAGCTGGAGGCCTGGC
The DNA here is from genome assembly GCA_964348295.1 of uncultured Gemmatimonadaceae bacterium. Taxonomy (GTDB): domain Bacteria; phylum Gemmatimonadota; class Gemmatimonadetes; order Gemmatimonadales; family GWC2-71-9; genus WVYX01. The sequence goes on from CAYGBV010000046.1 coordinate 37,144, forward strand.
TCGAGGCCAAGCTCGCGGATGCGCCGGCGTCGCTGCGGGAGCGGATTCTCGTGGCGGTTCGCGAGCAGAAGGAAGGCGTTCCCCAGCTGCGTGACCTCGCGGACCGTCTCCTCGAACAAGCCAAATCCGGTCCCCCGACTCACGAGACCGCCCTCACCCTCCTCGCCGCCGACGCGCTGGTGACGCTTGCGTGCGAGGCGGTAGCCGAGACCGACCCTTCCAGGCTGGCCGACCAGCGATGAATGGGTCTTGGGGGTGTCGTACCTTTCCCCCTTCCCCCTTCCCCTTTTCCCCAGGCGTGGCAGTGGAGGCGGCGTCGTGATCGATCTCCACACGCACCTCCTCCCCAACATCGACGACGGCTCATCCTCGGTGGAGCAGTCGGTCGAGGTGCTGCGGCGCATGGGAGGGCTGGGGATCACGGCCGTGGCGCTCACGCCCCACATCACCGCAAGCGAGCTGCAGGATGGTGCCGACGGCGCGGTGGAGCGGCGCCAGCGGGCCCTCAGGGGGCTCGAGCCAGTGGTGCCGTCCGAGCCGCAGCTCCTGTTGGGCGTCGAGATCATGCTCGATCAGCCCCTGCCGGCGGGCGTGGTGGGGGACCGGCGCCTGTCGCTTGCGGAGTCGCGCTACTACCTGGTGGAGTTTCCTCTGAGCGTGGTCGCCGAGTTCGCGACGACCGTGCTGCGCCAGATCGCGCGCGCGGGTGTGGTGCCGATCGTGGCGCACCCGGAGCGGTACGACGAGTGCTCTCCGGCGGTGGTGCGCGCGTGGCGCGAGGTGGGTGCGAAGATGCAGGTGGACGCCACGACGATCGCGCGACCCGGACTGCGCGGACGGCGGGCGCGCCAGCTCGTGGCACAGGGCCTGGGCGACTTCCTGGCCTCCGACAACCACGGCGGCCGCCGCACCATCGCGACGGGCAGGGAGTACTTGGATGCTATAGGACACGAGGCCCTTGCCCGGCTACTGACGGAGGACAATCCCAGGGCCATCGTGGAGGACCGGCCGCTGGCGGCGGTGCCGCCGGTGGAGTTGAAGGGTGGGATGATGGAGCGGATCAGGAGGATGCTGTAGGAGGGGAGGCGGGAAACGGGAAGCGGGAAGCGATGCTGGACAAGCGAGGCCGGGTGCCCACCTGAGCGAGCATCAGTGCACCGCCGCTGCCGAGTGTCTGGCTAGCGGCCGCTCCCGGTGCTGGGTGTGGTAGGGGGTGGTCGGCGGCAACTGCTGTGAGCGAAGCTGGGTACCCGGCCGAGCCGCAACCTGCACTGGCCGACCCTGCGGTGGGTGGTTGCGTCGGAGGTCCCTGCCCGAGAGGTTCCCCCCGTCCCCTTGGTCTGCTGATCCCCGACACTGGAGATGTGTGGTGTGTCTCTGATCGATCTTTCCGAGAAAGTCGCCCTCGTCACCGGCGGGAGCCGCGGCATCGGCGCGGCCACGGTGAATCTGCTCGCCCAGGCCGGCGCCGACGGCGTCTTTACCTACCGCACCCGCAAGGACGACGCCGACCTGGTGGTGGAGAGCGCGGCGGCGCTCGGCCGTCGCTGGGTGGCCCTGCAAGCCGACCTCGCCGAGCGGGAGGCCTGCGAGCGTGCCGTGCAGCAGACAACCGAGACGTTCGGCCGGCTGGACTACTTCATCGCCAACGCGGGTATCTGGCCGCCGGAGGACGTGGCGGTATCCGACATGACCGACGAGCGGTGGCGCCGCACGCTGGCCGTCAATCTCGATGCAGTCTTCTACGGCACCCGCGCCGCGCTCGCGGTCATGGAGCAGGGCGGCCGCGTGATCATCGTCTCCAGCACCGCCGGCCAGCGGGGCGAGGCATTCCACGCCGACTACGCGGTGACCAAGGGGGCGATCATCTCCTTCGTGAAGTCGGCCTGCGTCGAGGCGGCACCGCGCGGGATCACGGTGAACTCCGTGGCGCCCGGGTGGGTGGATACGGAGATGGCGGAGATCGCCTACCGGGCGGACGGCGGTAGGGGGAAGCAGCGGATCGAGGCCACGATCCCCGTGGGACGCGTGGCCACCGCGGAGGAGATCGCCGGGCCCATCGTGTTCCTCTGCTCGGAGCTCGCGGCTAGCATCAATGGGGAGATTCTGAACGTGAATGGGGGAAGCGTGCTCTGCGGCTAGCCGCCCCACCCCGCGCTACCGTGGGGAACGGGGAACGAAGAACGGGGAACGGTACGACAGTCCCGCAGTACCGTTCCCCGTAGTTGTATTGGAGAGCGGGGCCTGGTCGAAGCCGGTCGAGCTCCCGCGCAGGGTTCAAGTCTATGGGCCAGAGCCGACCCCGTCCGACCCCGCTCCCCACTGCTTGTCTGGCTTCACCCCCAGGGCCTGCCCCCTAGTGGCGGTACTCTCCCTCCCCGTTGAAGGCCTGAATCCACTCGTCTTCGCCGTCGGGCTGGGCGCGTCGCATCGCGATGGCGGCACGCTCCAACAGATCGTGCGCCTCGATCTGCGCCTCCCGCACGTTGGGCACTGCCTCATAGCCGGCCCGCAGCCTGAAGTGTGGGCTGTTCGGCTTGTCGTTGGCCCGTTGGATCGCCGCGGCCAGCCGGCGAGCCATCTTGACCGCACCCTCGGCATCGGTGGCTGGCGCGACGATCGCAAATTCGGTTCTGCCCAACCGCCCGATGGCGTCGGACACGCGGCCCGCCGCCTTGAGCGCGTCGCCGATTTGCTGGATGGCCTCCTCGATCGCGTCCACGTCGGCCCCCGAGCTGGGCCGCTCCTGGCCTGACTCGAAGGCCGGGGCGATCACCACGCACGCCAGCGGCTGCTGCTGACGGAAGGCCAGGGCGCGGATCTCTTCGGCCCGCCGCTCGAGGCCGCGGTCGGTGTAGAGCTCGGTGGTCTCGTCCACCAGGCTCTCGTGCTTCATCCGGTCGATCTCGGCCTTGGCCGTCGTGTAGCCGTCGAGCCGGAGTAGCAGCTCTTGCGCATCGAACGGGTAGGTCAGGAACTCCCAGGCGCCCGCCTCGAGGGCGGCGAGGCGCTGCTGCCTGGTGGCGTGCCCGGTGCTGAGGACAATGATCGGGATGCTCAAGCCGATCCTCGGCTCGTCGCGAATGAGGTGACACAGGCCCACGGCGTTGCCGTCGGGCAGGTCGAAGTTCATCAGGATCACGTCGGGCGGGTGCGCGCGGGCCCGCGCGACGCCGTTCATGCCGGTCTTCACACGAATGACGTCGTAACCGGCCGGCGTCAGGACGCTCTCCAGCGACCTGGCGGACCAGTCCTTGTTGTCGATGATCAGCGCCATCGGCGGGCGCGTCCGCATGAACTCCTTCGGCATATCCAAAACCGAACCTAACCCTTTGTGCGTTGTTAACTTACCTCAATATCACAGGGTCAAACTGTGATCTACGGCACGAAATATGCGTGACTGACGGGAGCCTAACGCTTGGGCCCAAATGCGGCACGGAGCCTGCTCCGATCCTGCGGTAATCACGTTATTGGGCCGTTTGGGACCGGCAGTGTCGCGCCGGTGAACTGGTGATGGTCCCCGTCCGGGGCGCAGCGTACCAGGTACCCTGCCGCTCGGGCCCTGTGGCTGCGCTGCTGGCTCGCTGCCCTGGGGGGAAGCCGCCCTAACGGCCCGTCCCCAGGTGCGCTCGCGCAGCCTATATTGGTCGACCGGAGACCGATCGAGCTCCCATGCCACGCCTCTCATATCCCGTTCCCGCTTCCCGCTTCCCGCTCCCCGAGGTGGCAGGGCGGCCGGGCGGCCGGTTCCCCGTTCACCGTTCCCCGTTCCCCGGGGGGTGGTAAACCGATGGGCTTCCCTTCCACCCTCCCCATCCCCGACGAGGTGCTGACGATCGCCCAGCGGCTGGAGTCGGCGGGGTTCGAGACGTGGTGCGTGGGTGGGGCGGTGCGCGACAACCTGCTGGGGCTCGAGAACAAGGACTTCGACCTGGCCACGGCTGCCCGGCCGGAAGAGATTCGCGAGGTATTTCGGCGCAGCATCCCCATCGGGATCGAGCACGGCACGGTCGCTGTGCTGGACCGCCACAGGCAGCCGCACGAGGTCACTACCTTCCGCAAGGACGTGGAGACCGACGGACGGCACGCCGTGGTGGAGTTCGGTGTGTCGTTCGACGAGGACCTGGCGCGGCGCGACTTCACCATCAACGCGATCGCATACCACCCGATCAGGCACGAGTGGAAGGACCCGTTCGACGGCGCGGGCGACCTCGAGCAGGGCATCATCCGGGCGGTGGGCGATCCGGCGCGGCGCTTCCAGGAGGATTACCTGCGCATCCTCCGGGCCCTGCGATTCGCGGCCCGGTTCCGGTTCCCGATCGAGGCGGCCACCTGGGAGGCCGCCAAGGCCAACGTCGGCGGGTTGCCGCACCTGTCTGCCGAGCGGGTGCGAGACGAGTGGCTCAAGGGCCTGGATGGGGCGCAGAGCCCTTCGGAGTTCGTGGAGCTATGGTCGGAGGTGGGTGGACTGGGGGTGTGGCTTCCGGAGATCGAGTGGGTGGGGAACGGGGAACTGGGAACGGGGAACGGTGTGAGCGGGAAGCGGATGGCCGAGGCGCTCGACCGGTTCGATCCGCGGGACGCGGTTCTCATGACTGCCTATCTGTCGGATGAGCCCGAGGGGACCCTGCGGCGGCTCAAGTGCTCCAATGCCGAGATCGAGCGTGGGCGGCGCGTGGCCGACTATCGTGACGCCTGGCCTGACGTGGAGTCGCCGGTGTCGGTGCGGCGCTGGATGAGCGGCGCTGGGCCCGCCGTGGACGATCTGGTGGCCATCGCGCGGGCCGAAGGGCACGGTGGCCGGCTGGCGGAGGCGGTGAAGGCGGTGCGGGCATCCGGGGCGCCCCTCTCCGTCGCCGACCTGGCGGTAAACGGCCAGGACCTCATGGACGCCGGTGTGCCCGAGGGGCCGCAGATGGGTGAGATGCTGCGGGCCTTGTTGGAGAAGGTTCTGGAGGACCCGTCGCTGAACACGAAGGAAGCGCTCATGGAGGTGGTGCGGCGATGAGCCCGGCTTTCTGGTTCGCCGTCGTGGCGGCGTTTGGCAACGTCGCAGGCGGTGCCGCCGCGGTCCGGGGCGCCAAGCTCGGCATCCGCATCATCGAGGGCTTCGTGGCCTTCGGCGCCGGATTCATGCTCTCGGTGGCCTTCGTGCGAATGCTGCCCGAGGCGTACGAGCTGAGCGGTGGGACGGCGGCCCTGTACGTGCTCATCGGCTACCTCCTGGTGCACCTCACGCAGCACACGGCGACGGAGCATTTCCACTTCGGCGAGGAGACCCACGACGTCACCCGCATGGCCGGCGTGACGGCGCTGCTGGGCCTGTTGCTGCACACGTTCTTCGACGGCGTGGCGATCGCCAGCGGGTTCGCGGTCAGTGGGTCGCTCGGCGTGCTGGTGTTCCTGGCCATCCTGCTCCACAAGCTGCCGGAGGGGCTCACCATCTCGAGCATCCAGATCGCCGGGGGGATGAAGCCACAGCAGGCTCTGGGTAGCGCGGCGCTCCTCGGATTGGCGACCATCGTGGGGATGCTGGTGACCGACTCCTTCGCCTGGCTCCGAGCGAACGGACTCGCCGTCTCGGCCGGCGTGGCCATCTACGTGGGGGCCTCGAACCTGGTGCCGGAGTTCCAGAGCAAGAAGGGGTGGCGGCTGCCGGTCGCGTTCTTCCTGGGGGCGGCCGCGTTCTTCGTGGCGAATGTGGTGTTGGTGAGGGTGGGGATCGAGTAGAGGGAGCCGGCGCCTAGCTCCTGAGCAACAAGGCGACGACGGCCAGGGCTGTGGGGGCCCAGAACACGAACATCCACCTGACCAGCCTGGCCTCGACTCGCGCCAGATTGGCGTCGACGCGTGCGAAGCCGGCTTCCATGTCCTTGCGCACCTCCATGATCCGCTGCTCGAGCTTTGCGTCGGAGCGCGCGAAGTTGAGCTCGTTCACTCGCTCAGAGCGGCCTCCACCGCTCTGGGACTGTGGGCAGCGACCCGCAGCAGCGCCCGGGCTGGGCCTTCCGGACGACGACGACCCTGCTCCCAGTTTCGAAGCGTCGCCGGGCTGACACCGATCATGAAGGCAAACTCGGTCTGGGTCTTCCCCAGTCGCTCCCTAATTGCCTTCACCTCGGCAGGCCGGACCGTCGTCGTGCGACTCGGTGCCATACGGCCTCGGCGGATCTTCCCGGCCTGCCTGATGCTCGTGACCAGCTTGTCGAAGTTCTGTTTCTTCATCCGAACTCCTCTCGCACCAACCGCCGCAGCAGCTTGAGTTGGGTCGCCGTCAGGTCCTCCTGCTCCGTCAACATCCGAGTCTCAACGAACCGCAGCGGGGAAGCTACGCCAGTGGCGTAGTCGGCGCAAGACGGGGTGGGCTGGGGGGCCTAGTGACAGCCTGGGACATGCCCCACCTTACGCGCGTGGTCTGCTGTACCTCGTACTTGAGTCACGCACGGCGGAGCGATTTGTGGCGGTGCGCCCTCACGGGGTCGTCGGACCAAGGCAAGGGACGTCGAGCCGCGGGTTAGATTGACGTCGAGGAACTCCGCATGACCGACCCCACCCTCTTCGAGAACCAGGGCGCGCGCCGCCCCCTCGCCGACCGCATGCGGCCCCAGACGCTCGACGAGCTGCTGGGGCAGGATCACCTCGTGGGTGAGGGCAAGCCGCTGCGCCAGGCCATCGAGCGGGGCGAGGTCGCGAGCATGGTCTTCTGGGGGGCGCCCGGCTCGGGGAAGACCACGCTGGCCTACATCATCGCCAAGCACACCGACCGGCACTTCGAGCCGTTCAGCGCGGTGACGTCGGGCGTGCCCCGGGTGCGCGAGATCATCGCCGAG
>CAYGBV010000047.1:0-22968 GCA_964348295.1 uncultured Gemmatimonadaceae bacterium
CTCAGAGCGGCGTCACGTGTTCCGCGAGACCGACGAGGAGACGGGCAGGAAGGTTCGCGCCCTGTTGGAGGGCGGTCTCATCCCCCTCCTGTGCGTGGGCGAGAAGATCGAGCAGCGCGAGGCGGGCGAGACGCTCGCGGTGGTGCGTCGCCAGCTCGCCGTGCTGGAGGGGCTCGACGGCGCCGCCCTCACACGGGTCCCGATCGCTTACGAGCCGGTGTGGGCCATCGGCACCGGGAAGACCGCCACCCCACACGACGCGGCCGAGGTCCACGCGGCGATCCGCGACTGGCTTGGCGAGCGCGGCGTCCACCCCGCCGAGGTGCGGGTGCTGTATGGCGGCAGCGTGAAGCCCGACAACATCCGAGCCCTAGTTGCCGAGCCTCAGATCGACGGTGTTCTAGTGGGTGGCGCCTCGCTGGACCCCGTGGCGTGGGGCGCGATGGTGCGAGTTCCCCTCGATTGACTTGCGCGCCGGGGACCGGGTATCTTCCGCCCCGTTCGAGGAGACCGATGTTCTTTGTTCTGTTGATGCTGCTGGTGATACTCTGCTTCCTGCTCGTGAGCGGCGTGCTCATGCAGGCGGGGACCGGAGGTGGCCTCGCCGCCATGGGCGGTGGGGCCTCGACCGATACATTCCTCGGGGGCCGCCAGGCGGCGACGATCCTCACGAAGGCCACCTGGTGGATGGGAGGGATCTTCCTCGGCATCTGCCTGATCTTGGCGGGCCTGTCCACCCAGACGGCCGCCCCGCGGTCCGTTCTGGAGAGCGAGCAGATGGCGCCCACCCCCGTGGCCCCACAGCGGCAGCTGCCGCTCGACGTGGAGCCGCAGCGCCAGCAGCAAACCCCGGAGCCCGACTAGCGAGTGAAGACCTCCCAGCCAGCATACGTTCTGCTCGAAGACGGCGCGTGGTTCCCCGGGACGGCGCGCCGTTCGTTTGCCACCACGCCGGGGGAGGTGGTGTTCACCACGAACCTCACTGGCTACCAAGAGGTGTTCACCGATCCATCCTACTTGGGCCAGATCGTGGTCATGACGGCGCCCATGATCGGCAACTACGGGATCAACGAGGAGGACCTGGAATCCGAGAAGCCGCAGGTCACCGGGGTGGTGGTGCGAGAGCTCGCCCGGGAGTACTCCAACTGGCGCGCGAGCGGGGCGCTGGAGGAGTGGCTGGCGGGGCGGGGCATTCCCGTGATCGAGGGCGTGGACACCCGCAAGCTCGCACGGCACATCCGCTCGGCCGGAGCCATGCGGGGAATCGTGGCGCTGGGCGAAGCCCCCTCGGAGGAATCCCGTGCCGCTCTGGACGCGAGCCCGCGAATGGAGGGACTCGACCTCGCATCCCGGGCTACCATCAGCGCCGAGCGGGAGGCGGGCGATCCCGCAGCTGCCCGCCACGTGGTGGCATACGACTTCGGCATGAAGCTGAACATCGTCCGCATCCTCACGTCGCTGGGCTGCCGCGTCACGGTGGTCCCGGCCGACACTCCGGCGGCCCGCGTGCGCGAGCTCCAGCCCGACGGCCTGTTCCTCTCCAACGGGCCGGGGGATCCGGCGGCCGTGGAATACGTCCTGCCCGAGATCCGGGACCTCGCGGGGGCGGGCCTGCCCACCTTCGGCATCTGCCTGGGGCACCAGCTCCTGGCCCTGGCCTTCGGCGGGGCGACCGACAAGCTCCCCTACGGCCACCGGGGCGGTAATCACCCCGTCCGGGACCTGGATTCCGGGCGGATTCTGATCACCAGCCAGAATCACGGATTTGCCGTCAGGGGAACGAGTAAGGCCGTCTCAGATGCCAAATCGCTCGAGGTGACACACCGTAACCTCAATGATGACACCGTAGAAGGCCTAAGGCACCGGGAGCTGCCCCTGTTCGCGGTGCAGTACCACCCGGAGGCCTCTCCGGGCCCCCACGATGCCAGGGGCCACTTCAGGCAATTCGTCCAAGCCCTTGACAGTCAACAGGTAAGCCCATATTTATGACGGCCCAAGCACCCCCGTGAGGGGGTGCTATTTCCGCCATCCGGGGCCCACGCAAGCGAGGACCAATGACCAAGGCGGATCTCGTCGAGAAAGTCACGGCCGCGATCGCCCGAACAGCGGGCCCGATGATCTCGAAGAAGGACTGCGCACGGGTCGTTGATTCCTTCCTCGAGGCGATCAAGGAGTCGCTCTCGGACCAGAGCAACATCGAGATCCGGGGATTCGGGACCTTCAAGATCCGCATGCGCAAGACGCGCATGGCGCGCAACCCGCGTACGGGCGAGCCGGTGGAGGTAGCCGCCCGCCCGGTCCCCGTATTCAAGCCATCGAAGGAGCTGCGCGGTATGGTGGCGCAGCAGGCAGAGGAGAGAGCGGGAATCATCCAGCAGCCCTAGGTTCAGGGCCGAGCAGCACATAGCGTCGACGGGGCGGCCGCTCACCGAGCGGTCGCCCCGTTCACCATATCAGCGTCGGTCCCGGAACGCCCTCCAGAGCCGCGTGTGCTTGCTCTCCAGCGAGACCTCCTCGCCGGCGATGAACGCCCGCTCGACCTGGGTGACTATCTGGAGCGGATCGCCTGTGGTAACGATGAGGTCGGCACGCTTGCCGGGGTCGATGCTCCCCAGATCCTCCTCCAGCCCGAGGATCTCGGCGGTCGTGAGGGTGACCCCACGCAGCGCCGCCTCCTGGGGAAGCCCGTGGGCCGCAGAGCGCGCCGCATGATAGGGCAGGTTCCGCACCAGGGCGACGTCATCGGTGGTGAAGGCGACCTGCACCCCGGCCGCGTGCAGGATGCCCGCGTTCTCCCACGCCGCGGTAACCGGATCCTCCCGATCCAGGGTCAGCTCGATCCCCGAACCCACGATGACCGGGATCTCACGTTCGGCCAGCTCGCCGGCCACACGGAACGCCTGGTCACCGCGTACCACGACCGCGTCGACATCGGGGAACATGTCCAGAAACAGGAATAGAGACCGGATGTCGCGCTCGCGCCGCGCCTCGAACAAGACCGGCATCTCGCCCGTGACCGCCGGCACCAGGGCCTCGAGCATCAGCCTGTCGCGGTTCACGACATTGGGCCCGAAGGGTGCCGTTGGGTCGTCGCTGCTGACCGGCCCCGCGGCATAGAGCACGGCGCGCTCGAACAGCGCCACCAGCTCCTCGATACGGTCGCCCTCCAGGCTCGGCTCCTCCCACGGCTCGCCCTCGGGCGTCGGGAACTCGATCAGCAGCGCGGCGCGATCCTCCACCGCCATGCGCTCGGGTGTGTCGCCCTTCAGTTGGATGACCGACGCCGTTCCCCGGATGACCCCGGTAGCCGGCCCGGTGAGCGCCGTAGTAATCCCGTTGGCCCGCGCGACCGGGATCGCCTCACTGTGCGGGTGCACGCCCGTCAGGGCCTGGATGTGGGGGTTGTAGCGACCCACCTCCCGGTCGTCGCGGCTCTCCGGAACCTGGCCGATCTCCACCATGCCCAGCCGGGTAAACGGGTCGATCATTCCCGGGTAGACGTGCTTCCCGGCCAGGTTGATCACCGCAGCGTCAGCCGGCACCTGGACCTCTGCGGCGGTTCCCACCGCGGCGATCCGTCCGTCAGCGATGAGCACCACGCCGTCCGCAACGGCCGGGCGGGAGACGGGATGCACCGTAGCGCCCACCAGGGCGGTCACCGGCCCCTGGGGTGGCGGTGTGAAGGAGACGGGGCGGGCGACCGGCCCCTGGTACGTGGCGTCGGCTACCTCGGGTACCAGATCGAACTGCGGCAGGGAGCGCACCGGCTCGCCCCGCAGCTCGGCCTCGCGTTCCCGGTCGTAGTAGACGATGCCGTCTACAATGGTCTTCTCCACCCGGGTGTACACGTCGAACGGATCGCCGGAGAGGATCGCGATGTCGCCGTGCTTGCCCACCTCGATGGTTCCAACCTTGTCCTCAATCAGCAGCAGCTCCGCCGGGTAACGGGTGAGCATGCGGAGCGCTTCCTCGCGGGAGACGCCTCCGTACTTCACCGGCTTGTTCAACTCGTATACGAAGAACGCCTGCAGCAGCTGGCTGTCGGAGTTGAGAGTGGTCTTGACTCCGTGGCGGTGCATGATGGCCGCGTTGTAAGGAGTCGCGTCGTACGCCTCCAGCTTGTACATCCACCAGTCGGCGAAGGTGGAGCCGCCCGCTCCGTGGGCCGCCATCTCGTCGGCTACCTTGTAGCCCTCCAGCACGTGCGTGAAGGCGGCGATCTTGAAGCCGAAGCGCTCGGCCACGCGCATCAACATCAGGATTTCGTCGCTGCGGTAGGAGTGCGCGTGCACCCGAATCCGCCCCTGCATGATGTCCACCAGGGCCTCCAGCCGCAGGTCGCGGCGCGGCGGCACCCGGTGGGCCCTGGGGTTGCGGCGATACGCGTCCCACGCCGCCTGGTACTCCTGCGCGGCTGTGAAGGCAGCCACGTAGGCGGCCTCGACCCCCTCGCGCGAGTAGGGATAGCGCCGCCGTCCATCGGTCTGCCAGTTCTTGCGGGTCACGTTCTCGCCCAGGGCGAACTTCACCGTCTGGGGCGCACCCTGGAGCAGGATCTGCCGCACGTCCTCCATGCCCCAGCGGGTCTTGATGATCGCGCTCTGGGCACCGATGGGGTTACAGCTCCCGTGGAAGATCTGAGCCGTCGTGACGCCGCCGGATAGGGCGCGGTAGATCGAGAAGCTCTCGTGATCGAGGGCATCGAGCACGCGGATCTCCGGCACGATCGGGGCGGTGCACTCGTTCACCGCGCGCATGGCGACGTGCGAGTGCTCGTCCACCAGACCGGGAATGGCGGTATAGCCCAGGCCCTCGATGACCGACACGCCGCCCGGGGGCGCGAGGTCGGGCCCGATGCGTCGGATCTCTCCGTCACGGATGAGGATCGAGACGTTGTGGTAGACTGTGTCGTTCGCCGTCCACACCGCGTCGAGGTTACGGATAAACAGGTCGCCCTTGGGCACCGCGACGGCGCCCTCCTCGATCTGGGGCCTGACCTGCTGCCCGGCCGCCATCGGAGAGAGCCAGACCGAGTGGGCGAGCAGGGCTGTCAGCAGTCGAACCGCGCGTCTCATCTCACTCCTCCCGTCCCGGTGCCGCTCGAAGGCTCACCGTTTTCATCCGGCTCCGTGCCCTCCTGGAGCTCGCCCTCCACGAACGTGTAGAGAATCTTCGTGTCCTCGCCGAACAGCGAGCCGTCAGTGACGATGAACGTCGCTGCCATGCCTGCCCGGACCTGAGCGATGTGGTCGACATCCAGCAGCGCCGCGGGTGCCGTCGTGACGGCTCGTAGGGCGGCGTCCTCACTCAGGCCGTACTCGATGGCCTTGCGGACTCCCTCCCGGATGTCGGCCTCGCCCCCGCCGCTCGTGAGGGCAAAGGTCACCCCCGCCGTGGCCAGTCGCCCTGGGTTGGCATAGCGGTTCTCGAGGTCCTGCTTCTCACGCTCGGCGGCGGCATCGAGAGCTTCCTCCTCTTGGGTCTCCTCCTCGCCCTCATCCTCCGGCTTCCACTGCTTCGGCTCGGGGAAGTCGAGTGAGACGAGCACCGCGACCTCCCGCTCGCGCAGCAGGTCGGCCACCCGCCAGGCCTCCCCACCTCCCACGATCACCGGGCGGAAGCCGTATTCCTCTCCCAATTCGAGTGCCCGCTTTATGTCGGCTGCACGATCGGCCCCGAAGAAGACGGGAGTCTGCCCAACCATCACGCTGCGGAGCACGGCATAGTCGGGATCCCACGCCGGTGCCTTGAGGCCCGTGGGGTCACGATCGTGCGCGGCTTCGAGTTGGCCGTGGTACCGGGCATCCTCCAGGCTCTGCCGCAAGAAGGCTGCGGCACCGAAGATCGTGGACGGGTACATTCCGCTCGCGCCCTGGAACGACATGACCGGACCCAGCTCGGGTTGCTCCACCAGGTCATACGGCGTCTCGGCCCCGGGGCGGAACACCAGCACGGTACCACGGCCCGGCATGAGGGCGCCCTCCGGGTGCACCGCAGCCGCCACCACCCCGTTGGTGCGCTGCGACTCGAGATCGCTCCCGGTAGCGCTCAGGTAGTCCACGACACGACGGTGCGGCGTGAAGCCCTGCGCCTCTCGCGGGGGCGCCCAGAAGGCGAGCTCCGAGCGGTCCACTTCCTGCTCCGGGAACTCGAAGTCGGCCTTGCCCTGGGCATCGATGATGCCGGGGTAGACCAGCAAGGAGTCGCCTTCGAGCAGCCGCGCGCCCGGTGGGATCGCGACCTCAGGGCCCATGGCCTCGATGAAGCCGCGCCGCACGACGATCGTCACATTGGGTTGCCGCCCGCCGTCGGCGCCGATGACCGTCACTCCCTGAAGGGCGTAGGCAGCCGGTGGCGGTGGCTCATCAAACTGCGCGGCCGCGGTCTCGGGCCAGAGCAACGCTCCGCCGAGGCACGCGGCCGCCGCAGGCGTGAGGAGTGCACGAGCGAGACGCATGTTCCTTAGACCCTCGCGCTTTCTGTGTGGGATTTAGTTCACCCGTGAGGCGCGCAAGCTCGTCGCGCGGCCCGCGCGTGTCAAGCGATGCACGAGGCGCTCAAGCGTGCGCCTGCCATCATCTCCGTGGACGGCGCAGGATCCGTTTCGGTTCCACGCGTGGCCAGAGTGCAGGATTGGTGGCCACTCTCATCCGGACTATATTCCCGATGCTATGCACCAGCGCGCAGACCAGCTCGCGGCGGCACCGACGACGATCACCGTCGAGTGCCGCTTCTTTGCCCGCTACGCCGAGGTGCTGGGCCGCGACACGCTGAGCCTCGACCTCCCCGAACCGGCGACCGTCGCCGACGCGGTGCGGGCGCTACGCGGCGCGCTCCCTGGAGGGGACATCCTTCCAGAGCATCCCCTCGCGGCGGTCAACCGCGAGCACACTCCGCCGAGCGGCCGCCTGGCCCACGGTGACGAGCTGGCCTTCCTCCCACCGCTCGCCGGAGGGTAGCCGTGGGCTACTGCACCCACGAGCCGATAGACATCGCACGGCTCATGGCGGCGGTGGCTGACGGCGGACGAGGCGGGACCGTGGTGTTCGTGGGCTCGGTACGGCGCAGCGCCGAGGACGGGCCGGTCAGGGCGATCGACTACTCGGCCTACGAGGAGATGCTCGCCGAGGAGTTCGACCGCATCGTCCAGCAGGCACGGGAGCACTGGCCCCAGGCCCAGTTTTCGGCGCAGCATCGCCTGGGTCGGGTCCCGCTCGGCGAGCCGAGTATCGCCGTCGTCGCGGCCGCCCCGCACCGGGAAGAGGCGTTTGCCGCGTGCCGGCACGTGATCGAAGAGGCCAAGCGCCGGCTGCCGGTGTGGAAGAAGGAGCTGTTCGAAGACGGCGGCACGCGCTGGCGGGAGGAGTAGGGAGGCGGCATTGCGCGGCCACGGGCGCTGCGGCGCCCCCGGGATGAGGTCGTGAGGACGGGCACCAGATGAGTCTATCCATCGCGCTGATCGAACCGCAGATCCCTCCCAACACCGGAAGCATCGCGCGTCTCTGCGCGGCGACCGACGCGACACTGCATCTCATCCGACCCCTCGGCTTCTCACTGGACGACCCCCGCTTCAGGCGGGCCGGGCTCGACTACTGGGACGCCGTGGACATGTGGGTCCACCCACACTGGCACGCCTTCCGCCGCGCCGTCTCGCGGGAGCGCTGCCTGTACTTCTCCACCCACGGGACGCAGTCTTACCTGGACGCGCCCTATGCGTCCAATTCCGTCCTCGTGTTCGGGAATGAGACCCAAGGGATGCCGCAGCGCATCCTGGAGAAGCACCCCGAGCGGGTGTTTCGCATCCCGATGAGCGAGGCCGTGCGGAGCCTGAACCTGGCCGCGGCAACGGGCATCGTGCTGTACGACGCGGTGCGCCAACTCGGCCTCGAGGTCGAGTCGCCGCTGGCCGGTGCCCGCACGGAAGCACTTGCCAACACTTCCGACCAAGACGGGACGTGACCATGAAGAAGATCACCGTAGTTGGGGCAGGTCATGTCGGCGCCACCACTGCGCAGCGCCTGGCGGAGAAGGAGCTGGCGCGCGAGGTGGTGCTGGTCGACATCCTAGAGGGCATTCCGGTAGGGAAGGGGCTGGACCAGACGCAGTCGGGTCCGGTCGAGGGCTTCGATAGCCGCGTGGTCGGCGCGAACGACTACGGTCCCGCCGAGGGCAGCGAGGTGTTCGTCGTGACCGCGGGAATCCCACGCAAGCCGGGCATGAGCCGCGACGACCTGGTGAAGACCAACGCCGACATCGTCAAGTCGGTGAGCCAGGAGATCAAGAAGTGCGCCCCGAACGCCATCATCGTCATGGTGTCCAACCCGCTCGACGTAATGGCGTGGGTGGCGAAGGAGGTCACCGGCTTCCCGCGCGAGCGGGTCATCGGCATGGCGGGGATCCTGGACACGGCGCGGTTCCGCACCTTTCTCGCCGAGGCGATCGACATGTCCGTGGAGGACATCCAGGCGATGGTGCTGGGCGGTCACGGCGACAGCATGGTGCCGCTCATCTCCTACACCACCGTGTCCGGCATCCCGGTCACGCAGCTCATCAAGCGCGACGAGCTGGACGCCATCGTGGAGCGCACCCGCAAGGGCGGCGGCGAGATCGTCAGCTACCTGAAGACGGGCTCTGCGTACTACGCGCCGTCGTCCGGCGCCGTGCAGATGGTGGATGCGATCGCCAAGGACAAGAAGCGACTCCTGCCGTGCGCCGCCTGGCTCGAGGGTGAGTTCGGGCTGAGCGGGCTATTCGTCGGCGTGCCCTGCAAGCTGGGTGCCGGTGGCCTCGAGAAGATCGTCGAGATCGAGCTCACGAAGGAGGAGCACGCCGCCCTCAAGAAGTCGGCAGAGGCCGTGAAGAAGACCTGGAGCGTCGTAACGCTGTAGCGCATCGCCAGATCCGCGATCCGCGGGGCTACGGCCTGGCCCTTTCGGGGCCGGGCCGTAGTTTTGTTCGCCAACCTTACACGCCGGAGGCACACATGGTCACGATCCCGTCGCTGTGGCTGCCGATCCTATTGTCCGCGCTGGTCGTGTGGATCCTCAGCGCCATCGTCTGGATGTTCCTGCCCCACCGGAAGACCGAGTTCAAGGGTCTGCCCGACGAGGAGCCGCTACGCAACGCGCTGAAGGGAGTCGCACCCGGGCAGTACTGGGTGCCGTGGGGCACGCCGCAGCAGATGAAGGACCCGGAGCTGGTTCGCAAGTTCCAGGAGGGTCCCACCGGCATCATCCAGCTCTGGAAGCCGGGCATGCCCACGATGGGCAAGAACATGGTTCTGTCCTTCATCTTCTACGTTGTCGTAGGGATCGTGGTGGCCTACATCGCGACGCGCACGCTCGACCCAGGGGCGGACTACCGCGCGGTCTTCCGCATCGTCGGGTGCACGGCGTGGATTGCCTACGGGTTCGGAGGCATTCCCGACTCGATCTGGTTCGGCAGGCCGTGGAGCTCGACCTGGAAGGGGCTGGCCGAGTCGTTGGTCTACGGGCTGTTCACGGGCGGCGTGTTCGGGTGGTTGTGGCCGTGAGCTAGCTCCCCGCACCACCAGGGGGAAACGGGAAAGGGGAAGGGTACGACACTTCGACCCTCGGGGGTGCTTGAGTTCCGCCCCGGGGTAGGCCAGTCGTAGCTTTCCCCTTTCCCTTTTCCCGTCTCCCGCTTCCCGTTTCCCCAGGTCTCGCGGCGGAACCCCACGACGGGTTGGACCGTTGATGCTATGGTAGGCGTATGCGGGTTGCGGCCTGCTAGTCTCATGTGTGTATTAAGGGGGGGGTGGGGAGCGGGCTCCCGTCGTTGTGCAAGGAGGCACTTATGTCCATCCGGCCCCAGCGAATCGCCATGCCGTTGCTGGCAGCGCTGGCAGCGGCCTGCGCGGCGTCTCCCCAGCCCGAGGAGCCGGCCGCCGAAATGGGGGGAGGCGTAGTGCACCAAGACGGTGCCATCGTCGTCTCCGGGGTGGCGCTACAAGACGGGGCCGGGTCCGTGCTGGGCACCCTCGAGGGCAAGGTGCCCAGCATGCAGGTTCAGCGGCACGTGGGTAGGTGTCCGCAGATCAACCTCCGCTCCCATGCGCGGGTCATTGGAACCATCATCAACCCCCACGTCTACGTGGACGGGACCAGGGCCACTGACACTTGCATCCTGGAATCGCTGCGGGCCCAGGACGTGGAGTCCGTGGAGGTTTACCCCATGGGCTACACGAAGCGTCCCGGCTACGGCACCCACGGCCAAGGGCTGATCCTGGTGTTCATGCGCAGCCAATAGGTCCGCGGGCGACCTCACGGCCGACGGCATCGCAGCGAAAGACGCCCCCCGCGGTCCTCTGCGGGGGGCGTTTCGTTTGCCGCTGGTCGTGCGTTAGTCGTTATTGCACGTCCCACCAGACCAGCGTGACCAGGTCAAGGCCTCCTCCCTGGCGGGTGACCGCAGCGTCCAGGTTGGCCGCGTTCAACGACTGCTCAGTGTCCGGGTAGGAGAACCGCACCGGGATCCGGCTGATCAAGAGATCCGGCCCCTCGACCAGGTCGGGCACGTCCGTGCGGCGCCACTCGGCCCACGCCTCGCAGCCGTTCATCCAGAGACCGATCCACTTCTGGATATAGATCGACGTCAACCCGGCGTACGCCACCTCGGGCTGCGCCAGATACGCGGTGATCTCCGCCGCCGTGGGAGCGTTCGGAGCGTCGGCGTACAGCGCCATGTTCTCCGTGATGGCCTCGGTGTACAACGTGGCCGCACTCCCGGCGATCCATCCCCTCTCGGCCGCCTCGGCCTCGAGGAAGAGCAACTCCGAATACGTCATGATCGCCGTCGGGGTGGCCGCACCGTCGAACCGCCAGTGGTTGCCGGGCCTGGAGAACCATGCCAGCGACTGCCCCACTGGCAGATCGTCGTGTCCGTTCTCGTGGCCGCGGTACTCGCCGTCGCTCTCGGCGGGCTCGGCGTACAGCTCGAGCCGCGGATCGTTCAGCGACTTCAGCGTGTCAATCATTGTGGCGCTGACCCCGTGGTCGTCCCGCACGAGGGAGTTCTCGTAGATCGGGTTCTCGTAGGGGGCCGAGGCCCACTGGAGCCACGCATCGTCGGCGCTGCTCTGGAAGCCGCCGGCGTTGTACGCGGCCACGAACTCCGCTTGCGCGGTAGTGGCATCCACCTCGGAGAGCCGCATCGCCAACCGCATACGTAGCGAGTTGGCAAAGCGTCGCCACGCCTCGTAGTCGCCGTCGTAGATCAGGTCGCCCTCATCGAAGCCGTCCGCGCCGGGACTGAGCATTGCCTGAGCGGCCGTCAGCTCCGCGAGGATCCCGGCGTAGATGGACGACTGCGTGTCGTACGCGGGCGTCGAGTTGTCCGCAGCCTGCAACGCCTCTGAGTACGGCACGTCGCCCCACAGGTCGGTGACTTGGTGGAACAGCCAGGCCTTCCAGATCCGCCCTACTGCCTCGATGTTCGCCGTGCTGCTTTCCAAGCCCTTATCGATGACGGTCTGGACGTCCATCAGCGCCCCGGCGTAGTAGTTGGACCAGTACGCGTCCATCCGGGCGGGGCGCACCTGGCCCTGCTCCTCGTCGGGGTACTGCAGCTCCACCCAGTGCCCCGGCCAAATTGCGGTGTGCGACTGGAACTGAGCCCCGCCGAAGGTCTGCTGCACGCCCAACTGGATCGAGCGCGCGAACAGCAAGCCCGCCGCTACGTCGGTGGGCGCGTTGGGGTTCTCGTTGACCTCGGTCAGCCCCTCGGTGTTGCAGGCGCTCACGGCCCAAGCAAGGCCGATGAGAAGCGCCGCGTGGGCAAGTCTTTTTCTCATCATTGGTAGCCTCTCTTTGCTGAGCCGTTAACGCAACGAGAGCGCGAACCCGATGCTCCTCGCAGTCGGGAACTGGCCGAACTCGAAGCCTTGAATGTTGCTGGCGTCAAACGCCGTTTCCGGATCGATGTTGTCGATCTTGGACCACAGCGCGAGGTTGCGCCCGATGAGGGAGAAGTGCCCCCCGTTGAAGCCCATCCAGCTCACCCACTCCCGGGGCAGCTCGTACCCGAGCCGCACCTCGCGCAGCTTGATGTAGCTGGCCTCGTCGATCGACGCCTCGTTGATGCCGTAGTTCCGCCCGAAGTAGTCCTGCGGACAGACACTGACCGACGTGTTCCGCGTGCCGTCAGGGAGGATGCCGTCCACGATGATCCCCGGGTCGCAGAAGTCGGTCTCTCGGCCTCGGATCGTGGACTCCAGCACACCCGCGTACTCACCGAACCAGTTCGTGACGGAGAAGATGTCGCCGCCATACTGGCCGTCCACCAGCACGCTCAGGCTGACCGGGCCGAAGCTGAACCGGTTCTGCACGCCGCCGATCAAGTCGGGGTTGTAGTTGCCCAGGATCCGGCGCACCGGGTCCCGCTGCGGCATGCCGCTGGCCGTCAGGAGCATTGCCCCCTCATCGGCCGCGCTGCAGCCAACGAAGTCCGGAGCTTCGCAACGCAGGTAGCCGTTACCGAACATGACGCCGTAGGGCTCGCCCTTGCGCGCCTCGATGTTCAGGCTCCAGTACGTGCCGAGCACCAGGGTCTCGAGGTCACCATAGAGCTCCGTGACCTCGGAGGTGTTCTTGCCCCAGTTGACCGTGAAGTCCCAGCTGAACCCCCCCGGATTGCGGATCGGGGTGGCCCTGAGCAGCACCTCCAACCCGCGGTTCTGGACCTCACCGGCGTTCAGCACCTGCTCCGCGTAGCCGGAGGTCCGGGAGATCTCGACGGGCATGATCTGGTCCTTGGTGCTGCGGGTGTAGTACGTGACCACGAACCCCAGGCGCTCGTCGAAGAAGCCCAGGTCGGTGCCGAACTCCCACGCAGTGGTCTCCTCGGGCTTGAGCTCCGCGTTCGACAGGTCGTTTGGCACTGCGAACATGGGTGTGTCGCCAAACGCCTGGAGAGAGGTGTAGACGGATTGGAGCTGGTACGGATCCGCATCGCTCCCCACCCGGGTCCAGCTCGCGCGCAGCTTCCCGGAGCTGAAGAGACTGCTCCGGAGGTTCATCGCTTCGCTGAACACGAAGGCGGCGGACACCGAGGGGTAGAAGTACGAGTTGTCATCCTCGGGGAGCGTGGAGGACCAGTCATTGCGGCCGGTCAGGTCCACGTTGAAGAAGCCCGCGTAGTTCACGCTCACGGACCCGTACAAGCTGCGGACCTCCCGCTCCTCGACTACGTCCCACGGAGCGGGTGTGACCGCGGCGTTGTCGATCGTGTAGATCCCCGGCACGGTGAGCCGGGTGACGTTCACGCCGCTCGCCTCGTAGCTGTTGCTCCGCAGGTTCCCGCCGGCCGTCACGTCCACGGTGAAGTCGCCGAGCCGCCGGGTGGCCGTGAACGCCCCATCCCAGTTCGTCTCGGCGCGGTACAATACCTCTTCGCCGAACCCACCGTCACCGGCATCGTCCAGGCTGTACGGAGCAATGCGGCGGTGCCGGTGGTGCCGATACCAGTCGCGGCCGACCCGCCCGGAAACCGAGAGCCAATCGGTCAGCTGGTAATTCACGCTGATGTGGCCGAACACCCGGTCACGCTCGTCGTTGTTCCCGTTGACCAAAGCTTCCCAGAACGGGTTGTTGTGGTAGTTGTAATTCCAGTTGAACTGGCCGCCGACGGTGCACGGCGTCGGCTCGGTTGGGGGGCCGCCGTCTACGCACTCGTAGTTCCGCAGCGGCTCCATGTCCACCTGCCGGCCGAACCAGATGAACGACTGCATCGGGTTGTCCTCGTCGTATCCGGTGCCCGGCCGGTTCTCGGCTCTCTGATCGATGTAGTTCAGCGAGGCCTCGACCGAGAGCCGCTCGGTGAGGTTAGCGCCTCCCTTGAGCGCCAGCCCGAAGCGATCCTGGGTGTTCCCCGGGCTCATCCCGTCCAGCATCGTGCTGGTGAGGGACAGGCGGATGTTGGCGTCCTCGCTGGCCCGCGATATCGCGACGTTCATGTTCAGCGTGCCACCGGTGCGGAAGAAGCTCCGCACGTTGTCGGGATGGGGCACCCACGGTTGCTGGGGACCCGTGAACTGGTCGATCAGCCGCCCGTCGAGGCGGGGGCCCCAGCTCTCGTCCACGAAGTCCCACAGACCGGCGCCAGCGCCGTCGACCCACTGGAACTCCCCGAAGAGTCCCTGGCCGTACAGGTCCTGGTAGTCCGGCAGCCGGAGGGGCTGCTCGAAGGTGTAGCTGATGGACGCCGTCATCCCCAACCCGGTGCCCGTGGCGGCCCTGCCGGTCTTGGTAGTGATGACGATGGCACCGTTGGCGGCCCGCGACCCATACAGGGCCGCCGCGTTCGGGCCCTTGAGCACGCTGATCGCCTCGATGTTCGCCGGATCGATGTCTGCGATCGCGTTGCCGTAGTCGAGCCCACCGTAACCGTTGTTGCGGTCAGTGGAGTAGTCGCCGCTCCAGTAGTTGGCGTGGCTGGAAGTGTTGTCGAGGATGATCCCGTCCACGACGAACAGCGGCTGGTTCTGTCCCGTGATCGAGCTGGCACCGCGGATCACGATCCGTGCCGAACCGCCGGTGGGCCCCGCATCCGTCACTTGCACACCCGCCACGTTGCCCTGCAGCGAGTTGACGATGTTGAGCTCCGGCACCTCGGTCAGATCTTCGCCCTGCACGTCTTGCACCGAGTAGCCCAGCGACTGTTTCTCACGCTGGACGCCGAGAGCAGTGACCACGATACCCTCGATTCCGATGGCCACCTGCCGCATCTCGACTGCCACCTGATCGGCCACGGGTATCTCCTCGGACCTGTACCCGAGGTAGTTGAAGACCAGGGTCTCCGCACCCAGTGGCACGCGCAGGGAGAAGTTCCCTTCGCTGTCCGTTAGCGTCGAGATCATGCTTCCTTTCACGGAAACTCTGACGCCCGGAAACGGCTCCTGTGTCTCCCGCACCATCACTGTCCCGGTCACGGTCCTGACCTGCTGAGCGCTCAGCACCGTGGGCATCCCGAGAAGGACGGCGAGGAAGAGCCACCCTGCCCAATTTGGACGTTTCATAAGTCACCATTGCTGAAGGAGTTGGATGAGTGGAGAGAAGCGGTGGGGGAACGTCGGTAGTCACTCCTTTCGAATGAGGGGAGAAGGACATGTGGAAATCGTCCCCCAGACCATCGCTTCGGCTGGTAACCAGATCGTGACCCGACCGATATCGTTAGGAGCGGGACGCGGCGGCTCAGGCGGGATGTGGGTAGATCGTGCCGCCCGGCAGCCCACAGATCGGCGCTCTCGTGCCTTGCCATGGTATCGCCTCGCGGGGCGACGGGAACCAGGGCAGGAGCGGCGAACGTAAACACGACGAGAGACGCGAGCATCGCGCCGACTCCGAGTCGGGTACGCGGCCTGGTTTCCCAGCGGTTACCGGGTTGTATCGTCGGGCTGGCGTCGAGTTCTGGCCGGCGTCAGCCGCCGACGTGACCTGCGTGGAACACCCGGGTGCCGACCCTCAATTGGAGGGGAGAGTCAGCACCACCGTAAAACGGACCTTACCAGGCCCAGTATACACTTTGTGCAATGCTTGGCAAGATTGGTGAGATTTTCGTGAAGACCGTATGAAGGCGCACCCACTCGCGATCGAGGCTCAGCCCTTGGAGAGGCTCCCTATGTGGATCCCCCTGCGTCTGTTGACTAGGCTCTCGCTTCCCCTGGTGCCGGCCGCAGCCGCTACGCTCTCGGCTCCGGCAGCCGCGCAGGAAGAGCGCCCGCCCCCGCCCACATCTCAGGAAGTCGCCGCCATGGCGGAGGCCGCCGAAAACGCGCCGCTGTTCGCCTCCCACGAGGCCCTCGTGGTGACGCTCGAGGCGGACATCGAGAATCTCAAGAAGGAGCGGGACGAGACCATCGAACGTGAGGGCCAGTTCACGTTCATCGGACCCGACAGCCAACCGGTCACCGTACCGGTCAAGCTCACGACCCGGGGGATTTTCAGGCTCGACAAGGCGAAGTGCAACTTTCCGCCTCTCAGGCTCGACCTCCCAAGGGGCCGGGTCGAGGGCACGGTATTCCACGGTCAGAACAGGCTCAAGCTCGTTGCACCCTGCAACGACAAGCGGGATGACTACCAGTCATATGTGCTCCTGGAATACCTGGCCTATCGGACGTACAACCTGCTCACGCCCGTGAGCTATCGGGTTCGCTTGCTGCACATCACTTTCAGGGACTCGTCGGGGGAAAACGAAGAGCGCACGAAGTACGCATTTCTGATCGAGGACGTGGATCGCCTCGCGGAGCGGAACTTCGCCGTGGAGTCGGAGTGGCCGCAGTTTCACCCGTACAACATGGAGGACCGGCAGGCGGCGCTCGTCGACCTATTCGAGTTCATGATCGGTAACACCGACTACTCGGCCCCATACTTCCACAACATCAAGATGATCCGCGCCGAGGGCCCGACATACCTCGTGGTCCCGTTCGACTTCGATTTCTCCGGAGCCGTGCGGGCCCGGTACGCCATCCCGGACCCTGGGCTCGGGCTCAGGAGTGTCGAGGATCGGCTGTACCGCGGATTCTGTCGGGAAAACCTCGATTTCGAACCGCTCTTCGCGCTGTTCAACGAGCGCAAGGACGAGATCTACGAGACGGTTCGCGGCCTCGAGCCACTGGATGAGAAAGAACGCAATCGGCTGCTCGATTACTACGAAGAGTTCTACGAGATCATCAACAATGAGGGAAGAACGCGGCGCGAGATCCACCGAAGGTGCCGGGTGGCACCCACCTAGCCGCGTCTCAGCAATTCAAGGTAGGGAGAGAAGGGAAGGGGGAAAGGGGAAGGTCGGGGCCTACTCGCCCTCGTACACCACGTGATTCCGCGGGGTCTCCCACAGCACCAGCTTCACGAGCGTCCCGGGCAGGCGGCCCTCCAGCAACCGCCAGATGACGACCACCAAGTTCTCCGTGGTCGGATTGAGCTCGGCGAATTCCGGGACATCGAGGTTCAGGTTCCTGTGGTCCAGGTAGTCGACCACGCGGCGCTCGACGATCTCCTTCACCGTGTCGAGGTTGGCCACGAACCCGGTCGCCGGGTCGATCTCTCCCCGGACCGACACTTCCAGCTCGTAGTTGTGGCCGTGGTAGTTGGGGTTGGTGCACAGCCCGAAGATGCGCCGGTTCTCATCGTCGGACAGCTTAGGATTGTGCAGCCGGTGCGCGGCATTGAAATGCACCCGGCGGGTGACGGTGACGGTCGTCATGACTCGTAGTTAGGCCGGAGGCGGCGTGCGCGTCAAGCGCCCGGAACGCCGAGCGGCCCGGCAGGTCTTCCCCGTCGGGCCGCACACCACTGGCGAACCTGGGCGCTCAGCGCCGCGCCGCGGTCTCCCCCCGCGGTTCCATCTTCCAGAAGCCGATCCCCCCGGGCTGGTGCTGTACCGCGACGCTGGCCACGCGCGTCTTGGCCTCGAGGTCGATCACGTCCACCGTGCCCCTCGTGCGGCCGACCGCCTCGTTCGAGATGAACGCGTAGCGGGAGTCGGGTGTGACGGCCACGCCGTGCGTCACCGGCTGAGAGGTGGACACCCGGGACTCCCGGCCCGTGGCGAGGTCGAAGATCGCCACGGCCTGCGCTCCCTTGAGGGACACGACCAGGTATCTCCCGTCTGGACTCGCGTCAGCGTTGTACGGCGCCGTGCCGGTGGAGAAGCGGCGCTCGATCTCGAACGTCTCGGCATTGATCTCCAGCACCTCGCCCCGTCCGTTGCACGGCACGTACAGGCGCGAGTCGTCGGCAGCCACCGTCACCCATGTCGGCTTGCACACCCCAGCTCCCATGGCCCGTACGTCGGCCGCCTCACTGGGGAGCAGCTGCTCCTCTCCCTGCGTGAGGGAGAGCCGACGCGTCACCGTGAGCCGCTGCGTGGAGATCTCCACGAGCTGGTCGCTCATCATGCAGGCCGAGTAGTGACTCGTCCCGGCACGGTTCACCCGTCCACCGTGGGGCATGATGCAGGTGGTGATCTTCGTCATCTCCTGCATCTGGGGTGTGAAGAACACCGAAACGGAGCTGGGCACGTGGTTGCCGTGCAGGTTGAAGTTGCTGGCGAACAGCATGCCGCCGTCGGGTGTGATCCCCATGGTGGCGGGGAACAGGCCGGCCGTGGCGGAGTCCACGATCCGGTCGCTGCTGGTGGCGAACTTCCACACCTGGCCGTACGGGTTGCCATGCGCCAGGGAGAGATACCAGTGCCGCCCGTCTCGGGAAACGCTCAGGCCGTGGGCGCCGTCCAGGTCGGCCGGCATGACGCCCACGCGGATCTTCTTCTCCTCGGCGATCCCGTCGGGCCCGAAGCGCACCCGGGACACGATGTCGGACGACTCGTTCGCGACGTACACCCAGTAGTCCGCCGGGGGCGGGGCCTGGGACGCCGCCGGCGCGGCCGCGCACAACGCGGCGACCGCGCCGAACACCGCACGACTGATCACGGCGACAGCTCGGCCGCACGCTCGTGGCGCAGCACCCAGAGTCCGCTGTTTATGTCGCTCACGAAGATGTTGCCCTTGAACGGCTGCGGGCCCCAGGCCAACGGGGAGTTGGTGTACATCGCGTCCTCGCTGGCCGCCGTGTGGTACCAGCCGATCTGGCGCCCCTGAGCGTAGAGATCGCCGCGCAGCTCCCCGGAGACATCCACGATGCGCAGGCCGCCCTGGTAGTAGGCGATGTACATCAGGCCGTTCTCCACCCAGATGTTGTGCGCTCCAGCCTCGGGCACCTCGAACCGCGCCACTTCCTTGGGGTTTTCCAGATCCGACACGTCCATCACGTGGATGTAGCCCCGCGGCCCGTTGACGCACTCCTCGCAACCGAAGATCTCGTCGCCGACGAACACGTAGTCGCCCTCGCGGTACGCCGTGTGCGTGTTGCCGATCGGGTAGTTGATGCTCGACACGAAGGCCGGCTCGGTCGGGCTGCCGCCGTGGGTGCCAGCCCCGATGTCGAGAATGACGAGCCCGTCGTCCCAGTAGGAGAGATAGGCGTAGCGCCCGTCGGCCCACACGTCGTGCAGGCTCTTGTCCTCCTCACCCGGGCGGACCTCCCAGCGCCCTGCGTGCTTCGGACTCGCCGGATCACTCAGGTCCAGGATGTTCATGGCGTTGGTGCCGTCATTCACCGCGTACACCACCTCGCCATTGATCCACACGTTGTGAATGCCGGCGGTAAGGCTGTCGGTGAGCTCCCCGATGATGGAGGGGTGCGCCGGGTTCGAGATATCCAGCACCACTATCCCATTGCGCCGACTGCTTGCGCCCTCGCGCGTGATGATCGCCCAGCTGGCGTCGCCGTTGATCTTCACGTCATTGACGACCCGGCCGTCCACCACGACGCTGTCCACCAGCACGATGCTGGCCGGGTCGGTCACGTCCCATACGTACATCCGGTTGCCGCCGCCGTCGGCGTGGGTCCCAGTGTAGGCGTAGTCACGGCCGTCCCGACCGGTGAAGACCCAGAGGTCACTGGTGGTCACGTCGGAGGGACCGGCGCGCCCCACCAGCTCCACGGGCGTGGCCTTGGGACGCGGCTCCACCGAGACGACCGCCTCCTGCGCCAGCCCGCCGGCGGTCACCAGCACCTTGTAAGTGCCGGGATTCTCGGCCACGAACGCGCCGTCGCGGTAGATCTCGGCGCCCGCCGAGTCTAGGCCGTGCACGCCGTAGGTGAGGGCGATCCCCTCCACGGCGCGCCCGCGACCGTCCAGTGCCTTCACGTCGAAGTGCACCACGTCACCCGTGCGGGTGGTGACGTAGCCGGGTGAGATGTCCAGCTGTCGCACCGGGTTGTCCGTCACGCGCACGCTCTTGCGGGAGGAGATCCCTCCCTCCGTGGCGGCCACGAACGTGACCTCGCCCGAGCGCGAGAAGCTCGCCACGCCCCCGGGTGTGACGGTGGCCACCGACGGGTCCTCACTGCGCCACGTGACCGCCGCCGAGTAGTGCTCGGTCCCGTGGTCGGTCATCGCCCGCGCCTCGAGCGGGAAGGTCGTGCCGGTGTAGGGCCGGAACGCGGGCTCGTCAATCTCCACCCGCGCCACCGGCCAGTCCTCTACCGTGACGGGGAAGTCATCGATCGGCTTCCACTGAAAGCCCGCCGAGTCGTCGGGGATCTGCACCCAGATGCGCAACATCGTCTCGCCGGGGCCCACCCCCCAGAGGAGGTACGAGTCCGCGATCGAGTCCTTGATCGACTCGACACCGAGGTGATTCGAGGTCCGCCCCAGCCCGAGCTGAGTTCCCTGGACCCGCTGCCCGCTGGCATCGGTGAGAAGCACGGTGAGCAGCACCGTGTCACCGCGGCTCACGGAGACCAGATCGGGCTGCAACCGGGCGGCGGTGACGCTGAGGCCGCGCTCGAGCTGCTCGGGCGTCCCCTGGGGCACCTGGGCCGCCAGCGGCGTGGTCCCGAGTACCGCACCCACCACCACCAGCGTGAAGACGAGACGTCGCTGCATGATGACTCCTGTGTCGGGGGTACCTGCGAAAAAAGCCGAAGCAATCTATCGGCTATATAGACGATTTCCACCCCCCGAAAGTTGCACCGCTGCCCGAAGCCACCTGACCGCACCCGGCGCCCTGTACGTTGACCGACACCTATTTCATTGCTACTATTGGAGTTACAGTTCGTGAACAGAGCCTTACTCCTGTGCCGTGTGGCGCTCCTCGGAGCGCTGCCGCTCCTCGGGGCCTCGCCGCTGGTGGCTCAGGGGGGACGGCTGGACGTCGCCTACGGCTGGTGGTGGCACGACAGCGTGTCCACCACCTTCACCGCAGCCTACCGGAACCGCCTGCTCGGTCCCTTCGACTACGGCCTCGGCGTATTTCATCTAGAGGACTCCCAAGCGGTACCCGACCGTACCATGACGGGCGGCGAGCTCTCCCTCGCTCTGGGCGGTCGGGGCAGGGGCCTGTACGCAGTCGGGTCGGTGGCCCTGGGGATCCGGCACTTGGACGGCAATCTCGATGCCATGTGGAGCGCCGGGGCGGGTTACCGGTTGCGCCTCCTTTCGATCCTCTCGCTCGGCGTGGACGCACGCTATCGGGTACAGGACCAGCACATCCGGGGCTTCTGGCAGCTCGATCCGGCGGACCGCAGGGGGCTCGCCATCCAGGGGTTCGTGGCCCTCGGTCTGCCCGGGGGGAGCCAGCCCCGCACGGGCCGTGGCGGGCCGGCGCCGCAGTTCGACCCGCCTTCGGAATCGGATCTTGCCGAGGCGGCCAACGGCAACGGGGTCTCGGCCGAGTCGGCCGATCTCGCGGTCGCCGTCGTGCAGACTGCGCTCGACGCCATGGGAACGCCGTACGAGTGGGGCGGCACCGACGAGAACGGTTACGACTGCTCCGGTCTCATTCACTACGCTTACGGCAAGCACGGCATCTTGCTGCCGCGGGTGAGCCGGGACCAGGCGCGTACAGGCACGCTGTTGCCGAAGGACGTTGCGGCCCTGAGCCCCGGAGACATCCTGGGTTTTTCCACCAACGGCGGCGGGGTGAGCCACGTCGGTCTCTACGTGGGCGACGGCACCTTCATCCACAGCGCCTCGAGCGGGGGCGTGAAGCTCTCGAGCCTCAGCGCCACCGATCCCGAGAGCCGCTGGTGGCGGGATCGCTGGATCGTGGGCCGACGCATTCTGAACTAGCTCTCCCGTGGCCTGGATCGCGTGGGTACCGGAGGACGAGGCCACTGGGCGCCTCAGGGAGCTGTACGAGCGCCACGGCACGCGCTTCGGGGTGGACCACATCCTCAAGATCCACTCGCTCAACCCTGAGTCGCTCGAGGGACACTACCGCTACTACGAGCACATAATGCGGGGCCCTTCGGGGCTCTCGCAGGCGGAGCGTGAGATGATCGCCGTCGTGGTCTCCACCCTCAACCACTGCCACTACTGACTGCAGCACCACGGGGCGGGGCTCCGTCGCCACATGAAGGACGAGACCAAGGTCGCGGCGATCGAGTCCGACTACCGCAGTGCCCCGCTGACACAGCGGGAGCGGGCGGTCTGTGCGTACGCGGCGAAACTCACCGAGACGCCGGATGCGATGGAGGAGGCAGACGTGCATGCGCTGCGCGACGTGGGCCTGAGCGACGCCGAGATCCTCGACGTGTGCCAGGTGACCGCGTACTACAACTACGTGAACCGCATGGCGGACGGCCTCGGCGTGGAGCTCGAGGCGTACTGGCAGCGCCCTTGACACCCACCTGACGGGGAATATCTTCCTCATCCATTAGCACTCGTTGGCAGCGAGTGCTAACACTCATAAGTAACAGCCCCACAATGACTTAGAAGCTAGGAGGCATCCGCATGGCCCCTGCCACCAAGGGCACGACCAAGCTGAAGCTGCACCCCCTGGGCGACCGCGTAGTGGTACGCCCGCTGGAGGAAGCCGAGGAGATGCGCGGCGGGCTGTACATCCCCGACACGGCCAAGGAGAAGCCGCTGCAGGGTGAGATCGTCGCCGCCGGACCAGGACGCTTCGAGAAGGGCGAGCGCGTCCCGATGGAGGTGAAGGTCGGACAGAAAGTGCTGTACTCCAAGTACGCCGGTACCGATGTCCGCGTCGGTGACGACGAGCTCTTGATCATCAAGGAATCCGACGTCCTCGCCGTGGTCGAGTGAGGAAGAGAGGGTGAACTGAGACATGGCAAACGCGAAGGAACTGCATTTCGACGTCGACGCCCGTGGCCACTTGAAGAGCGGCGTCGATCAGCTCGCCGAGGCGGTCAAGGTGACGCTCGGTCCCAAGGGGCGGAACGTGGTGATCGACAAGAAGTTTGGGAGTCCGACAGTAACCAAGGACGGGGTGACCGTAGCCAAGGAGGTCGAGCTCACCGAGCCCGTGGAGAACATGGGCGCCCAGATGGTGAAGGAGGTGGCGACGAAGACGTCCGATGTCGCGGGCGACGGCACGACGACCGCCACCGTGCTGGCCCAGGCGATCTTCCGCGAGGGATT
>CAYGBV010000048.1:0-26343 GCA_964348295.1 uncultured Gemmatimonadaceae bacterium
CTG
Source organism: uncultured Gemmatimonadaceae bacterium (assembly GCA_964348295.1). GTDB lineage: Bacteria > Gemmatimonadota > Gemmatimonadetes > Gemmatimonadales > GWC2-71-9 > WVYX01. The sequence goes on from CAYGBV010000048.1 coordinate 4, forward strand.
GCCGTATTCCTCGGTGGGATCTGGGGCGCGCAGGCCGTAATGGTAGTGGTATATCTCACGCTGCTGGTCGTTTTCACCCGGTACTCCCCGGCTGGTTTCCTGAAGAAGACCGGACCACTCTACGCCACCACTGTCGCGACGTGCAGCAGCCTGGCCAGTCTCGCGGTCGCGCTGGACGTCGCCGAGGAGCGGCTCAGACTTCCCCGGAGCGTCTACACGTTCACGCTTCCGCTGGGGGCCCAGCTCAACAAGGACGGTACGGCCATCATGCTGGCGGGCGTGCTGCTGTTCACGGCGCAGGCAGCGGGCGTGGAGTTCACCCTGGCATCCCAGGTCTCGATGCTCCTCATCGGGCTGGTGCTCACGACCGGTTCCGGCGGTATCCCAGGCGGCGGCCTCGTCATTGCGCTCATCTTCGTCGAGGCGTTCCAGCTGCCGCTCGAGATCGCCGCCATCGTGGGCGGTATCTACCGCTTGATCGACATGGGCAGCACGACCATCAACTGCATGGGGGACATGGTGGGGACGATGATCGTGGCGCACTCCGAGACCGGGTTGGCCGAGCCCGCGGTGGCGTGAGGAGGCCGGACCGATGAGCAGACTCGCGGTACGCGACGCGCGGCGGCTGTTCCCCGGCGCGGAGCGCTGTACCTACATGAACGTCGGCGTGCGCGGGCTGCTCTCGAGCGTGGTGCGAGAGGCGGTCGAGAGATACCTCGACGAGCACATGTACGGGGAGTGGGACAAGCAGGAGATGCTCGCGACGGTCGAGCGGGCACGGGAGAGCTTCGCGCGGCTGATCAACGCCGAGGTGGACGAGATCGCCGTAACCAAGAATGCTTCGGAAGGACTCAACATCGTCGCCGCCGCGCTCCCCTGGGAGCACGGCGACAACGTCGTGTTCTGTCCGGAGCTGGAGCACCCCAACAACGTCTATCCCTGGCTGAACCTCGAGAGGCGCCTCGGCGTGGAGGTGCGCAGCGTGCCGCCCAAAGACGGGCACGTTCCTTCCGAGGCTATCGCGGCTGCCATGGACCAGCGCACGCGGTTGGTAACGGTGCCCACGGTGAGCTTCTCGCCGGGGTTCGTCACGGACCTCGCGCCGATCGCAGCCGCGTGCAGTGAGCGAGGGACGTTCTTCCTGGTGGATGCGGCCCAGTCTGTAGGCGTGGTGCGCACGGACGTTCGGGAACTCGGCGTGGACGGCCTGGCGGTGGCGACCCAGAAGGGTCTGCTCGCCTTCTACGGCAGCGGGTTTCTGTTCTGCCGGCGTGACTGGGCGGACCGGCTGCAACCTGCCTATCTCGCGCGGTTCGGTGTGGCGCTGGGTGCGGATGCGCACGAGACCGCAATGGACCGCGACCGGCTCGAGTTCGCCCGGGGAGCGCGCCGCTTCGATCTGGGGAACTACAACTACCTGGGCGCGACCGCGGCACAGGCGTCGCTCGAGTTGCTGCACGATCTCGGGGTCGAGAACATCGAGGCCCACGTGCGGGCCCTGTCACAGCAGCTCGTGGGCGGTATGCTGGAGCTAGGTCTTCCCGTGGCTGGAGGGCCGCCCGGCCCCCACCTCGCACACATCGCGGCGGTGGGAACGAGCGGCGGCGGGCGGCACTACACGGCCGACGACCCCAGGATGAACAGTCTGTACCGGCACCTGTGCGACAGCGGGGTCAAGCTCTCGATTCGCCGCGGTATTCTGCGCTTCTCGATGCACGTCTACAACAACACTGCGGACGTGGACCGGGTGCTCGAGCTCACGCGCGAGTGGATGCGACGGGGGTGACGTAGACCGTCGCTAAGCAGGAGCCCTCGTGTGCCACGTTCTGTCGCCCAGGCACTCGCCCCACGGCGGAATGCTGGAGACGAAGAACCGCACTTCCACCAGGCTGTACAGATCTCGCGTCAGCTGAACGAGCAACTGGCGCTCCTGTGTCGGCAGCGTCCCGAGGTCGATCTCACCCACTGCCAGCGCCTCGTCAGGGAAGCGCGCGGCGAGGGTCTCGAGCGCGGCATGCGATTCTTGGAAGTAAGGCCCCACGATGTGGCTGGCCGCCACGAAGCGCTGCGCGAAGCTCTCCGCCTGCCCTCTCTCGGAATCGGTCCAGGGTCCGAGCACCAGCACCAGCTTCTTCAACGCCTCCTGGGACGCGAGCGGCACGTCGGACAAGGGCCGTCCCGACTCGGTACCACAAGCGATCGCCGCCCCGAGGGGCAGGGACATCAGGATCTCGAGGAACTCGCGACGTTTGAGGTCATGGCGGCTCATAGGGCCTCCGATCCTTCGAGGTGCGCGGCTAGACGCAATGCCAGTGCGATGATCGTCAGCGTCGGCGGGTTGGCCGCCATGTGCGGGAAGACGGAGTTGCTCACCAGGTGGAGGTTGTCGAGCCCGAACACCTTGAGGTTTGGATCGCAGACCCCCTCGTCGGCGCTCTCCGCCATCGCCGTCGCGCCCGACGGGTGATAGCCCAGACCGAACTCTGGTGGCGTGATCTCCGAGATGTTGACCGCTCCCGTCGCGTCGGCGATGCGCGGCGCCAGCGCCGCCATGTCTTCGACGGACCGGCGGTCCCAGTCGGTGAGCCTCATCGTGATCTTCGCGACGGGCGACCCGAAGGCATCCACCTCGCTCTCGTCCAGCTCGAGCACCCCGTTGCCACCGAGCTCCATCATGCCCGAGAGCGTCACCATTCGTGGTATGCTGTCCCGCACGGCCTGCATGGAGAGAACGCTTTCCCTTGTAGCCCACGCGGTCGCCTCAATGCCGACCGGGAACCAATCCATCGCGGGCGAGGCGAGCATCCAGAAGGTGGGTCGCTCGCGCCGATCCTGCCGTGCACGGAAATGGTCGGTGACCATCGTCTCGAAGCCGAGGCGGCCACCTACGGGGCGTCCCGCGTCCCACGTCAGGTAAGGGTGGAGGTGGTCGCTGAACCAGCGACCGAGTTGTCCGCCCATGTTCCCCAGGCCCTCGCTGTGCGCTCCGTTGCCGGCCGACAGCAGGAGCAATCGCGGAGTCTCCACTCCACCCAGAGCCACGACGAAGTGCTCTGCCCGCACGACTAGCGGGGTGCGGTCCGGCACGCGCAGGGCGTGGGCAGCAACGATTCGCTCTCCGGCAGCGTCCGTCTCGAGTCGGCGAACGCTCACGTTCGGCAAGATGGTCACGTTGCTGCGCCGCTCGAGCGGTGGGATGTGCACGCGGTCAGGTGAGTAGCGTGCGCCCGACGGGCAGAACTTGCAGGCGCGGCACGCCAGGCAGGGGGAGCGTCCGCGATACGGCTGCGAAGCGATCGCGCGTGGACAGGAGTGCCCTGTGATGCCCAGCTGCCTCAGCCCGGGCCCGAGGATCTCCCGATCGAAGTAGGAGAACGCGTGCGCGGGCATGGGGAACGGGCCGGACCGTGGCGAGGCGTACGGGTTGTCGTCCGCTCCGGCGACCCCGACTTCCTGCTCGGCTCGCAGCAGCCAGGGCTCCAGCTCCGCGTACGTCAGGGGCCAGTCCCGCCCATATCCGTATAGGGACCTGACCCGCAGGTCGTCCTCGCGCGGCCGCCCCATGATGCCCTCGAAATGGAGCGCGGTCCCGCCGATGCCGAACAGTCGCTGCGCGGCCCAGTCGACGACCTGATCTCCCTGGCTCGCCGAGCTGTGTGGCGTCACCGCAGCGGCAGCCACGTCGTCGTTGTAGTCGGCGAAGTCGTTCAGCGTCTCCGTGCTGCGGCGCAGCATGTTGCTGCGATCCGCTTCGGTGAAGCGAGGACCCTGATCCACGATCACGACCTGCTTCCCGGAGGCAGCCAGCTTGCTGGCGAGCACCGCGCCCGCGGGGCCGGCTCCCGCGACGCAGTAGTCCGCGCGTATCTCTTGGGTCATGGGGGGCGCTCGACTGGAGGTTCGGGATCGGGAGAAGCTGGGGGAAAACCGGGTTCGCCGCAAATCCCGGCCCAAGCTCACCCCCAGCTCCTCGCCCCTGGTGCATTGCGCCGCAGTTGCTTCAAGAACGCATAAGGGGAACGGGAAGCGTCGTTTCGATCGGCATCGCGCTTCCGGCTTCCCGTTTCCCCCTTTCCCAATGGGCGAGGGGTGGTGCGGCCGAGGCAGAGCGGCCTGACCTCCTCCGCGATCACGTTCACCGTCCCGTCGTCCTTGGCGAGCGTTCCCAGGATCCAGAGGAACGGCTCCCCGCGAACCGCCACCCGGTCGCGCTCGTACACGTCGGGACGCACGATGGCATTGATCATCCCCGCCTCGTCCTCCATGAGGACGAACGTGTAGCCCCGGGCGGTCTCCGGGCGCTGGCGCGCCACCACCAGGCCCGCGACTTCCACCCGCTCTTCGTGCTCCAGTTCCTCGAGCCGGTCGCTGCGCAGCACCTTGGGCGGCAGCGCGTCGCGCAGCATGGAGAACGGATGCCCGCTCGCCGAGAACCCCAGCACGTCGTACTCCGCCACGAGTCGCTCGTCGCTCGAGATGCCGCCGAAGCGCAGGTGCTCGTAGGGATGCACCAGAGGGAGCTCAAGCTGGCGGCGCACCCGCGCAGGGTTGGGCTGCTCGGTCTTGGGTGGGAGCCAGAGGCCCACCTGCCAGAGGAGCTCTCTGCGGGTCAGGCCGAACGTGTCGCACCCGCCTACCCACACGAGGTTCTCGATGGCGTCGCGCGAGAGCTTGGGCGGCGCGCGCCGCACGAGGTCGCCCAGACTGCGGTACGGGCCACTGCGCTCCCGCTGGGCCACTACCTCCTCGGCCACGTCCCAGCCGCAGTCGCGGATGAACCCCAGCCCGATGCGGATGTCTCCCTCCTCCACGGTGCAGTAGACGTCGCTCCTGTTGACATCGGGCAACCGGATGGCGACACCGTGGCGCGCGGCATCACGGCCCAGCGCGTCCAGCGAGTAGAACCCCATCGGCTGATTGTTGAACAGCCCGGTGTAGTACTCCACCGGGTGGTAGTAGCGGAGCCATGCCGACTGGTATGCCAGCAAGCCGAACGCCGCGGCGTGTGACTTGGGGAAGCCGAACTCGGAGAAGGCCACCACCTGCTCGAACACCTTGCGTGCGGTGGCATCGGAGACGCCGCGCTTGCGGGCACCCTCGAGGAACTCCTCCCAGAAGCTCTCCATCAGCTCCCGCGACCTGCGGCGGCTCATCGCACGACGCAGCGCCTCGGCCTGTCCCGCGGTGAAGCCAGCCAGCGCCTGGCACACCTGCAGTACCTGGTCCTGATAGATGATGACACCCAGGGTCTCGCCGAGCGCTTCCCTGAGCAGGGGATGGTCCACCGGCGGCTCGTAGGGAAGTCCGCGTTCCCTGGCGTGTCGCTCGGCCTCGCGGCGCCGCACGTAGGGGTTCACGGCGCCGCCCACAATGGGACCGGGTCTGACGATCGCCACCTCGACTGCGAGGTCGTGCAGGTCGCGTGGCCGGGTGCGGCGGATCATCTGGATCTGTGCGCGGCTCTCGATCTGGAACAGCCCCACCGTGTCGCCGGCGCAGATCTGGTCGTAGACCTCCTCGTCCTCGAAGTCGATGCGGGAGAGGTCGGGCGGCTCGCCTTCCTTTTCTGCCACCAGTTCCACGCACTCCTCCACGGCCGAGAGCATCCCCAGGGCGAGGAAGTCGATCTTGATGAAGCGGGCGTCATCGCAGGAGTCCTTGTCCCACTGGCATACCACCCGATCGGGCATGGCGGAGCGCTCCAGCGGCACGAGCTCCACCAGCGGGCGGCTGGAGATGATCATCCCGCCCACGTGCTGCGAGACGTGGCGCGGCAGCCCCGCGATCTCCTCAGCCAGGTCACACAGGTCGCGCCACAGCGGCGCGTTCACCTTGCCCGCAAACCCTGGGAGCTTGTGGAGCTCCTCGCGCAGCGCACCCGCCGAGCGGTGCTCCGCCAGCTTGGCCACCTGCTCCAGCTCGCCGATGGGCAGGTCGAGGGCCTTGCCCAACTCCCGCACCGCGGAGCGCAACCGGTAGGTGGGAAACGTGCAGACCAGTCCGGTGTGCTCGTCGCCGTAGCGCTGGTAGACTCGGCGGATCAGCTCCTCGCGGATCTCCCGGGGGAAGTCGAGGTCGATGTCGGGGACCGAGGCCAGCGTCTCGTTCAGGAACCGTCCCAGGAACAGCCGGTTGCTCACCGGATCGATGTGCGAGAGGCCCAGGAAGTAGCAGATGATCGAGGAGACCGAAGATCCGCGGCCCCGTCCCGGAAGCATGTTGCCCTTAGCCCGCCGTGTGCCGCGCCGCACGTCGGCCCCCACCTCCCGGGCCAGCTCGAAGAGATCGTGGTAAACCAGGAAGAAGCCGCAGAGCCCATGGTGGTCCACCAGCCGCAGCTCCTCTTCGAGGCGGCGTTCCGCCTCGGAGCGGTGCGGCGAGCCGAGCGGGTAGAGCTGCTCGAGCTTCACCCGGCAGAGCTGGGCCAACGCCTGGGGTGCGGTCTGCCGCTCGCTGCCGCGGAAATCGGGGAAGGTGTAGCCCAGGTCCCTGGTGAGATCGAATGTGCGGCACCGCTCGGCGATCACCTCGGTGTTAGCGATGGCGTCGGGACGGTCGTGGAACAGTGCTTCCATCTCCTTCGGCTGCCTGAGGTAGAACTCGCTGTTCGGCCTCCGCACGTCGTGGGAGCCATCCAGCGTGCTGCGGTTGCGGATGGCTACCAGTGCGTCATGCAGCCGGTGCCCCTCCCGCCGGTGGTAGTGCACGTCTCCCGTGGCGACCAGCGAGAGACCGGTACTGTCGGCGATCTCGGCCAGGGCGCGAGTGAGGCTCACGTCGCCCCGCACCGCGTTGCGCTGCAGCTCGACAAAGAAGCGCTCCCGCCCGAACACCGCGCGGCATTGCTCGGCGAAGCGGCGTGCCGCAGTGAGCCCCTCATGCCGCAGCACCGTGGGCAGCAGCCCGTTGCGGCAGCCGGAGAGCACGATGAGTCCCTCGTGTCGTGCTTCGAGCGAGGCGAAGTCGAGGCGGGGATCGCGCCGGTTCTCCCGGCCCAGGTGCGCCTCGGTGACGAGCCGGCAGAGGTTCGCGTAGCCGGTTGGGTTCTCGACGAGCAATGTCACGTGCGAGCCGTCGAGCAACGTCACCTCGGCGCCGGTGATGGGTTGCAGGCCCAGGTCCTTCGCTGCCTGGGCAAAGGCCATCGAGCCGTACACACCGTTGTGGTCGGTCAGGGCGAGTGTGGAATAGCCCAAATCGATTGCCTCGAGGACCAGCTGCTCGGGGAGCGTGGTGCCGTCGAGGAAGGAGAAGGCTGAGTGGCAGTGGAGCTCGGTGTACATCGAGGGAGTGCGGAGCAGGGAGCAGAGAGAGCCAGTTGGCGATCTGCAGCCCCTTTGCTACGGTTTTTGCAGGAACCACTGCTTGGCGATCAGATCTTCGAACAACACCACGTGTCCTCCTCCCTCCAGAACGACCTCCACGTATTGCCGGATGATCGGCTCCCGCCACCACTCGTCATCGAGGCGCCATGCCTCGATGATCTCGTCGATCGTTCGCTTCCCGTCTCCATCGTCAATGGCGAACGGGAATCCCTGGGCGTCCAGCTCGACGGCGACCGGTTGCGGGACGTTCAGGGCTCGAAGTCGATCAGCGCGTAACGGCGCTCGGGTATGCGTGACCACGGTTGCACCTCGATGATGTGATAGAGCATCGGGCGCTTGAGTCGGGTTTGGATCTCGTGCGCCGCAGCGTGAAGCGCGCGGCGGCGGCCGGCCCGGGCCGCGGCGCTGGCATCCCGGGCGAAGAGCTGCAGCTCGTCAGTACCGCGGGCGAAGGCGGTGAACTCCACCGCGAGGTGCTCCACCGCACCGTTCGGCGGCGTGTGCTCGAGACGGACCTTGAGCGGGGCCGCGATGTGGTCGCGGTCGGCCGAGGGATCCTTGAGGGTCGCGCCGATCATCCAGGAGGCGCCGTGTTCCAGGGCTGCCCGCACCCGCACCACGTGCACGCGCCACCCCGTGCGCCGCGGGTGCTTGAGGGCGCGCTCTATGAGCTTGTCCAGCGCGTGCGCCAGCATGGCGCGGTCGGCGACGGGCGACGGGAAGTCGATGGCGGCAACGATCGGTTCCGGCCGTTCCTGTCCGGTGACCGGATCGTCGGCGTTTCCCGCAGCGAGCCGCCACGCCCGACCTCCCTCGCTGCCGAACTGAGAGGTCAGCGCCGCTTCCGGGAGGCGTGCGACATCGGCCAGCGTCTTGATCCCCAACTGCCACAGCCGGCGGTGGGTGTCGGAAGAGACAGGAAGCACGGCGACGGGCTGGCTCGCCAGGAAAGCGCGGCGCTCGTCGTCGCGGACGACCACGGCGTCGCCTGGCTTGGCCCGGGTGGCTGCGACCCAGGAGACGAACTTTCCCTTTCCCCAGCCCAGTCGGGCCACTTCTGCCCAACCACCCCGCCCACCCCGGGGAACGGGGAGCGGGGAAAGGGGAACGGTACGACCGTTCTGCTTTCCGGTAGTGCGACGGCTTCGTCGCTTCGCTCGGCTGCCGCTTCGCTGGTGTGTTGCTGTCGTCCGTTTCCCCTTTCCCCTTGCACGTTGCACGGGGGAGTTGGGGTGGAGGGGGCGGGCGGCCCGTTCCCCGTTCCCCGTTCCCCGTTCCCCGACCACCCGCGCGATCACCTCCAATACCCTCCTCGGCCCCCCATACAACCCCTCTAGTCCATCTACCCCGATGAACGCCCGTCCCAGCTCCGCCGGCTCGATTGCCGGGCTCACATCGCCGAGCGTGAGCAATAGGCGGGCGAACTGCTCGTCGTAGTAGACGGGGTCCGGCTCGCACAGCGTGAGCGAGGGGCAGAGGCCGATCGACTGGCTCACTGTCATTCCCACTCGCACGCCCATGCGCCGGGCGGTGGGTGAGACCTGCCACAGCCGGCGGGTGTCGTCGGGCGAGAGCAGGGCGGTGGGCTTGGTCGCGAGCTCCGGTCGGCGGCGTTCCTCGCACCGCAGGGGGAAGAGTGGGATCCACAGACATACGGCCAACTCGCTGCTCAGGATCTTGTTGCTCTTCCGCCCTACGGTGCTCGCGCCCGTTCCCGGTGCCTGCGTGTTCAGCATCGTCCGCCTTCTCCCCTCCCGTCCCCCGGCCAGTTGGTGAACAGGTTGAGCTGTGCCGCCCGTGCGGCGTGGTGCGTCGCCTCTTCCTCTCCTTCGGCTGCAGACTCGGGGATGCCATAGATCGAGGCGAGTCGGTGGAAGCGGCGCTTGAGGGCAGCGACGTACTCCTCCGGCGCGTTCCAAGTGTCCTCGTAGGCGGCGCGGTACCGCGGTGCGAGGTCGGGATAGTGCCGTTCCACCAGGGGGAGAAAGCGGCGCTGCACGTCGGGATAGAGTCTGAGCGGAATGGGAACGACGAACTGCGCGCCCGCGTCCTTAGCGGCCCGCATGAGGGTGTCGATCTGCGGCACGGTGTCGGTGATTCCGGGAAGGATCGGTGCCACGATGAGCCCGGCGCGGATTCCTGCGCCGGTGAGCTTCTCAAGGGCCCTGAGCCGCGCGTGCGGCATGGGCGAGCGGGCCTCGAAGATCTTGATCACCTGCACGTCGACGCACGTGAGAGAGACATAGACCGACAGCCAGTGCCTGCGCGCCAGGTCACGCAGGATGTCGACGTCGCGGGTCACCAGCGGACTCTTGGTGATGATCCCGATGCGGATGCCCCGCTCGCTCCGCAGGCGGGCGAGGATCGCCCGGGTCACCTGGTACTGGCGTTCCGCCGGCTGGTAGGGGTCGGTTCCGCTGCCGATGACGATGCTCTGGGGGCCATCGAGCGCGGTACGGCGCCTGACACGGTTGAGATCGCGGTCGAGCGCTGAGAGCACCGCGCCGCGTGACTTCACGAAGATGCGGTGCTCGAACGATTCCAACCCGCGCGGCTGTTGCAGGTCGGCGAACTCGACTTCCGTGATGCGACCGGCATCGTGCGCCCGCTCCACCACGTAGCGGTGCGCGTAGCGGGCGTAGCAGTAGCTGCACCCGAACTCGCAGCCGACGTAGGGATTGAGGGACCAGAACCCCATGCCGGTGGACTCGGGAGAGTTGATGATCGACTTGGGCGGGAGCTCGACGAACTTGGTACCGCGGAGGCGCTCATTGAGCACCGCAGCTCCACCCTGTCTCTCCGGGAAGCGGGAATCGAGAAGGGGGAAACGTAGGGCAGTCTGTCGTACGCTTCCCGTTTCCCGTTTCCCGCTTCCTGATAGCTGGGCGGTGGCGGGGCGGCTCATCCACACCTCCCCCACCCACAGGCCGGGCAGAACTCGCATCCCGAGGCGTGGAGGAGCGGCATCTCGCAATCGGGGCAGATGGCTAGCTGAGCCGGCGATCCTCCCCTCGGGTCAAGTTCCGCAACCCTTTGGTAAACAACAACTTGCGGAACTGGGCACCGCCTGGATTTCGGCGTTTGTTCGGCCATAGGGATACCGAATATACACCGAAAATATGGGGGTGCAAGGGGGTACCCGGCCCCGCCCCACTCCCGGGAAACGGGAGGCGGGAAGGGGCGAATGTCACACGGTCTACCGTACGCTTCCCGTTTCCCGTTTCCCGCTTCCCGAGGGGTGGGGTGGAGGGGCAGGGTCTCCTCTTGCCCCGCCGTTACCCATTCGTGACATTCCCACGCGGTTTGTCGGCAGCCTCAGGCGGGTTGAACCCTCACGGTTGAGAGCTCACTTGAGTCCCACCGCACCGCCACTCTCGAAGATCCCGCCCGCCGTCACCGGCCATCCCCTTGCACGCGTCGTCGCCGTTCTCGTGCTGCTGTTCGTGTTCCTCCTGGGCGTGAACGGGTTGGGCGACGGGTTCAAGTCTCTCGGACGTGACGCGCTCGAGGCGTTCTTCGCGGCGACCGAGAACCCCTTCATGGCGCTCATCGTGGGGATTCTCGCCACAACGCTGGTGCAGAGCTCGTCGGTGACGACGTCGCTCATCGTCGGGCTCGTCGCCGCGCCCGAGAATCCCCTTCCCATCGCCAACGCGGTTCCCATGGTGATGGGTGCGAACATCGGGACCACGGTGACCAACACGCTGGTCTCGCTCGCCTACATGGGGCGCAGGGAGGAGTTTCACCGGGCGTTCTCGGTAGCGACGTGCCACGACTTCTTCAACTACATGGCTGTCGTGCTGCTGCTGCCGCTGGAGATGCTGACGGGCTTCCTGCGGCGCGGAGCCACCGCGATAGCGTCGCTCGTGACCGGGTTCGGCGGCATGCAGTACGACAGCCCCATCAAGGGGGCGCTCAAGGCGGCGCTCAAGCCCATCAAGGGCTTGGTGCAGGCGATCACGGATTCGGAGCGGCTCCAGGCGGTGCTCCTGATCGCCATCTCCGGGGTCATGATCTACATCGCGCTCATGCTGCTCGTGCGGGTGATGCGGAGGGTGATGCACTCCCGAGTCGAGGTCATCGTCACGCGGGGGCTGTACAAGGCCCCGCTGTTCGCGATCCTGGTAGGCATGCTGGTGACCGTGATGGTACAGTCGAGCTCCATCACCACGTCACTGCTCGTGCCGCTGGCCGGCGCCGGGTTGATCACCCTCGCGCAGGCGTTCCCGATCACCATCGGCGCGAACATCGGAACCACGGTGACGGCCCTGCTCGCCGCCCTGGCCGTGACGGGCCCCAACGCTGCGGCCGGCGTCATCATCGCGCTCGTGCACCTGCTGTTCAACATGTCTGCAACCCTGTTGATTTATCCTGTAGAGCGGATTCGGAACATCCCGCTCTCTGCAGCCACACGACTCGCTGGCGTGGCCGTGGTGTCCCGTCGGTGGGCCTTCACCTACGTCGTGCTCTTGTTCTACGGTCTGCCAGTTCTGCTGATAGCCGTGAACAAGCTCCTCGAGTAGCCGCGGGGGTCGCTTATGCTTCGTGAATTACTCAGCATCTTCCGCTCTGAGACACCGCTTGCTGACATGGGCGAGAATTTCGCTCGGATGCTGCGGGTCACCCACGAGATGACGCTGCAGGCGGGAGAGATCTACTTCAGCGACCGGCTGGCGACGCCCGACGAGCGGACGCAGGTCTACAAGAGCGATGTCGAGGTCAACAAGCTGCAGCGGACCATCCGTAAGCAGGTCATCGCCCACCTCTCGCTCAGCAAGAACACCTCTTCCCTCCCCTACTGCCTGCTCTTGATGAGCCTGGTCAAAGATGTGGAGCGTATCGGGGACTATGCGAAGAACCTGGCCGAGGTGCGGGAGCTCCACCCAGACCCGCTGCCGGAGGACGATATCCTGGCGGAACTGAAGGAGATTCGAGCGGGAGTGGAGCGGGCCTTTTCGGCCGGCGGCGAGGTGTTCGTGACCTCGGACCAGGAGCGGGCCATGGCGCTCATCCAGGAGGGGCGTGATCTCACGCATCGCTGCGATGTGCTGGTCGAGCGTGTGGCTCGCGGCGTTTACAATGCGCGTACGGCCACGGCGGCGGTGCTGGGCGCCAGGTTCTACAAGCGGATTGGGGCGCACGTACTCAACGTCCTGTCCAGCGTCGTGATGCCGCTGCACAAGCTGGACTACTACGACGAGAAGGTGTTCAAAGGCAGCGAACAGGCCTGATCACCGCGCCCGCGACTTGATCCTTACGGGAGAAAGCTCGTGATACGACTCCTGCCGCGCCAAGAGGAATTCTTCGACCTGTTTGTGGAGGTCGCGAGTCGATCGCACCAAGCCGCAGGCCATCTTCGTGAGCTGTTCATGGGAGCGCCCGACCGCATCGACTACTACGTGGATGTGATAAAGCGTTTGGAGCATGAGGCGGACGAGTTCACGCACGAGGTCGTAAACCGCCTCGACCGCACGTTCATCACGCCCATCGACCGCGAGGACATCCATCGACTATCGTCGGATCTGGACGACGTCATCGACCGCATCGACAGTGTGGCACGACGGGCGCAGATATTCCGTCTCGGCCAGCCGCCCGAGGGGATCTTGGAGCTATGCGATGTGATCCTGCGGGCTACGGAGGAGATTTCCAAGGCACTGGAGAAGCTACGCGCAAAGAAGGAGGTCATGCCGCACTGTATCGAGGCGAAGCGGTTGGAGGAGGAAGGTGACTCCCTCTACCACTCGATGTTGGGCAAGCTCTTCGACGAGGAAGCCGATCCGGTTGCCATCATCAAGTGGAAGGAAATGTATGACAACCTCGAGAGAACGATCGATAATTGTGCGGCTGCTGCAAATGACCTCGAGTCAATCGTCCTGAAGCACGCCTGATGCTGGAGTCCATATGGTTCGTTCTGGCCATCGTAGCAGTTGCCCTCCTCTTCGACTTCATCAACGGGTTTCACGATAGCGCGAACAGCATCGCGACTATTGTCTCCACCAGGGTCCTCTCACCGTTCTTTGCCGTCGGCTGGGCGGCTTTTTTTAACTTCGTCGCGGCGTTCGGGTTCGGTACGGCGGTCGCGAAGACCATCGGCAGTGGCCTCATCGATATCTCCGTGGTCGACCCCCTGGTGGTCCTGGCTGGGCTGATCGGCGCGATTGCCTGGGACGTGATCACGTGGTATTACGGCATCCCGTCGAGTTCGTCCCATGCCCTGATTGGGGGTTACGGAGGGGCGGCTGTAGCCAAGGCCGGGGTCGATGCGCTGATCCTGGGCGGTTGGGTCAAGCCGATTCTGTTCATCCTCGTTGCCCCGCTCCTGGGTATGCTGCTCGGGCTCACGCTGATGGTGGCCACGGCCTGGACGTTCCGCCGCGCTCGGCCACGGTCGGTTGACAAGTACTTCCGCAGGCTCCAGCTCGTGTCCGCCGCAGCGTACAGTCTAAGCCACGGCACTAACGATGCACAGAAGACAATGGGCATCATCGTTGGCTTACTGGTCTCGTCGCAGCATATGTTCCGGGAGTTCCCGATCTCGGCGTTTCACCTCACCGACCCGACGTTCGTGCCGACGTGGGTAATCCTCTCGGCCCACGCAGCGATTGCAGCCGGTACGGCAGCCGGCGGCTGGCGTATCGTGAAGACGATGGGGTCACGGCTCACGAAGCTGAAGCCCGTACACGGGTTCTGCGCGGAGACCGGTGGTGCCGCGTCGGTCTTCTTGGCTTCGTTCCTCGGTATCCCCGTGAGTACGACCCACGTGATCACCGGCTCGATCGTTGGCGTGGGGTCCGCTCAGCGGTTCTCAGCGGTGCGGTGGGGTCTCGCGGGGCGAATCATCTGGGCGTGGGTCCTGACGATCCCCGCATCCGCCGGCATCGGGGGAATCGTCTACACCCTGCTCCACACGGCGATTCGCTAGCTCGGCTTGTGTTTCGCCGCTTCGAGGTCCACCATCTTCACCGCGCCGGCATAGGAGGTCACCGGCGCGTCCGCTAGGTTGGTGATCTTGCGGACGCTGGCGGCGATCCGCATGGCCGCCTGGTGGATATTGTTGGCGGACTCCCTCTGCTCGTTCGTGAGCTCCGGCTCGGTCTCGGACAGTAGCTGACTCTCGGTGACGATCGCCGTCAGGGCGTTGTTGATCTCGTGCCGCACCGTGACTGCGAACTGGCCGATTGCGGCCATGCGCTCGTTGGAGAGTGTACGGTTGTAGTAGGAGTGCAACAGCTCTGACAGCCACCCGACGCTGATCGCCAGGGTCCCGTACGCCACGTAGATCGGGACGGTGATGCGCCAGTCGTCCGGGGTGAAGTTCACCGCCACGACCAGCTGCACTACCACGAACAGGACGGTGCCCATCATGAGCGCCGCGAAGGCGCCCTTGAGCCCGTAGTGTAGCGAGAGGAAGAACGCCGGGGCGAGGGTGGCCAGCCACACCAGCTCGTCGGTGAGGCCAGGATCCTCCGGCAGCACGATCTGAACCACGACGGGCATCAAGAAGGCCGCGGCGGAGTAGAGCCAGAATCGCTTGGAGAGCGGCGGTCTGTGCGCCATCGGCTGCATGCCGGTGACATCGAGGAGCCGGCGGCGAATAGACATTAGAGTGCCCCTGGGATGGTGAGGGTCTCGGTATCCCGAAAATGGGGCGCCGAGGCCCAATACGAAAGACGCGAGGTCACGGTTGCTGCTTCAGGGCGCGCACCTGTTCGAGGCTCAGATCTCGGACTATGGGCGGCGGCCAAGCGCGCTGCGCCACCTGCAGGTCGATGAGCGAGCGCTCGTTCCGGATCCGCTTGCCGGTGGCGCCGTCGATGACCCCACTGCGCACGGCGGCGGCGAGCTCATCCTCATCTAGCCAGCGTGGCTCCCCGCCTGCCGGCTGCCACAGATCGAGGAAGAGGTCATTGCCGACCCAGCGATCGTCGGCCAACTCGACGGGCCGACATAGATTGGTGTAGAACCCCGTGAGAGATCCGTCACGCAGGTGGAAGCGCGCGATGTCGTGCCACCTGCCGGGGAACACGTACCACACCGCGTACGCCCCGTGCTCGAGCATGGGCGCACCATCGACCTCCAGGTCGGGCCCCCCATACTCCTGCAGCAGCACCTTCGCGTCGGGCCGGTCCACCACCAACCACTCCTCGTAGACCTGGACTGGCTTGCCCGGTCGGCGGTACTCGTAGCGTATCAGTCTGGCCATGGGCTCACGTTGGGGGCGGCGCTTGTCGGCACAGAGGGTCGACGGGCCCGCCGTGCGGCATAAGGTAGCCAACTTGCTATACTTAGATCACTCATGGCGAAAGTGCTCGTCGCACTCAGCGAGCCGCTCGTGCGGATCGGCGTCGAGGCCACCCTGTGCGACGCCGACGATTTCGAGTTGGTCGGATCGGTCGAGGGGGTGAATGCCCTCGGGCCCGCCATGGAGGAGCATGAGCCCGGGCTGCTGATTATGGACGACCGGCTGCGCCGCGAGGACAGCACGCTGCTACGCTCCCTGGCCGTAAAGTACCCGGCGTGTCGCATCATGATGATGGTGGATCACGACGACCGCGACTGCACGCTGCGCGCGCTGCTGTTGGGGCCCCGGGACAAGTGGCCCGATGACGACGTTCTCAAACAGGTACGCGAGTGCTGCCTCCTCGCCCTGCGGCAGTCCGCAAGGGGCTGTATCCCCAAGGGCTGCACTCCGGAGCAGCTGCTCAGCGCGCTCAACGCGATCAACGAGGGCGAGATCTGGGCCGGCCCGGCCGTCTCGGGGTACCTGCTCGACTCGCTCGTGCCGGAGACGGCTGCGAAGACCCCGGCGGCGCGCGTCACGGCGCGGGAGGTCGAGGTGCTCGGGCTGGTCGTCGATTGCCTGAGCAACCGTGAGATCGCTGAGCGGCTGAATCTGAGCGAGCAGACCGTCAAGAATCACGTCGCTCGCATCATGGGCAAGCTCGGGGTGCGCAACCGTGTGGAGCTGGCCCTCTATGCGGTGCGCGAGCACCTCGCCTGACCGCGAAGTCACGGGAGGTGGAAGCCACGATGTTCCTGCCAGGGGCTGTCCGAGCGTGTGCGGTGGTGCTCACCGTGTTGTGTAGCGTTGCGGGCGCAGTGGGATGCGCCGTGGATCGCACGGCCGAGCTCGAGGCGAGCATCCAGGCCCGCGTGGCCGAGACCGAGCATGACGTCGTGGCGGTCTACTTCCGCGACCTTCGGTCCGGTGACTCGGTGCTGCTCAGCCCAGACATGCGCCTGCACGCCGCAAGCATGATGAAGGTGCCCGTCATGATCCAGCTATACCAGGATGCGGAGGCGGGTCGGCTGCACCTCGACGACAGTCTCACCGTCACCAACACCTTCTCCTCCATCGTAGATGGATCGCCTTACGAGCTGGGCGCGCCCGACGACTCGGAGGGCACCCTCTACGCCAGGATCGGCGAGAAGGAATCGATCCGCCAGCTCATCGAGCTCATGATCACGGTGTCCAGCAATCTCGCGACCAACATCCTGATGGAGGAGGTCAGAGGGGCGCGGGTGACGGACACCATGCGGCAACTGGGTGCCGACTCCATCGAGGTTCTGCGGGGCGTGGAGGACATCAAGGCGTATCGTGCGGGGCTGTCCAACACCACGACGGTGCGTGACCTCGGAATCATCTTCGGCGCGATCGCGGAGGACCGGGCCGCGAGTACCGAGTCGTGCCGCGAGATGGTGGGGGTCCTCTCACGGCAGCAATTCAACGAGGGGATCCCGGCGGGGCTCCCGGAGGGAACGCAGGTCGCGCACAAGACGGGCTCGATCACCAGGATACGCCACGACGGTGGGATCGTGTATGTCGAAGACGGGAAAGGCTACGTGCTGGTGGTGCTCACCCGCGGTATCGAGGATGGCGACGTAGCCGACCAGCTGATCGCAGACATCTCCGGCATCGTCTACGAGTACGTGGGTAACGGGGTACGGTAACGCCTCCCCGCCAGTGGGTTGCGGAAGGGCCGAGCCGGCCGCTTAATCCCGAGTGACCGAGTAGGCAATCCCCGATGGTGGCATGAACGAGCAGAACTCGGCAGGGAGTCGCACACTGACGCTCGCCACGTCTGCACTGCTAGTACTGGGCGCGGTCGGCACCGTGGCTCTGACGGTGTACCTGACCAGGGCGATGGTGATCCAATCGGCTGAAGCGAGCGTGGGTGACATCGTGCTCGGCCTGGTTCCGCCGACGCTGGCCGGCCTCATGCCCTACGTGCTGCTGGCCGTTACGAGCCGTCGCGTCGGCGCTGCCACGCTGCCGGCAACGGTCGTCCTCATCGGGGCGATTGGGATCTTGGCGTTCGCGGCCTGGGCGTACTCGCCGCTGTACGCCGGCCCACCGGGGCATGGCACGTTCAGCTTCTATCTCGTTCCGGTGTTTCAGTGCGTGGCGGTCGCCGTCATCGCGGTGATCGCATGGGCGGCGCAGCAGGTCGAGAGAGAAGCCTGACGTGGCCAGGGTCGTTTTCACGTCGAACCTCGCGCGGCACGTGGCCGTCCCACCCAGCGATGCGCCCGGCGACACGGTGCGCGAGGTGTTGGACGTGGTGTTCGCGCGGTACGCGGCTGCCCGCGGCTATGTGCTCGATGAGCAGGGAGCCCTGCGCGCCCACATGGTGATCTTCGTAGACGGCGAGCCCATCCAGGATAGGACGGGCCTGACCGATCGTGTGTCGAGCTCAGCCGAGGTCTACGTGTTGCAGGCCCTCTCAGGTGGATGAGCCATGAGTGACCGCATTCTCGTCGCGAGCAGGAAGGGGTTGTTCACTCTTCAGCGCGGTGGAGCATGTGAGTGGGGAGTGAGCACCGCGTCGTTTCTGGGCGACCATGTGTCGATGGTGCTGCGCGACCCGCGGGACGGGGCCATCTATGCCGGTCTGGCGCACGGGCACTTTGGCTGCAAGCTGCACCGCTCGCGGGACGGCGGCTCAACCTGGAAGGAGTGCGCGACGCCGGCATATCCCGAGCGTCCTGCAGGTGCCGCGCCCGATGTCAACGCGTTCGGCAAGGAGATTCCCTGGAGGCTGTCCCTGATCTGGGCGCTGGAAGCGGGCGATCCGCACAAGCCGGGCCACCTGTGGTGCGGCACGATTCCGGGCGGGCTGTTCGAGTCGCACGACGGCGGCGACTCGTGGGAGCTCGTGGAGTCGTTGTGGAACGAGCCGGCCAGGAAGCAGTGGTTCGGCGGGGGCTACGACTACCCCGGCATTCACTCCGTATGCGTGGATCCACGGGATGCTGGTCGGCTCACGGTCGGCATCTCGTGCGGCGGCTTATGGGTCAGCGAGGACGCAGGTAGGTCGTGGGACTGCCGGACCGAGGGGATGTGGGCCGCGTACATGCCGCCGGAGCAGAAACACGAGCCAGCCATACAGGATCCTCATCGCGTGGTGCAGTGCAGGGAAGTGCCTGATGCATACTGGGTGCAGCACCACAACGGCGTGTTTCGCTCGACTGACAGCGCTGCGACGTGGCAGGAAGTGAAGGACGTTCCACCCTCGACGTTCGGATTCGCCGCGGCAGTGCATCCGAAGGATCCCGACACGGCCTGGCTCGTGCCGGCCATCGCCGACGAGCGGCGCATTCCCATGGACGGCCGCGTGGTGGTGAGCCGCACGCGGGACGGCGGGAGGTCATTCGAGGTGCTGACCAGGGGGCTGCCGCAGGAGCACGGCTACGATCTGGTGTTCCGGCACGCGCTGGACGTGGACGAGGCGGGTGACCGGCTGGTGTTCGGGAGTACCACGGGCTCCGTGTGGGTATCGGAGGATCAGGGTGACTCCTGGTCCCTTGTATCGGCGAACCTGCCGCCGGTGTACTGCACCCGGTTCGTATAGCGGGTCAGCGACCCACCCGGCCGGGAATCGACCCGCCCCGCCGGCCCGACTAACGGGCCGACGTGCTTGCACCCCGCCGTCCCGCGGATAGCTTCATTGTTCCCGCAGAACTGGAGGCGTGCAATGCGTCGCATCGTTCTCGCCGCGGCCCTCCTCCTCCTCGTAGCGCCCGCGGCACAGGCCCAGACCCTCGTTGTGTCCCAGAACAAGTGTAAGTTCGACAAGGTGGGCGAGATCCGCGCCTTTGCCGACACGGCGTGGATCCCCATCGCCCAGGAACTGGTGAACGAGGGGAAGCTCCAGGCGGCCGGCTCGGCGTTCCACGCCTGGGGGGATGAGTGGAACGTGCTCTACTGGTACACCGCCGAGAGCATAGCGGCGTTCCTCGAAGGCTGGGGCGAGCTGGTCTCACGCGCGAACGAGCGGTACCCCGACGCCACACAGATGTTCTACGACTGGTGCTGGGAGCACAGAGACAGCATGTACAGCGCGGGGGCGTCGACCGAACCGGCACCGGAAGGCGAGATGTAGGAAACAGCGCCCGGCCGTCGAGCCGGGCGCTGTCGTATGTGACCTACTCGTTGGGCTCGGCGGCTTGGCCTTCCTCGGGAACCGGCTGCTCCGGTGCAGCGGGCGGCTCCAGTTGCGCCACTGCCGCCTTCTCCTCCGCAGCCGCCTTGTCCATCACCGCCCGCTTGTGCGCGCGGCGCTCCCTCGAGAACCGTCCCTTGTAGTAAAAGGTGGTTACGCCGCCCACGAGCAGCCCCACCAGGAACGACCCGAGCACCAGCAGGGAGGCGCTCGCCGCGACCTGCCAGAATACGATGTCGATCCGCACCGCGTGCAGGTTCTGCACCGCGAATAGCAGCACCAGCGCCGTCAGCACGGCCACCAGCACCAGCCGGATCCGGTCCCAAAGTCCCCCAATCCGCTGCTTCAGTCCCATATGCGCCGCCTCGGGTTGTGCCGGCTATGCGCCGCCGTCCTCGAACCGTCCGCCGAGATGCTCCGCCAGGAACCGCTCGGCCGCTGCATAGAACTTGAGGCGGTTCTCCGGCTTCGCAAACCCGTGTCCCTCGTCCTCGAAAAGCATGTACTCGTAGTCGATCCCCTTGTCCCGCATCACCGCCACGATCTGCTCCGACTCGGACTGCTTCACGCGTGGGTCGTTCGCCCCCTGGGCGATGAGCATGGGGATCCTTATCTGGTCCACGTGGAATAGTGGTGAGCGGGACTTCAGGAACTCGGCGTCCCGTTCGGGCTCGCCGACTCGTTCATGGAGCATCTGCAGGTAGGTGGACCAGTACGGTGGGATCGTCTCGATGAAGGTGATCAGACTGCTCGGCCCCACGATGTCCACGGCACAGCAAAAAATCTCGGGCGTGAACGTGGCTCCCACGAGCGCCGCGTAGCCGCCGTACGAGCCTCCGTAGATAGCGACGCGTCCCGGGTGCGCGTGGCCCTTCTCGACGGCGAACTTCACGGCGTCCACCAGGTCGTCATGCATCTTGCCGCCCCACTCCCGGTTCCCCGCGTTCAGGAACCCCTTCCCGTATCCGGTGGAGCCGCGGAAGTTGACCTGGAGACAGGCGTAGCCGCGGTTGGCGAACCATTGTGACTCCGGGTCGTAGCCCCACACGTCGCGGTGCCAGGGGCCGCCATGGACGTTGAGTACCAGGGGCAGCGGCCCCTGTGCGCCGACAGGCAGGGTGAGGTAGCCGTGAATCGTGAGCCCATCGCGTGCCTGGAACGAGATGGGCTTCATGTGGGCGAGCGTGTACTGGGCCAGCACCGGCCGACTGTAGAACAGGAACCTTGCCTGCTTCTCGCTGCGGTCGTACGCGTAGTAGGAGATGGGGCGGTTGTCCTCCGTGTACGCCACGACCCACACGTCGTCGCCGTGCGTGCGGCTCACCAGCTCGAAGTCTCCGGGGTTGAGCTTGGCGATCTCCTTGAGGTCCGCGTCGACCGCCGGGTCCAGGGCGATCCAGTCCTTCCGGGCTCTCGTGAACGCCACCATCTGCACCTCTTTGGTGTCGGGGTGCACGATGGCGCCGCTCACGTCGTATTCCGGGTCCTCGGCCAACAACTGGATCGCGCCGGTGGCGATCTCCATGCGCACCAGTCGTGCGGTGTTCGACTCCCGGGAGTCCACCAGGTAGAGAGACTCGCCGTCCAGCGTGAAACTGTACGGCGCGCTCGTGAGGGAGTCCTCCGGGCTCCAGGTGAGGAGCGAACGCCACTCGCCCTCCGGCTCACCGCGCACCAGCAGCTCCGTCCCGCCTTCCGGCGTCGCGGCTAGCGCCGCCCGCACCCGGTGGTCCGCGTCGGCGACCCATCCCATGACGTTCCCGGGGTTCCTGGTCACGAGCTCAAGCCGTCCGGTGGTGAGGTCCAGGCGATAGACGTCGTGGAGACGCGGGTCCTTCTTGTTCATCGCCACGAGGAGCTCGTTGGGGCGCCGTTTGTCGTGCGCCGCGACCTGCACTTGGACGTTCTCGAAGGGTGTGAGATCTGTGACGCTCCCCGAGGCGAGGTGGACCTTGTGGAGCCGCCAGTTCTCGTCGCCGCCCACGTCCTGCAGATACAGCACGTGCTCGCCGTCGTGGGCCCAGAAGTAGATGCGCACGCCGCGGTCGCGGTCGTGGGTGATGGGACGGTAGTCTTCGCCACCGACCGCGCCGACCCACACGTTGAGCACCCCGTCATCGGGCGCCAGGTAGGCCATGCGGGTCCCGTCGGGGGAGATCTTGGCGTCGGCCCGCTCGGGGTTGCCGAAGATCACCTCGCGAGGGATCAGGGGTGGGAGATTCCCCAAGTAATCAGCGTTCGGCATTTCCTCGGAGTGAGGCGGAGTCGCCTGTGCGCAGCCGCTCCGGCATCGGTATGGTCAGGTCATGGCCGGGTAGAAGTTCGTTTCGCCCTCGCTCTTCGCGACGATCACCGCGCCGACGCTGTCGCTGAAGATGTTGATCGTGGTGCGGAACATGTCGATCGGGCGGTCGACTGCCAGCATGGTGCCGATGATGAGCCCGACCTGAGCATCGGTGAAACCGATCGCCTGTGTGACGATGAAGATGACGACGACACCGGCTGCGGGAATGCCGGCCGCCCCGACTGCGGAGAGCAACGCGGTCAGCACGATCAGGAACTGCTGTGAGAACTCGAGCTGCATACCCAAGACCTGACTGATGAAGATGACGCCGGCACACTCGTAGAGCGCCGTGCCGTTCATGTTCACCGTCGCCCCCATCGGCAGGACGAAGCTCGAGATCGTGTTGGATACCCCCGCCTTGTTCTCGACGTCGCTCATGGTGACGGGGAGGGTCGCGTTCGAGGAGCAGGTCGAGAACGCGGTGACCATGGCAGCGCTCATGGCCCTGAAGTGGTAGATCGGGTTGATCCGGGTCGCGAAATAGAAGAGCAGCGGAAGAACGATGAGCAGGTGGATGAGGAATCCGCTGAGAATCGTCCCGATGTAGAGGCCCAGAGTGATGAATAGGCCGACCCCCGCGGAGGCTACGGTGGCGACGATCAGACCGAACACCCCGAACGGCGCGAAGCTGATCACCACCTGGGTGATCTTCATCATCGCCTCGAAGAACGCTTCGAAGAACCCGCGCAGGGTCTCACGATTCCTCTCGCTGACCCTGGTGATCGCGAAACCGAGGAAGATCGAGAAGAAGATGATCCCGAGCATGTGGCCCGAGGACATGGCCTCGATCGGGTTCAGGGGAATCATGTCGATGAGGATTTGGCCGGCAGACCGCGGCGTGCTCAACGAAGACGGGTCGAAACCCTCGCCCACCGGGATGTTGGCGCCAACGCCGGGCTTGAACGCGTTGGTGACCATGATGCCGATCAGAATGGCGAGCAGGCTGGATACGAAGTAGTAGGTGAAGGTCTTGACGCCGAGCATGCCGATCCGCTTCCCGTCACCGACGCTCGATACTCCGCTGACGATGGAGCTGAAGATCAGAGGCACGATGACCATTCTCAGGAGATGGATGAAGATCGTGCCCAGTGATACGATGAGGCCGAATAGCCAGCCGGAGGGCTCTGCATCGTAGATGACCTGGAAGACGATCCCGACGATGACGCCCAGAACCATCGCAATGAGGATTTGCCAGTGGAGTTGGAGCTTCATGTTGTCAGAACCTCGTTCGCGCTCGGCGGGACAAGAGAATCTACCCAGGCCGTACCGGTTTCGGAGGGCTAGCGCGATGTTCGAGCCGGGACGGGCTCAGTCAGCGCTTGGGTCGGCCTCGGAGGTAGACGGCATAGGCGAAGATGTTGACCACGACGACGAGCAGGCCGAGCCCGACCTTGGTCGCCGGTGTGAGGGTGCCGGGATAGATGATCGGTAGGATGTAGTGCTCGATGAAACCGCCCTCGTACCCCGCCTGACCGGCCTGTCGCCGCAGCGCGACCTCCCACGGGGTGAGCGGACAGACCCACCCCATGAGTTCGACCACCGCCCCCCAGAGGGCGCACGGAATGTGCGCCCACGCCAGCCCGCGCCAGCGCCACGCCAGGAAGCCGCCGACGACTACGAACACCACGAATGCGAGGTGGAGCATCATGAGGAGGTCGGCGGCGAGGCGGAACAACATGGTGAGAGATGGGGTGGCCCGATGCCCCAGGGGAGCCGGTACGGCTCTACGCACCTGCGGCGCGGTCGAGACCTCCGGCATGTAGGCCCTCCCACCGATCGACCGCCACCGCGGCAACCAACGTCCCGGTGACGTTGGTTGCGGTACGGGCCATGTCGGGGACCCGGTCGACGCCGAGCAGCACGGCCAGGCCATCGAGCGGTATGCCGACGCTGCCCAACGCTGGCGCCAGGCTCAGGACCCCGCCGGTGGGGATGCCGGCCACCGTGAACGAGACGATGAAAGTGGCGAGCAGCGCGGCACCGATGCCCGCGGCCTCCAGTGGCACGCTGAAGAACCAAGCCAGGAACACGATGGCCGCTCCCTGGAACAGCGCGCTCCCCGCGCGGCACACGGCGGACCCGAGCGGAACCACGAAGCTCGTGACCGGACGCGACAGCTTGAGTTCCTCGTCAGCCGCCTCGAGCATGGCGGGAAGCGTTGCCGCCGAGCTGGCCGAAGAGAGGGCGATGATGATCGGGCTGGCCGACCCGCGCAGGAACGTGCGTACCGACATCCCCGCGAGCCGCACCACCGGCAGGTAGACGGCGGCTACGAATATCACCAGCCCCACGAACACCGCCAGGATGAACGCGGCGAGACTCTGCAGCATGGCCCAGCCCGCCCGGGCGGTCACCGGTGCCGCGAGGGCGAACACACCGATGGGTGCCACCAGCAGGATCCAGTGCACGAGCTTGGTGAGCGCCGCCGCCAGCGCCGTGGCCAGGGAGAGCAGCCGGTCGCTGTGCTCTTGGGGCAGGGCGGTGCTGGCCGCCGCCAGCAGGATCGTGAACACGATCAGCGGCAAGAGCGCCCCGTCGGCCGCAGCGGCGAACGGGTTCGAGGGGATGAGGCCCAGCAGGAACTCGACGGGGCCCGGTAGCACGGGTGCCTCCGTCGCCCCGGCCGTCACGGCCTCGGTCACCGCTTCGCTCGCCATGGGTAGGAACGCGCTCATGATGCCCATCCCCAGGAGGACGCTCGCCACGGTAGTGGCCGCGAAGAAGAGGAGCGTGCCCACGCCGAGGCGTCCCAGCTTCTTGAGATCGCCCATGTTCGCCACGCCAACGAAGATCACCGAGGTGACGAGCGGGATGACCACCATCTTGAGGAGGTCCACGAACGCGTCGCCGAGCGGCTCGATGCCCAGCGCGATCCCCGTGAGGAACGGCGACCCCGTGATGGAAGCCAGGAGTCCCAGGAGGAGCCCGGCTACCAGGCCGAGTGCGATGGCGGTGGGGAGCCTCATCCCGCGGGGCTCACGCCGCAGGGGCGGCCTGTGCTTCGGCCGCGCCGTCACCGCCCTCGAACCGGTCCATCACCACGGTGGCGGTGAGAGTGCCGGTGACGTTTGTCGCGGTACGCGCCATGTCGGGGATCCGGTCCACACCGAGCAGCACCGCCAGCCCGTCCAGCGGAATGCCGATCGTGCCGATGGCCGGCGCGAGGCTCAACACGCTACCGCCGGGAATGCTCGGGATTGCGAACGACACGATGAACGTAGCGAGCAGCGCACCTCCGATGCCGGCCACAGGAATCGGCACGCCGTAGATGAAGGCGAGGAACACAATGCACGCCCCCTGGAACAGAGCCGCCCCGGCGCGTCCGACCCCCGCGCCGAGCGAGATGACCAGGCCAGCCACGACGGGTGAGCAGTGGAACTCCTCGTCCGCGGCCTCGAGCATGGCTGGAACGGTGGCCGGGGAACTCACGGTGGTCGCGGCGACGATCTGCGGCGTGACGCATCCCTTCAGGAACTTCTTGACCGACATCCCGGCCACGAACTTCACTACTGGCATGTAGACGGCCGCAATGAAGATGATCTCGCCGACGAGCACGGCCACCACGAAGATCGCGAGGCTCTGCAGCATGGCCCAGCCGGCCTTGGCGGTGACGGGCGCAGCCAGCGCGAACACGCCGATCGGCGCGATCAGCAGGATCCAGTGCACCAGCTTGATGAGGGCAGCGGCTAGGGCCTTGGCGAGGGACAGCAGCTCGCCCTTTTGATCCTTGGGCAATACGCTCGTTGCCGCCGCCAGCATGATGGTGAACACGATGAGCGGCAGCAGCGCGCCCTCTACGGCCGCGGCGAACGGGTTCGCCGGGATGAGGCCGAGGAGGAACTCGATGAGGCCAGGCAGCTGTGGTGCCTCGGTGGTGCCCGCGCCCACGATCTCGGTGAGCGACTCGCTGGCGAAGGGCAGCATTGCCTTCATGATCCCCATGCCGAGCAGCACGCTGATCACGGTGGTCACGGCGAAGAAGGCCAGCGTGCCGAAGCCCAGGCGCCCGAGCTTGCCGAGGTCGCCCATGGTCGCGACGCCCACGAAGATCACTGAGGTGACCAGAGGGATCACGACCATCTTCAACAGGTCGACGAACGCGTCGCCCAGAGGCTCGACCCCCAGGGCGATTCCCATCAGGAAGGGTGACCCGGTGATCGAGGCCACCAGTCCCAGCAGCAACCCCGCCGCCAACCCCAACGCGATCGCTATGTTCAGCTGCTTCATC